>MPNL01000019.1 GCA_002239005.1 Truepera sp. bin119
CGTACCCGCTCCAGGTGCGCGATACAGGCGTGCTGGTCGGGAAAACTCTTGAAAACTGACACGATGTTCATGTCCTTATTGTGGCATGAATGGGCTCAAAAGTCAAGCCCGTAACCGCTCATTCCGTTGCCCGAAATGCATGGATAGACGCTATCACGCCCTGCGGACGCATGGCAGGACCTAATAACCTCTCAAAAGGGCCATAATTAAGGAAAGAGTCTGTAAAAGAGGATGAGGATCCAAGACCCAGATACCCTCTGAGAGGCTCCCTAAGAGTTTGAACGAAAAGACATCATTCCCAGGATCAACCGATCTTCTTAACTGATTGGCATCTTGCTACCCGTCGCATCATGAATCGGCAGGCAGCCAGTTTTACCCAAGCTACCGAACTGGCAACAGTATAGCCACGCGGACCACCACTCGCTGTTGTCTTGACACTCTGACTGTCTAGAACCGCTGCTGTCGGCTCCAGACCCGAAGCCCCAACGGAGCCGTTCTTGTCCGTCCTTGGGCTTCCTGCAATAGTCCTCGAAGCGGTTCGCAACGCCTCCCCTGAGGACCGACTCTGCTGGCGGAGCCCGCTGACAATATCGGAGCCGGGACCGGGATGCTGCGGGCGCTCCTGCAGCCCGCAGTTGTTCGGTGAACGGGACCGGCCGCCCTGCTCAGGGCTCGGTCAGGCCAGTCTGTTCGGCTGATCTGGCGGTCTCGGCCGAGAATCGAACCCGTAGATTCGGCGCAGCTCCGGCGTCGCCCGCGCCACCACCTCCGGCTTGAGGTGGTTCACAAAATCGAACATCGGCTTCATGAACGACCGGCAGCAGAAGCAGATCAGGGCGATCCGGGCCCGGTCGGTCCGGTTCGCGCCCGCAGAGTGCCACACCGAGCCGTTAAAGAGCAGCACAGAGCCCTTCGGCGCCTCGACACGGATCTCGTTCGGGTGCGCCTCGAGGTCGGACTCCGGGCCGTTCGGAAACTTGTGGCTGCCAGGGACGAGGCGGGTGCCGCCGTTCTCGGGCGTGAAGTCCTCGAGAAGCCACAGGCTGTTGGCCACTAGCGGGAACGGCACGACGCCGGACAGCCTGCCGGCTGCGTGGTCGCGGTGGTAGTTGCCGTCGGGTGCGCCAGGTGAGACGATGTTCGAGGTGAGGGTGCTGAGGGTGTAGTCGTCGCCTAAGAGGTACTCGAAGTAGGGATCCACCTTGGGGTGGCCCAGCATCCGTTCGAACATCTCGCCCTTGTTCACCAGCCAGCGGACGTGCTGGCCGCCGCCGCCGGTGTGGATCTTCGCGGTGCCGTCCTCTCGCTCCTTTTCGGCGAGTTCCAGCAGCCGCGCCCTATAAGCGTCGATCTCCGGTTGCGATAGCACGTCGGGGATGACGATGACACCGCTCTCGTCGAGCTGTCGCCGGTGGGCTTCGGGGATCCCCACTGTTCACCACCTCACTCCCTCACTACACCCTGGCCAGTCGGGTCAAGGGTCGAGCCGATAGAAGCCAATGGCGTTGTCCCGGTACAGCTTACGCCTTTCGTCCTCACTGGTACCTTCGAGGACGAGATCGAGTGCCGCTACCCACTCCCGGTATTCGGCCGCCTGCAGCACTACGGGCCAGTCGCCTCCGAAGGTGACGCGATCGAAGCCGAAGGTGTCGAACACGGTGTCGAGGTAGGGTCTTAGATCCTCGGGGGTCCAGTTCTGCATGTCCGCCTCGACGACGAGTCCCGAGACCTTGCAGGTAGTGTTGTCGAACGAGGCGAGTTCGCGCAGCTGCGCCCGCCACGGGTCGAGCACCCCGCCGGCGATGTCGGGCTTGCCGATGTGATCGAGGATGAACTGCACGTTCGGGCAGCGGTGCACCAGCTCCAGGGTGTTGGCGAATTGCTCATCCCCCTTGATACAGATGTCGAACGATAGGTCGTAGCGCTCGAGCAGTCGGACGCCCTCGACGAAGGCGGGCTGGAGGCAGAACTCCGGGTCGGGTTCGAACTGGATAATCCGGCGGATCCCTCTGACCTGAGGGATCTCGACGAGTTGATCTAGGGCCTCGGCGGCGGCCTCCCCCTGCTCCAAGGGGGCCCAGGCGACGATCCCCTCGATGCGGGGGTCCTCACGGGCGACCCCGGCGACCCAGCGGGCCTCGTCGAGGAACTGGTCGAAGGCGACCTCGCACTGTAAGAACACCATGCGCTCGATGGTGAGATCCGCTGTCGCCTGCCGGTAGTCCTCGAGCAGGTACTTCTTGTTGAGCAGGGGGATGTCGTCGAGCCACGGGTAGCGCAGTTCATACGGATCCCAGATGTGCAGGTGCGTGTCGACGATGCCGAAGTCGGGCACGGTTAGCCTCCCCTTCCGGGAACCGGTTCCCGTTCATGGTGTCGGGCCTGCGGGTTGTCAGCCCGCTTTCGGAATCGGAACCTCGTAGCCGTAGGCCCGCATCGCCGACCCGAGGAAGTCGAAGTAGTTGGTCTCCTTATCCTTCTCAAAGCGGTTCATCCTCTCGGGCCGGACCACGATTCGGGCCAGTTTCATCCCCAGATAGCTCTCGAGCCGTGCCAGTTCCCGCTCCTGGTGCAGCACGAAATCCTCGTAGCGAACCTCGAGCCAGTGGCTGGGTCGCGGGGTGGCGCGCACGAGGTCGTCCTGATACTTCCAGGAGATCGCACGCCTGTGGCGCTCATCTGTGGTGTCGGGGTAGCGGATGCCGAAGTCGCGGAGGTCGTCGGTCTTGTGCTGGCTGAGGATGCCGTCGCGGGGGTTGCGCACCCAGAAGATGAACTTGGTCTCCGGAAAGAGGCGCGCCACCCAGGGATAGATCAGCGTCGTCTCGGGGATCTTCCAGCCCCGGTGTTCAGACCGGTTGGACAGGACCGATTTCAGGTAGCGGTAGAGCAGGCTGGTGAAGCGCTCAGGGATCTCGGTGTTGAGCGCCTCACTGAAATCCCAACTCAGGCCGCCCTGCCAGTGGACGTAGCGGGCGAAGACGCGGCAGGCGTCGTACAGATGCCAGGGGGGCACCAAGTCGCCTGAGGGGTTAAGCGCATCACCCATATACACTCCGCTGGCGTAGAGCGTGTGCGACATGATCCGAGTGCCCGAGTGGCCGCGACCGATTACGGTGATGAGCGACATGGCGCTTCCCCCTAGGGGCTGATCACCCGCCCTGTATTCCACGATTCGATGGCGGCCTCGATGATGCGCTGTACCTTGAGCGCGTCGCTCCCGGAGGCATCGATCTCCTCAGGGGCGGCGCCGTCTAGGTTCTGCTGGATCCAGGTGTTGATGCGGCTACCGAACGTCTCGGGGAAGGCCAGCATACCGCCCAGGAAGCTGTAGCGCTCGACCTCGCGGGAAGACCGCGGATAGAACTCCAGCTCTTGGCAGGCCTCGCGCAGCACGAAGCGGGCATCAGAGCCGACCACCTCGAGCGTCTCGAGGCCGTAGCTGCCGCCGGCGTCGTAGCTGCCGGTGAGGTGGCCGATGATGCCGTTCGCAAACAGCAGATTGACCTGCACGTTCGACCAGATCTTCCGACCCTTGCCCTTCTTGAAGAACGCCTGCACCTTGGCGACGTCGCCCGCGAAGTAGCGCATCACGTCGAGGGAGTGCGGGTGGAGGGCGCGCATGTGGAAGTGGGGTGAACTCTCGTTGGGATTGTTGATCCACATCGTCATGTTGATGATGTTGATCTCGCCCAGCCGACCCTGATCGACCCACTCCTTGGCGCGCTTCGCCGCCGGGGTAAAGCGGTGGTTCAGATTGATGCCGTAGCGCAGCCCCTTCTCCCGGGCCAGCGCCACCATCTCCTCAGCCTCGGGGATCTTATTGGAGATGGGCTTCTCGCCCAGCACCGGGATGCCCGCTCTGAGCAGCTCCATGGTCGGCTGGTAGTGGTGGCTGCCGTTCTCCTCGCCGGCGGTGCAGACGCTGGCGAGACCGATCTCCGATCCGCTCGCGAGCAGCTCCCCGACCGAGGTGAACGCCTGAGCACCGAACTTTTCGGCAGTCTTCTTGCCAAGCTCTGGGACCATGTCGACGATGGCGACGACTTCACACTCCGGGTGCTCGTGGTAGATCCTCGCATGCGTGTTCCCGATCCCACCGGCCCCGACGACCGCAACTCTTAATGGCATGGCTCATCCCCCCTTATCGGATCGTGTGCGCTCTCTGGACGACCGGGATGACCTCGTCTTCAGCCTGAGCCATCGCACCGGTTAGGGCTTCGCTGCGCAGCCTCTCTAGCACCTCCGACCCCGAAGCCGGAGGCACCCCCGCTGATCCAGGCGACTTGGCCCTCGAGCCGTCTAGTCAAGATGGAAGACCTCCTCGAGCTCGAGCATCATCTTGTCGGCGTGGATGTCGTTATCGCCTCCTGCGCCGCTTACGCTCTCGAAGAAGGGTGCCATGAAGTCCTGCCAGCGGGTGTTGACCTCCTCCTCAGCCATGCTGTTTAGGGCTGCCTGGAAATCTTCCGGCGTCTCGAAGTAGCCAAACATCAGCCCGTCCTCGCGCATGAATAGCGAGTAGTTGTGCCAGCCGGCGCGGTTGAGTGCCTCAAGCATCTCGGGCCACACCCGTTGGTGGTGCGCCTTATACTCCTGGATCCTGCTCTCTTTAACCTTGAGCAGGAAACCTACACGTTTCATAGCACCCCCGGTTCAGCCCCTCACAGGCGGTTTGCTGACATGATAGATCAGCGGATTCTGCTCGTCTCGGTCAAGCACGTCCCCCACCTCCAGGCTGTTGAAATACTCGTCAGGCAGCACGTTCTGCTTACCGTTGAAGGTGCTCCCATCCGGCATGTACCCGCAGATCATCGCCCGGCGCCAGCCCGGCGTCATGTTCGCCCCTGCCCCATGTGCCGTCAAGCCGGAGTGAAATGAGCACGACCCCGCCTTCATCGGGGCTGCCACCGCCTCCTTGTCCGCCCATTCTGGATAGACCTTGAACAGGTCACCTATGTTCGATCCGATCTCGACGTTGTCGAAGGTGATGGTCTTGTGTGAGCCAGGGATGAAGTATAGACAGCCGTTCTGGAGTGTGGCATCGTCGAGTGCTACCCAGACGCTTATGGCGTTGCGCGAAGAGAACGACCAGTAGGGGTTGTCGAGGTGCCAGGCACTGGGGTTGCCCCAGGGAGGCTTGATGAGCGCCTGGTCGAGCCAGATGCGCATCCCGTCGACCCCAGTCAGTTGGCAAGCCATCTTGCCGGTCCACGGGTCGAAGATAAGCTTCCGCACCTTCTCGCTGTCCATCCACAGGTTCATGCGCTGCACGAACACCTGCTGATGGTAGCTGTCGCGGCTTCTGTCATCCCAGCGCTCGCCGCCCTCACGGTTCGCCAACCTGGTCCGTCCTCGAGCCGCAACCGCCTCGTCCACGGCCTCGCGCCAGGCCTCGAGCCCCTCGGGTGTGAGGAAGTCGTGGATGACGATGAACCCGTTCTCTCGGTAGAACTCGATCTGGTCCTGACCAAGTTCTATGTTCATCTCCAGCCCACCCTTCGGTCGTAACGTGAGGTCATCTCTTACCCTCTTCAAGCCGTTCTCTAGATGAAGTTACCCCTGTCTGAAGAACGATCTCTCGATCATTCTTCCTTCCCCTGGTGTGGGTGAAACTCGGTGAAACCTATTCGAGAACCGCCCCTTCACTCTTCGTCATGACCCCCCTACCGACACCAATTCCAAAACCACGGGCTCTACGAGGCCTGATACGCACCTCCTCTGGTCGGGGTACATCCAGCTATCATACCCGCCTACCCGGCGTGTGAGATAGACTCAAGGACCAGACCGGTATGGAGTGTCGCCTCGGAGGTGCGGTGTGAGAGCCTTGGTGTGGGAAGCCCCCCGGAAGCTGGTGATGCGGGAGTGGGAGAAGCCCAGCCCGCGTTCGGACGAGGCTCTGATCAGGGTCGCTTACGCCGGGATCTGCGGTTCCGAGCTAAGTGGCTACCTCGGGCACAACGCTCTGCGCGTGCCCCCGCTCGTCATGGGTCATGAGTTCGCAGGGGAGATCGAGGCGCTTGGCGTCGGCGCCAAGCGCCTCAACCCCGATCTTGCGGTGGGTCTCCCTGTTACCGTGAACCCGCTGTCGTGCAGCGGCGAGTCCGAATTGCAGCGGCGCGGCCTCGATCACTTATGCCCCTCGAGGGTGCTCCTCGGTGCCCACCGGCCCGGTGCCTACGCCGAGTATGTCGTGGTGCCTGCGAAGTCGGTTACTCTGCTGCCTGAGGGTATGGCGGTCCGCACCGGTGCTCTGGTCGAGCCCGTCGGCTGCGCGGTGCGCATCGGCGAGTTGGCTGGGGCCGTCGCTGGCGAGGCGTGCTTGGTAATCGGTGCTGGACCGATCGGACTGCTCTCGCTCCAGATCCTCCGACGACAGGGCGCCGATCAGATCTTCATTGTCGACTTGGATCTCGAGCGGCTCGCCATGGGTGCGGACCTCGGCGGCGAGCCCCTCGACCCCCGCTCTGTCGACGTGGTCGAGATGGTGCATGAGGCGACAAGCGGTCGGGGTGTGGCCGTCGCTGTGGACGCGGTAGGCACTGCCACCACCCGCACCCAGTGCGTCGCCGCCACTATGGCTACCGGCACGGTGGTGCTGAGCGGCCTCCACGAGGAGGAGAGCACCATGCCTGCTGCCGACATCATCCGCCGTGAGGTCACCGTGCGTGGCTCCTTCGCCTACGCGCCGGCAAACTTCCGAGCGGCGGTCGAACTGCTCGCCAATGGGGAGGTCCGGCTCGACCCCTGGATTATCGAAGCCCCCCTCGCCGCCGGAGGGGAGTGGTTCGATCGGCTGATCGAGGCACCCGGCGACGTCTCCAAGGTCCTGCTCGATCCCTGGCGTATCTGATGAGGCGTTGCGGCTAGTTATGGGTTACGGAAGCGTATCCTCCGTGCCACCTTGCAGAGGATCGAGATGGATGTCGGACGGCCCGGCTTCAGGCGCAGCGTGATGCCGGCGAAGCCCGTGGCGCTGCTTGCGGGTGACGTCTATCGGCTCTTGGAGCCTGCCGCAGTTCGCAGGCGGGTACGTCAGCCCTGGCGGCTAGTTGAGATGGGCGCAGTCTTTCAAGACGATTTGCAACCTCCGCAGGGCAACAGTCTTTGCTGGGGCCTCCTGAGCAGCTCCCGCTGCGCGCGGTCCCGAGTGCTGCCTAAAGCGGTCTGGAGCGGGTTGCGTCCACCTGCAGATCACCCACGCCGTTCGACTGGCATCGGCCCTGGAGGTCGGTCACGGATCTGGGGTCGATCTCCTCAAGGCTGTGACCGTGACCTTCGGTTGCAGCGATCTTGCCACCTTAGGCGGCACCAGCAACGGGGGGGCGGCTCGCCCCTGGCGACTCGGCAGGGAGGTGCTCTACTATGAAGATCGCTGACATTCGCGCAGTCCGGATCGACTGGCCCGAGCGGGGGGCAGGCACCGAGCAGTGGCGCCCCTCCTGGACTGTGGATGCTGAGGTGGCCAACCCGATGTCGCGCTACCCCCGGGTCAAGCGCCACCGCAGCCTGTGGTTGCCACGAACCTGGGGGCAGGTATGGTGCAAGGTCACGCTTGAGGACGGTACCTGGGGCTTGGGCCTGACCGACCACGGGCGGGCGACCGCCGCCGTTATCGATGACCACATCGCACCCAATCTGATCGGCGAGGACGGTTTCGCGATCGAGCGGCTCACCGACATGATGTGGCGGATGACCATGCCCTACGGCTCCACCGGCTTGGCCTCCTACGCCGTCAGCGCCGTGGACTTGGCTCTCTGGGATGCCAAGGCGAAGCAGCTAGGCCTGCCCGTCTACAGCCTCATCGGCGGCCCCCAGAAGGATCGGCTCTACTGCTACGCCACCGGCGATGACATCGACTGGTACCGGGAATTGGGCTTCACCGCCTTCAAGTTGCCCTGCCCCTACGGGCCTGCTGACGGCCTTGAGGGCCTTGCCAAGAACGAGACCCGAGTCGCCGAGGCGCGCGAGCTAATCGGTGAGGATGCCGAGTTGATGCTCGACTGTTGGATGGCTCTCGATGTCGAGTATGCGGTGCGACTGGCCGGGTCGTTGCGCCCCTACCGACTCAAGTGGCTGGAGGAGTGCCTGATCCCTGAGGACTTCGATGCCCACCTCGAGCTGCGCCGCCGGCTCCCGTGGCAGACGCTCGCCACCGGCGAGCACTGGTATACTCACCTGCCCTTCCAGCGGGCGCTGCGTCACGACGCGGTCGACATCCTCCAGCCCGACATCAACTGGTGCGGTGGCCTCACCACCTGTCTGCGCATCGCCGCTGCGGCCGACGCCAGCGGCAAGCAGGTAATCCTCCACGGCGGTGCCCGCAACCCCTTTGGCCAGCACTTCAGCTACGCTGTAGCGTGCGTGCCCTGGACCGAGTACTTCGTCGGCTCGGCGCCCGGCGTCCCGCTGGACGAGGCCGTGAGGATCCCTGGCCAGGCGGTCGCCGAGGAGGGCTGGCTGGTGCCGAGCGACGCCCCCGGCTTCGGCCTCGAGATCCCTGAAAAGTGGATCGAGCCGTTCTTCTAGCGCCCCGCGTGTGGGAGAGAGGATATTAGGGACTATGCTGACTCAGGAGCAGATCGACCGCTACCACGCCGACGGCTTTGTCACTGTCGAAAACGTACTGAGCGAGGACCTCGTGGCCGAACTCCGACAGGTGACCGACGACTTTGTGGAACGATCCCGAGCCGTCACTGAGCACGACGATATCTTCGACCTCGAGCCGGGCCACACCCCCGAGGTGCCCCGCCTGCGCCGCCTTAAGGACCCGGTCGACCAGCACTCGGTCTACGCCAGGACGATGCGCAACGACGCCATCCTCGACATCGTTGCCCAGCTTATCGGTCCCGGCATCCGCACCAACGGCAACAAGCTCAACATGAAATCCCCCGGCTACGGCAGCGCCGTGGAGTGGCACCAGGACTGGGCCTTCTACCCGCACAGCAACGACGACCTGCTAGCTGTCGGAGTGGCCATGGACGACGTGACCCGAGAGAACGGCTGCATGCTGATGATTCCCGGCTCCCATCGGGGGCCGATCTGCTCCCACCACCAGGACGGTCGCTTTGTGGGGGCTGTCACCGAGGAGATCGAGGGGGCCGATCGGGCAGTAAGCGTCGAGGTGGGGGCGGGGGGAATTTCGTTGCACCACGTCCGCACCCTGCACGCCTCGGCGCCGAACACCTCGAGTCACCCGCGACGACTCTTGCTGTTCCAATATTGCGCCGTAGACGCCTGGCCGCTCATCAAACTACCTGATTGGGAGGTGTTTAATGCCGACATTCTGCGAGGCGAGCCCACCGACCGGCCGCGCCTCGCCGAGGTCCCGGTGCTGATTCCCCTCCCCGAGGCGGAGCGTGGTGGGTCGATCTACGAGAACCAGACGGTTCTCCGGGAGAAGGTGTTCGGCAGGCCTGCGTAGTCGTGATCGTCGACAGCCACTGTCATGCCTGGTTGCACTGGCCCTATCGACCGGAGGTGCCCGACCCCGAGTCTCGGGGCACCGTAGAGCAACTCCTGTTCGAGATGGATCAGAACGGTGTCGATCAGGCTGCCATCGTCTGCGCCGGCATCGACTTTAATCCCGATAACAACGGCTACGTTGCCGAGCAGGTGCGGCGCCACCCCGACCGCCTCTACCAGATTGCCGACGTAGACTGCTCATGGTTGCCTAACTACCACCAAACCGGGGCCGCCGGACGCCTCCGCGCGGCTGCGGCGCGGCTCCCCTTGGTGGGTTTCTCCCACTACCTGAAGCCTGAGGATGACGGTGCCTGGCTCTGTTCTGACGAGGGTCTGGCGTTCTTCGGGGCCGCGGCCGAACTCGGCCTCCTCGCGAGCCTCGCCTGCTTCCCCCATCAGCAACTGGCCGTCCGGCGAGTGGCTGAGCGCCTCCCTGAACTGCCGATCCTCCTCCATCACCTCGGCCTCGCCAAGGCCAAAGAGCCCGATCAGCTCGCAGATGTCCTGGCCTGTGCCCGCCACCCGAACATCTACCTCAAGCTCTCTGGGTTTTACTACGGGACCGCTGGCGGCCGGTGGGACTTCCCCCACCGCGACACCATTGAGCAGGTGCGTGCCCTCTACGGCCGCTTTGGCCCCGGGCGCCTCTGCTGGGGCTCGGACTACCCGGTCTGCCGCGCCTTCATCAGCTACCGTCAGGCCCTCGAGTCCTTCCGCACCCACTGCGATTTCGTCCCCGAGAGCGAGCACGCCCTTATCCTAGGCGGCAACTTCAGGCGCCTGTTGCGGGGCGTCCGGTCCATAGCCCCATTATTCTAGAGGGGATCACTAAGGAGAGAATTTTGAAGCGAATCGGTATTGGGATCCTCAGCCATGCCCACGGTCATGTCATGGCCTATAGCCGCGTCCTCCAGAAGATGGAGGGGGTCGAACTGGTCGCCGCCTGGGATGACAATGAGGAGCGCGGCCGCGCGGCCGCTGACACTTACGGCTACGCGTTGCGACCGAGCCCCGAGGAGGTCGTCGAAGACCCCAGCATCGACGCCGTGATCGTCACCTCGGAGACTAACCGGCACGCTGGTCACGTCGAGCTCGCCGCCGCCGCTGGCAAGCACATCCTCTGTCAGAAACCCATGGCTACTACTCTCGAAGACTGCGACCGTATCATCGCCGCGGTGAGGCGCTCCGGTGTCAAATTCAGCATGGCCTACCAGATGCGCCAAGATCCGGTCAACCAGAAGATCCGGGAACTCCTAGCTGAGGGCGCGGTCGGCAAGGTAGCAGTCGTCCGCCGGCGCCACTGTATCGGTGTCTTACTCAACCCGGGCTTTGTAAACGGCCCCAGCCGCTGGCACTTCGACGCCGAGGCCAATGTCGGCATGTTCTTCGACGACGCCAACCACCCGGCCGACTGGTACTACTGGATCTTCGGCCGCCCCACTAGCGTCACCGCCACCATCGACCGGATCGTCTCCGACATCCCTACCGACGACAACGGCGTCGCTGTCTACCGCTTTGAGGGGGGTGTTATCGGTGTCCTCTATAATGGTTCGACCACTGTCGCTGGCGTTAACACTACTGAGATCGACGGTGATGAAGGCACCCTCATTCAGGACTACGGCGACGGGCCCTCGACCGCCGCCCCCCGCCCCCCCGGGGCCGTCCCCCTCCGTCTGCTGCGGCGCGGCGACAGCGAGTGGACCACCTTCGACCTGCCCATACCCGCCAGCCAGGGAGATCGCATCTCCGCCATCCCCGCTCCCTGGGTCGCCTACCTCCGCGGCGAGACCGACGTGCACGTCTCCGCCGAGGAGGGCCGCGTCTCCGTGGAGATGGTGCTCGGTGCCTACATCTCTGCCAAAGAGGGCCGGCGGGTGGACTTTCCTCTATAATCTGGAGAGTAATCCGGCAGGCAGTTCCCCTTAAGCCCTACGCAAAAGGGGTCGTGTGGAAGTCCTTTACCGCTTGGACCTAGGTTGCATATTGACTCTATTCTGCGTGACGGGCTACCGTAGAGGCACCTCAAAGTACGTTGGGGGTTGACCGCGAGCTTCACACCACTTGGGTGTCTTTAGAATATTTAAGGAGCACTTTTGGAGTGAACTAGCTTACGACTTGGCGTAGGTGTTCAGAATCCTTATTCCCTATTAGTGGAGGTAGTAGACATGACAGAGAGATCACTTTGGGCACCCCGACTCCTCATAATTGTGCTCTTTGCGTTGGGGTTTGCAGTGGCACAAGATGTCACGATCGAGATCGTCGGCTGGGGTTCGGGCCAGGCCGTAGTCTACGAAGAGTTCATGAATCAGAACCCAAGTATCGCCGTAACCGAACAGATGATGCCCTTTGGCGATCTGATCGTGTTCCTGAAAACGCGATTCCTGGCGGGTGAGGCGCCGGATATCGTTCAGCTTCAGCCAGGGCACCTCATCGAGTTTAGGGATAATCTGCTGCCGCTCGACGACCTGATCGCCAGCGATGCCGAGCTCGACCTAGCCAACTTCGTCCAACCTGCTCTTACCATCACCATCGTCGACGGGATGCTGCTCGGGATTCCCCAACACCCGATTGTCAGCGGCATGCTCTGGTACAACAAGGACATCTTCGACGAGCTCGGTCTCCAGGTGCCGACCGACTACGACGAATTGAAGGCGGTCGCTCAGGCCTGCCGTGATGCCGGCCATCTGCCGCTGATCCTGAACGGTGGAGACGCCTGGAATCGATTGAACGTAGTCGAGCAACTGTTCGCCTACTTCGCGCCGGGCAAGAAGGCTCAGGCGGTCGCTGGGGAGATCCCCTGGACCGATCCCGATCTGGTGGCGGGGATGGCCTTCTTTGAGACCATGGTCGAAGACGGTGTGTTCCAGGACGGCGTAATGGGAGCGGATTTTGGCGTCATGACCGCCTTCAGCGAAGGCAACGGCTGCATAGTTGTTCAGGGCAGTTGGGCCAAGGGCGGCCAGCTCATCGGCATCAGGCCTGAAGGGACGGTAGGCCTCACCCTGCCGATGCCGTTCCCGGACGTTACCGACTCCGGCCTGGCCTGGATGCCGGCGCTCGGCACGGGTCACTCGTTCGGCATCAACAAGGACAGCCCTAACATCGAGGCGGCCTGGGAGGTCATGAAGCAGATCATCCGGCTGGGCGACCCGTTAGCGAACTACCCGGTGTTGATCCCGGTGTATGCGTCCGGTGTCGACTCACCTGTTATGGCCCGGGCCAATAATATGGGGCAGTTGGAGGCGACCACGGCGTTCGAGTTGGCCGCCTGGGATGCTGAGGGTGCCTTCCTTAATGACGCCTGGGGCTTCGCTGAAGTGCGCGACGCCATAGCCGAGGCGGCCTCCGGTGTTGCCACCGGTCAGGTTTCGGCGGAGGTCGCGATGCGCGAGGTGCAGAGGGTCGCCGAGCGGGTGCTGGGACGGTAACCCTTTCAGGACTCCGGTGACAGTGGGTACTGGTGGTCACCACCAGTACCCCTTACTTCTTGAAAGGGGGCAGTTCGCGTGTTGGGTCGGCGCAGGAACAAGGTTAAGTGGGGGGCCTACCTGTTCTTACTGCCCGCTTTCACCCTCTTCGCTGTCTTCGTGGCCTACCCTATCGGCTTCAACGGCTACCTGAGCTTCCACAACTGGAACGGGGTCTCCGATACCTGGCAGTGGGTCGGGCTCGAACACTTCGAGCGCATGTTCGGCGAGCGGACGATCCGCCTGTCTCTGCGCAACGCCAGCTTCTTCTTCATCGGCCACTTGGTCAACATGGCAATCGCGCTGCTACTGGCCGTGCTGCTGAATAACCCCATTCCGGGCCGCAACCTGGCCCGCACCCTGATCTTCATCCCCTTCGTGGTGGCAGGCTCGATCGTCGCGGTTACCTGGCAGACGATCTATGATCCCAACTTAGGGCCGCTGAACGCCATCTTGCGCGGCGTCGGGCTAGACAGTTTGGCCCAGAACTGGTTGGCCGATCCGAAGCTCGCCATCTGGTCCATCGTGGTCGTCGGCATCTGGGCCGGCCTGGGCTTCAACCTGGTGGTGTATCTGGCCTCGCTGCAGTCGATCGACCAGAGCCTCAGAGATGCGGCGCGTGTCGATGGAGCGGGTCGCCTCCAGGTGTTTCGCTTTCTCACCTTCCCGCTGCTCCGCAACACCCACTTGGTTCTCATCATGCTAGGCATCATCGGGGCGGTTCAGGGCTTCGAGGTACCTTTCATCATGACCGGCGGGGGACCGTATGGTGCCACCACCACGCTGGCTATCGAGGTCTACAAGAACGTCTTCAACTTCTCAGAGTTCGGCTACGGTGCAGCGGTGTCGGTATTCACCATGGTCATCCTGGTGATGTTGATCCTGCTGCAGAGATTTCTCCTTCGTGAACAGAGGATCGACTAGATGCTCGCTGGGGACAAGAGCCTGCGGTACTTCAACTTCTTCCTGATGGTGGTGGTCACCACCGTCCTGATGCTGCCGATCCTTCATGCCTTAAACCGCTCTGTGGAGCCGCCCGGAGGGCTCGGGAATTATATCCGCGTCCTCACCGATGCTAGGCTGCCCCGGTTCTATCTAAACAGCATCATCGTCAGCGCTGGCACCATCCTGCTCACGGCGGGCTGCGCCAGCTTAGCGGCGTTCGCCTTTTCGAAGCTTACGTTTCCCTTCAGGAACACTCTGCTCCTCACTCTGCTGGTAACGCTGCTGGTGCCGTTTACGACGATGATCATTCCACTATTTGTGCTGATCAGGGGTTTCGACTTATACAACACCTATCTCGGGCTGATCCTGCCGCTGGCGGCGTTCGGGGTCCCCTTTCACACGATACTCATCGCAAACTATATGAACGGTTTGCCCAACGAACTGATGGACGCAGCCTATATCGACGGCTGCTCGGACTTCGGGGCGTTCTGGCGGATCATGCTGCCCCTAAGCATGCCAGTGCAGGCGGTGGTGATCGTCCTCACCTTTCTAGGTTCGTGGAACAATTACCTTCTGCCGCTGATTCTGCTGCGGGACCAGGAGATGCATACGGTGGCGCTCGCGGCGGTAAGTTGGGCCAACGACGCCGGCGCGCTCTCCCAGTTCGGCGAGGTGTCTTACGACACCCTGTTCGCAGCGCTCTTCCTGCTGGCGGCACCGACGTTGATCGTCTTCTTGCTGTTCCAGCGGGTGTTCATCGGCAGCGTGACTTCGGGCGCCATCAAGTGATTCGGTAGAGGAGGTAACCGGATGTTCATCGGCACGCAGTACCATCGCCCCCCGCATCCGAAGCGGAGCGATTGGGAGCGGGATATGAATAACATCGTCGAGTCCGGCCTCACCCTGATCCGCATCTGGATCTACTGGTCGCAGGTCAACCCGCGGCCCGACCAGTGGGTGTGGAGCGAGACCGATGCCTTCCTCGACAAGGCACACCGGCACGGCCTGCGCGTCCTGATCCAGTTGATGCCCGACGCTATGCCCTACTGGTTCAAAGACCGCCACCCCGAGGCGCTGTTCCGCGACCAGGGCGGTAACATCGTGCAGCCCTCGGCGGTCAGCGCGATGGCCGTCGGTGGTGGCCCTGGGCCCAACTATGACCACCCGGTGGCCCGGGAGGCCGGCGGCGAGTTCATCGGGCGCACCGTCGAGCGCTACGCCCCACACCCTGCACTCTATGCCTGGGACGTCTGGAACGAGCTGTGGCCGTTCGTGATGTCGGCGTTCTCCAGTCTCCACGGCGACGCTACCCTTGAGAAGTGGCGCGACTGGCTGCAGAGCGAGTACGGCGACATCGGTACCCTGAACGACCACTGGACACGTTCGTATGGCTCCTTCGCTGAGGTCGAGTGGCCCATAAGAGGTGTCCACGCCGACCTCGGCACCCGCTTCCGCTTCGATCAGCAGCGGGTCGCGGACTGGATGAAGTGGCGGGCCGACATCGTCCGGCGGCACGACTCCGTGAACAGAGTCGTCTCCCACACCGGCGGCATCGGACCTGTAGCCAGGATCGACGATCCCTTCGGCCCCGACCCGACCGACACTTGGCTGTTTACCGAAGAGCTCGACGTGTGGGGTACCACCTGCTACATGACCGACTTCCGCGAGTGGTCGTTCCTGCTCGATTCGACCCGCAGCTCCGCCCAGGGGCGTCCCTACTGGGTCTCCGAGATGAACGGCGGCAAGGGTCACATCATGCCCCCCACCCTCCTGCCCGGTCCCGGCCTCTACAGCAACTACCTCAGAACTCCGGAAGAGGTCCGCAGTCAGGTGCTGCTGACCTTCAGCCACGGTGGCGAGGGGGTAGTCTTCTGGCAGTGGCGCCCCGAACAGTTCGGCCCCGAATCCCCCGGCTGGGGTCTCGCCAACGCTACAGGCGAACTCACCGAACGCACCGAGGCCCTTAAGGGTCTCAACGTCATGCTGCGCAACCACCGGGACCTGCTCGAGAACGCGGAGTTCCCTGCGTCTGAGGCTGCCATCCTCTGGGAGCCTAAGAGCTACCAGCTTGAGATGCTGAGCGGCTGGCGTCCCGACTTCGGCTACTTGGGCGGCTTCGAACTGTTCGGCTACCACAAAGCTCTAGGTACCCTGGGCCTGCCCGTCGAGTACTTAAACGGCCGCGTGATCGTCGAGCGGGGCATTCCGGAGCATATCAAGCTCCTCTTCCATCCCTACCCGGCCGCCGACCGCTGCGGTTTGGCCGGGCGAATCCGCGAGTGGGTCGAGAGCGGCGGGACCTTGGTCGCCGGCCCGGGCGTCGGCCTGTTTGACGACCGCCTCAACGGCTCCCCCCGAATCCCCCCCGATGCCTGGCGTGAACTGCTTGGCGTCCGCTACTACGAGACCTACTACTCGGACGGACCTACCGTGCAGCTGCTGTCCGGCGTCACCAGGCGACTGGCGGGCTACCACCTCGTAGAGGCGTATCACCTCGAGGGAGCGGACCCGCTCGGGACTTGGGGAACTCACGTCACCATGGCCCAGCAGCGATTGGGCCGCGGTCGGGCGATTACAGTGGGAACATTCCTGGGCCAGCCGCAGGCATTCGACCGAAGTTCGAGCCTAGTCCCCTGGGTAGCAGCCCTCTGCGATGAGGTAGACCTCAGACCTGCTGGCTACGCGACGGGTGCGAACGTCTTCTCGCGCGCGGCCACCTCAGGTGATACCCTGCTCCTGTTCGTCCACAATCCCAGCGCCGAACCAGCGGCGGCCTGGCTGAACGCCCCGGGCTGGAGTGGGGAGGTAACGAACCTAGTTAGCGGCGCTGCGGTGGGCACCCTCGGCCCGCAGTCCCCCTTATGCGTCACCCTGGCCGCGAAGGATTCGGCCCTCTTCGCTGTGCGGGCAAAGAGACCCTAGACTGCGGCACATTGCGGGCACGTCATCGGTGGTGCTGATTCTGCTCCAGAGGCCCTTGCTCCAAGAACAGAGGATCGGCTAGGTGTTCGCAGCTGACAGAAGCCTGCGACGCTTCAACCTCTTCCTGATGGTCGTTGTCACCACCGCCCTGATGCTCCCCATCATCCTCGCCTTGAGCCGCTCTGTGGAGTCTCCCTGGGGTTTCAGGACCTACCTCTGGGCCCTCTCCGACCCGCGGCTGCCCCGATTCTATCTCAATAGCAGCATCGTCAGCGCCGGCACCATCATCCTCACGGTGAGCTGCGCTAGCTTAGCCGGGTTCGCCTTCTCAAAGTTCGAGTTTCCGCTAAAGAGTGTTCTGTTCCTTATGCTGCTCATCACGCTGCTGGTGCCTTTGACGACGGCGATCATTCCGCTGTTCGTGCTGATCCGGGGTCTAGACCTGTACAATAGCTATCTCGGGTTGATCCTGCCGCTAGCGGCGTTCGGGGTGCCCTTTCATACGGTGTTGATCGCGAACTATTTGAACAGCTTGCCTAACGAACTGGTTGAGGCGGCCTATATCGACGGCTGCTCAGACTTCGGGGTGTTCTGGCGGATCATGCTGCCCCTAAGCATGCCGGTGCAGGCGGTGGTGATCGTCCTCACCTTTCTAGGTTCGTGGAACAACTACCTTCTGCCGCTGATTCTGCTGCGAGATCAGGCGCTGCATACAGTGCCGGTCGCGGCGGTGAACGTGGGGAGCTTGGCGGCCCTCTTTCTACTGGCGGTGCCGACGCTGATCATCTTCTTGCTGTTCCAGCGGGTGTTCATCGGCAGCGTGACTTCAGGTGCCTTCGGTTGACCTGCTTACGCCCCCCTCCACCCCATCTTGCAACCTCTCCCTGACCCCCTCGATATCGAAGCACTCCCGCTGATTCCGGAACATCAGGTGCTCCGCCACCTCGATCGCCTGCGACTCGCTGAGGAGCCCCTCCTTCACCTCCGCTGCCAGCGCCCGCCCCAACCAGGTGCGCGCCTGCCACGAGTAGGCCAGCGCCGCGGCCGGCCAGTTGGTGTCCCCGCCGAACGCGAACAGTTTGTTTATCGGCACCGCGTGGATCATGCTGCGCACGAGATCCAGTGACCGATACGGGTCAATAGACCAGGCCCAGCAAAGGTCCACGTAGACGTTCGGGTAGTGCTTTGCTAGCGCCACCATCTCACCGCTGTAGGGGTAGCCTATGTGCATCAGTACGAAGCGTGCCTCAGAGTAGGTCGCCAGCAGTTCGCAGAGGTGTCCGGGCCGGATGAAGTCGATGGGCATGCGGCTATGGCCCGCATAGTAGCCGGTGTGAATCTTGACCGGCAGGTTGTGGCGGATGGCCAGTTCGACCCCTCTCGCTAGGCACCAGTCACCCAGGCAGAGCGCCTCATCGAGTGGGAGTTCCGCTCCCGCGAGGCGCTTCTCGAGCGCTCGGGCTGCGTCGGCGTCGTCGCGAGCCTGCCATTGCAGGGTCCGGTTGTAGGCGTGTTGGGTTTTCACGGCGACCGCGCGGGGGCCGTGCTCGGCGAAGACCACCTCCATCGCCCGGTGCAGCTCTTCGAGGTCGGTGATCTCGACGCCGACCTCTTGGTAGACCGACTCGGACTCGAAATCGGCGGCGGCGAACGATCTCCAGTTGAGGTCGTAGAGGAAAAAGTCTACGCCGGACTCGTCAGGTAGGCAGCTCCAGGCCCCATCATCGATCTGGACATGATCGAGCTTGCCGACCTCCCGGAGGAGTCGCAGCCGTTCGCCGGATGCTCGCAGCTCCAGGTTCCGCTCCCGGGCCGCCTCGAGGCCCTCGGGGGTGATCTCGTCCATGCCGTAAACCCGCTCGGCAATGAGCCGGACGGCCTCGCCGTAGCCGGTGAATCGGCTACGTTCCCAGGCGGCCCGTATCCCGTCAAAGCGACCGGCTACGTCGGGGTCATCCCCATCGATCAGTCGCCGAACGGCTCCCTCCGAAGCACCGGCGACGACTAGGTCGGCCAGGACGTAGTTGTCGAACAGATCCTGGAGGATGTCCGGGCCCGCGTTGGTGTAGGTAGCTTCGCCCCACAGGTGTTCGTGGGTGTCGATCAGCGGCGCCTCGTCGATTCGGTACTCGAGATCGGTCATGGCCTAGCCTGACACATCCGATCCCCATCCCGTGAGGATGTCCCCCGACCGCCTTCAGTCCCCCAGGGAGAGCGTGCCGGCCTCCCCACGGCCGGGTCCCGTTCGACCTCATGGACTTCAGTCGGGTGACTCGGGGCGAGTCCGTGGGTCAGGTCCCCTCCTCCCACGAGTTCAGGTACGCCTCCTGCTCCGGGGTCAGGGTGTCGATCTCGATCCCCATCGCCTCGAGCTTGAGCCGAGCGACCTCCCGGTCTATCTCCTCCGGGACGACGTATACCTGCCGGTTTAGCTCGGCGTGGTGCTCGACCAGGTAGCGAAGTGCAAGAGCCTGGTTGGCGAAGCTCATGTCCATGACCGCGGCCGGGTGCCCCTCCGCTGCGGCCAGGTTTACGAGGCGGCCCTCGGCGAGTAGCCGGAGGTGGCGGCCGTCGGCGAGTTCGAACTCCTTTACGAAGGGGCGGGGCTCACGTTTCGCGACCGCCATCGCTTCGAGGGCCGGGATGTTGATTTCGACATTGAAGTGCCCCGCGTTAGCCACGATGCAGCCATCTTTCATCTCTTCGAAGTGCGCCCTGTCCACGACATGTTTATCGCCGGTCGCGGAGATGACGAAATCGGACAGCGGAGCGGCCTCGGCCATCGGCATCACCCGGTAGCCATCCATCTGGGCTTCGAGGGCGCGCAGCGGGTCGACCTCGGTGACGATCACGTTGGCTCCCAGCCCCTGGGCTCGTCTGGCTACGCCACGGCCGCACCAGCCGTAGCCCGCCACGGTAAAGGTCTTGCCGGCTACCAGGATGTTGGTGGCCCGCATAAGGCTGTCGAGGACGCTCTGGCCGGTCCCATAGCGGTTGTCGAACAGATGCTTGGTCATGGCGTCGTTCACAGCCACTACGGGGAAGTTGAGGGCGCCAGCGGCGGCCATGGCGCGCAGGCGGATCACCCCGGTCGTGGTCTCCTCGGTACCGCCGAGCACTCCGCTGAGCAGTTCGCGACGGTTTCGGTGAAGTTCGCTCACGAGGTCAGCCCCGTCATCCATGGTGACCTGCGGCCGGTGATCGAGCGCACTACCGATATGCCGGTAGTAGAGCTCGTTCGACGCCCCCATTACGGCATAGGTCGGCACTCCGAAGTGCTCCATGAGGGCCGCTGCAGCGTCATCCTGGGTGCTCAAGGGGTTGCTGGCGCAGAGAGCGAGTTCCGCTCCGCCCGCAGCGAGCACCCGCATCAGGTTCGCCGTCTCGGTGGTGACGTGTAGACAGGCGCTGATCCGCACTCCGTCGAGCGGTCTGTCCGCGGCGAACAGCTGTTCGAGCCGCCGGAGGACCGGCATCTCCTGATAGGCCCACTCGATGCGACCTAGCCCCTCGTCGGCTCGGGAAAGGTCTCGGATGTCTCCCTGCATTACCTTTGCCATAAACCTGCCTCCTCGGTACCGAAGTCCCCTATCCTACCCACAACCTGTCCTTAGAGAGGAGGCCAGGTCTCGAACTTTACCGCCCGCGGCGGTGAGCGTAGACTGGTAATAATCAGGCAGGGGAGCCGGTCCCCGAAGGGCCACAGAAGTCCTACCCGACCGGTGACCCCGGGAGGAATGGGGGAGATCCTGTGAACCGAATCGGCTGCACCCTCACGCTCGTGCTCTCCACCGCGGTGGGGATCGTCATGGCTCAGGGCGAGCCCCTTTTGGGGATCGACCCCGCCATCTCCAATATCCCGCTCGACCAGGTGATCCGCGGGAATCCGCAACCGAACGGGATCCCCTCGATCGGGCACGAGGGGGACTGGCTGGGTTGGACACCGCCGACCCCGGCCCCGCAGTTCGTCAGCCAGGAGGAGGCCAGCGAGTGGATCGGTGACCGGGAGCCGGTTGTGGCGCTCGAACTAAACGGCGAGGCCCGGGCCTATCCGCTCCAGATCCTGACCTACCACGAGATCGTCAACGACAGCCTTGGCGGTTTCCCGGTTGCGGTAACCTTCTGCCCGCTGTGCAACAGCTCCATAGCGTTCGACCGGCGAGCGCCGCTCACAGCCGAACTGCGCGACGCGTTGCTCGCCAGGAATCCCGACGCCCCCTTGATCGACCTCGATCAAGCCTTCCTCGATGCCTACGACTTTCAGAACGGGGAGTTGCCCGACTTCGTCACCTCGACCGAGGTGACCTTCGGCACCTCCGGGCTGCTCTATAACTCGAACCTGCTGATGTTCGACTCACAAGGGAGCACCCTGTGGTCCCAGATCCTGGGCCAGGGCAACGTCGGCATCCTGACCGGGGTGACCCTGCTCAACTACCCGGCTCAGGTGATCAGCTTTGAGGAGTTCCGCGCCAGCTACCCCGGCAGCGTGGTGTTGTCACGTGAGACGGGCTTTAGCCGCCCCTACGGGAACAACCCCTACCCCGGCTACGACGACATTGGCTCCCCCGCGTTTCTATTCATAGGGCCGGATGACGATCGTCTCCTGGCCAAGTCGCGGGTGGTGAGCGTTGAGTTGCGCGGCGAGGCCGTAGCCTACCCCTGGGAGGTACTGACCGCGGCGCGGGTTGTGAACGACCAGATAGGTGACCTCCCGGTCGTCATATTCTGGAAGGGGGGCACCGGGAGTGCCCTCGACTCTGCAGTGATAGCTGACGGTGAAGATGTCGGGGCCGTCGGCGTGTTCAGCCGCAACCTCGACGGCCGGATACTCTCCTTCTCATGGGATGGCGACAGCTTTATCGACGCCGAGACAAATTCCCGCTGGAACCTGGCTGGCCAGGCGATCGAGGGTGGACTTGCGGGCTCCCAGTTGCAGGGCCTCCCACACGACAACACGCTCTGGTTCGCCTGGGCGGCGTTCAGACCCGAGACGCGGATCTATGGGGTTGCCGAGTGAGTCTTCAGGGGGAGAAGAGAAACACCAGCCGGCCGAGGAAGGCCCCAAGTACCAGCAGCGGAAGGGTCAGGGCGAGGGTGATGATGTCGGGCGCATACTCGGGTCGGAGCAATTGTCCAACCTCGACCCCAATCGCGAGCGCGGCGCCGAAGACTAGCGCAAGCGCGAACGCACGTTCGGTCCCCCGCCGCTTGAGCCAGAGCACCGTGAAATAGCCGAATAGCAGATAGAAGCCGGCGCTGAGGACGCTATTGACGGGTGTCGGGTCGGGGAGCGGCACAGCTGCCTGGAGCACGATGAAAGCGGCTGTGAGACCCATCAGGATCCCGGCGAAGCGACCGGGCATCCGTCCCTTGGGCCGCTCCTGGGATCTGGCCTCCCCCCCGGTCGCCCGGCCCTCAGAGCGGCTTGCCCGCACCCTCTGACGTCGCTGCCGGGCCGAGGCTATACGGGCCCGACGGGCGGCCCTACGCCTATCTTTTTCCCGGTCGACCTTCTTGTTCTGCTTGGCCTGAGCGCGACGCAACTGCCTGTTCATGGGGCCAGCATAGCAGGCTGGGTTCCGTCCGCCTGTCGGGGTGGTGGCTGGCGAGGAGGGTGCTAAGCTCAATCCAACCGGATGGTAGATGACAGCACTCTCTTCCACATCGCGGAACGCTTCGGCACCCCCACGTACGTCTATGACCTTGAGGCGATCCGCAGGCAGATCGTGACCCTTCGTGGAGTGTTGCCGGACGCGGACCTGCGCTACGCGGTGAAGGCTAACCCATGCGGCACCGTGCTTCGCGCAGTCGCCGGTGCCGGGGTGGGCGCGGAGGTAATCACTGCCGGGGAGCTCGAGCGGGCCCTGCGGGCTGGGACCCCACCGGAGAGACTGCTGCTAGGGGGGCCTGGTCAGGACAGAGATCTGATCACTAGGGCGGTCGAGATCGACATCGGACTCGTCAGTCTCGACAGCGCCTCGCAGTGGGAACTCTGGCGGGATCGGCCGATCCGGTCCACGCGCTTCCTGGTCCGGGTGAATCCTGGACTCGACCCTCGCACGCACGATCACTTGGCGACAGGGGCGGCGTCCTCAAAATTCGGTCTCCCGAGAGCGGAGGCGACCGAACTCGCTGCGGACGTTGCCAAAGTGGGGCTACTGGCAGGGTTCCACGTCCACGCGGGCTCTCAGGTCTCATCGCTCGACGTCTATGACGAGATCTTCGCGCTGCTCATCGACTTGTACGCAGGCTTCTCCGACCTGGCTCTTCTCAACATCGGGGGTGGATTCACGGTGCCCTGCTTCCCGTTCTCGGGCTTCGCCGAGCGGGTCGTCGCTTTTGCAGAGCGCTTCGGCCTGCGGATCGTAATCGAGCCGGGGCGGTCGCTGGTTGCGGAGGCAGGCGTTCTGCTAACCCGGGTGATCCACATCAAGGAGGGCGAGCGGCGCCACCTCATCGCGGATGCGGGGATGGCAGATCTGCTCAGGCCTGCTCTGTACGGTGCCTCTCACCCTATCCGTCTCTTGGGGGGCGGCCGGGGCGAACCCAGAGCGCAGGACCTGGACGGCCCCCTGTGTGAAAATGCCGACCGGCTCGGCCAGGATGTCCTGCTCCCTGTTGTCGATCGGGGGGACCTCCTCGTAGTAGGCGAGGTGGGTGCCTACGGCTACGCTATGGCCTCGAACTACGCGTCAAACCTGCGGCCGGCCGAGGTTGTCGTGGACGGCCCCTCAATTGCCTTGGCGCGGCGCCGGGAAAAGCCCGAGGATCTGTGGCGACTCGAGGGTGGCTGAGGGGTGCAAGAGCGGGAGGGAGAGCGGTCCGCTCCACGCTTCTGGGCTGCCTTCGGTCGCACTTTGTCAGTATGCAGGTCGATTTCGAGAATACGCTGATGCATCCCTGATGCTGCCCATACGGAATAGAGTGCGATAACGACTCCACATTGAGGCCATAGCCGGGTAGCAGACGATTTTCTCGACTTCGGTCGAATCCAACTATCTGGAGGAGCACATGCTAACGGTAGAGCAGGTCGAGCAATACCGGCGCAGCGGATTCGTCAACGGGGGACCGGTCTTGGGCGATGAGGAAGTCAAGGCCCTGCAGGATGAGGTGCTCCGAGTCATCGATGATCGAGAGAACCCCAGCGCGCCGCAGCCGGTTCTGCTCCACAACATGAGCCAAGACGCCGACCACCCGATCTGGCAGATCGTCAATATCTGGCAGGCTAGCCCCGCCTTCCGGCACCTCATCGACAACCCGAAGCTGGGTGCCATGGCTGCTCAGCTCACCGGCGCCAGGGAGCTGCGCATCTGGCACGATCAGGTGCAGTACAAACCGAAAGCTCGGGGCGGCCGCCTCCACTGGCATCAGGACTCACCCCTGTGGCCGACGCTGCAGCCGAAGACGGCGCAGATCTCAGCCTGGATCGCGCTCGACGACGCTGAGGCCGACAACGGCTGCATGTACATGGTCCCCGGATCGCACAAGTGGGGCGATCAGCAGGAGCGGGTGGCTGAGATGCCCGATGGCATCGACCTGCCCGAGACCTTCGAGGGCCACCCGCTGCACTATGTGATGTGCCCGGTCAAGCGCGGACATGTGCACTTCCATCACTCGCTCACCTGGCACGGCTCCGGCACCAACCACAGCAACCGGCCCCGGCGAGCCATCGCTCTCCACTTCATGACCGAGGACACCACCTTCGACGACAGCGGAGAGCACGTTATGAAGCCCTTCATCGAGGTCCCCGACGGGGCGCAACTGACGGGCGATACCTTCCCCTTGGTCTGGTCCGGGGCGCAGTAGCGAGCGGTCTGCAGCTGCCCTCAGCCTCTTCAAGAGGCACGACACTCCGGTGCTGACCCTCGGCGGCCCCGTCACGGGGCGTGCCGGTCTACCGAAAGAGCAGCTTCATCCGCTACCAGAACTTCTTCTCCAAACAGGAGACCGAGTAGCTCCGCTCCGCCATCGACGGGTCCATCGAGGCCAACCGCGACCGCATCCTCGGTGCTGAGAGTGGGGACCGAAGCAGGGAGGAGTACGAACGGGCATTCAGCCAGCGTGTCAACCTCTGGGTCGACTCACCCGTCGCCACGTCGCTTGCCTTCTCCGAGCGGCTTGTGAAGATCGGTCGTCACCTAGCGCGAGCCAAGCGCGCTCGCATCTACCACGACCACGCCATGATTAAGCCCGGCGGCCAGGGAGAACTGGCAGACCAACTGGCACCAGGACGCGCGCTACTGACCGATGGACCCGGTCGGCTCGTTCTCCGCTTGGGTCGCGTGATTTATATGCTACCTGGTGTACCCTTATAATCGGAGGTTGCGCTATGAATCCAGGAAGAGTCATCACCATAGTCGGTCTCGGGTTAATCATCGCTCTGTTCAGCGTGGCGAGCGGGCAGATGGGGGATGGGCCCGTAGTCATGACCTTCTCCATCAGCGGGGAGCAGGTTCTGAATGCCGTTGATACCATGGGCACGGGCTCGGGCATCGCCGCCCTTGACGGCCACTTGCTCGTAATCGGCGGCACCTACTCGGGGCTCTCTTCCGACGTGGCAACCGATATCGCCGGCGGGATCCATGTTCACCTCGGTGCCCGCGGCGAGAACGGTGGCGTGGTCTTTCCGGTCGGCAACACCGGCGGCACCGAGGGTACCTTCAGCGGTGCCTTCATGCTCGATGACGACCAGGTGCAGCAGTTCTTGGATGGCCTCTTCTACATAAATATCCATACGCTGAACAACCTGCCGGGTGAGATTCGCGGTCAGGTCGAGAGCCAGTAGACCGCGCTTGGAGCGCTAAACGAAAGTGCAGAAGGCCGGTGGTGAACCGGCCTTCGCAACATTTCATCGGTACCCCGGGATTCGGTTGGGCATACAGATGAGGCTTCGCTCTGGGCTTATGCTGAGGGGTCAGCAAGGGCCAATGACGACCTGTGAACCCTCGCTCTCCCCTCCGAATAGCTCCTACGCGCCACCCCGATAATCGGCCGATGGGTTGCTGCACCTACCTCGTCGTGCTCTTCCTGGACGACTGAGACAAACTAGTGGGGTGTATGGGGGACCGCTTCCGTACTACATCGGAGAGTCCAGGGTGGGAGCTACACTGCTTCCATGGCTCTACCCTCTGTAGAACGGCGCTTCATAACCGATGCTTGGCGCGACGCTGTCCGCACTTTCCCTGTCCGTAATCCCTCCAGTGGAGCGGTCATCGCGCAGGTGGCCGACTGCGGCCCTGAGGAGGCCGCCGAGGCTGCCCGCATAGCCTGGGAGGCCTTCGAATCATGGCGCGCCACCACCGCCTTCCAACGGAGCGAACTCCTCATGCGTTGGTACGACCTGATCCTCGCCAACCTCGCGGAGCTCGCTCGCACCATGACGCTCGAGATGGGCAAACCCATCCGCGAGGCTCGAGGCGAGGTCGGCTACGCCGCTGGCTTTGTCAAGTGGTATGCCGAGGAAGCCAAGCGCGTCCACGGTGCGACCTTCCCCAGCCACGTCGGTCAAAAGCGGCCCATGGCCCTGCGCCAGCCTGTCGGGCCCGTCTTTGCCGTCACCCCGTGGAACTTCCCCTCCGCCATGGTCACTCGCAAGGCGGCGCCGGCGCTGGCGGCCGGCTGCACCTTCGTGCTCAAGCCGGCCGAGCAGGCACCCCTTTCCAGCCTCCACTTAGCCGAGCTGTGGCGGGAGGCCGGCGGCCCCGAGGGGACCCTCCAGGTGCTACCTGCCAGGGACCCGGTGCCGCTCTCCAACGCCCTCATGGCCGATCCTCGTATCCGCAAGGTCACCTTCACCGGCTCGACCGAGGTGGGACGCATCCTCTACCGCAAGGCGGCGGACACCGTTAAGAAGATCTCGCTCGAACTTGGCGGCCACGCCCCCGTTCTCGTTTTCGAAGACGCCGAGCTCAATCTTGCTGTGGACGAGGTCATCGCCTGCAAGTACCGCAACGCTGGCCAAACCTGCGTCTGCACCAACCGCATCTACGTGCAGGCCCCCATAGTTGAAGCTTTCACCGAGGCCTACGTCGCAGCGACCCAAGAGCTTACCGTGGGCGATCCGCTCGACGAGGAGACCGACATCGGGCCGCTAGTGGACGAGCAGGGCCTCAGGAAAGTGACCGAGCACCTTCATGATGCGGTGGCCCGGGGGGCCATGGTCGTCGCCGGAGGCGGTCCCCGCGAGGGTTTGTTCTTCGAACCCACCGTCCTGACCGGTGTCACCCCGGATATGAAGCTCATGCACGAGGAGACCTTCGGTCCTGTGGCCCCGATCATCTCCTTTGACACGGAAGAGGAGGCGGTCCGCAAGGCGAACGACACCCCGTACGGCCTTGCGGCCTATCTCTATACCAACGACCTCGCACGTGCCTTTCGCGTTTCGGAAGCGCTCGACTACGGCATCGTCGGAGTCAATGATGGTGTCCCCTCAGCCCCCTATGCCCCCTTTGGAGGGGTCAAGCAGTCGGGCCTCGGCCGTGAAGGGGGGGCTTGGGGTATCGAGGAGTACCTCGAGGTCAAGTATATCTCGTTCCAGCTGCCACGCTGACGCACTTCTGGAGTCGGGTCGGCCCCTCGCTTGTGGCCGCCGGGATCGTCCGCCTCATCCCAGGTGGGGGCTACCGTCGGCTTCCCACTAACCTCAGCCGCCACAATCGAGCCCAACAGCCCGCCAACCAGAACATCACTCGGCTGGTACCAGGGGAACTGCCCAGAGTGATCAGGACGATTGCCACTCAAGGGGCTGGCCTATAGCAGGCTTGGTGAATGGTTGGGAGCCTAGTCACACCACACCTACCCCCTTACAAGCCCGCTCCGGTGCCTTTAGGAAGCGTACCGATCCGGTACGTCTGGATAGGCCGCATATCCTGGATCTGGTCGACTTCCCGGAGCATCGCGGGCATCTTGCAGTCATCGAAGCCTCCCGGCGGGCTCGAAGTCGAGGGTCGTGCGGAGACCTCGAGCCGCGCCGCCACCCCGGTGGCCGGGCTGGAGAGTCCGTTCAGCAAAAGAACCGTCGCTACTGTCGGTGAGTCGGAGTGTTCAACTCGCTGTCTATCAACTCTCCATTCCGCCTGCCGCCAAGATATACCCGAGCAGTGCTCGCGCGCCGGACTGCTCAACTCGTCGACGCAGGTGCCGTCTGGCGAGTAGCTTACGATCATCGCCTCATGCATAGTACTCAGGCGATTGGTGGTGGCAACGCAGACATCGGATTTCCTTGTTGGGGAGTAGAGCATCTTATAAGATTATCTTGTGGCCGCAGGACGGAATTCACAACGTATCTGGTCACTACCGATGAGAGATCGGCCCACACACTGGGCAGAAACCCTCAACACCTATCCCTGGATCTTGTATCTGGTGGGCGGATTGCCACTGGGGGCCTTCAGCTGACCATGCACAGTTCCAGCCTCCGCGACAGCGACTTCGAAATCGTCTCCGCGAACCAGTCCGTTGTGCCCGCCGACTATTTCCAGGGTTACAGCAATACCAGACGGCTCGGCCTGCTGGCGCCCAACCGCTTCGAAGGCGTCGGTGCCGTCAATCTGATCATGGCCCACGTCACCGCCTTCTACAATACCTATCGCGCCACCGGCGAGGAATTCTTCGCCTATCCCGACTACTTTACCTTCCAGTCCCGCGAGCCCATGGCCGCCTACGGCCAATTCGACATCTGGCCTGACCACAAGAGCGTCCTCGTCGGCCACGACCCCATCGACCGCCTCAACGCCATCACCGACCGTGCTATCAACATCCTCCTCGTTCCCGAAGGCTCGTCTACCCCCCGCGAATTCCAGCGCCAGCAACTCGCCGCTGCCACCCGCCTCATCGATGCCTGCTACCTCTACTCTCCCAGCGGCGCGGTCGCTGACCCGGATCTGGTCATCCGCTGCAAAGCGGATACCTTGGCCTGCTGGATCAAGAGCGTTTTCGATTCGATTCCAGATGGAGAGGCCACAGCAGCAGGGTGGTTAGCGGAGCACAGTCCGAGAGACATCCTCGAACAATCCTTCCGCCAGATTAGCCTGAGCGAAGCGCTGTCTTTGATTTAGCTCGACTTTGCAATTCGAATTTAGGTTGTAAGATGATCGCACGCCCCCTTCAAGCCGTTCCCCAAATGAAGTCATCCCCGTCCAGAAAGCGATTTCTCGATCATTCTTCCTTCTCCCGGTATGGGCAAACTCAGTAGAACCTATTCGAGAACCGCCCCTTCATTCTTCATCATGCCCCCCCTACCGGCACCAATTCCAAAACCGTGGGTTCCGCCAAGGTCTGGTACGCATCTCCAAGGACGGACTCGCTGGATCTGGTGGGGGTGCGGGACAATCTCACGCCACTACCTACGGGTGGGAGGAGCTATAGGGATCGCCAGATTGCGGTCCAGCCCGTAAGTTTGGCTGTACACGGCTATGACGTCACCAACGGCCCCATGATTCTCTGCCCTGTGAGGGGGGCTGGGAATGTCTGGTCGGAGGACGCTGAGGCGCGACGCGTCCACAAACCGGACACAATCGAGAACCTTCAAGTCGCGCTTCCGACTGCTGCTGTGAGGCGGCACGAGTGGCGACGGCACTAGGAGCGGCAACGAATACCAAGGAATGCTTGGGGAGCCATATATACGTCCTCTGCCGCAGGCTGGCGTGGCCTATGTGACGCGTATCGGGTGGGGCAGAGGCTGATTGAACAGGTAGCCCTGCTCGTTGAAGGGCACCTGATCGGGCTGGGTGTTGCCCGCGATGTCGGTGGGGGAAAAGCCGGGGGCAGGTTCGTTACTCTTCCGGGCCGACCTCGCCATAGCTCAGGTCCAGGATCCGATCGGCAGCGACCTCAGCGACCACGTCCTCGGTACCGTCGGGCCACACCACCCTCACCGCTGCGCTGGTGGACCCGCCTAGGCCGAAGTGCAATGCCGTGTCATTCCCGGCGCCCAGGCTCGAGCCGCTCTTGACCTCCTGCATGCGTGTCAGACCGTCCTTGGTGGTGACGAACACCCGCGCGTGAATCGCATCAAAGTTGATGGGCGCGCGACCCTCGAGCCGGATGGTGAGCCAGTGGTTCTCCGCGCCGGCTAGGCCGGCGTTGCGGTAGAGGGTGTAGCCCTGCCCGAAGTTGCCTACCACGAAGTCGACCAGGCCGTCGCGGTCGTAGTCGGCGTAGGCGACGCCCATGCTCGGTTTCGGCTGCTGCTGCCAGCTGGTGGGGGTCACGTCGAGGAAGGTGCCGTCGCCGCGATTCTGGAACAGCGGGTTGGGATAGGGAAACAGCATCCCCTCCGGCCTCTGTAAGTCCTGCGCCCAGATGAGCTCGGTCGAGGCTAGGAACAGATCGAGCCAGCCGTCGTTGTTGAAGTCGAAGAAGGCCGTGCCCCAGCCGACGACGCTCCCCGGCCCCACCCCGACCCCGGCCGTCTTGGAGGCGTCACGGAACTGGTCGCCGAGGTTCTCGAGCAGCGCCATAGGCTCGACCATGTCGGAGAAGTAGAAGTCTAGGTCCAGGTCGTTGTCGTAATCCCCAACCGCCAGGCCCATGCCGTGCTTGACGATCTTGCTTCTCGTCTCGCTCGAGGCGTCGTGCCAGCACCAGCCATCACAACCCGGGCCGTCGTTGCGCCACAGGACGTTCCCGATGGGTTGCTCGGCCTTGTCGTTGATCACGTAGATGTCGGGGTCGCCGTCGTTGTCGAAGTCGACGAAACTGGCTGAGAAGGCGGAGCCTTGGAGCTTCACCGCGTTGAGAAGACCGGAGACGTCGGTGAAGGTGCCGTCCCGGTTGTTGTGGTAGAGCCGATCGCTGGCCAGGACCGGGTCGGCAGGTCGCGGGCACTCCGGAATGCAGGACCAGTTGGCGACATACAGGTCGAGGTAGCCGTCACCGTCGTAGTCGCCCCAGGCGGCGGTGGTGCCCTTGCCGGTGTCGCCCACGCCGGCGGCTTGGGTGACACCTTGGAAACCTTGTCCGGCCTCGTTGTGGAAAAGTACGTTAGCTCCGTTGGCGAGGACGTAGAGGTCTTTGAAGCCGTCGTTGTCGTAGTCGGCCCACACCGCGCCTCCGGTCCACACGTCCGGCAACCCTACTTCGCCTGAATGCTCGGAGATGCTGAAGGTACCGTCCCCATCGTTGCGGTAGAGGGTGCTGGGATTGAGTCCGCCAGTGAGGTAGAGGTCGACCCAGCCGTCGTTGTCGTAGTCGCCCCAGGCCTGGCCCGTGGCCAGATAGCCGCGGGTGAAGTTCTCACCAGAGAACTCCTCCCAGGTCGCTTCGTGGAGCGCTCCGATGCCGGCCTCTTCGCTTACGTCGACGAACAGGTCGGGTGCTGCTTGCTGCGCCAAGGCCGGGCTCGCCGCCAGGACCGCGACGCTGAGGAGGACCGCCAGCCGCAACGGGACCCCTGCCGGTGATGCCACAATCGGTGCGTTCAGGACCGCCATGGAGCCCATTATTGCACAGAATCGAACGCCGGCGGTTTGCCATTCTGGGCTCAGAAGTCGCTGGGACCCATCTCGCGCTCGGTGATGTATAGAACTGCCGGAATCAGGCTGCTGCTCGCGAAGCTGCCGACCCAGATGAGGTAGCGACCGGTCTCTGGATTCACGAATTCGATCAGCGGATCGATGCCGCTGAAGTCGTCATTGCAGTGCCAGCCGCCCACGGGGTCGTTCACGATCAGCGTGGTGTCGCCCTTCCCAACCACCAGGATGCGTAGCAGCCGGCCGCTGGCGCCCCACTCGAGGCTGATGTCGGGCTCCGCGGTGGCGAAGCCGCTGCAGTTGGTCTCGCCAAGATCGGCGAATACGTCGACCCCGCCGCCGCTGAGAATTTCGACGCTGTGGGGGTCGGGTGTGAACCCGACCTCTAGCGCCACGCTGCCGAAGTTGGGCGCCGCAGTAACGTCGAGACTGCCGCTGTCGCCCATGAACGCTACGGGGCTCAGCGGCTGCCCGGTGACGAACAGCCGCCCGAACAGCAGCTCGGTGGGGTTGAAACTGCCCACCCAGACGGTGTACCGACCTGCCAGGGAGGCGGGAAACGCGATCAGCGGGTTGGCATCTTCGAAGTCGTCGTTGCAGTGCCAAGCGCCCAGAGGGTCGTTCACGATCAGCGTGGTATCGCCGCCCGTCACAAAGAAGATGTGCAGGTCGCGGCCCTCCCCAGACCAGTCGAGCCGAAAGTCGGGCGCAGCGTCGACGTTGCCGGAGCAGCTCCCACCTACGGCTTCGCCGGCGTTCAGCGGGCCACCGCTCACGAGTTCGATCTCGAATGGGTCGGGCTCGAACCCGCCCTCGAGCACGGCCGCGCCGAAGGTGGGGTCTGCGAGGGGATCGAGGGTCTCCGGTTCCTGCCCCACGGCCAGGCCAAGCATGAAGGTAATGGCCAGCAAGGCGGCTTGAAGGGGGGATGGGGGTGGCAGGGTGCGCATGGAGCCGACTCCATTATGACCGGTCTGGAGGCGCTCGGGTGGTGTGAGATTATCTCTGCTCTCCGCAGGGGATAGACCAGTCCTGGTGGATCCTGCACCCTGTGAAAAAGAGCGACCAACTTCCACTTGATCTAGCCTGCGTCAACCGTGAGTGCCCCAGCTACGGCCAGCCAGGACAAGGCAACCTCCATCAAGGGAACTGCAAGGTCGGACAAGGACAACTTTGTTGGAGCTTCGGGGCGACTTACTCAAGTCTCTCGCGAGGCGGTCCGACCTCTGGTATGGGCAAACTCGGTAGAACCTATTCGAGAACCGCCCCTTCACACTTCATCATGCCCCCCCTACCGGCACCAATTCCAAAACCGTGGGTTCCGCCAAGGTCTGGTACGCATCTCCAAGGACGGATTCGCTGGATCTGGTGGGGTGCGGGACAATCTCACGCCACTACCTACGGGTGGGAGGAGCTAAAGGGATCGCCAGATTGCGGTCCAGCCCGTAAGTTTGGCTGTACACGGCTATGACGTCACCAACGGCCCCATGATTCTCGTGCCCTGTGAGGGGGGGAATGTCTGGTCGGAGGACGCTGAGGTGCGACGCGTCCACAAACCGGACACAATCGAGAACCTTCAAGTCGCACTTCCAACTGCTGCTGTGAGGCAGCACGAGTGGCGACGGCACTAGGAACGGCACGAATACCTAAGGGATGCTTTATACGTCCTCTGCTGCAGGCTGGCGATATGGCCTATGTTACGCGTATCGGGTGGGGCAGAGGCTGATTGAACAGGTAGCCCTGCTCGTTGAAGGGCACCTGATCGGGCTGGGTATTGCCCGCGATGTCGGTGGCACGTGTCATGATCATGCGCTGCCCCGGCTCCGCGTCCCAGACGAACTCGAACCGCGCCCAAGAGTAGTCTAGATGCTGCCCCGACAGGTTTGCGTCGGCCCAGGTGCTCCCGGAGTCAGCGCTCCACTCCACCCGCGAGACCGACCCCGCCGGGGAGTGAGCGTAGCCGTGGATGCGGTGGCGCCCCGCCGAAAGCTCCGCTGGCCAAGGCAGAGCGAGCGCGCTCTTGATCACCTGTATGGTCACAGGCTTGCCCCGCGACTCGCCCTCCGGCGGGTACTGGTCACCGATGAGCACGTAGGAGTTGGTGTTGTTGCGCGTCCACAGCTGCTCGGAGGAGACGACGATGCGCCCTAGCCACTTGATGCTCGCGCTGCCGACCCAGCCCGGCACGAGCGCGCGCAGGGGGAAGCCGTGGTCGCTGGGCAGCGTCTCGCCGTTGAGTTCGTAGGCTAGCAGCGTATCCGGGTGCATCGCCTTCTCCACTGGCAGGACGTAGCGAAAACCCTCCTCCGGCGATTCGACATCCAGCCCCACCAGCAGCACGCTGACGGCGCTGGCGTGAATACCTGCGAGCGTCAGCACATCACTCAGCGCAACGCCTACCCATGCGCCATTGCCGATCCCACCCGTCATCCACTGCTCGCCTGACGCCTTCTGCCCCTTCAGGAGATCGAACATAGCGCGGTGATTGCCAGCGCACTCCAGGTAAGAGGTCAGCATGCGACTCGGGAGGCTTCTGATGTCGTTGTAGCTTAACTCCAGCGGCTCCGTCACCGCGTCTCCCTCCAGGTAGAGCCGCCACTCTGAGGCGTTCAAGCTCAGACTGGAGGAGTTATTGCGGACAAAGAAAAGGTGGTTCGGGGTAATGAGGCCCTGCATGTTTTCCAGCCGGGCCTCCAGACTGTTGTCGTCGTGTTGAATGAACGGCCCGGGGTCCTTGAACCATGGGAAGTCGGGTGCTGGGTCGGAACCGGCTTGGGTAGGTGTCGAGGTGGGCTCAGGCTCGCCCTCCTTCATGGTTGCCTCCTCCCGTAAAGCGGCTTTGCTGCGTCCTCATTTTACCAGAGCCGTGCTGTTCCCTAGCTGAGACCGGGCCGTCCGGACAGGCTTATTCTCAACACTGGAAGACAGGTTGTCACATGACGTGTAGCAGGACGGGCTATGACTGGGAAGCGCATAAGCAGGAACACCAAGACCATCTACCTGACTGGCGGCGTCCTCTCTGGCTGCCGCCAGTTGCTCCTCGCGGTGCCTCAGACCCCTCCGGTGCAGGTATTCTCCCCTTGCACACTCGGACATTCTCGAGGCTACTCCGTGTCTTAGTTCGTGCGAGTGCGAGGGATGCGCGTGGCGGACGTAGCTTAAGAGAAAATGCGATGGTGACCAGCATATACTCGATTTCATTGAGATGAATCCCGACTGTGACGGGTCTTTTTGAAAGCGCTCTACTCTTGCCCAGGCTCGTTGGCTATTATGACTTGGGCACCGACGGCCATCAAGTCGCCATTTCCAATCAACTTATCCATGACATGACAAATCCGGTTCCCAGTGTTCTTAGACACGTTCCTAAACCCCAGAAGTCTAGCCGTCTCGGTCGCCGCCTCCTTACGGTCAATCCCGTAGGAGTGCTTCACAATCACCTTGAGGGCTTGGGCTATTTCTTCCAGCGCCACCATCTCGATGCTCTTCCCTTGCAGATCCTTCCGGTCGCGTACGACCGGTACGTCCATGTCGGTGCTCCACAGGAAATCATCCTTTCTTACCACGGCTCTTCGCCGCACTGTGTTGTCGATGGCCCAGTTGAGATTCTGCTTAATTCTGTGGCCGATTCTCGCAACGCCCACGGCGTCCGCAATACGGCGCTGCACCTCGCCCACATGCACAGGGCCTTCGACTCGGACAACCTGGATGATCGGGTTGAGCAGGAGAGATAGGGGAATCTCGTGAGGCTCATAAATAATGTAATGAGTATCTATGCTGGGTCGGGCCAGTTCATATCTCTGGGCGACCAAATCGTTTGTCACCTCCTCATTGTCAAAACGCTCGATCTGGCATCTATCCCTCTGTTGCAATGGATGACTGCCGGGCTCGGCGACCTTCGCCTGCTCGATGGCCTCGACGGCGCGGTTCAACTCCCGCTCTGGATTGCGGAACCAGTCAGTGCTCCAAATCCGGTAAAGCCTCCAGTTCAGGTTCCGCAGGTGCTGTTCTCTAAGCCTGTCCCTATCTCTCGCCCACCTAGAGCTGTGGTACGAAGCCCCGTCGCATTCGATTCCGAGGATGTATCTGCCAGGATGTTGCGAGTCAACAACTGCAAGGTCTATGAACTTGCCGCCTGTAGCTACCTCTTCGTGGATGTCGTAGCCAAGGGAACGGAGCTCGGCCGCGACGGCCTTCTGAAACGGTGAGTCTATCTCGCGCCCCGACTCCCCCACTGCATCCTCAAGGATGCCGGTCTCTGCGTAAGCCAAGAACGTCTTCAGCGCTCGCACGCCGCGGGAACTGGTACGATTTAGGTCAATGTCGGCGGCACGCAGATTCGTGAAGACGTCGCACCGTAGTTTTGCCCTCGTGATGAGGACGTTCAGACGCCTTTCGCCGCCGTCTGCTGTCAGAGGCCCAAAGTTCATGGCAACCTGCCCACTGGCGTCCCGGCCGTAGCCGATGCTTATGAAAATGACATCTCTTTCGTCGCCCTGAATGTTCTCAAGGTTCTTCACGAAGAACGGCTCCTCGGGATGGTCATTGAAGAACGTCTCACAGGAGGGATCCTGTCGTCGGAGCCTCTCCAACTCGTCTTGGATAGCCTCCCTCTGGGCGGAACTGAAAGCGGTTACACCGAGAGTCAATTCTGGACTATACCTGGCATGTTCCATGACATGCATGGCCACTCTGGCGGCCTCTTTTCGATTTGTGCTGCTCCTACCTCGGTCATATTGAGTATCTGGGAGGTAGTGATACCTGAGTCCAATATTCTCCCTACTGGAATCGGGGCTTGGGAAGACCACTAGTCCGTTTTCGTAGAACTCCCGGTTCGATACCGCAATTAAGGACTCGTGCCGGCTCCGGTAGTGCCATCTCAGCATCCTGCCTGGAGCGCCTTGGGCGCGGAACAAGCCCAAGATGCTCTCCATGTCCGCGACCACGCTGCCATCCTGGTCGTCGTCGGATTGGGTGACGGCATCGAAAAACCTTGTCGGAGGTAGTTGTCTGCTGTCGCCTACGACGACCGACTGGTCGGCGCGCATAAGGGCACCCAGCGCATCCACCGGCCTCACTTGGCTGGCCTCGTCGAATACCACGAGATCGAAGTCGACGCTGCCAGGGGGCAGATAGGTTGCTATGGACATCGGACTCATCATGAACACGGGTTTAATGGCCTGGATGGCATTCCCGGCTTCGGCCATCAATCGTCGGATTGGAAGATGCTTGCGTTTCTTCTCGAACTCCCTTCTCAGAGTTCGCAACTGCCCACCTGCGTTGTGCTTGGGAAGCCCGGCCCAATGGGAATGGGCTACCCTGGAGCGGTTGTGGTCGAGTGCCAGTTCGTCCATCGAACAGAACTGTCCTATCAACTCTTCGTGGATGTTCCCGGCGAAGTCTCTCAGAGCAGGCCGCTCCCTCAGGGCACGTGATAGAATGTACTCATACCACGCTCGGTCCAATACACTTCTCAGATGATGGACCGCTTCTGGCCATTCCTCCCCAAGCTTTACAACTGGTACCAATCCTTCTGCCTCGGCGACGTCAGCCGCGCTGTTGAACCCCACGAGGTCATGGATACTTTCTATCCCTTTCGACCAATCCATCAGGATGTCGCCCTGTTCCACGAAGGACAGGGCCTCCAGCCCTTCTAGCCCCACCTCGCCTCTATCGTCCAGACTGATACTCGTGGAACTCTTGAATCGCCTCGAGTCGTCGATCTCTAAGAAGGACTGAAGCGCTTTCAAACACTTGGAGTGAGAGTCCAACGCTACCCTGACTTGACCCAGCAGACCGCTCACTTGCACTGCGTCCATGTCGTCGCGGAGGGACCTGACGACGCCCAGCGGGATCACACCGCCGTCAACGTCGCGGAACAGGGCAAGCACCCATGCTACGATGCGGTCCACCACCTCCCAATCGGAATCTTCACCCTGCCACTTTGGTCCCAGCGTAGCCCCGGCAGTCGTGGACAGCCGCTCAAACGTCCGCCGATGCTCCTGCTCCTGTAGTATCGCGTCCACGACCTCCATCTGCCGCTCGACTCTGCGAGGCGGCTCGGCTCGGCACAGGTTCGAGAGATAGACGTTGGCTTGGCTGAGTTCGATGTTTTCCTTGGACAATTTGGCTAGGATGTCCCGTTGCTCTATATAGCGTAGGGAGAGGAATTCGGTTGTACTACCCTCAATACCCATGTCGATGACGGCGTAAAGCTTGGCGACTCGCTCCGCGTGGAATTCTGAGGACGTTTTGACTTGGACCAACAGATCACGCAGTTGTGATGCGTCCATGTCGTCACGCAGGGACCTGACGGCATCCAGCGCTATCACGCCGTTGTCGACATCTCTAAACAAGGTAAGCGCCCACTCTACTATCCTGCTGATGGCCTCCCAATCGGAATCTTCACCCTGCCACTTTGGTCCCAGCGTAGCCCCGGCAGTCGTGGACAGCCGCTCAAACGTCCGCCGATGCTCCTGCTCCTGTAGTATCGTATCCACGATATCTATCTGGCCCTGAGTGCTCTCGGGCCGGGCGGTGAGGCACATTTCTGCGAGGTTCTTCTGGGCTCGACGGTATCTTGGGGACAGGAATCGCCAGAACTTGCGTCCGACTGTGGAGAGGGTGTCGTGCGCTTCTCGCACGTCGGCATACCACGCGCTCTGCTCCAAGATGTCGTCATATCTAGAGTGCAACCTCACCCATGAGTTGCCTGCGTCCACGAGGCGCTTCATTGTGTCGCGCCGAGAGTGCGTCTCGAATGCGGATAGCCCCACGCCTTGTAGCCTTGTGATGTCGGGGGCGTCCGCCGCGTGTTTCGCAATGCGCATAAGCTCTCTGGTTTGGGCCGCATTCTCCGGCGGGCTCAATCCTAGGGCGTCGCTGAGCTTGTGAGCCGCTTCCGTCTGTGCTTCCAGCGACCCTAGCGCCGTGTCTATCCATTCCTGAGGTATGCTTGGGTTATTGGGCGAGATGTAGAATTGGGGATACACGCGTGATTGGAACTTGCGTCCTACTGTAGACAGAGTGTCGCGCGTCTTCCGTGCGTCAGCACCCCACGCGCTTGGCTCCAGGATGTCGTCATAGTCGGAATGCAGCTTGACCCATGAGTTGCCAACGTTCACTAGGAGCTTCATCGCGTCACGTTGAGAGTGCTGCTCGAATCCAGATAGATCAACTCCCTGGATGTTGGGAACTTCTGCCGCTCGTTCAGCAACGGATATCAAGGCCTGGGTTTGTGTCGCACCTTCAGGTTGATTCAGCCCCAAGGCGTCAGTGAGGCCGCGTATGTTCCTTTCGAGTATTTCCAACGACTCGACCGCCCTATCGATTCTCTCCTCCAGGGCCGCTTGATCGCTCGGCAAGAGCATCCGCCGCCTCGACCCCCAGAAGAGGTGACTCTTGGGGACTCCGACTCGTGCAAGCCTAGTCTGCAATTTGGAGACGACCTCCAGCTTTGAATCGAAATCGGCGCCAGACCAAGAGTCGATGCCTGCTAATTCCACTCGCTGCAGTGGTGATCCCCCGCGTTCCAGGTCGCGAATCCGAATGAGCTCACCGTAGGCCCTGTACGGAGTAACTCCAGTGTCACCGACAGAAGAATTGACCGCCTTGGCATACTTGTTCAGCCTGCTCTGGACGCTGGCAAGCTTTCTGAAATCGTCTTCTATCCCATCGACACTCAGTGGACCCAGTTCCAACGTTTTCTTCAACTCATCTAGGACGGCTCGCTTGGTCGTCTTGTGACTGTGCAGTTCAAGGCAGGCGACACCCAGGCCGATGGCGTCCATCCGGCGTTTCACTACCTCAAGGGCGGCCATCTTCTCGGAGATAAACAGAACCGTCCTACCATTACCTACGGCCTCCGCGATGATGTTCATGATCGTCTGAGACTTGCCTGTTCCTGGCGGGCCCTGGATTACGAGGTTGCGCCCTTGGTTGACGTCGAATATAGCCAGTGCCTGCGATGAGTCGGCGTCCACGACATGGTGAATGTCCTCCGGGTTCAGATGATCATCCAAATGGTCTTCTTCCTGAATCTCTGGATCAGGCTCCGCGAATCCCCCTCCGAACAGGCCGCGTATGATGCTGCTTTCGCGGGGGCCGTACCCAGTTCCCTCGGGCCAAGTATCTGGCTCGAGGTCTCTGTACATGAGGAACTTGCCGAACGAGAAGAAACCGAGCACCACACTCCTGCGGTCTACAGACCAGCGATCCAAGTCTTCAATGCGGGTCGAAACCTCCGCAAAGTACCCGTCTATGTCGAGGTCTTCATCGTTGGGCAGGCCAGGAATCTCTATACCGAAGTCGTTCCGCACCTTTTCGATGAACGAGAGATTGGCCCCCAGCTCCTCGAAGGTGTAACTGATGTAAAATCTGCCCCGGACATCAGACCGGGTTATCTTGACTGGGACCAATACCAGGGGTGCTCTACGCGTGATGTCGCTAGTATCTGATGCGTACCACTCGACCATGCCGAGGGCAATGAAAAGGGTGTTCACGCCCTGTTCTTGTATCAGGGTGTTTACAGCGTGGTGGGTCTTGAGAAGGCGAGATTGCAGCTGGCTGGCTGATTCGTTGGTGTGCAGACGGTTATCTGTGTACCGTGGGGCTAGGCCATCCGGGCTACTGTCATCTTCTTTGGGCTGACCCAACTCGTCGTCTTGGTCTTCATCCGAGATTGTCGTGAGATCAAGGGATACCTGCTTGTCGTCATCCCGGTGGGGCAGGAACGACATCGGGCGAGCTTTATTCACCAAGATGCCGAACACGGCAGATGGAATTTCATCAACGACTTCCACTCCCCTAGACTTGAGCGTGCGGTAGTTCAGCAACGGATTGCGGAGGCTCAGGTCCAGAAGTTCCGTCCTCGATGCTTCAATCTTTCCGATGATCGAGTCACCTGTGTCCTCGTCGTCGGAGGTTGGTGGGATGTTGGCATCCGCGCGGTTCGAGCCGCAGGAATCCTCGAATTCCTCGTCGCTCAGCCTGTCATAATCGTCGTCGAGTGTCATTCTGTGTACCGTTGATGCTTGGTGTACTCCCTGCCTTGTATGCGATCCAAATTCTACCGCCCCACTGTCATAAGGCCGGGTGGTTTAAGCTTCCCCCTATGTAGACTCCTCCTGCTGAAGTGGCTAAGTTCCATCTCCTTACGCCCGTTAGACTGATGACCCGAACCTCAACATGAAGGTTCTTGATTTTGTCCAGTTTGGTGGAGCCGAGGGGATTCGAACCCCTGACCTCCTGAGTGCGATTCAGGCGCGCTCCCAACTGCGCCACGGCCCCGAGTTCGCCACGAGAGTCTAGCACAGCTGTTCGGCTGGGTGTCAAGTTGGTAACCCGCCGTAGACACTACGGTAGAATGATCTGTTGAGGGGTAGCGAGGCGCATATGGCTTTAGGGCCGCGGGTGGAGCAACAGTTCGTTGTGGAGGTGCAGACGCCGGTTACCGGGGCAGAACTGCCGGAGGTGGTCGCCCGCACCTCGAAAGAGCTCGGCATTCCCACGGTGAAACTTGAGCAGCTGCTGTCGCAGCGACTCAGCCCGATCACGCGCCCGATCAGCCGGGACAATGCGGAGGAGATCGCCGGAGTACTGCGCGACGCAGGGGTTCAGGTTGCGGTCAGGCCTATCGTGGGGGATCCGGCGCGCACTCGGTCGGCGCGGTGGCCCCAATTCCCGCACCGGGCCTGGGACGGATCAGCCGAGGAGGAGTCGGAACGTGAATGGCTGGGGCCGGGGTTTGTCCCAGAAGAAGAGGACTTTCCCGTGTCAGGGGTCCGGCCACGGGTGTGGGGCCGGCGGCTGGCCCTGTTGATCGCTCTGGTCGCGCTCCTCGTAGTGTTGGTAGTGCTGCAGTCCGGTCCGATCCTGGGCAGTGGGGGCGAGCCGGAGGTGGATCCGGTGGTCCAGTACGGGGTGGGGCTGGCTGCCTACCGGGAGGGCCGCTTCGTGGAGGCCAGGAGGGCGTGGGGGAAGGTCGCAGCCGACGGACACGCGCAGGCGCAGTTCATGCTCGGGTACCTGAGTGAGACAGGCCTTGGGGAGCCGTGGAGCGGTGCCAGGGCAGCGGGCTGGTACGCCGCGGCGGCCGAGCAGGGCCACTCTAAAGCTCAGTTCCGGCTGGGCGACCTCTACGCTCGAGGGGTGGGGGTTCCTCGGAGCGAGGCGGCCGCAGCCTACTGGTTCAGGCAGGCTGCTGAGGCTGGAGAACCGCAGGGGCAGTACAGATTTGCGCTGGCCCTTATGCACGGTCGCGGGGTGCCTAGGGCTCTCGAACTCTCCCTGCACTGGTTCGCCCGGGCTGCCGAGAATGGGGTTGCGGAGGCTGAATCGTACCTCGACCTGTTCGGTCTGCTTCAGATGCCCTGAGCTTCGAGCTACTTCGGTAGCCCCAGTCTTCGGTGTGCGATATGGTTGTGGGGATGAGGCACCTAAGTTTCTTTCTGGTAGCGGTCATTCTAGCTGCAGCCTATGCGCAGGATACCCCCGTCGAAGTACGGTCCCAGATCTATGTGGTGAGCGAGGTCACGACCGATGGTGGGGTCGTTGAGGAGCGGTTCAGTGAGGCGACTAGGGCCCGACCGGGTCAGGTTGTAGAGTACCGCCTGTTCGCCGTCAATGTCGGTGAGACTACCCTCCCGGCCGGCCAAGTGCGCATCATCGGTCCGGTGCCGGAGGGAACGACGTTCGTCGAGGGCTCGGCCACCCCCACTTCGGATCGGGTACTAACAGAGTACTCGGGCGATGAAGGTGTCACCTACTCCGAGCCGCCGGTGCTGGTGACCCGGAACGATGTCCCCGTCCTGGTAGAGGCCGAAGACTACACCGCAGTTCGCTGGACCCTGCTGATGCCCCTAGAGCCCGGTGCGGAGGAGGTCCTCCGCTACCGCGTTGTTATCATGGACCGGTAGCGGGCTGCCGACCCAGGATCCGCCTGCGACTGGAGCAGGCCGCCTGCGCTGAAAGTCGAAAGGCCGGGGAGGGCATCCCGGCCTCTCATGGAGGGATCACTTGTCTCTTAGGAGGTGTTGCTCTGCCCTACCCCCTCACTATAGAGTGGGGCTCTGAGGCCAGAAGTAGGCAGCTATGAGATCTGTGAGTGGAGACGACCTCCGGGTGCCGCCGTGGTGGAGCGTGCCACTTACCCTGCTCGCCATCCCTAGTCCGGCAGCGGGATCTCGTCTGGAGGCGCCCTCTGGTCCGCGGGAGGCGTAATGTAACCGATCTCTCGGAATCTCTGACCTAGACATCTCCAGAGCAACGCGGCCGACTAGGCTCCGACTCCCTGCCCGCAGGGTCGTTGGCGGGACCGAGAACCACCCCCGTTTACGTGAGATCTGCCTCGGAACCCTCCCCACTGGGACCGTGACTGGTCCGTGATCGGTTAGTCTAGTCCGCAACCAAACCAGTTCCTAGGGCCTCTGCTTTGGTGGACATGTTAGGTGGCAACGGGCTGGCGGCGTGCCGCTCCGCTGGCCCCCGTGGCGCACTGAAGCCCCTATTCTGTGGGGGCTTGAGGGGAGATGTCGCAGAGTGATGTACAGATGTGCCGTGAGGGCTGCGCGTCCGCTGCGGTTCTGCTAGCCTGACCGGACCCCCTCCTGGTATTGCAACTCGTACAGTCTGCGGTAGTAACCCTTCTGTTCGAGCAGTTCGAAGTGGTTACCCTGCTCGATCAGCCTACCCTTACGCATCACCATGATGCGGTCAGCGTTCTGGATAGTAGAGAGGCGGTGGGCGATGATGATGGAGGTGCGGCCCTGCATGAGTTTCTTGAGGGCGTCCTGAATCAGCTCTTCGGTCTCGGTATCGATATTGGCGGTGGCCTCGTCGAGGACGAGCAGGATGTCCGGATTCTGGACCAGCGCCCGGGCGAAAGCGAGGAGTTGCTTTTGACCGGTGGAGAATCCGGCCCCCCGCTCTCGGACAGGGGTGTTGTAACCCTGGGGCAGCCTCGATATGAATCCATGAGCGTTGATGAATTTGGCCGCTTCCATCACCTGCTCGAGGGGGATCGTATCGTCGTTCAGAGTGATGTTACTGAGGATCGTGCCGCTGAACAGGAACGGGTCTTGGAGGACGATGCCGATGTGGCGTCGCAACTCGATCTGGTCGTAGTCGCGGACATCCTTGCCATCGATCTTGACGACACCCTTCTGCACATCGTAGAAGCGCGACACTAGGCTGATGATCGTCGTCTTGCCGGCGCCGGTATGACCCACGAAGGCGACGGACTCGCCCGGGCGAATCGCGAAGGAGAGGTCGTGCAGCACCCACGCCTCGTCCTGGTAGGAGAACCATACTCTGTCGAAACTGACCTCGCCCCGGAACTCGGTCGTGAATCTCTCCGGGTCTGGGCGGTTGGTGATGATCTCGGGCGTATCCAGCAGGCTGAAGATCCGCTCGGAGGAGGCCATGGCTGCCTGCATGATGTTGTACTTGTCCGATAGATCCTGAAGAGGGCGGAAGAACATGGCGCTGTACTGGATGAAGGCGATCAGGACGCCGAGCGTCACGGTGTCTGTGAAGGCGGGCCCGATCAGGTTGAGGGCGCTGTAGTAGAGGATGAGAGCGGTGGCTATTCCGCCGGCAATCTGGACTGCTGGCCAGAACAGGCTGTACCAGCGGATCTGTTCGACCCGGGCGTCAAGGAGGTCGAGGTTGAGGTGATCGAAGCGCTGCTGGTTCCGCCCCTGTCGGTTGAATAGCTGCACGGTCTTCATGCCGTTTAGGTTCTCTGCCAGGTAGGCGGTCGAGCGCGAGACTCGGAGCCGGACTACCCGGTGCGCGTCGCGGATCCGGGTGCGAAGCGCGTTGAGGGTCCAGAAGAGCAGGGGCATCACCGCCAGGGTGACGAGGGCGAGCTGCCAGTTGATGGTGAACATGAAGATAGTCAGCCCCATTAGGAGACCGACATCGGCGACTAGGCCGATGACGCCGTTGGTCATCATCATCTGGATGGCGTCGACGTCGCTGGTGATACGGGTGATAAGGCGGCCGACCGGGGTTCGGTCGAAGAAGCCTAGGTGGAGCCGCTGGATCTTGGTGAACATCTCCCGGCGGAGATCGTAGATGATGTGCTGGCCCAGCCACGAGATCAGGTAGGTGTAGCCGTAGCGAAGCCCGAAATTCACTAGCCTGAGGCCGAGATAGATCAGGACGATGGTCAAGAGCCCGTTGAAGCGCGCCTCGTCGGAGAGCGCGTCGAACGGAGGCTTTGCCGCGACGATGTAGTTGTCGACCGCCCGAGCGATGAGGTTGGGGAAGACGGGGGCCACGGCGCTGTAGCCGAGCAGGAGGACGACGCCGGCTACGAGCTGCCGCCGGTAGCGCCCGAGGTAGCTCAGCAGGCGGCGCATGATCTGCCAATCGAAGGCCTTTTTGAGGGGCTCTCCGTCCTCGTCGAAATTCGCCTCCCGCCGCAGGGCTAGCCTCTTGCTGCGGCGCTGAGTGCGGAACTCGGCCTTGGCGGCGTCGATGCTGTACTCGGCGTCGCTCATGTCGGTGAGGTGCCTGCGCCGGTCCACCTCAGGCGGTCTCCAGAGCGGCCTCGAGCTGCTGCCGCCGGTCGATGTCGGCGTACCATCCGTTCTGAGCGACCAGCTCCCCATGGGTTCCCTGCTCGGCAATGCGACCTTCCTCAAACACCAGGATCCGGTCCGTGGCCTGGAAGGCGCTCAGCCGGTGGGCAACGACGATGCTGCTGCGATTCGCCATGACCTGCTCGAGGTCTGCCAAGATCCTCGCTTCAGTCTGGGTGTCGACGGCTGAGAGGGAGTCGTCCAGGATAAGGATGGCGGGATCGCGGATGATGGCGCGGGCGATCGCGGTCCGCTGGCGCTGCCCGCCCGAAAGGGTCACGCCACGCTCGCCGATCCGGGTGTCGTACCCCTGGGGAAATTCTTCGACGTCGCTGGCCAGTTGGGCGAAGGTGGCCACCTCCCTGACTCGTTCCGGCGTGGCTAGCTCCTGGGGGATCCCATAGCCGATATTCTCCGCGATGGTGTCACCGAACAGGTACGGTTCCTGCGGCACCAGTCCGATGTGGCGCCTGAGCACTGCCAGGGGGTAGCGACGGATGTCGATACCGTCGATGAGGATCTGCCCGCTGTCGGGTTCGCTCAGGCGCGCGATGAGGTTGACGATCAGTGTCTTACCGGCCCCTGTTCGTCCGGTGATGCCGAGGTTCTCTCCTGGAAGCAAATGGAATGATACGTTGTCCAGGACCCGGATCCCGTCGTACTCGAGGGTGACATTCCGAAACTCGATCTCGCCCTTAATGGTGCGCAAGCCGTAGTCGGTTTCGGGACCGTCTCGGATCGCGGGTTCGGTGTCGAGGATCTCCTTGAGGCGCTCCCACGAGGTGACGCCACGCTGCATGGTGTTAGCGATGAAGCCGAGCCCGATGAGCGGCCACTGGACGCCCTGGAACAGGAACACGAAGCTGGAGAATTCGCCGATGCTCATCTGCACGTTGAGGACGGCACGGCCGCCAAGGAGGAGCAGCAGCGAGATCGACACCCCAAACAGCAGTTCCATGAGCGGGAAAAGCGGACCGTCCACCCGGGTCAGCTTGAGATTACGGCGAATGAACTCATCGTTGAGCCTCCCGAAAATACCGATCTCACGATCCTCAATGCCGAAGCCCTTCACCACCCGGATCCCGCTGAAGTTCTCTTGGGCCATCGCTGTGACGCTCCCGAACTGCTGTTGCACCTGCCGGTAACGCCGATGCGCGATTCGGAGCAGGAGCCAGAAGGAGAGCGAGATCACCGGGATCAGAAGCAGCGTGAAAAGTGCGAGTTGCACATTGAGGCTGAACATGCGCCACAGGGTGAAGATGAGGAGCAGGCTGACGTTGGCGCCTTGGTGCACTACCATGCCGACCATCATTCGGACGGCGTTGAGGTCGGCGGTGAGCCTCGCCATCAGGTCGCCGACCCGGTTGTTGTCGAAGTAGTCGCCGTCGAGCCGGGTGAAGTGGTGGAACAGATCGCGTCGGATATCGAACTGGATCTCCCAGCTCGCGTTCATGATGTTCCGGCGGACCACCAGGGAGCCGAGGGCTCCAAGGGTAACGGCACCCATCAGGGCACCGAGGAACAGCCAGACCGAGGCCATCGTCATGGCGCTGTCGCGGAGGGCATCGATGGCATTGCCGATGATGATGGGGCCGAGAGTCGTGAAGAAACTCGACAGTACGAGAGCAACGATCCCGATGAGGTAGGGGCGAGGGTACCGCCTTGCGTACCTGAAGAGATCTCTGAGGGCTTGCTGCAACGTGCCTCCCACCTTGGCAGATGCACGAGGTGCCCCCTCCGGAACACCTCGTGACAGGCTAATCGGAACTACGGGCAATCGATCTCTGGATCGCACAGAGGAGATTGCCGGGCATCACTATAACCCGGCATTCCGTCGGGCCGGGCGTGGGCCGCTACACCGTGGTTCCTGCGACCTACCTTCGGCCCTGGTCAGGGGTTGTTGATCCGTTGCTCGTTGTAGAATTCGCCGTTGAGCAGCAGGCGGAAGGTGATGGGTCCGGCGACCGGCGATTGCCAGTCCCCTTGGAGCAGGTCGCCTCCCTTGACCTGGGAGCGGATCACCAGAATGGGCTCCCCCTCTAGCGGGAGCGCTAGGACCTCGGCCTGTTGTTCAGGGATGCCTGGCTCAATAAAGAAGGTGTAGTGCAGCACCCGGAGTTCCGACGTCAGAACTTGGCCCAGGACTCGAGGTACCGGTATAGCCACTGGGTGGATATTCATCTGGAGTCTGAGCGATCCGTCACTCACCGAGCCGGGAGATGGGGTCTGATCGATCACGCCCTCGGGGAGGTCGGGCACCTCGATCACCTCGAGTGAGAGCTGGTAGTTGCGCGCCGCCTCGCGGGCCCCGCTCTCGGCTAACCCGATCAGGTTCGGGGTCTTTGCCTCGGCGCTGGTGGCGGTCGGCGGGTCGGCCACCATGAGGCGCAAGACAGCCGTTTCTATGGGAACGGGTAGGTGTGGGGGGAGAGACTGATTCAGCACGCGGCCGACCAGTTCTCGTGCTGCGGGCACGCGCTCCACGATTACACTGTCGGGGCTAAGACCGGCGGTGTGGGCTAGGAAGCGGGCATCCTCGAGATCGAGCCCAACCAGGTCTGGCAGGAAGGTAGATCCCCGCAACGGTCCTAGGCTGACCAGCACGTCTATGGCCTGATTTTGGCCAAGCCGTTCGCCCGCCGGGATGCGCTGGGAGATGACCATGCCTGCATCGGTGTCTGCGGGGATTCGTGCCACCGAACCCAGCGAGAGTCCAGCTTCTCGGAGCCGCGACTCCACTTGGTCGGGAAACTTGAGCCCCACCAGCTGGGGGACCTCAGTCGGTGCGATGCGGTTGGCCGGGAGGGAAAAGGAGACGCGAATCAGGCGGCCGGGCCGGAGTTGGGTTCCAGCCGGGGGGTCGCTCTTGAGGATGGTGTTGGCGGGAGCTGGGGAGGCGATGGGGGTCGCTTCGAGGCCGAGGTCGCGTTCATCTAAGAGTTCGACAGCCTGATCGAGGGACCACCCTCGGAGGTCCGGCACGACCACGACAGGGTTGTTGATGCGGAGATTGAATCCGACCAACAGAGTGAGTGCTGCGACGAGGATGAGCGCTGCGCTGAGCGACCAACTCACCAACCAAGGGGGTACAGTCTTCTCAGGGGGGAGGTTCGACCAATCGAGAGAGACCGGTTCGCTGGGGGCTAGTTCACTGCCGAAGGCGAGGCCGTAGATCCTGAGGCGGTCACCATCCTCGTGGATGTCGGCGATCTCTGAAGGGTAGCCCGCCTCGGCCAGCGCCTCCGTGAGCGCCTCGTTCGGAGGGACCCGGTGGCCCCTCGGAAGCTCCCAGGCCACATAGTGGGCACCCGGCCGGGACACCACGTCGTGCAGAGCGGCGAGTCCAGATCGCTTCATCCTCTTTAGGATTCGGCGGTAGTGTTCGAAACGTGCTTCGTGGTGTGGGCTCAGGTCGTACCAGACGATGTGGACCGGGGTTCCATCGGAAGCAGTTGCTTCAAACAGGGTCTGTATTCCCTCGGGTGCCTGTTGGCTGGTGACTTCATATGTGCCGTCGAGAAGGGCCACGGTCGCTTCACCTAACTACGGATGGCGGTTACGAGTTCATGATATCGCGGTCGCCATGAGAAACGGCGCGCACCCGCACGTGTGCACCGACTCCACCCACAGGAGTCTCTAGCTGCCGGAGCCCTCTGGGGCGGGGCGTGCATCGATCTGTGGAGCGGGTCGCTCCTGCTCCGCCTCCTCGCGGCGCTTGCGCTCCTCTTCAGACCGGAGGCGTTCGCGCTCGGCCGAGGCTTGGGCCTGCCGCTCGCGCTCGTCTGCCTCGGCGATGAGCCAGTCGGTAATCTCTTCGGCACTTGCGCCCTCCGTCGCCTTCTGGAAGGACGTCTCGATGAGAGAGCCCTCAATGGTTTCACGCTTTAAGAGGGCATTGGCGATGGTCTCCACTGCTACCCAATGCTCGTCAAGGAGCTGCTCGGTCCGCTTGTACGCCGTCTTGAGGATCTCCGTGACCTGTTCTTCAAGTTCGCGGGCGGTCTCCTCGCTAAAGTCCTTGCGTCTCGATATCTCCCCACCCAGGAACACCGGGCCTTGGTCGGAACCCCAGGCGACGAACTCCTGTCCCCCCATGCCCAGATCGAGCACCATCTGCTTGGCCAGTTCGGTGGCCTGCCTCAGATCGTTCGAGGCACCGCTGGAGATGGTGCCGGTGATGCGCTTCTCCGCGACCCGACCGCCGAAGGCGACCACCAGTTGCTCCCTGAATTTCTTGATGTCCTGCACCATCTGCTCCCGCGACAGCGGTGCCATGAACCCGCCAGCACTGCCACGGGGCATGATGGTGACCTTGCGGATGTTGCCTAGATCGGGGTGGGCGGCGAAGGCGATGGCGTGGCCCGCCTCGTGGTAGGCGAGAATTTTGCGCTCCTCCTCGCTGGGCACTAGGCTGCCTCTGCGGAGGCCCAACGTAATTCGGTCGAGTGCTTCGTTGAAGTCGGTCCAGGAGATGATCTGCATGCCAGCGCGGGCTGCCACCAGAGCGGCTTCGTTGGTCAGGTTCTCGAGGTCGGCTCCAGAGAACATCGGGGTCGCCTCCGCGAGCCGCGTCAGGTCGACATCCTCGCCGACCGGTTTGTTGTGCACGTGAACCTCGAGGATCTCCCGGCGCTCGCTCTGGGTCGGCAAGCCGATAGTCACCTGCCGGTCGAAGCGGCCGGGACGTAGCAGCGCAGGATCGAGGATGTCTGGGCGGTTGGTGGCAGCGATGATGATGACCGAGGTATCCTTCTCGAAACCGTCCATCTCCGAAAGAATCTGATTCAGCGTCTGCTCACGCTCGTCGTGGCCCCCACCGATTCCGGTGCCGCGGCGGCGCCCGATCGAATCGAGTTCGTCGATAAAGATAATGGCGGGGTTCGACTTGCGGGCGTCTTCGAACAGATTGCGAACCCGGCTCGCTCCGACGCCGACGAACATCTCCATGAACTCGGAGGCGCTGACTGAGAAGAAGGGAACGCCGGCCTCACCCGAGACGGCACGTGCCAGCAGGGTCTTACCGGTTCCGGGGGGGCCTACCAGCAACACTCCCTTGGGAATCTCCGCACCGATCCTGAGGTACTTCTGAGGGTTCTTGAGGAAGTCGACAATCTCCCTGAGCTCCTGCTTGGCCTCCTTATGGCCAGCCACATCTTTGAACGAGGTCTGCACCTTATTCTCGCGGCCGTAGGTCTTGGCTCGGGACTGGCCGAACTGCATCACCTGGTTGGGGCCACCTTGGGCCCGCATGAAGATGAACCAGAAGAACCCGATCAGGATGATGATCGGCAGAATGGAGATAGCAAACCCGATCCACTGCGGGGGGTTGCGAATCGAGACCGAGGGGACGTTGCCCTCGAGACGCTGGAGCAGTGAATCGGTGATCACTGCGGTGGTCCGGAACGAGCGAATAGTGCGCGGCTCGCCTCTGATTTCGACCTGCGTCGGCTCCCTAAGTTGCCCCTCGATGTTGCCGTTATTGCGCTCAACCACTACCGCCTCGACCCGGCCCTCGTCGACGAGTCGGGTGAAGGTGGAGAGGTTGACGTCCCGATTGGAGTTTCCCGAAGTGAATTGATTGACCACGAAGATCGCCAGGATGATGAGCATCACCAGCAACCACGGGTTGAAAGATCGTCTCAAAATAAGCCTCCCTGCGGACACTTAAGGGCCCGGCCGCCTGTAGGCGCGAGCCTCGCAACTAGTAGGGGTAGGGTAGCATCTCCGGACGCGAGCTTGCTGTAAGGTGTGGGACTTTCCCGCCCCACCTCAAGGCTCATCTCGGGATTGCGAGGACCCTCGCAACTCGGACTCCGTTCACTCGTGGCTCGAGGCACCCTATCCGCCGGTCTGGGCACAGCCTCAGGTGAAGACGTAATCCTTGGGAATGGCCACCACCCCCTGGTCGGTTATGGTGTACCCACGGGCGTAGTCTGCCTCAGGATCAACCCCGATCTCGGTATTGCTCGGAACGGCGATATTCTTATCGATGATAGCATTGCGGATCAGGCAGTGGCGGCCGATTTCGACATCATCGAAGAGGACTGAACGCTCCACGAGGCTATAACTATTCACCCGCACTCGTCGCGAGAGGACCGACTCGCGAATCGTGCTGCCGGAGGTGATTACGCCCCCTGCGACTAGGCTGTTGAACGCTTGGCCGCGTCGACTCTCCTCTTCGTGCACGAACTTAGCCGGCGCTGAGAACTCGGTTGCCGTCCGCAGCGGCCAGGCGGGATTGTGCAGGTCGAACTCGGGCTCGACCGCCACTAGGTCCATGCTGGCCTCCCAATAGCTATCGAGGGTCCCCACGTCCCGCCAGTAGGTGTTGGCTCCCATCTGACCGGGGATGGGGTTGCGGGCGAAGTCGTAAGCCTGGATATGATACCCCTCTCCGAGGGCTTCAGGGAGGACATCCTTGCCAAAATCGTGCTCACTCCCCTCCTGAGAGGCGTCGCGGTTGAGCAGGGTAACGAGGGGATTGGTGGAGAAGATATAGTTGCCCATGGAGCAGAGGGCGTAATCTTCTCTCCCTGGGATGGTTTTGGGCTTTGCAGGCTTCTCTTGGAAGTCTGTGATGGTGTAGTTCCTGTCGACCTGCAGGACCCCGAAGCGGGTGGCCTCCTCGATAGGGGTCGGGTAAGCGGCAATGGTGATATCAGCCCCTTTCTCGAGGTGGTAGTCGATCATGTGGCTGATGTCCATCTTGTAGATGTGATCGCCGCTGAAGATCGCCACTAGATCGGGTTTATTGTTCCGAATTAGGTGCATGTTCTGATAGATCGCGTCAGCGGTCCCACGGTACCACTCCGTGCCTAGCTCCTCGTACCGGTACATCTGGGCGGGGGCTAAGGAGATGAAGTAATCCGAAAGGAAGTTTCCGAAGCGCCAGTACCGCTGAATGTGCTCAGTGAGGCTCTGAGCCTTGAACTGAGTGAGCACATACATCCCGTAGATGCGGGAGTTGACCATGTTGTTCAGAGCAAAGTCAATGATCCTATACTTGCCACCGAACGGCACGGCGGGCTTCGTGCGCTTAGCGGTCAGGGGGTGGAGCCGGGTGCCCTTTCCGCCTGCCAGGACCATGCCGAGGGTCTTCACATCTCGTCTTGTGAGCATCGTTCTCTCGCCTCCAGCAGCGAACGGGCGCACGCTTTTGGGTTGCTCATCCTGCTGTGACCCCATGATACCAGTCGATCGCACCCCGTAGCCAGGTGTAGTCACCTCCCGGAATGCTCCCGATTTGGGTGGACGAAACACTTCCCCCGGTGGACGGTTCCGCAGGGATTACGGAAGAAATCTCGTAAGTAACTGACATTAAGCGAGTTATGATCTATTCGACCGAACTGGTTCCCCCATTGAATCCCACGTTCTAAACGGGAATCCATTCGACCGTATTGGAGGTCCGTGGACTCAGCCGCCTAGCGTGGGTGTCGGTGAAGCGCCACCGGCGAATGCCCATGTAGCACTCGCTTGTTCGAGCATCGCACCGGTCGCTGTCTACTTGCCTTGTTGGGCGGATGGCCCTGCTCCCGGCGTGTTCCAGGTGCCGTCCAGGATGCTGGACTCCACCCGAGTTTGGAGCGCCTGTGCGCTTCGGTAATTGGGGGCGTACATTCGAAGCCGACCGGGTCCGTTCGGCCAGTACTTGCTGACGACGTATCGTCTCCTCCCCCGGCGATCTTTCACCTTATAGATGCCCATGCATCTCCTCCTTTCTGGATCCGGGTTCTTCGGCGTGCGGGGAATCGTCCCACGGCTCCGGAGAATCAGCGTAGGCGTTCAGGTCCTCCAGCGCGAAGCTGGCCGGAAGTGTTCAGTTCGGCTCTGGCTTGGAGGACGTTCAGATCAGTCAGTTTGCGAATCGTGCCGATGGCCTTGCCTAGATACTGGGCCGAGCCGGCATCGTTGAGGAACCTTCCGGTGGGCACCTAGATCAGTGCGACCAGCCTTCCGATCATCATGGCGTTTGTTCCTTCACGCCACAACCGTGGTAGGTGTCACGCTGGCGGACCAACACGCCCCCTCCGGATAACATTCGCCGTTTCAACTCACCGGTCGGATCAGTTGATGAGCGAAACCCTCAGTCGAACCCCGGTGCCAATTCGTCTGCTTTAGAACTCCTTAATTCTACCCGGCCTCGTAGGCGGCCTCTGTCGCGCTGGCGGCTGGATCGGTTGCGTCGGGTGGGTCCGATTTTCGCCGGATCGAGCGATTTTCGGAAGATCCGGAGAAAAAAGACGCGCTCAGAGGACCTGTGTTGACTTGGCGAGGACGGCCGAAGGTTAGGAATAGGCCCCTGAGCGTCGTCCATTCTCCGTCAGCGCCTTGCGGCGGAGCCGGAAAGCTAGAAAGTGTCTGGTCCCGTACGGTGGACTTGGTGCGCGGTCCCGATTCCGCAACCGGCTGGCGGACAACGCACTGGTCAGTGTCGACCACTATGCCTGGGCCGCTGCACGCTTTTTATGCTCCCATGGCCTCGTAAACGAAACAGTCCAACAAAGCAGCCCGCATTGAGGAAATCTCTTGTTCGAGCGCATCCTGTGGAGCCGGTTCGCGAAACCAGGCTTGATCGTATATTCGTTCCAGGAGACTGCGGTAATTGTCCGGTTTCTCTAGTGCGGTTGGATGCTGAAAGTCAAAACACTTTGCCAGCCCCTCTCTCGATCCACCATTCAAAGATACGAAGCGGTCTGGTCTGGCAAGTGTTAGCAATCTGGTCGCAGTGGCTGGACCGACATCATCGAGATCGAGGAGGGTCTTGTAGGCTTCAATCGCCACGTCGGGAAAATCAGCATCGTTGGCGGCGACTGTGCGTAGAACGGTCTTCTGTATCTTCTCTCGATAACCATGAAATACGATCTGCTTGCTGAGCCCCAGACCGATCCTGCCGAGCAATGCCCAGTGATCCTTTCTCAAACCGAGCAGGCGAGACTGATCGCCATCATCAAGCTCACGCCAGTTTCCCTGTATGACACCGCCCAATCACGTCGTTTGCTACTTGATCTGCAGGCAAGGGAAGGGGGATGGTGGTTTCCATGACTATCCATCCCCGCTACCAGTATAAGCCAGAAGAGCTGTTCCAGACGGACAAGACCCGTAGAGTCCGCCTTTGTGGCTTCGTTGGGCCCGTAGACCCGTAGAGTTCGTTTTTGGCTGGTTTCGCTTCGGGTCACCGTATTCGTTTACCTAGACGACTGGCTCAAACCCTATCAGAGCCTACTCCCAAGGCTGGGGTCCCCCGCTGGGGGTACGGACTCACAAGCGGACTCGTTGGGTCCGGGTCAGCAACCTGCCCAGAAAGCGAGCTACAGCGAACTCCAAGGACGGACAAGGACGGCTTCGAAGGACGAGTTCTTCGGACTGGAGCTTCGGGTGACTATTGCAGTGGTAGGAGAGATCCTCGCTCAACCCAAGGTCGGATTCGCTGGATACGAGAGCAACTGGTACTGGATCGTCAACCAACTCTTCAGTGAACTGTAAGGACGGACTCTTCGGGTCCCAAGACTACCCCACTACAGCCGCCATCACCGGATCTTGCGGAATGCCGAGAGGCTAGTGACTGAACTTGCTCTCTCCGTACTGGGGGACAGCCGGATCCACCTGATCGACAGCAAACCACTGCCGGTAGCGGACCCGAAGAGTCCGTACCCCCAGGTCCGGCGAACCTGTCTTTGGGGGACCCCGTCCTTAGCGAATCGAAGCGAGTTTCAGTACTCTGGTACGGTCACTGACCCTTCATGCAACTCAGGTGAAGACGTTTCTATCGCTCACCCGTACCCGGAGCTCCGACGAAGCCGTCCTTGTCCGCCCTTGGGTCCGACTTTGGACAAGGGTAAACCTCAAGATCGCAGCCTTCAACCTGCTCTACTCGGGGGTGCTATTCAGGTAGCAAACGGGGTAATTTGTAAGATACTAACGTATGTGGAGACACATTGGAGAGGTAATCCAGTTTCTATACCTGTCCTCTCAACCTTCTTCCCGTGCCCCTTTGCACCAAAAGGAGGAGGTCATGGGACCAACAGCAACGAAGGTTGGAAGCGGTGGCAAGCGCGATGCGGCGAGCGAGTCAGCTGAGCATCGCCCGAGTGTTCTCGAGTTGGCCCGCGAGTCAGGCAACGTCGCTGAGGCCTGCCGTCAACGAGGGTTGGATCGGACCAGCTTCTACCAGTGGAAGCGACGCTCAAGGCTGGGGTCCCCCGAGGGCGGCGGGGTCCCCCCTTGGGGGGTACAAGGACGGCTTCGAAGGACGAGTTCTTCGGACCGGAGCTTCGGGTCTGGGGGTACGGATTCGCTGGATCAGACTCAGGGC
>MPNL01000020.1 GCA_002239005.1 Truepera sp. bin119
TTTGGCCTGCGAGTCCGACAGATATTCCTGCGACGTTTGCGGCGAGATCGAAGCGAGCTTGTTCGAGGTGATCGGGGTCAGCGGAGACCTCTCCGGTTATCGAGAGGGTATGGTCCGCTACGACTAGAGGTAGGCCTCGCATGGTCACCGCTATGCTCGTGTCCTCCCACCTAGCTGTGATGAACTCGCCAGCCAACTCGAACTGGTCGAGTCGCTCGCTCACTCCGAACTGAGCCCTCGCTTCGACCGGGCCGAAGGTGACACCTCCGATCCGGCCGGCCTGGATCTGCGCGGTGCCGGTTACGTCCAGCCGACCAGCCTCCCAGAGGAGCGAAGCTTGGCGGAGTCCGGCTCTGACCTCCGCCCCCCCTTCCAGCAGGACGGGTTCCAGGTCCATCTCCGCCCGGACTGTGCGGCTCCTAAAGTCGATCTCGCTGCTAAAGCCGAGTGGCCCTAGGCGCCCGGCAAGTTCGCTGGGGCCCGATCGCCGGATGACGGCGCGCACCGAGCCACGCGGGTCCGCGTGGACCCTCCAACCCTCCCACTCCGCCGAGATCACGCTCGTCCCTCCGACCGTGATTTCGACAGGGAGAGCCACCAGTGGCCCGGCGGCGCCGACCGTGAGGTCGACCGGCTCGAGCAGGTAGGGGAGGCGGAGATCGTGAACCGACAGCTGCCCTGTCAGATTCGGGCCCTGGACGACCACGACCCCGTCTCCCCTGGCTCCCCGATCGTCGGCCGCCTCCACAGAGACCTGCCAGCCGGAGGGGGTAACGGAGGTGTCTATGCTGGCAGCGACCACCCTGTCGGCCAGCGCCATAAGGAGAAGGCCTCCGCCACTTGCCTGGCTATCCGGGCCACCCTGGAGGCTGAGTTCGGCGTTTACGAGGAGACCTGGCAGTGGCTCGATGTGCTGCCCTGAGATGTCAAGCAGGAACCCATCGACCTCGGGTCGGAGCGACACCTCGAGCGCCCCCCCAGCCACTGTCGCTCTGGCCTCCACTATCGGACTCTGGCCCGTGGAGTAGGAGAATGAGGCGCCGAGCAGGTCGAAGCCTCGCTCCGCCAACCGACCGTGGCCCGAGACCTCACCCTTCAGGCTGACCTCTCTCCAATCGGAACCCTCGACCTCGACCCGAGCCCTGCCCTCCGCTTCTAGTGGGAGTCCGCGGAGATCGGGCCGGTCCAGGAGGTCGGCCAGCCAGTCGGCCCCCTGCTGCAGATCGGGCGAGCTGTGAAATGTAGCGCTCCAGTTCTTGCCGGAGATGTCGACGCCGCCACGGGCCGCTACCGCTCCGCCGAACACCTGCCCCGAGAGGTCGGCTTCGATATGCGGGAGGTCCAACCGGACGGGTCCCGAGATCGAGGTGACCCGGCGCCCCAGGATATCGGCCTTCCCTGAGAGGAGTTCAAAGTCGGCGCGTACCCCTGCGGGAGAGGCTGAGAGGTGACCGGTCACCGTTCCGGTGCCGGCCCCGCTCCACCAGTGGCGGGCCAGGGTGAGGTCGGCCCGGATCACCTCGAGTTCGAGGCTTCGAGCCCCGAGGTCTGCCGATCCTCTGAGCGCGGCACTCCCTTCCGCTGTCGACAGCTCCGCTTCGAAAGTGAAGCCCTCGAGAACGCCCTCGAGGCGGATATCCTCTAGCTCGAGATCGGGGATGGTGAAGGGGATAGCGTCGACCGCAAGGTCGACCCGGGAGAGGCTCGACGCTAGCAGCCGCAGGCGGGGAGACCCCGCTCCCCCTCCCTGCAACGCCTCGCTCGCCGCCACACTGCCTCTGAGACCGTCGGCCCAGAGCGCCAGCGGGAATTCGCCGGTCAGTTTGTGTATCAGCAGCGAGGGAAAGAAGTGGCGGATCTTGAGCTGCTCGGCCGCTATCTCGACGCCGTTGCCCCTGATAGTGAAGTCCTCCAGGGTCACCCCGCCCCATGCCACCCCCCTGCTCGAGCGGTAGCTGGTCGTGTAGCCCGATCGGTCGAGGTCCAGGGCGACCTGTGAGAGGAGCCAGGTTCGTCCACCGGAGGTCGCCGGAACCACGACGATCAGCCCCACGATGGCGGTGAGGGCGATTAGCAGGCGCTGACGCCAGGTCATGATTGCGCTTCGGGTGGTGTCATAAGGCCACCGAGCCGGCAGTGCAGCCAGCTGGTTCAAAGATAGCATTCGCTCGATGAGAAACGGGATAGCATGGGGGTTATGGAGAGGGAGGAGGCGGCCCGGCGCCTCACCGCTTTGGTCTCCGGTAGGGTGCAGGGGGTCGGGTATCGAGCGTTCGTACGGCGCCACGCCCTGGACCTGGGGCTCGCGGGCTACGTGGAGAACCTTGCGGACGGGCGGGTGGAGGTGGTGGTGGAAGGCCGTCAGAGCGACCTTGATCACCTCATCGTCAAGCTTAGAAGGGGTCCTGCCCACGCCCAGGTGAGGGAGTTGGAGTGTAGCTGGGGAGGGACGGGCAACCTTGAAGGGTTCTACAGCTACTGACCCAAGGGTCCGGGGGGCGGGGCCGTGGTGAGCGAGGCCGAGCCTCTCGGCCGCGAGGCGCTGCGGCGGATTCCGGGGGTCCTCGGGACTATCGCTCGGGAACGGGCCGGGAGCTACCGCGGGGCACCGGTCGTGATCGCCTCGGCCGAGGCGGTTAGGGCTCCGACAGGTTTCAGGGGGGCCCTGGTCGCCCCCGGCCTGAGCGTCATCGCCGAGGTGAAGCGGGCCAGCCCCTCTCAGGGCCTCATCGCCGACCTCGACCCTGTCGCCGCCGCCCGCGCCTACGCCGCCGGTGGTGCGGACGCGCTCAGCGTCCTCACCGAACCGCGGCACTTCGGGGGCTCGCTCGACCACGTCCGGCGGGTTGCGGCCGGGGTAGGATTGCCGGTACTCAGGAAGGATTTCACCGTACACCCATTCCAACTAGTCGAGGCCGCGGAGGCGAGGGCGCGGGCGGTTCTGCTTATTGTCGCGATCCTAGACGGGCAGACGGGGCCCTATCTGGAGGGGGCCTGGAGGCTAGGTCTGGACGCCCTGGTAGAGGTCCACGACGATAGGGAGCTCGAGCTGGCGCTGGGCTCCGGGGCGGACCTCATAGGGGTGAACAACCGTGACCTCGCCAGCCTGGAGGTCGACCTTGCGACCGCCCCCCGGCTCCTGACCCGGGCCCGCGACTGCGGCTTCGAAGGGGTGCTTGTAGCCGAATCTGGATACCGTAGCAGGGCCGATCTCGAGCCGATCATGGACTTGGCGGACGCTGTCCTGATCGGTACCAGCCTTGCGGGGAGCGCCGACCTCGCCGCCGCCGTGGCGGCCCTTAAGGGGAGGTCCGGTTGAGCTACTCGTCGCCACCCCCTGATCACCGCTGCCGCGGGGCGGCGGTCGACCGGACCGGCTCGCTGCCGGGCGGAGACAGCACCTCTGCAGGGGGATAGGGGTGGGAACCGGGGAGGGGCACCGCCGACCTGACCCGGCGGCTGAACTTCCCAACTGCTCTCAGCGTAGCCTGGAGTTATACTCGGTATCCATGTCAGATCCCGGCTTTTATACCCAGCGGCTCGATTCCGGACTTACCCTGATCTTCGAGCCGATGCCGCGGCTCGCTACGGCGAGTATGTCGCTGCTTGTTCCGGTCGGGGCGGTGACCGACCCCGAGGGGCTGGAGGGGAGTGCGGCCGTCCTCTATGACTGGCTGCAGCGGGGGACCGAGCGACTCGGCTCCCGGCTCTATTCCGACGCTCTGGATGCGCTCGGAGCCCGACGGAGCGGCTCCGCCGGTCGCGAGTTCACTACCTTCGGCGCTTCGTGTCTGGCAGACTCTCTGCCCGAGGTACTGCTGCTCCTCGCCGAGGCTCTGACCCGGCCGGGCTTCGAAGAGTCGGAGTTCGAAGCGGCCAGATCGCTCGCCCTCCAGGAGCGGGCGGCCCTGGAAGACCAACCCGATCAGAAGCTGTTCGAGCATCTGGGCGATAGGTTCTTCCGCTCTGCGCACAGCCGGAGCCCCTGCGGAAGCGACCGGGGTCTCTCCGCCCTCACCCCCGAGCGGGTTCGCGAAGACTTCTCCCGCCGGGTCGGGCCCGAGGGTGCCATCCTCGGCGTGGCGGGCGGGGTCGGCTGGGGGGGGGCGGGCGGGGGCCGCCCGGCCCGCCTCCGCGCGCCGCGGGCGGGATCGGCGGGGAGGCGCTGGTCGAGGCCGCCGAGGCCGCCTTCGGCGACTGGCGGGGCGGCACCACGACCTCGCCAGCGGTCGAGGTGGAGGTGGGGGGCCACTACCACCTTGAGGAGGAGACGGCCCAGGTCCAGATCGGCCTGGCCTACCGGGCGCTCGCCCCGACCGATCCCGACTGGTACCACCATGTGCTGGGCCTCAATGTGCTTAGCGGAGGTGCGGGCTCCCGGCTCCATACCGAGGTGAGGGAGCGGCGGGGCCTGGCCTACAGTGTGGGAGTCGGCAACCGTGCTCTCCGCGGCTTCGGCTACGTCGTCGGCTACGCCGGGACGAAGCCCGACCGGGCCGAACAGACCCTGTCGGTATTCCGCACTGAGCTTCGCAGGCTCGGAGAGGGGGTCTCTGCCGCCGAGCTCGAGCGGGCTCGGACGGGCCTGCTCTCGAGTCTGGTCATGCAGGGCGAGTCGAGCGGAGCCCGCGCCAGCGCCCTGGTGCAGGACGGTTTCCTGCGGGGCGCTCCCCGCAGCTTGGGAGAGATCCAGGAGCGACTCACTCGGCTCACCCTCGAGGAGGTCAACACTCACCTCGCTGATCGTCCAGATCCGCTCCCTACGGTGGTCACCCTCGGACCGGTGGCACCGGGTGCGGGGGCCACCCCGGTTCAGGGGGCGTCGTGAACGACGCGACCTTCCACTCCGCAACTCTGGAAAACGGGCTGACCCTGATCGGGGAGCACCTCCCCGGCGCCCGGAGCGTAGCGGTCGGCTACTTTGTCGGGACCGGAGCCAGGGACGAGGCTGCTGAGGTCTCCGGCGTCTCCCACTTCCTCGAGCACATGCTCTTTAAGGGGACCGACCGCCGGAGCGTCGACGACATCAATCGGGAATTCGACGAGCTCGGCGCCCGCTACAACGCCTACACCGGTGAGGAGCGGACCGTCTACTATGCGGTGGTCCTCCCCGAGCGGCTGGCGCAGGCCACCGACCTCCTCAGCGACATGATGAGGCCCGCCCTGCGCGACGCCGACTTCGCCGTCGAGCGCCAGGTCATCCTCGAGGAGATCGCTATGTACCTCGACCGCCCTCACTTCCGGGTATTCGACGAGGGGAACAGTCACTACTTCGGCGGGCATCCGTTCGGCAACAGCGTCCTGGGCAGCCCGGAGACCATCGGCGCCCTCTCCCCTGAAGGGATGAGGAGCTACTTCGAGGAGGGCTACCGACCGGACAACCTGCTGCTGGCACTGGTGGGCGCCTTCGACTGGGATGCCGTCGTCGCTCAGGTCGCTCAGCTCGCCGGCTCCTGGCCCTCGGTAGCGAGCGGACCCCGGTCACTCCCCCCCTTTGTCGCCAAAGGAGGGGGGGGGAGGCTGGTCGATTCCGGTCTGAATCGGGTTCACGTCGCCGCCTATGCTCCGGGGGTGAGTGCGACCGATCCCGGCCGCTACGCCGCCGCGGTCCTCGCCGGGGTCATCGGAGACAGCGTCGGCAGTCGGCTCTACTGGGCGCTGGTCGACAAGGGGCTCGCCGACAGCGCCAGTCTCGCCCACAGTGCGGCGCTCGGCTACGGGGCGTTTCTGGGCTACCTCTCGTGCGAACCGGAGCGGGAGGAGGAGGTGATGGGCCTGTTCAGGAGCGTCGTCGGAGAGGTTGCGGAGCAGGGCCCCCTCGCTGGGGAGTGGGAGCGGGCCCAGCGCAAGCTGGCGACCGGTCTGATGCTGGCCGGGGAGACGCCCTACGGTCGGCTGATGTCGTTGGGGGTGAGCTACCAGCAGCTCGAGCTCTACCGGAGCCTGGACGAGGTCCTGGCCTCGGTGCAGAGCGCCACCCCCGCCGCTGCCAGATCGCTCCTCGAGGGGGGGGCGCTCGGCGACCTCTTCACCTTCACCTTGGGGCCCCGGTAGGGCATGGTCCGGCGGCTGTCACCAGCGACTGCGGAGCGCTGCACCCCATGCGGTGCCGGGCGCGCCCCGAACTTCGCGGGCGTGGTGCTCCCCCTGCTGCTCCTGCTACTCTCCTCGGCCGGCGCTCAGGTCGATCCCTTCGCCGGCCTTACCATCGTCCCCTTCGGCGAGCAGATCTTCGACATCGCGACCGGGATGACGACCCTGCCGGATGGGGGTGAGGTGGTCGACCGCGCGACCGGTATCGTACTGAGCGCCCCCTACATCCTCTTGCAGGAGGGGGTATTCATCGAGGCCCGGGATGCGGAGGCCAGCGGCGACTTCGGGACCTTCCGGGCCGACACCCTCACCGTCGATCTGGGGCTGTCGCTGCTGCTAGCCGAGGGCGATCTGGAGGTGGTGAGGGAGGGGCAGGTCGTCCGGTCCGAGCAGCTCACCTACTTCGCGGAGGCCAGAGTCCTTAGGATCTCTGGCGGAGTCGTTGGGGAAAACCCCATGCTCAGCGCTACCGCCATCGTCCTCGATGTCGACTCAGGGGAGTCTCTCCTTGTGGGTCCCTACTCTTTCGAGGACGATCTCGTCACGTTACGCTCCAACCTTGAGGGCAGTCTGCTGGAGCTCACGCCGGTCGAGATCGATGGGCTCCTCACCTTCGACGCGGCCACCGAGGTAAGTCCCGAAACCCTCGCCCGCTTCGAACCGTACCTGCCATAGGTAGCCGAAGGTGAGCCGACGCCTAGCGGTGGCCATCGCTGCCACCATCATCTCGAGCCTCGGTCTGGCCCAGTGCCCCCACCCGGAGCTCGCTGTGGGGGAGTACCTGGTAGCGGGTATCGGTACCACCTATTTCGGCAACTTCCGGACCGATCGTGGGCGGGGCACGATCGAGTTCTACGACGGCGTCTGCATGATCGGCTTCAGCGCCAGCTGGACGGTCCTGGCGGAGCGGGTTGTGCTCCGAGGTATCGATTCCGAGATGGGCCTCGAACTCGACATACCCGCGCCGACCGTGGTGATAGAGTCGTGGCTCATCAGAGCGGAGCGACTCCGGTCCCAGGATAGTGATCTGCTCCTCGGGGGGGTCCGTTTCGAGGGGCTCGACCTCTCCGGCACCAGCCGGGAGGCTCAGCTCAGCTTGACCGGGGAGGGCGTGGTCTTTCGGGAGGTGTCGATCACCGGCCCCCAGTATATCGCCCAGGGTGCTGTTGGGAGACTGGCGGGGGATAGACTGACCCTGGAGGGTGCCATCCTCACCACCTGCGTTTGCGAAGGTGATCCCTTCTACCGACTCCTCTCCGAAGAGATCGACTTCGAGCTCGGAATCGAGGAGTTGGTGATTCGACACGGGGTGATCGAGGCGGGACCGATCCGCTACCCCCTCGGTGCAGAGTTGAAGGTCACGGCGGACTCCCTTAAGGAGCTGGTACCCCCGATCGAGATCAGCTACGTCGGTCCCGACCCGGAGACAGGCAAGCCGAGGACCGGCCTGGAGGTGACGGTGTCCCGGCTCGGCCTTACCGAGGGTGTCGACCTCAGCTTGGGCGCCAGGGGGCTCGACCGAGGTCTCGCCGCGCAGGGCTTCGGCCTCCTTCAGGCGGAGTCGGACTCGGCCGAGCTCGAGTTCGGTCTGGATTCCGGTATTCCGAGGTTCACCTTCGCCCTAAGCAGGCAGCTCACCGACGACCTCGCTGCCCGGTTCGAGGTCCGCAACCTCGAGCAGAAGGGGAGGGACTTCCTCCACGAGGCCCTCGTCGGTCTCAACGCCACCCTCTTCGAAGGTCCTGCGGCGGGCCTGGCCAGGGCCGGACTCACGGTCGGTGGCTTCGCCGCGATCAGCAGCCAGCGGCCTGCGGGCGGATCGGTTTCGGGGGCTCGGCTCGGGGTCGAACTCGGGGGGAGGATAGAGTCCCGCGAGACGGCGGTCGGTCGCTTCACGCTTAGCGGCCAGGCCCAGGCTACCGAGTACCCCGGTTTCGGGGTGCGACAGTTCGGTCTCGGCCTGGTTTCGACCTGGTCCCTCTCCCGCGAACCGTTCACCCTGCAGGCCCGCTACTTGGGGGTCCTCACCGACTCCGGCTCCCCCTTTTCGACCCGCCTCGACCGCCTGGTGCCGAGGAGCCGCCTGACCGGATCGGCGACGATCAGGGGCGCACTAGGACCCGACCTGGAGGGTCGGTTCAGGGTAACCGCCTCCTACGACCTGCGCGACAGCGGGAAGGGGCTCGACCTGACCGGAGTCGCGACGGTCGAGGGTGCACTAGGACCCGACCTGGAGGGTCGGTTCGGGATAACCGCCTCCTACGACCTGCTCGGCAACGAGGAGGGGCTCGACCGGTTGGATTTCGACGGTCGGCTCGACCTCGCTGTCCGGGAGTCGGCCCTGTACGGGGTTGCTTGGGCCAAGCTGGTCGGCCTGCTCGTTCCTGGTCAGGATGTAGTGGTCGGGGCGGCGGCCGGATTCCAGCGTAACAGGCTCGATATCGGCCTCCGGGCGGCGTATGAGTTCGGTCCCGACCCCGGCTGGGAGGAGGTCGGGGTGAGGCTGGCGCTTCCGTTCGCAGGGGGGGAGCTGACCGTGACCCCTTCGCTCACCCTGAACTTTGTGCCGCTGATCAGGGGGGGGGAGGGGGCGTTCCTCACGAGTCACGGCGTCGGGGTGGAGTGGGCCTCCTGCTGCGGCACCCTGATACTGGGCTACCAGATGGAGAAGGGTCGGCTCACCGCCTTCGTCGACCTCCGACTCTAGATGGCGGTCGTTGCCCTGGGCTCTGGCTGAGCGCTATGTCAATGCACAAGCTCGAAGAGTTCGACCTCTTGCCCCCAGAACACCTCAAGATCGGACAGGGGTGGCTCAGCGCCATCACCAGCCAGGATCAGGAGCGAGACCGGCCCCGGCCAGAGTGACCCTAACCCCAGCGATGAGTTCGGTGGCCATCCTGCTCTGATGCTGTTGCCTAGGCGTCAGTCTCTAGCTGTAAGTAGGTAAGGACTCTCTGGTTAAGTCGCCATTGCCGGTTCGTTAGTCGGTGGCGTCCGCTCCCGACCTCAGGATGGCTCCCAGGCTCGCCTGGATGTTCTTAGACAGAGCCTGATCTTATGGCTGTGAATAGACACCTGCTTTGTTTCCTGTAATACCCATCTGTAGCTACCATCGAGCGTGCAATTTCGTGACCCAGAGAGTCGTACTGTTCAAATACCAGATCGAAACCGCACTTCCCCAGGATATCTAGAAGATACTCTTTGCGTAACCAAAAGGATCTCCTGTTATCCCAAGATGAATGACGAGCTCGTGGTCGGAGACGGTTTTTTGCCACTAGGAATTCGGTGAACCAACGACCTCTCACGCCCTCATTTTCACACTCGTCCGATAGCCTGTATGGATTAGCTCCAAGCTCTTCAGGCGCGAAATGCGTATGCAACAGGAGCAGTTTTGAGGTAAAAGAGGAGATATAGTCGAGGAACTTCTTGGGTTTGTCGAGGTGATATAACAGTCCAGAACAGAATGTTACGTCAAATGGTCCATACTTGTGGGCGTTCCAGGCATTGTCTAGTTTGAAAGATAGATTGGGAAGATTGACATTCTCTTTCACAAAGATACAGGTTTTATAGTTGATAGATCTGACCTCTATTCCAGTGGTTGCAAATCCCATACGTGCAAAACCGACGCTATATCCGCCGTCTAGACATCCCAAATCCACGAGTCGAAGAGTCTCTTTTTCGTGTGGAAAGACAAGCTCAATCGTTCTGCTTGCTGCCTTAAAGACGTTATGAGACTCTATTGTGGGTGATCCGGGTTTGGTGAGAGTGCCGTCATCAAGAAGAATGTTGTGAGCGGCGAAGGAGGGCCTCGGGTTCGTACCGGCCCGGTTGCTGTGACCCTGCATGTCCAGCGGAATGTACCACAATAGGACGGCTGCCACGGACAATGTCAGTTAATCCCTTCTCGGTGTTGACCTCCTTTCCGTGCCATTTTTCATCGAGATGCCGGGGAACGAGCAGCAGGTGTGACCTTTCCCCAGAATTAGGGCCACACAATACTGGAATTTAAGGACGGACGAAGGCGGCTTCGTTGGACCCGTAGAGTCCGTACCCCCAGCGGGGGACCCCGGCTTTGACTGTTTTTGCTTCGGGTCCGGCTTGTGAACTGTAGGGAGCACCAGCGCTTGAACCTGTTGCGGGCTCGGCAGGGCGGTTGCCATGAATTCGCTAGGGCTCCGGTAGCCTAGTGCCGAATGCGGACGTTCGCCGTTGTGGATGCCACCAGCGGGCAATCTCTTGGCGCCCATGACCGATCGGGTGGAACCGATGCTGATTCAGGCAGAGCGTTGGAACTCACCACAGAGTGGTCGGGGTCGCTTAATCCCTGGCCTTCGGGAACGCCATCTCGAGCGTGCAGTGCCGGGCGTCTCGGCCGCTACCCTCTGCGTCGGCAAGGGTGTGGGTATCGGCTGAGAACTTCCCGGCAGTTCGTGTGGTGATCGAGGGATGAGCGGTCATGGCATGGTCCATCGCTCGTCGGTAGGCTCCACGCCTCGGCAGGAGCCAAGGGTTTTATCAGGCGGTTTCTAAGATTGAACTTTTCGGTCTGGGTCGTATCTCTACCCCCCAGAGGAGGGAGGCCCGTCCTGGTGCATCCTGCACCATGTGAAAAAGATAGACCTCCCGTAGCAAGCCTAGCCTGCGTCGATCATGAGTGCCCTAGCTACGGCCAGACAGGACGAGGCAACCTCAAAGGAGGGATTAGTCGGGAGTTGCTAAGGGACGGATTCGCCGGATTCGCTCGCCTACGTATCCGGGTAGGGGGGTGAGATAATCTCACATCACTACCCGGGTCTGTGGGTTGGCATAATTTTCAGCTGGGGCCTAGTATAGTAAGGCGGGTATGCTGCTCTTTCGTCGTCTCGATCGCTACTTGCTTCGGGAGAGCCTGCCCCCCTTTCTGTTCGGCCTCTCCCTGTTCAGCGGGCTCGCGGTTGTCAGCCTCGTCTTGCCGAGGTTGCCCTGGATCGTGGGCGTCCCCATCCTCGAACTGTTGCAGTGGTTCTCACTCATGCTGCCCGGTACCCTGGTCCAGGCGCTGCCCGTGGCCCTGGTGTTCGCTGTGCTGCTCGGGGTGGGTCGCCTCGCCACCGCCAACGAACTGGTTGCGATCCAGATCGGTGGCATCTCGTTTCGCCGGCTCGTGGTCGGCCTGCTGCTGCTCGCACTAGTCAGTGCGGCCCTCGGCTTAGCCCTCAGCGAGTGGGTCGTTCCCGGCGCTAATCGGGCGGTTGGGACGATGTACTGGCGACTCTCCTCCGGTAGCGGGGGCGGCCTCTTCAGGCTGATCCGGCACGAGGTGCCGATCGGGAACTTTACCCTCCACTTCGAGGGGGTGGACAGGCGGACGGACACCCTGCAGGAGGTGCGGGTCCAGCGCTGGGAGGGGAAGCGCCTCACCGTCCTGTTTGCCGACCATGCTGTGTTTGAAGAGGCCGGACTCCGGCTCTTCGACTATGAGGTTGTGATCATCGATGTTGCCGCCTTAGGGGCCCCGGTGACCGACGCCGCCGAACGAATCGGCAACCTGGTTCCGGCGCACAACCGACCGGGGTCGGCGGATCAGAGTCTGTTGCTCACCGCCGACTTCGATCTCGACGAAATCATCGCCCGCTTCAGCGGTGGCGGCTTCGACGATTCGAGGTCGATCAGTCGTCTGTGGGCAGACGCTCGCAGTTCGGAACTCGGCTTTAATCACCAGCACCGGGCGCTGGTCATCCTGCACCGCAGGCTTGCAGAGTCGGTCGCGAATCTGACGCTGCTGCTGGCCGCACTCCCGCTGAGCGTCCTCTACGCCCGGAGTCGTGGCGTGGCCTTCGGGCTTTCCCTGGTGGCCACCCTGGTCTGGTACCTGCTCCTGACGCTGGGCCAACTCTTCGCCCAGACCGGCGTCGTCCCCGTCTGGTTCGGCCTCTGGTTCGGCAACCTGGCGCTGGGCGCTTCGGGCTTCTACCTCTTCCTCAGGCGCACTCGGTTCCGTTAGCCGCCTCAGGTGCTACACTGTTGGCCTCTGGATGGACGGTCTGCTAAAGAGCCTGCAGGATAGAACCGCTTATCTCGAGCCGGCCGATCGAAGGCGGATAGCTGAGGCGCTGGTGATGGCGGAGCGGGCCCACTCTGGAATGCGGCGGCGGTCCAGTGAGCCCTTTATCACCCATCCTGTGGCGGTAGCTGCGCTGCTGGCCGAGATGCGCCTCGACGCCGACGCGCTCATTGCGGGGCTCTTGCACGATACGGTCGAGGACACCTCGGTGACGTTCGACGAGATCGAGTCGCGGTTCGGGGCAAGTGTCCGTCGCATTGTCGAGGGTGAGACCAAGATCGGCAAGCTTGCGGTCCGGGTCTACGAGGATGAGCAGGCGGAGAACCTGAGGCAGATGCTGCTGGCGATGGTGGGGGATGTGCGGATCATCCTGGTCAAACTGGCCGATCGGCTCCACAACATGCGGACGCTCGCCGCCATGCCTCCGGAGAAGCAGATAAGAATATCGCGCGAGACGCTCGAGATCTTCGCTCCGCTGGCGCATCGTCTGGGGATCTGGCACATCAAGAGCGAGCTCGAGAACCTCAGTTTTGCCTACCTGGAGCCGGAGCGGGCCGCCTCACTGCAGCGACAGGTCAAGATGCGCCACACCGAACGCGAGGCCTACGTGGCCGGATCGATCGCGCTGCTTAAGGAGCGCTTGGCCGATGAGGGCTTGCGCTTCGAGATCGTGGGCCGGAGCAAGGATCTCTACAGCATCTACCGCAAGATGCACCGGGACAGCAGGAGCCTCGACCAGATCTTCGACCTCATGGCCGTGCGGGTGATTATCGACCCGGAGGGCAAGACCGAGGTCGGGGATGAGCAGGAGAAGGCGGTCTGTTACCGGGCCCTCGGCATAGTTCACAGCCTCTGGACCCCGATCCCGGGACGATTCAAGGACTACGTCGCAGTACCGAAGCAGAACGACTACCAGTCGCTCCACACCACGGTGATCGCCCAGGTCGGTCAGCCGCTCGAGGTGCAGATTCGGACCCGAAGGATGCACCGGGTCGCGGAGTACGGCGTTGCCGCTCACTGGGCCTACCAGCAGGGTCTGGAGGATACCGACGAGATTCGGCAGAGACTCTCTTGGATGGAACAACTCCTCGCTGTCGATCAGGAGGAAGAGAGTGCCGGGGGCTTCCTCGAGACCGTGAAGAGTGATCTCCTGTCGGAGCGGGTCTACGTCTTCACGCCGGCCGGAGATGTCATCAATCTCCCACACAGTTCGACCCCGCTCGACTTCGCCTATCATGTTCACACCGAGGTCGGGCACCGCTGTATCGGTGCCCGCGTGAATGGCGAGATCGTCCCCCTCCACTATCAGCTGAGTACCGGTGACCGGGTGGAGATCCTTACAAACCGTGGTGCCCGGTACGGCCCCTCCCCGGACTGGTTGAGCGTCGTCGTCACGCGCAGCGCCAAGCAGAAGATCCGCCAGTACTTCCGGCAGCAGGAGCGTCAGGACCAGCTCGAGACCGGGCGCCGCATCCTGGAGCGGGCGCTGCGGAGGCGCCAACTCCCGATCTCCCGCTATACCACCAAGGCGAAGCTCGAGGGGGTCGCTAGGTCGCTCCTGAAATCTGATTTGCTCGACGACCTGTTTCTGGCCCTAGCCAGTCGCCGACTCCTCGGCAAGCAGGTGGTGGAGTCGCTGGTGCCGGAGCTAGCCAGCTCCGAGCGGAGTCGGCCTGCGGAGCCGGCACCGGTCAGGCGGGGGGTAAACGGCATCTTCGTTAACGGCCTGGACGCCCCTGCCAAGTTGGCACAGTGCTGCTTGCCCGTTCGCGGTGACGACGTACTCGGCTACATCACCCGTGGCCGGGGGGTTTCGGTGCACCGCGTCGACTGTCCGAACGCCAGGCATCTCATAAGCCAGGACGGGGGCCGCATCGTCAATGTGACCTGGGACGCCCCGTCGGGCGAGGTGTTTCCCGTCGACTTCGAGATCACCGCTGTGGATAGGCCCGGCTTGCTCAAAGATGTCCTGAACGTGATCGCCGCCATGAACAAGTCGGCCTCGAGGGTGAACGCCGCCGTTCAGGGTACCTCCTTCGCCCGGATTCACTTCCGGGTGGATGTCAAGGACCAGGGGGAGGTCGATTTCATTAAGGACAACATTGAGCGCATCGCCGATGTCACCCGCATCTACCGTGCTAAGCCGGGGCTCAAGGCCTGAGCACCCCTCGAGTGCCCAGATCGTGCTGCTCGCATTCAAGGACTGAGGAGACCCCATTCGCGCTGGCAGTGTGGGGACGCGCCGGTGCCGAGGCCTGAAAGGCCCCGCCGGGACCCAGCGGCACCTGACGATCACCCCTTAAGGCTGCTCCTTCCGGCCTGACCTGGTTCAGGGGTCGCCACCGCGCTGAACCGACGGGGGCGTTTGGCAAGATACCACAGGAGCCGAAGCAGCGGTCGCGAGGGGCGAAGCGGGCTGGCAAGAATCCTCTATAGCCTATAGATCCTTTCATCACTCATGAACCCTCATCAGCTTAAGCGGGGGCGGCAGCTCTACCTGGATTGAGCGATCCTCAGAGTGGGCCCAGGCAGTGCCTTGGGTAGCTATGAGAAGCCACCGACACAGAAGGAGACCCCGAGTCGGGGTCTCCTTCTGTACCTGAGGTCCGCCACGATTCAGGGGGAGGCGACCCCATCCGCCGCCCCGCCGGCCTCCTCTAATTCCCTTAAGTAATCCTGGCGGGTCTTGTTGAGGAAATCCCTGGCGGTGAAATCGGTGATGGTGATGTAGAAGGGCGAGGTGGAGCTGTGGAACACGTGATTGCCCTCCTCATCTTCCGCCCCGACGAGGAGGGTGATAGCCTGCTCGGTCACCTCACCACTCTCTTCATCGGTCTGGCGGGTGATGACGGTCACTCGGGCCAGGGGATCGTCGAGCCCGAACCACTCCTCCCGGGTCGCCCCTAGCGGCTCGACCATGCGGACCGAGGAGATCCGGATCGCGAGGGTGTTGACGTTGGCGGTGAGGAGTTCCTCACCCTCCTGAAGGCCCTCGAGGGTCCAGGTCCCCTGTTCGTCCCGGTTAAAGGTCAGGTCGGCGTTGGCGTTCTGCAGCCGGATGGAGGCCAGCGAACTCCGGTCGACGCGGAGGTAGATGGGGTCGATCCACGAGGTGACCCGCGGGGTGACCTGGTACGAGGCCAGATCGCTCCCCAGGTAGGTCTCACCCCGTCCGTCTAGGCGGATGTGGGTGGCATTGGAACGGGGTGAGGAGCCTAAGTATAGCTGCTGGGTTGCGCCGGCTTCGGTCTCCAGCTCGATTCTGCGGACGAAATCGTCGGTGGCTACCCGCAACCGTTCGTGACTCCGTTCGGTGCGGGCGATGAGGCGGTCGGTCCGGAGCTGAGCTACCGCCTCCAGGACGTTCTGGATCTTCTCCTCACTCGCAGGATAGCCGCTCTCTAGGAGGATCCAGCCCTCCTCACCTCGCTCGAAACTCACCTCGCCCCCTTCGCCGTCGCTGACCGCTAAGCCGACCAGGCCGCCGATGTCCAGACCCGCTAACAGGGGGCCGCCTCCCCTTGAGGCGGGCTCCCTGGGCCAGAGCACGAAGGCGACGACGACCAGTTGGAGGGCGAGCAACGCCAGGAGGATCCAGTTGATCGGATTCAGGCCGCCCCTGCTAACGTCCGTCTCTGTTCTAACCACGGCTCCCCTCCACTTCGGCCTCTCCCTGACTGGTCAGGGTCATAGGCTTGGCGCGACGACTCCAGAGGTTCCCGGTGAGCCCTATCACTAGCAGGGCGATCAGGGCGAAGGCGTAATTCAGGCTCTCCCATACGGTCTGCTCGCTACGTTCCAGGGCTCTCAGGACCTGGGTATGGGTCCCGCGTGAACGGATGCTGAGCAGGTCGGTATCTTCGACCGACCAGCCGATCACGTTCTGCATCAGTTGGAGGCGCTGCAACCGGGTGTCGACGCTGCCCACGATCGAGAGGTCGAAGACTAAATCGTTAAGGAAGTCGACGCTTCCAAAGACCACCAGCCGGGTGGTCTCTGGTGAGGTCTCGAGGGTGCCGTAGGGCAGCTCCTCAGGTCCGACCGCCCCTTCCGCTTCGTCCGTAGCTTCGAGCAGCGGATTCGGCTTGTCTTTGAAGAAGCTCTCCAGGCTACCCTGGATGGCGACGGCCAGGGTCTGCTGCCGCCGCTCCCCCTCTACCGGGAAGCCGTACTCGGGATAGGTCTCCAAGTCGGGTTGGGCGTTGGTGTCGCTGCGGACCCAGGACTCCTCGCCGGAGCGCAGCAACGTGGTGACGCTCAGGCCCTGTGACTTCGTCTCGTCGATTGTGAGTGGCGAGCTCCAGTTCAGCACGACGGCCTGGAGACCGGCCAGAATGGGGCTGTCGCTGGCCATACCGTCCCGGCGGACATCGACGAAATAGGGGTAGTCGAGGGCCTGAATCTCGCGAACCGGGAAGCCGCCCACGTTCCGGACCACCGGTACGGGGAAGGCTTCATTCTGAGGATCCAGCACCATCCCCTCTTCGACAGTGACCCCGTAGTGGCTAAGGAGTTGCTGCACTCCCCCTTCGAGGGGGCTGAGACCGACACTGCCGAACGCCACGTCCAACTGATGGCTTCCCCCGGCGACCACTACGGAGCCGCCCCGCATGAGGTACTGGTCGACGGCGTAGAGCTCCACATCGCCCAGACCCTGGGGAGCGAGGAGCACCAGGATGTCGATATCGTCGGCGACCCTGCCGCCACTTAGATCGAGGTCGCGGACCTCATACTCCTGCCGCAGTCGATCGGTGAGCGTGAGGAAGCGGTACGAGGGGGCGGTGGTCTGGCCGAAGGCGTCGGTGGTCGGCGTCTGGGGGGGTTGCCACAGTCCCACCACCTTGAGGAAACCGGGGGAGGCGCGTTTCAACCCGGCCTCGATGGCGGTGCGGATCTCGGCTTCGGCCGGTTCGCCTGAGGGGAAGAGTAGCTGGGTCCGCTCCCCGACCTCGAGGAGCATGTGCAGGTAGTAGGTCTCCGGAGAGAAGAGCGACGCCGCAATCGGCCTGAGGTTGTACTGCTCGAACAGGGCTTGGCGGTCGAGGCGAGCCCCCTCGCCATCCGGATCGAGGGTCTCGAAGAGGAACTTGCCGTCCGCCTCTGTCTGGAGCTGCTCGGCCACACTCTCGATGGTGCTCTGCACCTCCGCCAGGTCGGCCGGGAGGGTTTCGGGTGTGACGATCAGGGTGAGCCCGGCCGGTTGGGGCAGCGCCTCGAGGACAGCTCCGACACTCTGGAAGCCGAATACGATCTTCCTTAGGCTCCTCGTCAGGTCGTACTCGAGGTTGCGCAGGCGCACGTCCAACTCCCCGCTGCGGAACGACTCGACCTCGATCAGTTCCTGGAAGCCGAGGACCGTGCTCTGATCGCCGTAACGGAGCAGGATGTCGAAGTAGGCGCTGACCACAGCGTCCTCGTAGCGGTCCGCTACCCGGAACGGGGAGGGGCGAATCCCGTAGCTCTCGGTCGCTTCGCGCTCCAGTTCGGGGTCGCGCGTAGGATCGACGAAGTCGACCTCGATCATTCCGCCCGAGGCGATCTCGTACTCCCGCAGGGTGTCCTGGACCCGCGGAATAAGGGGGGCTAAGAGGGGGTGGGTGCGCTCGCTAAGGTAGCCCCGGATAAGTAGCGGCTCCTCGAGGTTGCCGATAAGATCTCTGGTGGCCTGTGAGAGGCTGAACTCCCGTCCCTGGGTCAGATCGACCCGGACCGGCCTAAGGGGTTGCAGCCAGATGTTCAGGAGCACCAGGTTGGCGGCGACGAGGGTGGTGCCGAGGATAGCGTTGCGGCGATAGGAGGCCGTGTGAGCTCCGGCGCTCCAGCGCTTGCTGTCGAGTGAGAGGACGTTGAGGGTAAGAAACAGCAGGGTCAGGGTGAGGTAATAGACTAGGTCGCGCAGGTCGATGACGCCACGTTCGATGCTCTCGAAGTGGCTGCCGGTAGCTAGCCCGCGCAGGATCTCACCGAGGGTGGTGCCGGTGAACTCGGTGAGGCCCCGAGTGCCCAGGAAGTAGAGTAGGCCGGCCACGGCGACCGTCAGGATCAGTGCCACGATCTGGTTGTCGGTGCGCGACGAGATGAATAGCCCGGTGGCGGTGTAGGCTGCGGCCAGCAGGAGGGCGGCCAGATAGCCGCCGGCTACCGGGCCCCAGTCTAAGTTGCCGAGGACCGCGGCGGTGATGGGCAGGTTGAGGGTGAGCAGCAGCGCTACGCCGACCAGTGCTAGGACAGCCAGGAACTTCCCGAGCACAGGCTGCCAGGTCCTGAGCGGGAGGGTGAGCAGGATCTCGAGGGTACCGGAGTGCTCCTCTTCGCTCCACTGCCGCATGGTCAGCGAGGCCACCAGGAAGATCAGCAGTAGCGGCAGCCAGCGGAATAGCGGTCTCACATCGGCGAGGCCGCGGGCGAAGAAGGTGTCGATCCAGAAGAAGGTGAACATGGTCACAGCCAGGAAGACACCGACAAAGATCAGCGCCATCGGCGATCCGAAGTAGCCGCGAAGTTCCTTCTGGGTGATTACCAGGATCTGCTTCATATCCTCATACCTCGCCGAGTCAGGCCGTGGTTGCGAGCCGATTGAAGATGGTTTCGAGCGTCTGGGTATCCCGCTTCAGTTCGCGCAGGGGCCAGCTACGTTGCTGCGCCAGTTCGAAGATAGCGGGACAGATATCGTCGCCGTTCTCCCCCAGGATGCGGAAGGTCGGGTAGCTCCCCCCCTGATCGATGGCCTCTACCTCCCGGATGTGGGGGAGGTTGCGGATCTCTCGTTCCAGATCCGGTATTTCGCTCTGCAGTACCAGGATGGCGTTGTGGGTGGTCGCTAAGTCGGAGAGCCTCGCGTCGGCTCGGATCTCGCCGCTTATTAGGATGATGACCCGATCACAAAGCGCCTCCACCTCGGACAGGATATGGGTTGAGAAGAGGATGGTGGTATGGTCTGCCAGCCGCCGGATGAGATCGCGCATGGCCACGACCTGAGTAGGATCTAGACCGATGGTCGGCTCGTCCAAGATGAGCAGCTTCGGTTTCGCCAGGATCGCCTGAGCCAGCCCGACCCGCTGGCGGTAGCCCTTGCTTAGCTGGCCGATCGGTCGGGTCAACTGATCGGTCAACCCGGTGGCGTAGACCGCCTCGGAGATGGCGGCGTCCCGCCGATCCGGCGGGACCTGCCGGAGGTCGGCCATCATCTTCAGGTAGTCCTGCACGGAGAGTTCGGGGTAGAGCGGGGTGTTCTCCGGGAGGTAGCCGATCCGGGTCTGAATCTCCTTGCGGTGACTAAGGACGTCCAAACCGTCGACGGTCACCCTGCCGCCGCCGGGTTGCAGATAGCCGGTGAGGGTTTTGATGACAGTCGTCTTCCCGGCCCCATTGGGTCCCAGAAGACCGACGATCTCGTTGGCGCCGATATCAAAGCTGACACCTTTCAGCGCCTGAACGGTCCGGTAGCTCTTGCTAAGGTCTCTAACTGTGATCAAAGTCGGTCCCCCTCCTGTGGATATCGGACAAGGCCAACGCAAGGGTTGGGCGGAGCCTCGGTGGTGAGAGGCCCTCTGTGAACTGCGGCTGCCCCGTTAACCCCCTGACTAAAGACATGAAAGACATGGTTGTGAGCCTCTATGCTCCTGGTTTGTGGTCTCCAGCCCGTCGAGTCTCGTCGTGGTCTGGAGCCAGTACATCCAATACATCATGAGCCAAAGCTTTGTCAAGCTTGCAGCGTAGGGCGCTCGAGTCTTTCCCTGCGGTATTCCGACTTCACAGTCGTGACGGGGCTCGCCCCCAGGCTTCCTGCGGGTGCCTTGGGGAGCTCGGGAGACAGCAGCGCGCAAGACCCCGGACTCAGGGGTTTCGAGGCCCGGACTGAGGGGGCCGCTTCCAGCTTGAACCGCCTGCATGGTGAGCAAGCCGAGTTGCGCTAACCGGTGGAAGTCGGTGGGGATCGGGTGGTGGTGCTGATCGGCGCGCCCCGGCCGCTGGTAGAGCCGACGAGTACCCGAACCTGCACTCCGTTCGTCATGACAGCTACGGCCGCCACCCCCTTCGGCACCCCACCCCGCCCCTCTCTTCGTTCATCGAGACCTCAGGCGACGGCAGTTCCGGCCTCCAGATCCGCTTCCTGCCGACCGCTCGTGCCGTACCCTTACAGTATTGGGAGCGCAGCGGTCCCATGTCTGATGGTCTGAATATCGCCCGGATCCGCGCCTATGCGGTCGCACCTGCCCAGGCACCGCCGGTGCGCTACACCGGTCGCGACGACGGTTTCGTGCAGATGAATGTCGAGGTCGTGCGCCTGACGCTGCAAGACGGCAGCGAGGGGACGGCCTCGTCCTTCAGTGGCTGGCTAGTCTCCGACGGTGGTAGTGTCGTTCGCGAGATTGGCCGGCTGGCCGGCGATGTCCTTGGTGAGAGCGTGGCGCACCGCGCCGCGTTGACGGAGGTACTCCTAGAGAGTGCAGGCGAGGGACCTTGGCCGGCGATCTCGATAATCGACGGTGCCATGTGGGATGCCTACGCCCGGTCTGCGGGGCTGCCGCTATGGCAGCTCCTAGGCGGCTATCGCGCCTGCATTCCGGCCTATGCCAGCACGCCCGCCCATCTGACGATCGAGGCCTACTTAGACGATGTCAGGCGCTTCGCGGCCATGGGGTGGCTATCAAGTTGCACATGAATACCGATCCCGATTTCGACCCGGAATTGGTGCGGGCGGTTACCGGGGCCCACGGTGCGACGGGGCTGCGCTTCATGGTCGACTTAGAGCAACTCTACAGCTTCGATGATGCCGTTCGGCTCGGCGAGGCGTTGAGCAGGCTCCCTTTCGACTGGATGGAGGCACCGTTGCCCGACACCGACCTTGGTGCCTACGGGGAGCTCAACGAGGCGGTGGACATCGACATTCTGGCGGCCAGCAACACGCTGGTCGGGCTGGAGAACTGGGCCGAAGGCCTGGGCCGCGGCGCCTGGTCGCGCCTGCGCTGCGATGCCTGCAATGCTGGCGGGGTGACCACCCTGGTCAAGGCCATGGGTTTGGCCCGCGCCATGGCGGTGCCGTTGGAGATCCAGTCGTTCGGATTCCAGCCGTCCCAGCACGTCAATTTGCACGTGATGCTGGGGATGGCCGGCTGCACCTGGTTTGAGCATCCAGCACCCCAGGCACCCTACAACTACGCTGCCCGGAACCCACTCTCGCTCACTGCCCGGGGCTGTGTCGCTGCGGCGGAAGGTGCTGGGCTCGGCTTGGTAGTGAATTGGGACGAGGTCGACACCGATGCGTTTGCCCGCTTTGACAGCGCCACCTCGGGTTGAGGCGACGGGTCGTCGATCTCCAAACCGAGCGTAAGGCGGCTAGGTGTGAGGCGTCGGCGACCGGGGGCTAAGCCTGTCCAGGCGAAGGTCGCGGCTCGCTCGACCCGCCGCCGTGGCTGCTGCCCGAGAATGCAAGGTCTTTCTCCTGCTAGGTGGCGCTCGGGTTTCGCCTGCTGCGAGCTATCGAGGCAGATCGGATTGCGATGGGGCTAAGTGCTATCGAGAACTGCTACCCGACGACCGCTACCTGCAGGTCAGACATTGAACAGGATATGCAGCACATCTCCGTCCTGGACCAGGTATTCCTTGCCCTCGGTGCGCAGCCAGCCTCGAGCGCGGGCGGCCGCTAGGCCGCCCACCTCGACCAGCCTATCCCAGGCGATCACTTCGGCCCGGATGAAGCCGCGCTCGAAGTCGGTGTGGACCTCGGCAGCGGCCTGCGGAGCCCGATTACCTTGGCGGGTGGTCCAGGCATGGACCTCCCTCGCGTTGCCGGTGAAGAAGGTGATGAGGCCTAGCGTCTGGTGGCCGATTCGGATCAGTCGATTGAGACCCGGCTCCTCCAGTCCGAGATCGACGAGAAACTCCGCAGCCTCCTCCGGCGCCAGGTCGCTGAGCTCCTGCTCGATCCGGGCGGAGACGATGACGACCTCCCCCCCCTCCTCTGCAGCGATCTCCTGCACCGCTCGCACGTGCGGGTTGCTGCCGGATATCCCGTCCTCGGCGACGTTGCAGACGTAGATCACGGGCTTGGCCGTGAGCAGGTCGAAGTCGGCGGGCAGGTCGATGTCGCTCGCTCGGGCCGGTACCCCGGCCGAGAGGCTGTCGATCATCGCCGCCACCGCCTCGACCAGGGCTGCCTCTCCCTTGCTCCCCTTCGCGCTGCGCCGCAGCTTCTCAAGGCGCCTCTCCAGGTTGGCGATGTCGGCCAAGGCCAGTTCGCTCCCGACGATCTCGATATCGCCAGCCGGGTCGATTCTGCCGTCGACATGAACGACGTTCGGATCCTCGAAACAGCGGACCACATGCGCCACGGCCGCGGCCTCGCGGATGTGGGCCAGGAACTGATTACCCAACCCCTCGCCCTTGCTGGCGCCGCGTACCAGGCCGGCAATGTCGACCAACTCGACCGTGGTCGGCACCAGCGCGGGGAGCCTGTCCCCCTTGCCGAAGAGGGGGCGGAGGGCCGCTAGGCGTGGGTCCGGCACCGGCACCACCCCGATATTCTTCTCGATCGTAGCGAAGGGGTAGTTGGCCGCTTCGACCCGGGCACGAGTGAGGGCGTTGAACAGCGTGCTCTTGCCCACGTTGGGCAGGCCTACGATTCCGATTCCCAGCATGGCAGCACCACCTCGGGCCGATGCGGACCGGCCCGAAGGCGGAGTATAGCAGGGGGGCGGGCCGTGGTATCCTCGCGGGCATGACATCGCCTGACTCCCCCCTCATCCGGGTCGGTCTCCTGGGTGCGGGTACCGTCGGCGCAACCCTCTTGGGGCTGATCGGGTCCCGCCCGGGACTCGGTCTGCGCCCGACCCGAGCCCTGGTGCGGGATCTCGCGCGGCCCCGGACGGTCGCGCGACCGCAGGAGCTTCTCACCACCGATCCGGGAGAGGTGCTCGACAGCTGCGATCTGCTGGTGGAGGTGATGGGGGGCACCGGCCTGGCGGTGGAGTTGATGCTGCGGGCTCTCGGGCGGGGGCTACCGGTCGTCACCGCCAACAAGGCCGCCCTAGCCGAGCGGTGGGACGCGTTCGAGCCCTACGTCCGGGGGGGTAGGGTGCACTTCGAGGCCGCGGTCATGGCGGGGACGCCCATCGTCGGCTCGCTGAGCCGTGCCCTCCGGGGGTCGCAGCCGCTGGAATTGCACGCCATCCTTAATGGGACCTGCAACTACATCCTGGGCCAGTTGGAGTTCGGGATCGACTACGCTGAAGCGTTGGCCGAGGCGCAGCGGCTCGGTTTCACGGAGGCCGATCCGTCACTCGATGTGGAGGGGTACGACGCCGCCCACAAGCTCACCCTGCTCGCCCGGCTCGCCTTCACCCCGGAGGTGGCTTGGGACGAGGTAAGCGCCGCTACCCAGGGCATCGCCCACCTCACCCCCGCCATTGTCCGCGAGGCGATGGAGGATGGCGGGCGGGTCCGGCTCGTAGGCAGCGTGTTTCCCCAGGACGGCCGCTGGCAGTTGGCGGTCCGCCCTGTCTACCTCCCCGCAGATCACCCGCTCATCTCCGCTTCGGGCGGCCGGAACGGGCTGCTATTCCGCGGCGACCCCGTCGGGGAGGTGATGATCTCTGGACGTGGGGCGGGTGGAGGACCTACCGCGAGCGCCTTGCTGGCCGATGTCATCGCTGCGGCTCGAGGCCTGCCCGGGCCCCCCCCCCTCCCCCACTCCCCGCCCTGCCCGGCCCCCCCCCGCTCCTCATCTCCGCGCCGGTACCGGCCGATCATCGTCCCGAGGACCTCGGCGAGCTGAGGAGGGGGTGAGCGCTCCAGGCTACCGGAGCACCCGACGCCGATCCCCCACCGTCCCCTTCGGCGAAGCGCTGCTCGCAGGGCTCGCACCCGACGGGGGACTGTACCTGCCGGAGCGGATCCTCCCCCTGCCCACCGATTGGGAGGGGGTGGAGACCCCCGGTGAGCTCGCCGTCAGGGTCTTAGGCCCCTACCTCGGTCCGGGAGGCGCCCCCCCCGGACTCTTCGAGGAGGCCCTCGACTTCCCGCTGCCGGTGGTCCCGCTCTCCCGAGACCGCTACCTCCTCGAGCTGTTTCACGGGCCCACGCTGGCCTTCAAGGATCTGGGGGCCCGTACTATGGCCCGGCTCATGAGCAGGGTGCTCGAGTGGGACCAGCGAGTCACCGTGCTGGTGGCGACCTCGGGCGACACCGGCAGCGCCGTGGCCGCCGCCTTCGCCGGGCTGCCTCAGTTCGAGGTCGTCCTGCTCTACCCGAAGGGTATGGTTAGCGAACTGCAGGAGCGACAGTTGATCACCGCGAGGCCCGGGGTGCGGACCTTCGCGGTGAGCGGAACCTTCGACGACTGCCAGCGGCTGGTCAAGCGAGCGTTCGCCGAGCCGCGGCTCAGCGAACGGCGGCTCACCAGCGCCAACTCCATCAACATCGGGCGACTTCTGCCCCAGGCGCTCTACTACCTCTGGGCCGCCCTCCAGGTGGCGCGGCTGCGGGGGGGAGAGTGGGGCGAGCTGGTGGTGAGCGTTCCCAGCGGCAATCTCGGGAACCTCACCGGGGGCATTCTGGCGCTGCAGATGGGGCTCCCGGTACGACGCTTCGTGGCGGCTCACAACCGTAACGACTTCTTCCCCGAGTTCCTGCGGGGTGTGCGACCAGCCTTCGACTTCAAGTCGACGGTGACCACGCCATCGAACGCCATGGATGTCGGTGCTCCCAGCAACTTCGAGAGGCTGCACGCACTGCTGGCTGCCGGGTTGGCCGAGCGGATCTCGGGCGAATCTGTCGACGATGCCGCCACCCTGGAGCGGATCCGGGTCACCGCCGAGGAGGAGGGCTACCTGGCCTGCCCGCACACCGCGGTCGGCCTCGAGGCGGGCGCGCGGGATCGGGGCCGGGGGGGCGGGGGTGCCCCCACCCCCGGGCCCGCGGCCGGCCCACCCCCCCCGCGGTCGGCCTCGAGGCGGGCGAACGGTATCGGGGCCGGAGTTGCGACGCTGCACCCACCCTGGTGCTGGCGACCGCACACCCGGCCAAGTTTCCCGACATCATGGAGCGGGCGCTCGGTCGCCCCCCTCCGCGGAGCGCGGCGCTGGAACGGCTCCGCGACGCCCCCACCCAGGTCGAGCCGCTCGTGCCGAGTATCGACGCCCTAGTGGAGGCCTTGGGCTAGGGGTCTGCGCTGTAGGGCCCCTCCTGATCCGCACCGAGGTGAATGGCCCTGAACTCGGTTATGAGCTTCGCGAGGTGGGCGAGGAGGGTGCTGTCGACGGTGCTGCGCAACTCCTCGCTCACCCCGGGGTAGAGGGCGCCCCGCAGTCCGGTCAGGGTCTGGGGCCCACCCTTAAGGATCGCCAGGATCTGCGCCTCCCGCCGGAGGCGGTGCGCCTTTGCCCAGCGCAACCTCGTGGCGGGGTTGCGCGGGATGGGGCCGTGCCCCGGCCCCAGGATCGCCGGCTTAAGCTCGAGCAGGCGATCGAGGCTCGCCAGGTAGGCGCCGATATCTCCCTCGGGGAGCCCTACCCAGGTCGACCCCACGCCCGCGACCAGGTCGCCGGCGAGTACCGCCCCCTCGCTGGGGAGCTCGAAGCTGAGGTGACCCGGGCTGTGCCCCGGGGTGTGGAGGGCTCGTGCGGTGGCGTTTCCCACCGTGAGGGTCCGGCCCTCCTGGAGGGCCCGTGGGGAGAGTTCCGACCCGAGCCGGTGCCACTCGGCGGGGTGGGCGTAGACGGCCGAGTCGCTGCGGCTCTCAAGGAGGGCAGGGAGGCCGGCGGCGTGATCGGCGTGGCCGTGGGTGAGCAGCACCCCCTTAAGCAGGCGGACCCCGGCCGCCTCTAGGAGGCTCTCGACGGCACCGAGCGAGGAGCGGTCCGAGAAGCCGGGATCGACGAGCAGACCCACCCCGCTATCGGCGACGAGGTAACAGTTGGTGGTGCGGCTGGGTGCCAAGGTTCTGCTTGGGAGCTCGAGCCGCCAGAGCCGAGTGGAGATCTGCTCGGCGGGGCCCGCCATCAGCGGCCCTCGAAGAAGCGCAGGGCGGCCGAGACCGCTTCGCTGGGGGGGGCGGTGATGTCGGGCACTACCCCACGCCCCTCCCAGGTGGGGCCTCTGATCGGGGCGAGAACCCCGGTCGCGATCCAGGCCTGCGAGCCGTCCCGCAGGCAGAAGGGGAGCACCGCCTCGACGTTGCCGGCACTCCGCTCGCCGATCACGGTGGCGCGTCCCCGCTGCTGCAGGGCGCCGGCCAGACCCTCGGCGGCACTGTTGACCCCCCCGTCGATCAGCACCACGAGGGGCAGTTCGGTCTCGACCGCCCCGATGGCGGGATAGGGGATGGGCAGGGTCCAGTTGGTCAGGGTGCGCCAGAGGAAGCCGCGGGTGAAGATGCCGGCCACCTGCATCATGGTGAGCAGCCGCCCGCCGGGGTTGCCGCGGAGGTCGAGGATCAGGCCTGAGGCTCTCCGTCGGACGAGCTCCCGCACCGCCCGGCGCACATTGTCCGCGACCCCCGGGGAGACCAGGTCGGGCAGCTCGATATAGCCGGTACCGCCCCGGAGCATCCGGTAACGGATGCTTCCGAGCCGCGAACCCGCCTGCGAGAAGATGCCGAGGCAGGGGAGGTCGCCAAGGCTGTCCCGAAACTCCTCGACCCGGGCCGGGGGGACGAAGACCGTGTGGTCATCACCCAGTTCGGTGTACATCTCCTCGAGGAAGGAGTAGAAGGTGTCGTCGTCGACGGCGGCGAGGGCCAGAGGTCGGTAGCGCTCGCGAACCCCCTGCCAGTCGACATCGAGCCGCTCGAGATTCCAGTAGCGCTCAGCCACCAGCCGCCAAGCCGTCTCGAAGCGGGCCGAGTAGTCGGCTTGGCCGAGCGCGGTAGCGGCGGCGAGGAGGACCAGGGTGATCAGGGAGGATCTCACGCTCCCAGTCTAGCCCCTCCTCAGCTGGGACCTGCTTATCCAGCCGGCTCCCCCGCCCCCAGCTCTAGCCCCCCCTCGGCGGGGCCCTGCTTAGCGAGCCGGCTCGCACCCTACCCAGTCGATCTCGGCGGCGCGCTGCCTGAGGGTCTGGGCGTCGATCCGGTAGCCTTGGGCCCCGATCACCGTCGTGTTGAGACCTCCGGCGACGTTGCCGAAGCGGGCGGCGTGGAGGAGGTCGTAGCCGTTCATGATGCCGTAGGCGAAGGCCGCTGTGTAGTAGTCCCCCGCCCCGGTGGAGTCGACCACATCGTCGATATCCAAGGCCTCCACGAGTTCGGTCAGTTCAGGGGTGATCACGATCGAACCCATCGCCCCCACCTTGACCACCAGGTGCTCAATCCCCTGGGATTTGAGCCCGGAGACGGCGTCGGAGATGGTGTGCTCACCGGTCAGCGCGTAGAGCTCCTTCACGTTCATAAGGACGTAGTCGATCTCGCGGATCAGCGAGAGGACCCGGTCTTGGAGCGCGTTCATCGCCCCGCTCCCCATGTCGATGAAGGTGGTGAGCCCGGCCCTCCTCGCATGCTCCAGGGCCCGGACGGCGTACTCCCGCTGGCGCCCGCCGACCAGGGAGTAGGCGCTGATGACGAGCGCGTTGCAGGCGGCGACATCTTCGAAGTGCAGCTCCGCGGAGTCCAGGTTCCGGCTCGCCCCGGCAGCACTGATCATGGTTCGCTGGGTGTCTGGCGTGATCAGGAGGGTGACACTGCTGGTCTGCAGGTGCTCGTCGACCTGGACGAGGTCGGTTTCGACGCCGGCCTCGCGCACATTTCGCAGGGCCAGTTCCGCGAAGGGGCCGGTCCCGACCCGGGTGGCGATGGTGACCGAACCGGGGAACCTCGCCAGTACCGTGGCGACGGTGCCGCCGGCCCCCCCCGGCTCCATCACTGTCCTGAGTGCTGTGCGCTCCCCTCCTGGCTCGGGCAACTCCTCTACAAAGTACATTTGGTCGACGGTTACATCACCGACAACGAAGAACTTACACATCTTCCCTCTCCGGATGCGAAGGTTAGGTCGGAATGAATTTGTTTGGTTCAGTATAACCGATTTCGCGGCGGTCGGTCGGAGCAGGTGTGCAACTGCTCGGCGAGGTTGCGGAAGTCGGCGAGTGCTAGCTCTTCGGCCCTCGCCCGCTCATCGATGCTGGCGGCTTCGAGGACCGATCTCACCACGGCCTTCGGGTGTCCGGCGCGGACGAGGTTGCCTGTTAGCGTCTTGCGGCGGTGGCGGAAGGCGTCACGGATGAGTTCGAAGAGGGCGGGATCGACTCTGACCCCCGGACGGAGGTCGAGTCGCACCAGACTGCTGGTCACCCCGGGGGGGGGTAGGAAGCAGCTGGGGGGCACATCTCTGATCCGCTCCGCATCGCCGTAGTGCTCGCGCACGAGGCTAAGGACGCCGTAGCTCCTGCTGCCGGGCCGCGCCACCAGACGGTCGGCGACCTCCCGCTGGAGGAGGACTACCGCCCGTCGGAAGCGACCGGACTCGAGGACCCGCCGGAGGATGGGGGTGGCTAGGTTGTAGGGGGGATTCGAGATGAAGAGGCTGCCGGCCGGCAGCCTCTTCATCTCGAAGGTGAGGGCGTCGCCGCAGATCAGTTCGACATTCGCGACCCCCTCGAGGGTCTCGGTCAGCGCCGGCAGGAGCCGCGGGTCCGCCTCGATAGCCGTCACCGCCCCCGCCCCCGCGGCCAATTCCCGGGTCAGGACGCCGAGGCCCGGCCCCACCTCGAGGACGCTGTCGCTCGCACCGATGCCGGCGGCCTCGACGGTGGCGGCGAGCACCGCCCGGTCGATCAGGAAGTTCTGCCCGAAGGCCCGGTCGGGCGACAGCCGGTAGCGCCTGAGCAGCTCTGCGACCTGCGAGGGTGCGTAGAGTGGGCGCACCGTGGGGTGCCGGTTCAGCCGATCTTTGCGGCTATGAGGGACTCCAACATCTCGGCGGCCCCTTCGAGGTCGAGGCCCTGAACCACCGCCAGTTCGCTCGAGAGCATGCCCTTGGCATCTTCGAGCACCTCGCGCTCGGAGGCGGCGAGACTCTTTTCGAGGCTGCGCCGGACCAGTACGCCGATAAGCCTGGCCAGGTCGTAGGCGTTCCCCTTCGCCAGGATCCCCTGTTCGGCGCGGTGGCGGGAGGGCCACTGACTGGGGAGGTTGAGGTCGCCCCTGGCCATGGTCTCGGTCAGCTGGCCGATCTCTTCGCTGCCTATGGTATGCCGGAGGCCCACCTCCTCATCCCGCTTGAGGGGGACCAGGATCTCCATGTTGCCCCGGATAAGGACGATCTTCAGATACTCTGCTTGCGACCCGAACACCTCGCGGGTCGTCTTCTCCGCGATGACGCCCGCCCCCTGGGGGGGATAGACTACCTGATCGCCGACCTCAAAAGCCACCGACTCCTCCAGCGGTAAGGGTACCATGCCCGCGGCCGCTCTCTGGTTCGGGCCCTCAGCCGATCCGGCCCCAGACCTCGGACCAGGTCTGGAAGTGGATGAAAACCAGAACGGTCAGCGAGGTCGCCGTGTTGAGGCAGGCGCTCACCAGGATGCCGATCTGGATTTCGCTATCTGCCCGGCGCCTTAGGAGCCAGGTGAGGAGTGCGCCGGCGGTGAGGGCTGCGGCGATCTCGAGCGGTGCCCCGGTAAGCGCTCGGCCGCTGTCCGGGCCGAGGGCGTTCCCGAGGGGGAGGAGGGAGGCCAGCGCGATCAGGCAGCCGCCGCTTATCAGGATCCCCGGAGCCGTGCCGCTGCCTATCCTGCCCCGGCGACTCACCAGCAGCGACAGCAGCCAGAACAGGGGGGTGAGCGCCAGGGCCACCAGCAGTCCGGCGAGCAGGCTTGCGAGGAGCTGGCCACCCAGGGCCGGCCAGAATGCCCACGGATGCCAACCCATCCGGGCCGCGATCCGGTCGCGCAGACCGAGCCTGATGGGGGAGAGGTCGTGGGCGGCGCGCAAGGCGTAACCACCTCCGGCGGCGGGACCGTACCAGGCGAGGAAGTGATCCCCTCCGCTCGCTACCAGGATCGCCAGCTCGGGCGTATTGGGTGACCATGCGACGTTCGTCGGCTCCGATCCGACCCGGTCGAGGGGGAGCCTGCGGATCGACCTCCCCTCGGTCCAGTAGACCTGGCCGTCGGCGATGCCGAGCGCGGTGCCCGGTCCGAGCGCGGTCGGCTCCTGTCCGGGTACCGCCACCACGAGTCGCCCCCCCGGGGTCGGCCACTGCACCACCGGGGTGGCGCCGGCTAAGCCGACGCGAGACCGGAAGGTCGGCCCCGGGTTCGTCGCCTCGCCGAGGATCACGACCGCTCCCGGCCTCCCGTCGGCCGCCACCCTCAGGTAGTAGGCGGTCCACTTCGAGGAGGCGACCCCTACGGCCCGGGGGTCGTTGAACCCCTCGAGCCAACTGATGTGCACCGCTCCGCTTGAGTCGACGGCCAGGCTGTAGCGGGAGACCGTCTCGCTCGAGCTGTGCAGGACGCGTTCAGGGGCCCCCCACGGTTTCAGGATCAGGACGCTTCGGCCCCTGATGCCGCGGGCGTAGAGTGTCAGCGGGCCCTCCGGGCTGCCGGCCAGCTCGAGCTGATAGGCCTGTCCGGCTTCCAGGAGTTCCACCTCCCGCCCGCGCCAGCGGAGGCGGTGGGTGGTGCGTCCGCTGCCCGGCTCTCGTCTCACCCAGGCGAGGGCCAGGTCTCCTCCCGCCGAGGTGGCGTGGACGGTCCGGAAGCCGCGCCCCTCGAGGAGGCGGACCGGGAGTTCGGCGGGCCTAGAGAGCGAGGCCTGTACGATCCCCTCGCCGTCGTCCCAGAAGGCGAAGACCCCGCCGCGATCTTCGGCGGCAGCGATGCCCGGCAGCGTCTGGGTCCGCCCCAGCAGGAAGGGGCGGTCGAAACCGCCGGCCGCAGCGTAGGGTTGGGCCAGCCCTGCGGCCGGGGCGATGACGAGTACCGCCCCCACCACCAGGGAGCCTATGGTCATCTGACGCGGGATGGGTTCTCGGCCTCCGTCCTCGGGTAGACGCTGCCTCGACTAGACCTTGAGGCCCTCGAACCTTCCCGCCCGATCGAGCAGGGTGGGGAGGGGGAGATCGTGACCGGCGAGCTTGGCCTCCAACTCGCGGATGCGGTCGCGGATGGCCGCGGCCCGCTCGAAGTCGAGGGCTCCCGAGGCGGACCACATCTCGTTGGCGAGTTCGGCCAACTCCTGACGGATGTCGTCGAGGGCGAGCTCCCGCTCCCAGGGGGCCAGTTGCTCTTCGGCTGCGGGCTCCCCCTCCCCGCCCCGAATGACTTCGCGGATCCCCTTGCGGATCGACTCCGGCGTGATGCCGTGCTCATCGTTGTAGGCGAGCTGCTTCTGGCGGCGCCGCCGGGTCTCTTCGGTGGCGGCGTTCATGGCCTCGCTCAGTTCGTCGGCGTACAGGAATACCTCGCCCCGCACATTCCTGGCCGCCCGCCCGATCGTCTGGATCAGGCTCCGTTCACTCCGCAGGAAGCCGGTCTTGTCGGCATCCAGGATCGCCACCAGCGATACCTCCGGCAGGTCCAGCCCTTCGCGGAGCAGATTGATGCCGACGAGCACATCGAAGTGGCCGAGTCTCAGGTCGCGGATGATCACCTGGCGCTCGAAGGCGTCGATCTCCGAGTGCAGGTAGCGCACCCGGATCCCCTGCCCGGCGAAGTGCTCGGTAAGATCCTCCGCCATCCTCTTGGTCAGGGTGGTGACCAGGACGCGCTCGCTGCGCTCGGCCCGTTCCCGGATGGCGAACAGCAGGTCGTCGATCTGCCCGCGGCTCGGCTTGACCCGGATCTCCGGGTCCACCAGGCCCGTCGGACGAATCACCTGCTCGACGACCTGATCGCTAAGCCGCAACTCCTCCTCGGCGGGGGTGGCGGATACGAATACCAGCTGTCCTACCCGCTCGAAGAACTCCTCCTGCTTGAGGGGTCGGTTGTCGAGGGCTGCGGGCAGCCGGAACCCGTAGTCGACCAGGGTCTGCTTGCGCGAACGGTCGCCGTTATACATGCCCCGGATCTGGGGCACCATCACGTGCGACTCGTCGGCGAAGACCAGGAGGTCGTCGGGGAAGTAGTCGAGCAGGGTATGGGGCGGTTCGCCGACTTCGCGACCGTCGAGGTAACGGGAGTAGTTCTCGATCCCGCTGCAGTAACCGAGCGTCCCCAGCATCTCGATGTCGTAGCGGGCGCGCTCCTTAAGCCGCTGCCTCTCGAGCAGCTTGCCCGCCCTCTCGAAGTAGTCGAGACGGCGCTCGAGGTCCCGCTCGATCTGCTCGATGACGGGCTTGAGCTTTTCGAAGGGGGTCACGTAGTGCCTAGCCGGGAAGATGGTCGTGCTCTCCAGTTCGCTGAGCCCCTGACCTGTCACCGGGTCGACCAGGGTGAGGCGATCGATCTCGTCCCCCCACAGTTCGACCCGGAGCGGGTTCTGCTCATAGGCGGCCCAGATCTCGACCACATCCCCCTTGGCTCGAAACCGCCCCGGTGCCAGCTCGATGTCGTTGCGCTCGTACTGCTGGGTCACCAGCCTGCCGAGTAGCTCATCCCGGGGCAACTCCGTGCCCACGGCCAGGATCAGGTTGAGATTGCGGTAGGTTTCGGGCGACCCCAGTCCGTAGATGGCGGAGACCGAGGCCACCACGATCACATCCCGCCGCGTCAGCAGGCTCCGGGTCGTGGAATGTCTGAGCCGCTCGAGCTCCATGTTGATGCTGGCATCTTTCTCGATGAACAGATCCCGGGCCGGCACGTACGCCTCCGGCTGGTAATAGTCGTAGTAGCTGATGAAGAACTCGACCGCGGCGTCGGGGAAGAACTCGCGAAACTCGACCGCCAGCTGGGCGGTCAGGATCTTGTTGGGGGCCAGAACCAGTGCGGGGCGCTGAACCGCTTCGATCACCTTGGCCATGGTATAGGTCTTGCCCGTCCCGGTCGCCCCCAGAAGGGTCTGGTAGCGCAGGCCGTCGTGGCATCCCGCGACCAAGCTGGCGATCGCCTGCGGCTGGTCACCCTTGGGGCTGAAGGGGGAGTGAACGGTGAGGGGCATACCTTCGAATTGTAACCGAACCGAGAGGGGGTATCGGGTGACCGAAGTGGGGTGGTGGCCAGCCCCGTACGCTTCAGGAGGAGGGCACCTCGGAGGCTCTGAACTGTTGCTCGTAAAGCCCCTGATAGACTCCGGACGCCTCGACGAGTTGGGCGTGGCTTCCGACTTGGACGATACGACCCCGGTCGAGGACTACGATCCGATCTGCCCCCAGAACCGTGGAGAGGCGGTGAGCGATCACGAAGGTGGTGCGGCCGCGCATCAACCGCTCCAGGGCGGCTTGTACCAGGGCCTCCGACTCACTGTCGAGGGAGCTTGTGGCCTCATCGAGGATGAGGATGCGTGGATCCTTGAGGAGGGCCCGGGCGATGGCGACGCGCTGACGCTGACCCCCAGAGAGCTTGATCCCTCGCTCACCGACTACGGTCTGGTAGCCAGCGGGGAACTCGCTGATGAAGTCGTGAGCGTTGGCCGAGTCGGCCGCCGCCCTCACCTCGTCGGCGGTGGCGCCGGGCCGGCCGTAGCGGATATTCTCGGCGATGGTTCCCGAGAAGAGCAGGGTCTCTTGGGGGACGATGCCGATGTGACTCCTCAGGTCGCCGGTTTCGAACTCCCGCAGGTCGACCCCGTCGATTCGGATGGCACCCTCGGTGGGGTCGTAGAAGCGGGGGATCAGGGTGACGAGTGTACTCTTGCCTGCACCTGAGGGACCCACGAGTGCGACGACCTCCCCGGGGCGGGCCTCGTACTCCACCCCGTCGAGAACCAGCGCCTCATTACGGTCGACGTAGTGGAAAGAGACTCGGTCGAAGGTCACTCGGCCCTCGACCCGCTCGAGTCGGCGCGGCGCGACCGGCTCGGGCAGGTCGGTCCCGGTGTCGAGCAGTTCGAAGATACGTTTGGAGGCGCCGAGCCCCTCCTGGAGCTGTGCATAGAGGCCGGTGAAGGCGCCGACCGAGCCGGCCACGAAGAGCGTCAGGAATAAGAAGGCGATCAGGTCGCCCGGCTGCAGGTTGCCCGCCACCACCTGGCGCCCGCCGAACCAGAGCACCACGGTGATGCCGGTGAACATCGCCAGGATGATGCTGGGGACGAAGAAGGCCCTCACCAGCGCCCGGAGCTTCCCCAGGTGGTAGGAGCGGTCGATAAGGTGGCCGTAGCGCCGGCGTTCGAGGGTCTCGGCCGTGAACGACTTGACCACCCGGATACCTGCAATCGCCTCCTCGGCGCTCGCATTGGCCTCGGCCACACTATCCTGGAAGTTGGTGCTGATACGGCGTAGGCGGCGCCCGAAGTAGGCACCGGCAACGATGACGGCCGGGATGATAGTGAGCATCACCAGGGTGAGCTCTAAGTCGATGATGAAGAGCACAACTGCACCGCCGACCAGCGTGATGAGCTGGCCGATGAACTGAGCGAGCGCCTGTGAGACGAGGCTCTGCACCGTACTGATGTCCGATGTGAGTCGCGACGTGATCTCGCCGGTCTTGCGGGTTTCGAAAAAGCTCACCGAGAGGCCTAGGAGATGTCCGTAGAGGGCCTTGCGCAGGTCGGCCACCACCCCTTCACCGACCAGACCCAGGAAGTAGACCCGAATGAAGTTGAAGCCCGCCTGGAGCAGGAAGATGGCGATCAGTACCAGAGCGATCCGGTTCAGGCTGGCAGCGGCGCCGCTGCCGATCGTGCCGAAGGCGCTGTTGAAGAGGTCGCGGGTCAGTAGTGGGAAGGCGAGTTGAAAGCCGCTGGCGATGATGACGGCTATAACTCCGGTGAAGAGTTGCCAGCGGTAAGGCCTGGTGAAGCTGAGTAGCCGCCGAGCCTGGGCGAGGTCGAGGCGGCTCGGCGGGCCCTGTCGCCTAGCCTGGTCGGGGCCGAAGGGACGTGAACGTATAAACACACCGCAGTCTACTGGACGCTGCCACCCTGGGCTCTGCCCGCTTTCCTGCTCGGTCTCGCAACTGTACCTGCCGGCCGCCGGCTAGGGCATGGTGCCGGCGGGGACCGATCCATGCCTCGCTTGATGAAGTGTCCCGAACGCCGGTGGTCGCGGTTCCTGACCGATGCGGAGTTCGTGTGGCGGGGCCGGGTGCTGGACGAGGTGGAGACCGATCGGGCGCGAGTGCGGTGATCGGTCTGCGGGTGAGGTGCCGGCTGAACGAGGCCCTGATATTGCGCTGGAGGACGCTTATTTCTGAGGAGCCCTGCGGGCAGTGCCGCTCTCGCCTTCGGCGGTAGGCTGCAGCACGGACTCCGGTCGGCATAGTGCTGGCGATCACTCCGCGCCTAGCCCGGTCATGGCAGATAGCTATGAAGGGCGGAATTCAAAGCGGGCTCCTTCGGTGTCGCCACTTGTTGATTAAGGGCTTGACATTGATTGAAATGTGTAGTAAATAGGACACATGACACACTTTGGCAGCGCCATCCGAAACCGGCGCGAGCATCTGCGCCAGAAGGACAGGCGCTATTCCTTGCGCCAGGTTGCCCTGCGAATCGGGATCGAGCCGGCCTATCTGAGCAAGATCGAGCGGTGCGACGTGGCGCCACCTTCGGAGGCCACGACGATCCGGCTAGCGCGGGAACTCGGCGAGGACCCAGACGTGCTCTTGGCCCTGGCGGGGAAGGTCTCGAGCGATCTTCAGGAGATCATCCGCAAGCGCCCCCGGCTGTTCGCGGAACTGATCAGGCAACTCAAGGAAGTCCCGGACCACGCCATTCTCCGTGTTGTGCGTGAGGTGCGGGACGGCGAGTGGTAGGGAGGGATCGATGATCACGCTCGAAAACGACAGGCTGGTGCTTCGCTTCTCCGATATCCATGGTGACGCACGCTGCGCGATCGAGTTCCAGCGAACCTTGCGCATCCCGGACGACGACAGAGACTACCCGCTGCCGCCGGGTCTCGGTCGCTTCCCGTTGCGGCATCTAGACGACCATGCACCGCGCTTACCGGAGCAATGGCGTCGCCGGGGTGGCGTGATCGCGCCCATCCACCAGGCCGAGGCCATGTGGATCAACTTCGAGGCCGACTCCGGCTATCCGTTCGCGGTGAAGATCGCGACCGGCAAGATCTGCGCGCTCACCGGCGACGGCTGGGTCGATCACCTGAACAGCGATCCGCAGGACTACGTCGTGCTGCCCGAACAGCCATGGCTCGACGGATATTGTGTGGAGAGGGGAGTGATCCGCCAGTTCGTCGCCATGCCCCTGGGCGACGGCTACACGGTCGAGGAACAGCTTACGGGCGCGGCCCGGCACGGCGGCCTTCAGATCGTCGTCTATCCGATGAAGCGGGAACGATACCGGCAGCTGCTGGCTCGAGATCTCGATCGCTCTCGGCCGCTTTCCGCTGAGGCGCCAATACTTCAGGCACCTTCCGCCATCGGGCTCGCGCCCGGCGGCCGGATGAAACAGGAGGTCTATGACGACCCGCATGGTCTGGATGCCTGGGACCAGCGGCATGGCGCCCGCTGTTTCATCACCCTTGCCAATTCCACCCAGTGGCTGGCGATCACAGGTGAGCGACCGCCGACTGTCCCACCGACAGCGAAGCAGTACACCGAAGCGGGTTTTCCCTGGTTCGAGTGGTATGGCGGCGATGCCGTGGCGGTCGCTGGCGCGGAGAAGTTCAAGTCGCTTGCGAGCGTGACGCAGCTTGGCAAGGCAAAGGGTGAGGAGCCGCTGCCGGAAAACGAAACGACTGAGGTGCCCCACATTATCGGGCTGGGGTCCGGCGGTGTCCGCCCCGTGCGGGAGTATCCTGCCGACGAGACCGGGGGCTAGACCGGGAGTTGATGAGTTCATGCCCCTGTCCCGCTGGCAGTTAGGATGGTAGGCAAGTGGTCTGCCCCGGTGTTGGTACGAGCGCCGAGGTCTGGCACGCAGCTCCGCTGGTCGGGGTGCGGGGTAATCTCACATCACTAGCCGGGTGATTCCCTAAGTATTGAGGGGGGCTTGCGAGGTCGCTAGAATCAGGTAGAGGGTGCCGATGAACCAGACTCGCCCAGAACGAGGTGTACTCGAGGCCGACCTGCCCACGGCGGTCTCACCCCGGCCGGTTCCTGAGGGGGCGGCTCTCGACCACCCCTCGCTCTACTTCAACCGCGAACTGGGGGATATCGACTTCAACTGGCGGGTGCTGTGGCAGGCGATGGACGACCGGGTCCCGCTGCTCGAGCGGGTCCGTTACCTGGCCATCACCTCGAGCAACCTCGACGAGCTCTTTCAGAAACGGGTCGGAGGCCTGCGCCGGCAGGAGGAGGCGAGGGTGGTCGAGCCCTCCCCCGATGGCCGCAGCCCGAGCGAACAGCTCGAGCTGATCCGCAACGCCAGCCGCCCCCTCTACAGTCGCCTAAGCGCGCTGTGGCGGCACACCCTGGAACCGCTGCTCGAGCGCAAGGCGAAGGTACGGATCCTGAACCGGTATGAGCTTAGTAAGACGCAGCGGCAGCGGATGGCGCGGCACTTCCGCTCGAACATCTACCCGATCGTGACCCCGCTGGCGGTCGACTCGGGGCGGCCGTTCCCCTTTATCAGCAACCTTAGTCTGTCGCTGGCGGTGACGCTCCGGCGCTGCGAGGGTGAAGAGTCACTCTTTGTGCGGATCAAGATACCGGTCTCTATGGGCCGCTGGTATGAGGTGCAGCCGGGGGTGTTCGTGCCGCTCGAGCAGCTGCTAAAGGAGCATGTCACCGCCTTCTTCCCAGGTATGGAGGTGACCGGAGCCTACGCCTTCCGGGTGACCCGCAACGCCGACATCCGCTTCGATGAGGAGGAGGCCGAAGACCTTATTGCAGCGATCAGCGAGGATCTCCGGGAGCGGAGGTTTGCACCGGTGGTCCGCCTGGAGGTCGAGCACGACATGCCCTCGGAGGTGAGGAGCTTCCTGGCTGAGAACCTGGCGATCCATGAGGAGGATATCTTCGAGGCGTCGAGCCTGCTGGGTCTCGCAGACTGTGGCTTCTTCGCCGACCTGCCCCTGCCCGATCTCACCTTCGGGCGGTGGAGTGGGGTCACCGCTCCGGCGATTGCGGAGCACAACCGGGTCACCGAGAATCCCCCCCTGTTCGACCTGATCCGCCAGCACGATGTGCTGGTCCACCACCCCTATGAGTCGTTCTCAACCAGCGTCCAGCGCTTCATCGAAGAGGCGAGCGCGGAACCCCCAGGCCCCCCCCTCCCGCAAACCCCCCCCCACCACCCCTATGAGTCGTTCTCAACCAGCGTCCAGCGCTTCATCGAAGAGGCGAGCGAGGACCCTCAGGTCCTCGCCATCAAGCAGACCCTCTACCGGACCTCGGATGAGAGCCCGACCGTGGCCGCGCTGGTCCGGGCGGCGGAACTGGGCAAGCAGGTGGCGGTCCTGGTCGAGGTCAAGGCCCGCTTCGACGAACAGAACAATATCGAGTGGGGTGGGCGCCTCGAGGCCGCAGGGGTGCATGTGAGCTACGGCTTCGCCCACCTCAAGATCCATACCAAGATCGTGCTGGTCGTCCGCCAGGAGAGGGATGGTATCCGCACCTACTGTCATATCGGCACCGGCAACTACAACAGCACCACCGCAAGGCTCTACACCGACCTGGGCCTTTTTACCTGCGACCCCGAGATCGGTGAGGACCTGGTCAACCTCTTCCACCACATCACCGGCTACGCGCCGGAGCAGAACTACCGGGCCCTCCTGGTGGCCCCCTGGCACATGCGGGTGAGGATCCTGGAGATGATCGACCGCGAGATTGCCCACCAACTCGAACATGGTGACGGTCGCATCATCGCCAAGCTGAATGGGCTCGACGATCTGCCCGTGATCCAGGCGCTCTACCGGGCCTCGCAGGCCGGGGTACCGGTCGACCTGATCATCCGCGGGCACTCGCGGCTCAGGCCCGGTCTCAAGGGCTACAGCGAGAATATCCGGGTCATCAGCATCATCGGCCGCTTCCTCGAGCACGACCGCATCTTCTACTTCCACAACGGCGGCGATTCCGAGATCTTCATCGGTAGCGCCGACTGGAAGCGGCGCAACCTTACCGACCGGATCGAAGCGGCGGTTCCGGTGCGCCGGTCGGAGTTGAAGAGGCGGCTCCTGGCTATCCTCGAGGCGGCGCTCGCCGACAACCGCCTCGCCTGGGATCTGAGCCCCGACGGCAGCTACCGGCAGCGCCTGCCGGTCGCAAGGGAGGGGGAGAGGGGCCTGCAGCAGGTGCTGATGGAGAGGGTGTCTAAGGGCGGCCCGTAGGCTGGTCGTTCAGATCGAGAGTGTCTGGCTCCAGGCCGCTCCGCTCCAGCAGGTCGAGGTAGGCCTTAGGGCCCCTGTCCAGCTTGCCAGCGACGGCTATGAAGGCCGCCTCGAGCAGGTTGGTCGACAGGCTCCGACCTTCGAAGCGGGGGGTGGTGGTGATGAGCCGCCTGACCCCGCGGCGCCTGAGCAACTCCACATCCTCGGCTGTGGTGGTGTTGGTCAGTACGACCTTACCGGTCAGCTCCTCGGGGGCGTAGCGCTTAAGGAGGTGGAAGTCGCCAGCGATCACCTCGGCCCGTTCGAAGTAGCGCGCCCGCCAGCCAGAGACGCCGGCCTCCTGGCTGCTTCCGGTCGGGTAGATCCAGCGTATCGGGAGCTTGGTGACGATAGGCGCCAGCAGCTTGGCCGTCAGGGCGACCGCCCCGAGGCTCCGCAGTGGAATTGGCAGGCCCAGGAGGAAGACTAGGTCGCCGCAGAGCAGCTCGGCCCCGGCTGCGGCGAGCGTCTCGGCCATGCCATAGCGGTCGACCGCTGACAGCATCAGCACCCTCTTGCCGCGCCAGCCGAGGTCGCGGTCGAGGCCCCTGACCACGTTCCGCTCCAGGGTGTCCTTCAGTCCGGCGCCACAGACTACCGGTGTGCTCTTGGCGTTGCGGGCCAGCCGGACGCTGTCACGCACGTAGTAGCGTCGGTCGCCGGCCACAACGTAGAGGTCGGTGCCGCCCAGACCTATGGCATCGACCTTGCCGTCGAGTTCGCGGATGGCGGCCGCCGCTCGGTCCAGGTCGCCATCGGTGCCGCGTCGCTCGAGGACGATGCGTTGGCCCAAGATCTCCGTTTCGATGTAGGCGTCGCGGGTGCTTGAGCCGAGTGAGATGCTTACTACCCGCTTGGTCCCGGCCATCACCCTCGCCCGCACGATCCCGCGCTGCGGTGTCCCACTTCCCTGGGTAGCTGAACGCCTCGCGACTGCGAACAGCAGTCGCGTCCCGGGTGCCCACGCGTCCCGGCTAGAGGGGGGGGGCGACGGGATGGCCACAGGCTCAGCCTGCGGATCGGTTCCCGCGAGGTACCCTCAGGCGCCGGACCGCAATCGTTCCCGATCTTACGCCTCCCGCCAGGTCGGCGGTACCCGGACCGCCACGACCTCGGCCGCGACCCGGTCCTCCCCCTCGGAGCTGAGGTGGCAGCGCAGCACCGTCTTGCGCGCTCCCGCCTCGAGGATCTCGGCTCGCAGGGTCACCGGCCTGTCGATAGGGGTGGGGCGTAGGTAGCGGATGTTCAACTGCGCCGTAGCGTACCAGAGTTCGGGGGGGTCGCCTATTGCCCGGCCCTCGCGGGTGTAGGCGTCGGCGATGGCGGTGCAGACCGTGTGGCAGTCGATCACGGTGGCGATGATCCCGCCGTTGAGGATCTGGCGGGGGCCGGCTATATGATGGGGGCTCGGCTTCCAGGTGCACACTGCGGAGCCGTCGGCCCAGTGGCTCTTGATGTGGAGCCCGTCGGGGTTGAGGGTGCCGCAGCCGAAGCAGTAGTTGTTGGGGATATCGTCCTGGAAGGCCCTTGGGGCAGCGGGGTGGGGGGCCCGGTTCATGGGCCCAGTGTACTCGGCGGGCCGACACCGACCGTTACCTGTGTAGCTGCCCCCGTCGCTCGGCTGCGCAGCGCTAAGCTAGAGCAGGGATCGGCGCACCGGCGGCTTTCCTCGCGCTCAACGAAGGTCAGGGTATCAACCCTGGCGACGGCGCATCGCCGAGGCCTTTGACGTGAGCATGGATATGTTGCTGCGGATGCAGGCCTGGTGCGATGCCTCGCAGGCGGGTGCCCGCACAGGCGGGATCACCGTCTAGCACTACCCGACAGGGTAGCGCGGTCGACCATCGCCCCGATCTCTTTGTCCACGTCGTTGGCTGGTGGACCCGAAGCAAAAACAGTCAAAGCCGGGGTCCCCCGCTGGGGATACGGACTCTACGGGTCCAATGAAGTCACACTTGTCGGTCTTTGGCAACCTTTGCCTGGCTAGGTCGCTGTCGTCTGGCTAGGTCTCCGAACAGATCGTAGTGAGTTCGATGGTGTGGGTGACGCTGGCTGTGTACCAGTTCCCGATGCGGCGAGTTGCCATCCGAAGAGTCGGTCTTTGGAGCCTAGGCGATGGAAAGCACTTGGAGATCCTCTTCGGTATGACTTGGGAAACAGACTCTAGAAGTCTTGTGCAGGGAGGTGGTGGGCTACACAAGGTCGTCCCTCTAAGCGCCGTTTGCCTGCTTGCCACCCTTGGCTTGGTCCAGGCCCTAGCGGACTCGTTGGAAGCAGGTTGCCCGGATTGGGAGTGGTGGTCCGTTACCTCTCCAAGCTGACCCCGAAGATGAAAATCGCCGTCAGGCGGCGGTTTTGCGCTCCTCGGTCTCCCAGCACCCCAGGAATCTCGTAGTGCTCGGCCAGTGAATCTTCCCAGTCCGATACCTTACGGCGGCTAAGATTTTGCGGCAGTGAGCGAGGCTGCAGCCCTCCGCACGTTGTGAGTGAAGGTAGGCAACCAGGGATTTATCGCTGATGTCCACGTAGGCACTGCTGGCAATCCAGGTCGCGAGTCGCTCCCAAAGACGGTGATAATCGCGCACAGTGCCGGTGTTCGATGCGGACATGAAGACCACATTAATGCACGGGATAAGTGGATTCCCCATAACATTTCTCACGACTTTCAGGGGGACGGTGGGGTTGTCGCTGAGCACGGCGTCGATCCAGGGCGCACTGACTAGGCTGTTCCCGGGCCGCCGGGCGGAACAGTGGGTTGGGCTGGGGGCCCTCCTCCTGGGATCGGGGTCGATGGTCCTTATCCTGATCGATCGGTTAAGCGAAGCGCTTATCAGCGACACTACCCTGGACAGGGCAGAGGGGAGGCGGTCGCTGATGAGCGCCGGGCCGATCCGCCTGTGCGCGAGGCGGGTCGGCGGCCGCTCAGCTGCGGCTGAGCAACCTGCCCTATCCCATCGGGGGGGCAGTGAGCGAGTTCGCCACCCGTACCCCCGTTGAGTTCGAGCAAGACCGGACCAGGGCGGCTTCGTTGGGCCCGTAGACCCGTAGAGTCCGTACCCCCAGCGGGGGACCCCGGCTTTAGACTGTTTTTGCTGCGGATCCTATAACGGACTCTGCCGGGTCTGAAGGTGAGCGAAGAACCGCTCGATCTTCTGCTGTCAAGGTCAGGGTTTCGGGCCCGGTATCGCCTTGACCTCCGACCATCCTGCATCTGCCCAAGAACTGCCAGCCGCATAGGCTCTTGCTAGACATACCCCGAGACTGCCCTTGCTCGGCCAGTGAATCAGGCCTCATTCTTAAGGCTGGAACCGGTTCGATCTCATGAGCCGAGTCGCTTTTGGATCGCGTGGGACAGGTTGCAGCTTCCCGATACGATCCGGACCATCCCTTCGGGGCAAGAGCCGACTCGCAGCGGCGAACGGGTGACGGCTCCACCTGCCGGTACTCAAGCATAGGGTCTCTGGGTTACGGCGTCCATCAGCCGGTGGGGCTGGGCCGTCAGGGGTGGCTGTGGCTTGCTGGCAATGGCGTGTGGTAGCTGGAGTTGCGTTCGCCTAGCCACTGTCTGGAAGCGGATTCGCCGAGACCGGTAGGGAGATTGTTATCTCCGTATATTCTCCGGGGTCGGAGAGGGCCGTTATCGATCCACCGTGCTGCCTGACTATGTCGTTGGCGAGGCTGAGGCCGAGTCCCGTGCCTTTGCCAGGGGGTTTGGTAGTGAAGAATGGATCGAATATCTTGGTAATGATGTCTGGGGAGATGCCGCTGCCGTTATCCCGGATATGTATTTCGATGGTGTCGTCCTGTCGCTTCGTCTTGAGCCAGAGGGTTGGCGTATAGGCTTCGCCGGTACCGGCGAGCGTTCGGCGCTTCTCGTCGGTGGCGTAGCATGCGTTGTCTATCATATTGAGGAACGCACGGCCCATATCCTCGGAGGTGATGGACACTTCGCCCATGTTCGGGTCGAAGTCGTCTCTTATGTCGAGTTGGAAATCCTGATCGAGCGTACGGGCGCTCTGGTAGGCGAACAGTGCACGGTCTCCGAGCAGGTTGTTGATATCCGTCGGTCGGAATTCGCCGCCGCCTTGGCCTAACAAGAGCATGTCGTGGACGATGCGATCAGCGCGGTCGCTGTGGGAGCGGATGTGTTCCATGTTTTCGGCTAGGTCCTGGGATATTGCGGTGATAAGCCTCCTCTTGTCGTCGTCGAGATCACTGGCGCTGTCGTCGAGGGTCTCCAGCAGTTCGTCGAGCAGCTCCTCGGAGGCTTCGGAGAAGTTCTTCACGAAATTCAGCGGGTTTCTGATCTCGTGGGCGACGCTGGCGGTGAGTTCACCGAGTGCGGCAAGTTTCTGACGCAGGACTATCTGGTCCTGGGTCTGGCGCAACTCCAGGAGAACTCGCTCGAGCTCTTCGTTCTTCTCCTGAAGATCTTGGGATAGCTTTTGGACGAGATCCAACTGCAAAGCCTGGATGGAACGCTGTCTGAGCTCCTCGAGGGCGATGGCGAGTTTGGTGATCTCGTCCTTGCTGGACATCTCTACTCTGTAGTCCAGATCGCCGGCGCCCATGCGGCGTATCCAGACTTCCAGAGCGATGGAGCGTCGTCCGACGGTGATGAGTTGAAAAGTGGTGAATACTGCGAAGAAGGTGGTGGCGACCCCTATGATCAGTAGCTGGCTGCGGCCCGTTGCAATAGCCTGTGCGGTTCGGTGCATGGTGTCATCAGTAGCGGCCGTCCCTGTGTACTGGAGCAGCTCCGCTAGATCGCTCTGCACGGCCCCCTGGACGCTACTGAAAGAGTGGTGACTTGCGATGTTGATCAGGATGGCCAGCAAAGTGACCAGCAGCATGCTCAGGTTTATCTGGGTCGACTTGCGGCGGATGCTGAAACGGGGTAACGCGAACTCTTTGTCTGGGGGTGAGGACATGCTCTACCTCATTAACATGGCGAGGGTTGCTTGGCGCGATCGACATCGTCACTCCGGCCGGGGAGCTCGAATGCTCTACCTCATTAACATGGCGAGGGTTGCTTGGCTGTATGTCGCCATGCGCCGCCCGGTCCGGCAGGTGGCGGTTGGGCCTTCGGCAATTGCGGAGGCGTCGCACGTAATCCTTGCCCACCCCGGAGGAACGCCCTGCTACCGCCCGCTGGAGCGAGGGAGGGTCGGACACCGAATCCTTCCCAGCTTGAACAGCCGCGCTGGCCGAGTGTCGCCGGCGCGGCAGCCGTCTAGGAGTGCGGGGGCGGCCTTGTTCGAGCCGACATTTCGGTCATGGGTATACGGACCGTGGTACCGGTCCCTCAAGCGTGGGTTCGGGCCTGTTCCTGCAGCTGGAGCAGCGGCTCCTTTAAGAAGGCCCTCAGCAGCAGGCGATCTGGGCGTCGTCATCCAGAATCTGGGACCTGGAAGCGATGCTCATTGGGGCCGGCTCGTCGCCGCCCGCTGGGGGGCAGGGGCTTGGGCCCCTAGGGCGCGAGGTCGAAGGTCGCTCCCCGCTGGGAGCCCACGAACGAGGGGACCGGGTAGCCGAGCAACTTGTGAACCACCGAGATCTGGCCGATGTGGAAGTAGACGTGGTGGGTCGTCCGGGTCAGGAGTGAACCTACATTCTCCCGTTCGAAGACTCCTCCTCCGGGCAGATGCTGCAACAGATCCTCGGCGGTGAGGGTGTCGAGCCAGGGGTCGACCGCCTCAGCGACGGCCCGCTTGAATTCCAGGAGCATCTCGATATCGTGCAAGGGCTCGAGCATGACCGGTGCCCCGGAGCCGTAGGGACTCAGGTCCGCGACCTCGGGCTCCCCCCGCGGGGTCAGGAAGAGGCGCTGCTCCTGCTGGGTTAGGTGTCCGACGACCCAGGTGGGGCTGTTGAGCCCCCCAAGCCTCAGGTCGACAGCGGTGGGGTCCAGGCCGTCGAGGGCCCGGAGCAGTTCGCGCCGCGCGTGCTTCAGGTAGCGTACCAGGTGATGGGCCACGTCCTTAACTCTCCTCTGTCCTAGATCTTGAAATCAAGCTACACCCCGATCCCGTCAGAGGAGCATCCTAGCCGTAGCTAGCCGACGACCGGTTCAGCCGACGGTGCGCCCGGTTCAAGCTAGGATCTCTCCGCGGATGAGCATCGCCAGCTCCTTCGAGAGGACCTCCTGCCGGTCGCCGAAGCAGATATGGACGAGCCCGCCTACGGGTTCGCGCTTGGTGACGCGGAGGCGACGGCCGGGCTGCACCCCAAGCAGCGCTAGGTAGCTCAGGGCGTCGGTCGCCTGGGTCATCAGCCGGGAGACCACCAGGGTCTGTCCGACTTCCACCTTGGCCAGCGGCGTGCTCGGCGTCTTCGGAAAGGCGCCGTCGGGGCCGGGGATCGGGTCGCCGTGAGGGTCGTGGGTAGGGTGGCCGAGCAGTTCGGCTAGTCGCTCGGTGAAGCGTTCGCTGACGGCATGCTCGAGCCGCTCGGCCTCGTCGTGAACCTCGTCCCAGTTGTAGCCGAGGTGCTCGAGCAGGAAGGTCTCAATCAGCCGGTGCCCGCGCAACAGGCGCAGCGCCTGGCGAACTCCCGATTCTGTGAGGCGGACGCCCCGGTAGCGTTCGTGCTCCACGAAGCCGAGGGACTGGAGCTTTCCCAGCATCGATGAGACGGAGGGAGCGGCTACGCCGAGCTGTTCGGCCAGCGCGTTGGTCGATGCGGCCTCGCGCTTGGCGATGAGCCAGATCGCTTTGAGATGGTCCTCCACCGAGCTGGAGACCTTGTCGCCTTTTACGTTGGGCATAGCCAGCACGATATCAGGAACCCCATGAGCGTTGGGCTGGCCCGACTGTCCCCCCCGTGCGGTCTGGGGGCGGCTTGAGGACTCTGGAGGAGGGAGTGGTCTCGGTCGACAGCGGCTCGGTCTCGTGGCTGACGACGGGCGACCGCTTTAAAGCCTCTGTGAAGCCCTGGTCGGTGCTGAGGCGTTACCCTTGTCCTGGCCCCTGCTCGAGTTCGACCCGGTCGTCCCACCCCGATTCGGTAGTAACCTGGAGCAGGAGCCAGCTATAATCCCATACCGAGCGATCGGCTGTCGAAAACCGGCTGTGAGGAGGTCCCTTGAGATGAGCGACTACCAGCCTCGCCCTGAGGACAAGTTCACCTTCGGCCTGTGGACGGTCGGCAACCCGGGCCGTGACCCCTTCGGCGAGCCTACCCGCCCCCGACTCGAGCCGACCTATATCGTCGAGAGGCTGGCGGCCCTGGGTGCCTGGGGTGTGAACCTGCACGACAACGATCTGGTTCCCCTAGATGCGACCGCCCGCGAGCGCGACGCCATCGTCCGGGAGTTCAAGCAGGCCCTTGACGACCACGGCCTGGTAGTCCCGATGGCCACCACCAACCTGTTCTCCGACCCCGTCTTCAAGGATGGGGCCTTCACTAGCGCCGATGCCCGGGTGCGTGCCTACGCCCTGCAGAAGACCCTCGACGCGATCGATCTCGGCGTCGAGCTAGGGGCCACCACCTACGTGTTCTGGGGGGGGCGTGAGGGGGCCGAGGTGGATGGCGGTGGCAATGCTCTCGCCGGCCTTGCCCACTTCCGCGAGGCACTCAACTTCCTCTGCGCCTACGTGCGCGACCAGGGCCTGGAGCTGCGCTTCGCCCTCGAGCCCAAGCCGAACGAGCCGCGCGGCGACCTCTACCTGCCGACGGTCGGCTCGATGCTCGGCTTCATCGCCACCCTGGAGTATCCGGAGATGGTGGGTCTCAACCCCGAATTCGCCCACGAGACCATGGCCGGCCTCTCCTTCGTGCACGCGGTCGCCCAGGCTATCGACGCCGGCAAGCTCTTCCATATCGACCTGAACGACCAGAAGATGAGCCGCTTCGACCAGGACCTGCGCTTCGGCGCGGAGAACCTCAAGGCCGCCTTCTTCCTGGTCAGGCTGCTCGAGAGTTCGGGCTACGCCGGGCCGCGCCACTTCGACGCCCACGCGCTGCGCACCGAGGATGAGGAGGGGGTGTGGGCCTTCGCGAGCGGCTGCATGCGCACCTACCTGATCCTTAAGGAGCGGGCGGCCCGCTTCGACGCCGACCCCGAGATCGGCGCGGCCCTCGAGGCCTACCGGGTCGAGGATGCCGAACTGGCGGCGCTCACCGGCTCCTACAGCCGGGAGAGCCTCGAGGCCTTACGGGGCCGGGAATTCGACCGGATAGCGCTCGGCCGTCGCGGCCCGGGCCTGGAACGGCTCGATCAGCTCACCGTGGAGTTGCTCCTGGGCCTCCGCTGATCAGGAGGCGACGGCCAGGCTCTCGGTGAGGACCGCGCCCAGGGTGGCGACGCCCCGCTCGATCAGCTCGAGGGAGGCGACCGAGTACGACAGCCGCAGGGTGTTGAGCCCCGAACCGTCGGCGAAGAACGGCGCGCCGGGCACGTAGGCCACCCCCCGCCGCGCCGCGCTCTGGAGGAGTTCCAAGCCGTCGCTCCCTACGGGCAGGGTCAGCCACAGGAACATGCCCCCCTCCGGGCGGGTGGAGTGGACGCTGCTCGGGAGGTGGGTGTCGAGTGCGGCGAGCATGGCGTCGCGCTGCCGGTGGTAGTAGCTCCGGATGCGGGGGAGCTGCTCGGCCAAGAAGTCGCCTTCGACCACGGCGTGGGCCACCATCTGGCCCAGGGTCGAGGTGTGGAGGTCGGCCGCCTGCTTGATCCGGGTGAGCTGTTCGAGTAGCTCCGGCGCCGCCACCAGCCAGGCGATCCGCAGCCCCGGCGCCACCGTTTTGGAGAGGGTGCTCGAGTAGACGACCCGGTCGGGCGCCAGTTCGAAGAGGCTCGGCAGCGGCTCCCCCTCGAAACGGAGCTGCCCGTAGGGGTCGTCTTCGAAGATGAGGACGCCGTAGCGGTCCGCCGACTCGATCAGGTTCCTGCGGCGCTCCAGACTCATGGTGGTCCCCCTGGGGTTATCGAAGTTGGGGATCACGTAGACGAGCTTGGGGGACCTTTTGAGGGCGGCCTCCAGGCTGTCTGGAAGCAACCCATCTTCGTCACTGGCGACCGTGAGGTATTCGGGTTGGTAGGGGTCGAAGGCGCGCAGGGCCCCCATATAGGTCGGGGCGGCTAGCACCACCCGGTCGCCGGGATCGAGTAGCGCCTTGGCGACCAGATCGAGCGCCTGTTGCGAGCCGGAGACGATCTGTACCCGCTCGGCGTCGGTGCCGGGGAGCTGCTCGGCGGCCCAGGCCCGGAGCGGCGGGTAGCCCTCGGTGGTGCTGTACTGGAGCGCGCGCTCGCCCTGCTGCGCCAGTACCCGGTCACTGGCCTCGCGGATGCGCTCGATGGGAAACAGTGCCGGGGCGGGCAGGCCGCCGGCGAACGAGATGACCTCACCACCCTGGGTGAGCTTGAGGATCTCCCGAATGGCGGAGGGTTGGATCTTCTCGGTGCGGCGGGCGAAGAGTGACGACCAGTCCATGAGACCTCCCGTAGATCCTGCCCGGTGGGGCGATCGACTCCCTCAACCATACTCCCATTCGCCGTCAGGCGGGTCGGCTACCGGCTGGCGGCCCCAAGCTTTTTGCTTGAGTGTGGGGCTGCATGGGATCTAAGAGTTTAACGAAAAGTCATTTTCCCGGGACCGACACTCCAATCGGCTGGCTTCTTGCTGCGCGCCGCATCATGAACCAGCGGGTAGCTCGGAACCTGAGCAGCGGAGAGCACCTGGCGACTCTCGGCGTGACTTGTGGGACTCTGAAGGCACGCACCTCGGGCCCGCAGGCAGATGCGCAACGTCATGGGAATCCGTCGGGTGTCAAGGGATAAGGGTCCGGCCACAGGCGGGTGCGGACCCCCAGCGTCACCACCCCTGTCTGCAAGCCGAAGCCGACATCCATTTCAATAGTGAAGGGCAGGTATCCGAGAAGCTCCCCGGAGACTCCACCGGCGAGTCCGACCGAGAAGGCTGCGATCGGTGAGAGGTCGGGGGCGTAGCCTGCGTCGAGGAAGCCCCAGAGGCCGGGTCGGACCAGCACCAAGTTCGAAACTGCGAACCCCACACTGGGCTGCCAGCCGAGTTCAATGTTGCCTATGAGCACGCTCGTGGTGAGCGTGGGAGGCGCTACGCCACGAAGGAGCACCGGCGACCCGAAGTCGAACTGTGCCTCCCGGGGCGCAGGCGTCAGCAGTCCACCGGCGAATGCCCGGGCGCGCACGACAGCGTCGCCGACCCTGACCGCCCCTCGAAGGTCGATGGCGACCCGGGTAAAGGCGCCTGTTACGCCTTCCGTGCGTACCGTCAAGCCTGGCCACTCGAGCGCACTGGTGACCATCACCAGGCCGGTGGGAACAACCAGCGTCAGTGCGGTTTCGGAGTGGAAGGTCAGGAAATCGGAGTGGCGGAAGGTGACGCCGCCGAACCCGCTCCAGCGGTCAGCCAGCGTCTTCTCGGCGCCCAACTCGAACCCCAGTGGGTAGCTGGGGCGATAGCTGGCCCGCACGGAGAACTCGGTTGCGCTGGACGAGGGGCTGTACCCGACCGTGGCGCCTATGCCGAATGGGTTCAGTGGGCCGCCGAAGATGTCGAGGCCGACCCGAGCCACGCTTAACGACGCCGAATGGTAAGGGGTGAAGGCTCCCTGGTAGTGGCTCGGCCCCAGCCCGACCTCCGGTACGACCGTCAGCGGGAGGGCGCGCTCGGCAATCCGTCGCCTTCCCTCTCCCAGCCGCTCCCGCCAGCCGTTGTTCAAGGGGTTGTCAGCGTGAGGATCTCCCGGCTCCCGAAGGGGCACGCCGAGCGCCTCGAGGCTGGCCACAAGCTCCGGGAGAGCCCTCAGGGTCTGTTCGTAACTGAACTGGATATGATCGCGAACGCGGTCGTAGGATGTCGACCTCTCGAAGCTGGTCCTCGTTGAACGGAAGGCGGAGGTCGCGAAGCAGGAGTCTGAAGGCCCCGATCACATCTCCTGGACTGGAGGTCAGGTTCGGCGAGGCATCGACCCCGATGATCACCTCGGCGCCCAGAGCCCTGGCGGCGGTTGCCTGGACGGCCGCCTTGACTCCACCATCGAGGTGGGGAGTGCCACCGATCTCGACCGGTCTGATCAGCACCGGCATCGCTATCGAGGCGTGAATGCCGGTGGCCAGATTGCCGCTGGTAAGTGCAGTGCAATCGGTGCCATCGAGGGGACAGGTCACGGCAGCGAAGGGGAGGGCCGTGTCGTCGATGTCGATACCATTCAGGAGTTCGTCGAGCAGGAGTTCGATGGGGAACGGCATCGAGTAGACCGCCCTGGAAGGGGAAGCGGAGGTCCATGACGGAGGGGACCTCAATCTCAATCATGATCGCTTCGAGAACCTCGGTGTTGAACCCGGCGGCGTACAGCCCCCCGATAATGGAACCCATCGATGCTCCAGTGATGAGGTGGATGGGTACTCCGGCCTGATTGAGGGCCCTCAATACGCCGACATGGCCCACGGCGCTTGCGGCTCCACCGCCCAGAACCAGTGCCACCCTTGGTGGCGCCTCTGCCTGGGTGAGTCCGGGGCCGAGGAGACCACAGAGCATCATCAGGGAAAACGCCGGTCGGAATAGCTATCGATACCTCATGCTCATGAGTCGCATAGCCTCAGTCTATGGCTCGGTCGGACTGGGGTTGGGCTAGAGGAAAACGTCCTGAAGACGGGCTCGAAGCCAGCAGCCCAGTGAGTATCCGGTGGCTGGTGCGATGAGAGAGCGTTGCGCACGCTGAGAGTCTGTTCCATAAGTCAAGCCAAAAGGGTTCCCAGGCACTCTCCGTTGCTCAGGCTCTGAGGCAGCTTCCTCGGTGAGATCTGAGGCGGATAGCGCCGGAAGAGCCCCGCACCCGCTCCCAGGACGCTCTGGAGAGGCGTGTGTCCGGCTGCACAACACTTCTTCGGTCGTGCCCTCGCGGGGACGACCGGACTTCAGGTCTTCGGCCCAGCCGCACCGCTAGACGGTCGGGCGCCGGCCCGTTCGGCGCGGCGCTCCAGACTAATCCCAGAAGCCTTCGTGCACGGCCCGCGCCTCCTCCTCGAGGAGCGGACCGATCACTCTGAGCGGTCGCTGCCCGCGGGCGAAGACCTCCCGGCAGGGGAGGTCGAGAGTGGGGTTTTCGGGGTTGGCGCCGGTCAGCATGAGGAGCTCCCGCTCGCTCAGGCCGTACACCACCTGGCCGACCCCGCCCCAATAGATGGCTCCGGCGCACATGGCGCACGGCTCGGCGCTGCTGTAGAGTGTCGCCGCGGCGAGGGTCTTGCGGGGGAACCTCCGGGAGGCGGAGCGCATCAGGTTGGTCTCGGCGTGACCTGTGCAGTCCCCGGTGGTGCCGACGCTGTTCTCTGCCTCGTGCAGGATCGTGCCGTCTGCAGCGGCGAGCAGCGCCCCGAACGGGTGGTTGCCGCTCTGGTGGGCGCTCCAGGCGAGTTCGATGGCGCGGCGGATGAGACGCCTGTGATCGGCGCTCACGAGGGTCGGTCGGCAGGGAGTGCTGCGGCCTCGGTGTGGTGCCGCAGGAGGCGAGCTGTCCGTCGGCCTAGCAGGTAGGTCGTCAGGGCGTTGCCGCCTGAGGCCGCAGCCACCCCCACGAGGGGGAGGGCGCGCGTCAGCCCGCGCTGAGCGATCCGGTCACCGAGGCGGGTCGTCAGCGCCCGTCCGGCCAGGGCGCTGCCGCCGACGCTGGCGACCGCTAGGAGCGGCCGGCGCCGCCCCTCGGTCGAGAGTCGTAGCTGGTGGAGCGCCGCCAGTTCGAGAACCATCTCGGCCTGAATCCGGGCGGTGGCGGTCAGGTCGGCTGCTAGCCCCAGGGTCAGCGCCGCCAGCGTGCCCGCTCCCGGGAGCAGCGCCACACTCGCGGCGGCCGCGCCAACCGCCGCGCTCCGGCGACTGGCCCGGCCTATGATGCGCTGCGCGAGCTCCTCGGTCGACACCTCTGGATTTGCGCGCCTGAGGCGTTCGGCCCGTACCGTAGCCGCTGCGCTGTCGCTGCGGCGCAGAACCTCGAGGGCGCGGTCGATGGTAGTGCGCAGCCGGGCCGCACTCATGGGATCACCTCCGGGCTCGGTTTCGCAAACGTCCCCCTGGGTCGGACAGGGCACCGAGTCGAACCTGTTCCGGGTCGAGCGGCGTTCCGGCCTCGGGTTCATGCTCGCCGGGCGACCTCCTGGGTTCTGCGCACAGGGCGTTGGTTCAGAGCCACCTCGAGCGCAGGCAGGATCGCGCGGCGCAGCCGACGGAATGCGTCAGCGCCCGATTCGCTGCCTCACCGATCGACCTCCCCGACTCCCCTCATTATCGCACGAGTCTAGGTCTTTAGAACTCTTTGAGATGTTCCCTGACGGAAGAGAGTGGTTGGAGGATATTCGCCGGGGTGAAACGGGCGGTAGTGACGTGAAATGATCCCGCACCCCAACCAGATCCAGTGAATCCGTCCTTGGGGGTGCACACTAGACCTTGGCAGGACCCGTGGTTTCGAGATCGGTGCCGGTAGAGGCCATAATGGGGAGCGAAGGGGCGGTTCTCAGACGGGATTTACCGATACCGATGCTTGGGGAGGTGAAGAATCACCGAGAGATCGCTTTCCAGAGGGGGGTAACTTCTGGAGAACGATTTGAAGGGGGTAAGAGATAATCTCACGTTAAGACCTGTTCCTGGAGGCGACCATGAAAACGAGACCGATCACCCACACTCTATATTCTGGTCCTATTGTCCCTTGGGTTAAGTGCCCAGGCCAATGGTTCCGGTTCGAGAACGGGTCAGTGGCCTTTTCAGACCGAGCTTAGAGTGATGACCTTTAATCTCTATGTTGGGGCCGATTTCAATAAGCTGTTTGCAGCGAGAAGCCCCGAAGAGATTCCAGTCTTGGTTGCCGAGATCTATCAGATGATCAGGGAGGCGAATTTTACTATACGGGCCCAGGCTCTTGCGGACGCGATCGAACGTGGTGCCCCGGATCTTATTGGGCTCCAAGAAGTTTCACTGATTAGGCGCCAGCGTCCCGGGGACTTCTTGGTCGGCAATCCCATTGCGGCTCGCGCTGTCGAGCTTGACTATCTGCAGATTCTCATGGACGCCCTCGAGGCCAGGGGACTCGAATACGGGGTGGTAGCGATAAGTCATGAGTCGGATATTGAGTTGCCGATGCTTGTCGGTGGGAGTGCGGAGTCTCCTGAACTGGATGATGCCCGCTTAACCATTCGCAATGTGATCCTTAAGCGAGTGGGTGTCGAAACCCGCGATGTACAGGAGGGCAACTTTACAAATAACCTGGTGTTTGCTCTGGCCGGTGTACAGGTTGAAGTTACTAGGGGATACGCATCAGTAGTTGCGAAGGTTCATGGTCGTGAGTACAAGTTTGTCAATGTTCACTTGGAAACTGCTGGAAATTTCTTTTCAAGGGCTATGCAGTCTCTGCAAGCTTCGGAGCTGGTGGAAATATTGGAGGCTGAGGGGGAGTTACCGATTATTTTGGTGGGGGATTTCAATTCACCACCGGAGAGTGGGCAAACTAGCCCCTACCATATTCTGGTGGCTGCCGGTTTTGTCGATGCCTGGACTCAGAGGTCCTATGCCTTTAATAACAGGTTGGGACCCACTTGCTGTCAGAGTGAGGGACTGACCAATGGTGAGTCTCTGTTAGACGAAAGGATCGATCAAGTTTGGGTCAGGCTTCCCGGTGGGGGCTCAAGGTCGGACTCTTCGGGTCAGATCGGTTATACGAGAGTGAGCCTGTTGGGGGACAGCCCCGAGGACATGCTTCAGGGCCTCTGGCCGTCAGACCATGCGGGGGTCTTGGCGGAGCTCAGAATACCTGGGCAGTGACAGATTACTGATGGTTCCCTTACTAGTTCCGGGTCAGGATCGGGTGACGCGCTAGGCGGGTGTGCAGGCCGTTTACTAGGCCTGCTTGGCGGTATGAACCGTGCCTACGATTCGCGGATTGAGCCGTTCTGAAGCTTCCCGACTGCCCGAACCTCTGACCGCCGCCTTGATTTGCCATGATTGAACACGCCCTGCTGTCGGCCGGCACGCTCATCATCGTCGCGAAGCTGGCCGAGGGGGTTCTGCGGCGCTTTCGATTGAACGCTATCGTCGCCTACACGGCGACGGGAATACTGCTGGGGCCGGTTACCGGAATCGTCGAGCCCGCCGGTGACCTGGACGTGCTTCTGGGCATCGGCATCTTCCTTTTCTTCTTCCTCATCGGCCTGGACGAACTCGACGTTCCCGGCGTCATCGCGGCCATCCGCGGGCGATTCTTCATCGCTGCGATCATAGCGGCCGTGATACCGCTCGTGACCACGCTAGTCGTCACTTTCAATATCGGTTACGACTTCGCGTTGGGTCTGACCTTCACGGAGGCACTGTGCCTCGCCGGGATACTTTCTCTGACCAGTCTGGGCGTGGTGACCAAGGTGCTGGTAGACGAGAACCGCCTACGGGAAGCCATCGGCATTCAGATATTCACGACTACGCTTATCGCCGAATTGCTACTTCTAGGTCGTAACGTGAGATTATCTCTGCCCCCCCAAGGGGGGAGGCCCGTCCTGGTGCATCCTGCACCATGTGAAAAATACAGACAGACCTCCCCTAGCAAGTCTAGCCTGTACCAATCATGAGTGCCCCAGTTACGGCCGGGCAGGACAAGGTAACCTCAGAGAAGGACGGGTTCGCTGGAC
>MPNL01000021.1 GCA_002239005.1 Truepera sp. bin119
GTACCCGCTCCAGGTGCGCGATACAGGCGTGCTGGTCGGGAAAACTCTTGAAAACTGACACGATGTTCATGTCCTTATTGTGGCATGAATGGGCTCAAAAGTCAAGCCCGTAACCGCTCATTCCGTATCTAATAGTACTCTATGGAGGGCTGTTTGTCAAGTTTTCTGTATAATTCCCTTATGAAGGCTCCGACCGGCACCGGCTCCCCTGTCATCCTCTATGACGGTGCTTGCAACCTCTGCCGGGCTCAGGCGGTGAACATGCACCGGCTCGGTCGCGGTCGCGTCGAGGTCGGTCCCCTCCAGGTCCTGGCCGAGCGCCATCCCACGCTGGACCCGGACGAGGTGCGGCGTGAGATCAAGCTCATCGACGCCGACGGGAGCGTTCGTGGCGGTGTCGACGCCCTGCTGCGCTTGGCCGAGTTGGGTCGGCCCTGGCTGGGCCGACCCCTGCGCCGCTGCTACGAACTGCCCGGGCTCGGCAGTCTCGCTGACCGGGCCTACGCCTGGGTCGCGCGCAACCGCTACCGTTGGTTCGGCCGCAACGAGGCCTGTAAGGACGGGACCTGCGCCCTGCACGGCGACGAGGCTCACAGGTGAGCCCTTCCCAGAGTCCGTGGTCAGCTCGATTGCAGAGTTCGCTGGCTGCACCTTCCCGGGCACGGGCAGCCGATATGCCTTCCCTAGGTTACCCTGCTCGTCGCCAGTGTGTGGCCCAAGCATGGAGTTGAACGGCCCCTGCAACTCTTCGGACGCAGTCGGTTACGGGCTAAGCCTCCTTGTGCCGGCGAGGCAGGGCTGGCCGGGGTCGGGAGGGCGAACAGCCAAGCCCCTGCCAGGCGAGCAGGTTTCAGAAGGTGTGCAGCCTAGCAGAACCGAGAGCCCCAGAGCGAGTGAAGCGTCCGCCCGTGCCCTCTCGGTGCCAGCTGCCAGAGTCGGCTTACAGGGTAGCGTCGAGTCTGCTCGCCAGGTAGGCGTCCATCCCCCTGCCACCCTTCAGCACAGTCTCGACCCAGGCCTCGCGTTCGAAGGCGAGTAGCCTCAAGTCCCACACGTCGCTTGAGATCGCCCCCGTCGCTGCCGGCTCGAGGCGGGGGCTATCCGAGGAGGTGCGCAGGTAGGTCTTCGCGTGCAATTCGGTGTCATAGGCCCAGTGCGCCACCGTTACGAAGTCGTAGCTGCTGCCCTGATGGACACTCACCAGCCCCACGCCGTGCCGCGTCTCGGTTACGGCCGGGGTCGGAAGGAGTTCAGAGGCGACCTCCTCAGCCGCGCTGATCAGGCCGTCATCTTGGCGCCGGTTTCGATGGAGGATACTGTAGACCTTGAGCCGCCAGCCTCCCGTCTCGAACAGCCTGAGGAAGCGGATGCGTCGGGGGTGGTAGCCTGACCTCATCCGGCCAGCGCCGCCCCTAGGCTCCCTGCCGCACACCTCATGATCAAAGCGCACCTGCAGGCTAGTGAACGTAGGTGAGCCAGTGCTCGAATTCGGGCACGCGGCCGCTCACCACATCCAGATAGATCTCCCGCATCTTCAGGGAGAAGGGGCCGGCCACGCCGGAGCTGATCGGTCGTCGGTCGATCGAGGCGATGGGGGTGACCTCGGCGGCCGTACCGACCATGAACACCTCGTCGGCGGTATAGAGTTCGTCGCGCGTCGCCATAGTAACCTCGATCGGTATATCCATCGATTTCGCGATCTGAATCACTGCGTCGCGGGTGATGCCTCTCAGGTTGACCGAGTGGACGATCGGCATCAGTACCCCGTCCTGGTACATAAAGATGTTCTCTCCGGAACCCTCGGCCACATACCCCTCCCGGTCGAGGAGCAGTGCCTCATCGAAGCCATTATCCCGCGCCTCCTGGTTGGCCAGTACCGAGTTCACATAGTTCCCGCCAGCCTTCGACTTGGTAGGCATGATGTCACCGGGACTCCGCCGCCAGCTCGAGGTCATCAGCGCCGCCCCCTTCCGGACCGCCTCCTCGCCCAGGTACACACCCCACGGCATCGTCGCCACCATGAAGAACACGCGGTTGTCTCTAGGGTTTACCCCCAGGGATTCGGGGCCGTACCAGAGGAGGGGCCGGATGTAGCACGACAGTCGGTTGTTGCGGCGGATGGTCTCGAGAATCGCGTGGTCGATCTGTTCGGAGGTAACCGGTGGGGTCATCCCCATGATCTTTGCTGAGTCGAGTAACCTCCGAGTGTGCTCCTTAAGCCTGAATACCGCCGCCCCGCGATCCGTCTCATAAGCGCGGATACCCTCGAACACGCTGGTGCCGTAGTGGAGCGCGTGAGTCAACACCGACACGGTGGCCTCCTGATGTGGCACTAGTTTGCCGTCGAACCATACGTAGCCAGCGTCTAGTGCGGAGGAGTTCTTGGGGGCCGATTCGCTTTGAACATGCATGGATAGCCTCCAGGACAGGCGTTCCGAAGGATCTCAGTCGATTCGATCGGAGGACGCAAGCGGTGGGTTACCGTCACATCATACTGCAGTTCCATAGCGTTTAGAGAGGTTATCCTTCACCCCCCCACTTACAGATCGTCTCCGGCTAGCTTCTGACTAGGCGTTACACTGTGTCGCATGAATGTTCTCGTTACCGGTGGTGCCGGGTATATCGGCAGCATCACCGTCGAGACCCTCGTCGCCCGGGGTCACACCGTCACCGTGCTCGATAACCTTTCGACGGGTCACCAGGGTGCCGTTCACGCCGATGCCGCCTTTGTCCGGGCCGACCTCCGCGACGCCGGGGTGGTGGGCGAGGTCCTCGAAGCAGGGGGCATCGAGGCAGTCATACACCTCGCCGCCTACTCGCTGGTAGGAGAGTCGATGAGGGAGCCGATCCGCTACTTCGGCAACAACGTCGTCGGCACTCTGACCCTGCTTGAAGTCATGGTCGAGCGGGGAGTAAAGCGGTTGGTCCTCTCATCTACGGCGGCCCTGTTTGGGACCGCTGAGTGTATCCCCATCCCTGAGGACGCCCCGGTAAGGCCAGCGAGTGTCTACGGTGAGACCAAGTACCTCATCGAGCGGGTACTGCACCGGTTGTGCGAGACCGCCGGGTTAGGCTTTGTTACCCTTCGCTATTTCAATGCTGCGGGTGCCTCGGCTACCTACGGGGAGGATCACCGGCCCGAGACGCATCTGATCCCCGTTGCGCTTCAGGTGGCGCTTGGCCTGCGCGAAGGGATCTCCATCTACGGTGAGGACTACGACACCTCGGACGGCACCTGTGTCCGTGACTACGTGCATGTCCTCGACCTGGCCGAGGCCCACCTGCTTGCGGTCGAGGGGCTGCGACCGGGTGAGGCCCGTGCCTACAACCTCGGCAACGGGGCCGGCTTCTCGGTGCGAGAGGTGGTCGAGGTGTGTCGTAGGATCACCGGCCACCCGATTCCAGAGCGGGTTGTGGCGAGGCGGCCGGGCGACCCCCCCGTGCTGGTCGCCGACCCGAGTCGGATTCAGCGTGAACTCGGCTGGACCCGGCGCCACGCAGAGTTGGAGGCGATTGTGAGGTCGGCCTGGGACTGGCACCGGGCTCATCCGGACGGGTACAGACACTAAGCCAGATACCAAGTTTGCAGCGAGCCCACCTCGGGGCAGTAGAGTTGAGACGGTGACAAGAGGGCTCTGTGATTCGGAGAGTGGATGCAGATTGTACAGCTTGTGTGCTAGTCTAGCGCACGTTTGGAGAGTATTCATGAGGCGACCCTTTCTGATTGTAACCGGGCTGCTGCTTGTGCTGTCGGCAGCCTCTGCCCAGCAGCGTTCGACCATAAGCGGCATCATCAAAAGTGAAGAACCCCTCCCTGAGGGTACCAGGGTTGCTATCCACGTGGTGGACAGCAACGGTGTCTGGGGCCATGAGGTGGCCAGCGTCGTGCCGGTAGTGGGAACCTTTAGTATCGACGCCGCATCCGTCCCGGCTTCCGAGCTGCGTCCCTTCCGCAGCGGCGCGGTGCTGCTCCCGGGACTTCATAATGAGTACCGGGTTGGCCCCGACGACGTCAACTACGCCCAGGGCAGGATAAATATGTATGTCGACAATAACGCCAACGCAGTATTCGATCGTGGGGGGATCGACACCTTCTTCATCGGGGTTCTGAGTTTGGAGGATCCGGTGGGGTTCTTTTCGCTCCTGTATGTTGATAAGGATGCAACTATGACCGGCTCGAGTGTGGAACTCGATCTCAGGGCGGGGTGGAACGTCTTCTCGGTGAGATTCCCTGGCGATCAGGGTCCGGTGTACGATATGCAGCCTCTGGTCGAAGATGCTGTCCTAGACGTCTTCCTTCCCTAAAGTCGAGATAGAGTCTCAGCTCAGGTAGCTGAGGGCCGGTGCGTAGGCGGAGCGGCACTGGAACTTCTCCGCATACTTCACGCCCGATTCACGCCCGAATGAGGCCTTGCTGGCCAGGAATCGCTCGGGACTGAAGTTCCAGTTGTAGAACTCCTGATAGAAGCGGAAGAGTTCCGTTGCGAGGTCGATCTCCTCACCGATATCTACGTGCATGAAGGACCGGGGTGAGCCCATGGTGGGGTACTGGAGGAATCGTATCCGCTCCCGGTGGGGTTCGAAATCCCCCCCACTGTCGTTCAGGACCTTGGGGATACGCGCCAGGGTGATAGCGTCGAAGGCGATCTTGGCGGTCATGCGGTGATCTGGATGGGGATTGTCGTCGCTCCAGGTGATCACCACGTCAGGCCCGAATCGGGCGTAGAGGTGAGCCAGCTGGAGTGCCTCCTCCCTTGAGCCGGTCATGCGCGAGTCTCCCATGTCGAAGAAGTGGGACTCCCCCCCTAGCTTCTCAGCCACCCAGGCGCCGTGCTCCCTCCGAATGCGGCGGATCTCTTCGTCGCTCTGATCGACGTACTGGCTAGCCAATTCCCCGTGGGTAGTCCAGGCAAGCATGACCTCATCGCCACGCTTGGCATGCTTGGCCAGGGTGCCGACACAACCGAGTTCGTCGTCCGGGTGGGCAAAGACCGCAAGAATTCTCATGAGGGGCTCAGTCTACCCGCTAGGTCCCGGTCCCTGGCGGTTGCGAACGACCCATTGCCCCGCGCACCGGGCCCCGCTTGGAGAGACCGTGCGGCGTAAGCGGTATGATGGCCGCTGCGGTGAGGGACAATTGTCTTTTCTGAACCGCTGCGACACCACCTCATACTGGATTGATATTGGACTGTCGTTTGTGAGGATTCGAACCGTGACGCTTCTCCGCCCCGCTTCTCTAGCCGTTCTGGCGTGGGCCACACTCGCTGGCAACATGCTGGTGATGCTTCAGGGCGCTCTCGTGCGCGCCACGGGGTCGGGGGCAGGGTGTGGCAGTCACTGGCCTAGCTGCCAGGGCGAGGTGATCCCACTGGCAGCTGGTACCGCGACCCTGCTCGAGTTTGGCCACCGGCTGCTCTCTCTGGTGGTGTTCGTGCTCGGGGCCGTACTGCTCATCCAGGCCTGGCGCCACCGCCGGGCGAGGCCCGGCCTCTTTGTCTTTGCAGGGGCTGCCTTCGTCTTCCTCCTCTTCGAAGTGCTGATCGGTGCAGCCACCGTGCTACTCGGACTCACGGGTGACAACGCTACGGTGGGCCGTGGGATCATGGTCGCCTCTCACCTGGTCAACTCGCTGCTGCTGGTCGGGGCCCTGGCCGGGGCGGTCGTGTTTGCCCGCGAACGCTCGCCGGCTTGGCCCCTCCGCATCGGACGCCAGAGGCTGCCGGCGCTTATCCTCGGGGGCGGCCTGTTCGGCATGCTGGTGCTGATGTTTAGCGGTGGGATCGCCGCCATAGGTGACACGATGTTTCCGGCGGAGTCGCTTGGGCAGGGGCTGGCGGCCGACTTCGACCCAGCCTCCCATCCGCTCATCCGCCTGCGGGTGTTGCACCCACTCATCGCGGTCCTGGTCGGCACCTATCTGTTCTTCAGCCTGGGACTCGGACTCTGGTTGGGACTGGTGGTGGAGGCTCGGCGGCTCGCTTTGATGCTCTTGGGTGTGTACTCCCTTCAACTCGCTATCGGCACCGTCAACTTAGCCTTCCTGGCCCCCGTGCCCCTGCAACTATTGCACCTGGCGCTGGCAATCCTCTCGTTCGGCCTCCTCGCGGCGGTAACGGTCACGGCTCTGGGCTCCCCGACCGCCCGAGCCGAGCGCGGACGCGGGGCAGGTGGGGCTCGCGCGCTGGGGGAGGCCACCTGAGGTGGTGAGTGGGGCGGTGCCAGTGCGGGCCGGTTGGCGGGATTATCTCATCCTGACCAAGCCCAGGGTGATCAGCCTCCTGCTCCTCACGACGGTCGGCACCATGTTCATCGCCGCGCGCGGCTTTCCGGGCTGGATCCCTCTCTTGGGCCTCCTCCTTGGCGGGTACATGTCGGCTGGGGCGGCCGGCGTCTACAACATGATCTGTGATCGTGATCTCGACGAGCGGATGAAGCGCACCTCCCAGCGGCCCACCGTGACGGGGGTCGTGCCTGCAGCCAATGCCGTCGTCTTCGCGGTGACCCTCACCCTGCTCTCGTTCGTGGTGATAGCGCTCACCTCGAACCTTCTGGCCAGCCTCCTCTCCTGGGCCGGCATCGCCTTCTATGTCGTTATCTACACCTTGCTGCTCAAGCGGAGCACCTGGCAGAACATCGTGATCGGTGGGGCCGCGGGCGCCATCCCACCGCTCGTCGGCTGGGCGGCAGTCACCGGCGAGTTGAATCTGCTTGCCTGGTGTCTCTTTGCCCTGATCTTCCTCTGGACTCCGGTCCACTTCTGGGCGCTTGCACTCATGATCAAAGACGACTACCGGGCGGCGGGGGTGCCTATGGCACCCGTCGTGATCGGTGTGCACGCCACGGTCTTGCAGATGGTGATCTATGCAGGCCTGACCGTCCTGCTCACCGTTATCCCCTTTGTGCTGAACGAGTTCAGCGTCGTCTACCTCGCCGTCGCGCTGGCGCTGAACCTGGTGCTGGCGCTCCGCGTCGTGAGGCTCTGGCTCCGGGTCGAGTCTGGAGGGCCCGTTAGTCGCACCGCCGCCCTCCCACTCTACAAGTACTCGATGCTCTACCTGGCTCTACTGTTCCTCACCATGGCCCTCGATCGGGCCCTGTTCAGCTAAATTGTACGGCTTCCTGCTAACCCCCCGCTGGCTGGTGTTACACCTGGTGGTCGTGGCGCTGGCGGTGCTCTTCATCAACCTCGGCCTGTGGCAGCTCCAGAGGCACGACCAGCGGGTGGAGCACAACGACCTTATCGCCTCGCGGGTCGCCGCCGACCCCGAACCGTATGAGCGTCTCACGGGGCGCTACGATCTCGCCGCCCCGGCCCACCTGGACACTGCTGCCGCCTACAGACGCACCCGACTGACTGGCCGCTTCGACACCGCTAACGAGGTCCTGCTCCGCTCGCGGTCGCGTGGTGGGAAGCCCGGCTGGCACGTCCTCACCCCGCTCCGGTTCGACTCTAGCCGGGGGGCGCTCCTCGTCGACCGTGGTTGGGTGCCCTACGCCTTGGACAATCCACCGGTCGCCTTAGCTGCCCCACCTGAGGGGGAAGTCTCGGTCGTGGGCACCCTTACCCCCCCGCCGGTGCCGCGGGGCCGTTTCGGGGCCCGCGACCCCGCGGTGGGGCGGCTCGAGGCGGTCTTCTGGATCGATCCAGAGCGGTTGGAGAAGCAGCTCCCGTACAATCTCGAGCCCCTCTACCTTGTACTGTCGACACAGACGCCGGCTCAGGAAACCCTTCCCCTCGCCCCTGAGCCACCCGAACTCACGAACGGACCACACCTTGGCTACGCGATCCAATGGTTCTCGTTTACCCTGATCGGACTGGTGGGGTACGGGGCGCTGATTCGCCAGAGTGCGAGGGAGGGTGGGGGGAGGAGAGTACGAGTTCCCCGAACGAGATCTGCTCCCGACCGGAACTCCGGGGTCTGAACTCTGGAGTCGCTTCTTCGCCGATTCTGGTGTTCCCGGGCCCTGCCGGGTGTGCCGCTAAGGGCACCGTCAGACTGGGCATCGGCCCTAGGGGATTGGCGATACCGTGATCTTTGTCGGAGGGTGCTCTCGGTGAGAGTGAATCTGGAGTCGGTGATCCCGCTAAACGGCGTGAGACCGCCCGAAGCCCCCGCGAGGGGCGTCAGGGGGTCATGCAAGCGTCGTGTGCGCCGCCTCTGCGAGGGTCGACATGAGGTTGTCGAAGGGATCCACGAACTTCTCCACCCCCTGGTCCTCGAGCCGCTGCGTGATGATGTCGAGGTCGATATCGAGCGTCGGCAGCGCCGCGAGGGTCTCCCTCGCGGCCTCGACATCCTCTTCGATCCGATCGGCAGGGTCACCATGATTCCGGTAGGCGTCCAGGGTGCTGACCGGCATGGTGTTGATGGTGTCTTTGCCAATCAACGGTTCGACATACATCACGTCTGGATAGTCGGGGTTCTTGGTGCTGGTCGAGGCCCATAGCAGCCGCTGCGGGCGGGCGCCACTAGCGGCGAGACTCTGGAACCGGTCATCCCCAAACACCCCCTTGTAGATCTGGTAGGCCCCCTTGGCGCTGGCGATGGCAACCTTGCCGCGGAGGGCCAGGATCTCCTCGGCCCGCTCAGGATGCTCGGATGCAGCCCGCTCCAGCAATGGATCGACCATCACGTCGATGCGGCTCAGGAAGAAGCTTGCGACCGAGGCGACCCGCTCGGTGGGGTTGCCGTCGGCACTTCGCTGCTCGAGGCCGACAAGGTAGGCCTCCACCACCTCCCGGTAGCGGTCGAGGCCGAAGAGGAGGGTCACGTTGACGTTGATACCTTCCCGGATAAGCGTCGTTATGGCTGGGAGGCCAGCGGCGGTGCCAGGGACCTTTATGAAGACATTGGGTCGCGCCAGCCGGGACCACAGGTGGCGTGCCTCCTGCACGGTCCCCTCCGTGTCGTGGGCCAGATGTGGGTCGACCTCGAGGCTCACGAACCCGTACCTCCCCTCGCTACCGTCGTAGGTAGCTCGAAGCAGGTCGGCGGCCCCCTGGATATCCTCGACGACGAGGTCCTCGTAGATGTCGGCGACATCCATGCCCCTGCGCACCCGCTCGGCGATGGCCTCGTCGTAGTCGTGGGTGTCGGCGATAGCCTTCTGGAAGATGACTGGGTTCGACGTTACCCCGCGAAGGCCGTCGCGCTCAATGAGGGTTTTCAGGTAGCCGTCTGCGAGCATGCTCCTGCGTATTTCGTCCAGGTAGACGGACTGACCATGATTCTGCAGCATTCGGAGTGGATTCATGATCGACCCTCCCTCACGATCTCAGGTCGAGATCAGGTGTTCGACTCGAGACCGGGCCGTGCAACCCGAACGGTCCCGATCATCCCCCTACGATACCGCTTCGCAGTCTCGGGAACAGGGAGATTCAATCATAGCGCTCTGCCTGGAGCTTGCCAGTGCTGCGGCCTTAGGAGTTCTGCTGATGGGCTCAGCCGATGGCTGACTGCACTCTTGCCGGCGTCCAGGGCAACCTCGCTAGTGGAGCCCGAGCGCGCTGCCACCGGAGTCATTAGGGCGGTGTCGCTGTGAGCCCAACGTGCTGTAGCTGTTAGCAGCAGGGCTCAGTTGGTGGCCTGACAGCAGAGCGGGGGGAGTTAGGGGGTAAGGCTCCCGAAGCCCACCGCCATGTCACCCCCTCTCCTCCTCCTCCCCTGCCCCCCTTTCTGAGAGCAATTGGGTGAACCATTGGAACTGCTACATATCCGTCCGTGGTGGCGGTGGGAAGTGATCCCCCCGCTGACCTGACAGCTGCTTGTTCGGTCCAGCCACGAACGTTCTGTCCGGTAGACCGACGAGTTGCCCACCCTCGATCCACGCTTCGTCACCACCGTAGAACTGTCCGATCAAGAGCTCTGTAAGTCTGGTCAGAACTTGCTGATAGGCCGGAGAGCCTGATAGATCACGTAGCTCATTCGGGTCCTCCTCGAGGTCGAATAGCTGTCGTCGGTTGCCGACGGGATAGTAGATAAGCTTGTAGCGACCGTCATGGATCATCCGGGTAGCGGAACTGTTCTCACCCACCTCACCGTAGAGCCACTCGCGTCGCTCCTCACCGACCATCGAGATCCCCTCGACCGTCTCGGGGACCTCGATGCCGGCGAGCTCGAGCAGGGTCGGCATGATGTCCTGCCAGCCGATCAGGCGGTCGTCGGTCCGGTTTGCACCGACGTGATCGTCAGCGTCCACCCCAGCTAGAATCATCGGGATGTTCGCCGCCGATTCGTAGAAGAGCCGCTTCGCCCAGATGCCGTGGTTCCCGAGCATATCGCCATGGTCTGAAGTGAAGAGCAGGATCGTCTCGTCGAGCAGCCCCTCCTCGCGGAGGGTGCCGATCAGGAGACGGAGCTGGTGGTCGATCTGGGTGCAGAGTGCGTAGAAGGCGGTCCGGGCCAGCCGGACCTGAACGTCGCTCATTCCCTCATGGCGGGCCTGTCTTCGCCGGATGGCGAAGGTGCTGTCTCCATCGATCCAGTCGCCCATATACGGCTTGTCGCTGGCCGGTTGTTGGTGGAGGTCCAGTTGTCGGTAGAGGTCGAGGTAGAGCTGCAACGGTACCAGTGGGGGATGGGGGTGGCGGTAGGAGAGGAACCAGAATGCGGGTCGGGTCGGGTCGCGGCGCTTGATGGTACGCGCTAGCTGGCGGGTTGCCCAGTTGGTGGGGTGGGTCTGCTCCGGCAGATGCCAGGGCCGCCAGCCGTACTCGTTGTTGCTCATGCCGTGGAGGAATTGCTGTCCGGGATAGCCTTGGTCGGCCAGGAACGCCTCGTAGTCATCAACGACCCCATACTGGGTCCGACCCTCCTCGTCGAGGAGGACATCGTCGAAACCGATCCGGTCTCGCTGGGGGTAGACGTGGAGCTTGCCGACGGCATAGGTCTGGTAACCGGCCTCGCGGAAGGTCTGTGCCAGTGTCGGCAACTCCGGCATCGGCTTCTCCTCGGCCACCCGGTCGCCGTGGCCGCGCGGGGAGGTGCCGGTCATCAGGGTACGTCGGGCGGGGATGCATACCGGGCACTCGGCGTAGGCGTTGGTAAAGCGGATGCCGCTGCGGGCGAGGGAATCGAGGGTCGGGGTCTGGATCATGGGGTGGCCTGCTGCACCGAGGAGAGCGGCAGGCCAGTGATCTGTGCTGATCAGGAGGATGTTGGGACGGTCGGCCATGGACTACCCCTTAGGATACGAACTTATGATCAGGAGTATCGTGCATTCTATGGATATCGTCCAGGACGGGTTGATCGTTACGTGAGGGGCAACAAACACCGGTCACCAAGCCAAATCTCAGACATCCGCTCGTCCTGGAGGGAGTTCAGACCCCACTAATGGATGTATTTTGCAGGACATTCTCGAGGCTGTTTCGTGCCTGAACTCGTGCGAGCGCAAAGGATTCGGGTGGTGGACGTGGCTGAGCGAAAAGGCGATGGTGACCGGCACCCACTCGGTTTTACCAAGACGGATCCCGACCGTGACGGATCCTTTTGAAGGTGCTCAACTCCTGATGATCCGAACAGAGCCGGGTCGTGCTGGCTTTCGGCAGGGAGTAATAGTCTTCACCTCCCTCGCAGGTGCGTTGCAGGGCCTTGTGCCACCAGCACGGGCTCAGGGGGTCGGTGGGTGATCGTGCTGTTATATAGACGGTGCTGCAAATACCTTCGCGAGGATCTTGGGAGAGCTTAGAGGTAGATGCTCGGGATGGTGGGGACTGGACGCCGCTGCACGATGCGGCCGAATCGAATAGCGACTCCGCTATCGTCGCGGCCCTGCTGGCAGCCGGGGCGAGAGTAAACGCCCGGGAGGTGAATGGCTGGACCCCGCTGCACTTTGCGGCCCGGTTCAGCAGTAGCCCGGGAGTAATTGCCGCCCTGCTGGATGCCGGGGCGGACGCGGCTGCTCGAGATGATGATGGCAAGATTCCCTGGGACTATGCCAGAGAGCGCGAGGGACTCCAAGGCACTGATGCCTACTGGCGACTGAACGAAGGGCGCTTCAGGTAGTTCAGGGACGGACTTGGTCTGGAGGCGCTACACCCGAGCCGAGTTTGTATCTTCGGGAGGGTGGTCGTACGACCGCCCTCAGTCGTCGGCTGCCCTGGCAGGGTATGAGCGCCGCACTCCGCCTAACGCTACCCTTTAAGGGTCTGTTCCATAAGTCGAGTGGCCGCCCAAGGTGCGGTACTCCAGATGGTTCCACATACCAGATTTGGGGGGCGGGGGGTCTGTTGACGTGCTGGAACTCTCGGGGGTGGTATTCCAAGTAGCTGTACCCACCAGATTTGGAGGGCCACACATCTTGGCAAAGGACTACTCGAGACTTATGGAATAGACTCTAAGAGAGGATGTGAAACGATGACTACCTGGCCCTTTACTCCACATCAGGCGAAACGCGACTGGGTCATGATTGAAGCGGACGGTTTTGATGCCCCTGTGCCCGGCTGCATCTACGACGGTTCTCGGCTGGATGGCGGTGTGCCTTTGGGCGGATTGGGGACCGGCTATTTCACCCTGGAAGGCACCGGCAAGATCGGCTTCTGTTCGGTCTACAACGACATTGTTCCACCGCGCTCTGAGGACAGGGACTGGTTGACGGTGAAGGTGGCTGGGAGAGGCGTTCCACTCTCGAGTGCAGACATCATCTACTGGGGGCATTTCCCAGTAGTCGATCTGATCGCGCAGTTCGCCGAAGCGCCGTTGTCGGTAGGTCTCCGTGCCTTCAGTCCCTTCATCCTGGGTAACGCGCCCGACAGCAATATCCCGGCGGCCCTGTTCGAGATAGCCCTCAGCAACCATGGTGAAGAGCCTCTGACCCTCGATCTGGCCATCACCCTGCCTCAACCGCCCACTTCGGGCAAAGCAGAGGCTACGCTCGTCGGTGACAGCCTCCGCTTGGTCACGGATCGGGGTGAAGGCCTGTTAACTGTGCAGCTCGCCCCCGGCGAGTCCCAGCGGAGGCGTTTTGTTTTCGCCTGGTACGCGCCGTTCTGGCGTGATAGCGGCAATGAATCTCATGTCCATCAGTACAGCAGACGCTACGCCGATGTGACAGCGGTGGCAGAGGATGCCCTCGTGCGATTCGATTCGCTCCTCGACCGTACCCTGGCGTGGCAGGCCGAGATCTATCGTTCTGACTTGCCCATGTGGCTACGTGATGCGCTGATCCAGGGACTTTATAGCTTGGGCAAAAACACCGTTTGGATCGCCAAGACGCGCAAAGATGAGTGGTGGGGCGATGGGGGCTGGTTCACCCACAACGAGAGCCATACGGGTTGCCCGATCACCGAGACGATGGTCTGCCGGATGCATGGTCACTTTCCGGCACTCTTCTTCTTTCCCGACTTAGAAGTGAGCACGCTCGAGGCCTTCCGCCATTTCCAGATCAATGATGGCGAGATCCCCTTCTCCTACGGCAGGGAGACCTCGATGCGCGATCCCCGCTACCACTGCCAACACCCCTTGAATTCCGGCCAGTATGCCCAGATGATCTACCGCCTGTACCGGCGCACAGGTGACGAGGGGCTGCTAAAGGCTTTCTACGACTCAGCTAAGCGTGCAGTCCGCTATCAGTTTTCGCTCGATGACGATGACGACGGATTAGTAAACGATCAGGCCCACGTTGCACCCACTGAACTCTGGCCTGCCAACCAGTTCTATGATATCTGGCCCTGGTGGGGTACGTCGGCCTACGTAGCAGGAACCTGGTTGGCGACCCTGGCCTGCGGACAGGCTATGGCTGAAGTGGTCGGTGACGATGCCTTTGCCGAGGAGTGCCGTAGCTGGTTGGAGCGGGGGCAGGTAGCCTATCAGGAAAAGTTATGGACGGGGAGCTACTACCGTCTATGGAACGATCCCGGCAATCGCCGAGCGAACGATGTATCGCTCGGTAATCAGCTGATGGCACAGTGGTGTGTGAAGGTCGCCGGCCTGCCAGATGTTCTGCCGGAAGATCGGGTCCGGTTAGCGCTCGAGACCGTCGAGCGTCTCAATATGGCTGCAACGCCGTACGGCCTGGTTAACGGTGTGACGCCAGCGGGGGAGCGCTACGACTCGACAGCCGAGCGCACCTTTGACGGGGTGGTCGAGATAGCTGCCGGTAATGACCACGCCAAGCAGACCTTTGTCGGCGAGACGCTCTGCGCCGCTATGACCTTCATGTTTCATGGCTACACCGAGACCGGGCTCGAGATCGGCAGGCGCGTCTATGAGGCTATCTCCCTGAAGTCGGCCTCCCCTTGGAATCAGCGCTGCCTGATCGATGCAGAGAGTGGCCTGCCCGTTTGGGGTGACGACTACTATTCCAATATGGCCATCTGGGTCGTTCCTATGGCCTTGGCTGGACAGAGCATCGGCGACTTTGTGGAGAGCGGCGGACTACTCGATCGTGTGCTTAACCCGGCTGTTCTGAAAGAGTTGGAGTAGAGAGAGAGGGAGGCCACCGGTCTGAAAAGAGCTGTTAAGAAGGGACCGAACAGGAAGTCCTTCAGGTGCTTTAGAGGGGACGGTCTAGATTGGGTGAGTGACCGGGCGTAGGCGAGGGTGGTCGTGATCGCCGAGTGTGAGCCGGCAGTGGTCGGGCGATCGCCTGCGGGCCTTCCGGGGGTGTGGGTCCTGACGGGGCAGGCCGCGGAGCTGCTTGGGGTGACTTGAACGATGAGGCATCTTTGTGCCGATGGGGTATCCGGGGTAGGGGACAGGTACAGAACTCCAGCCAACGGTCTTTTGGGTGACTAGGGACCACCTATCTTGCTATCGGGGAGGTTTGAGAGCCCACAGACGATAGTGGCGAGGATGGCCGGTCGGCGGACGCAAACGCGTTAGTGCCAGCATTTAAGGCTGTGATGACACTAGGCTGATTCCGGCAGCCATCAGAGGGTGTTCATATCGTCTCGAGCGGAGATCGGGAGTAGTTGGCCTTCGCTGCACGGTGGTCCACTGAATGCTCAAGCGTCTTGAGACCGGCCTAAGGTAGGAGCGATTTGCCAACGTGCTCTTTGCACCGGCGGCACGGCGATGCCTCTTGAAGCAGAGGGCCATCGCAGTGCTGGCGCGAGTCCGACGAGGTCGCGTCGAAGGGGTACTCGGGCGTCTCAGTCCTAAGCCGTGGGACCACGGGTGAGTGAGAATGGGAAGCAGGAGGTGGTGGCCATGACCGAACTCGCACCGATCCTCGACGTGCGCACCGTCCTTGGGGAAGGTCCCATCTGGGATAACGGACGGCAGCTGCTTCACTGGGTGGACATCCTGGGCGGCACGCTCTACACCTTCGACCCCATCAGTGGGGAGGACCGAGCCTCTGACGTCGGGCAGCTTGTCAGTACGGTGGCACCGTGGCGAGGTGACGAGGTGATGGTCACAGTAAGTCAGGGCTTTGCCTCTTTTAGGGAATTATATACTCGTTTACCCAAATCTCTTAAACCCCCAACTGTTTCTGTAGCTCCTTGAGCCTTTCTTCTTTCCTTAATTTTCCAATCACACAATCAACTCTGTGCAAAACCCGGCTTGCCCCTTACCGAAACTATGTTAGACTAGTTTTTGAAAGTACCAAAGGGGGTAGTCGCGAGTCGGGCTATCCGCCAAATAAAACAGCCATTATTCCGATTGAGTGAGTTGGCCGCTTGCTCAGGTGAATAGGCGGAAAACCTACTTTTCTCAACCCCCTTGAATAGGTACTTTCAATGGCCCGGCATAAAGCTTTGCCGGGTTTAAGAAAGGGGGTTAGGGGATTTGTAGGGCAATGCAGCCTTTGGGCTTCTAGTTTCTTAAACAACGAAAGGGATACTGCAACATTATGAGACGAATCATCGCTTTGTTGGCAATAATCGTCTTGGGCGTGGGGCTGCTTGCCGCCTGCAACAACCCGAGCCCTTCGGCTCCACCACCCGCTCCTGAGCCGCCCACAACGACACCTGATCCGACACCTGATCCCGATCCCCCGATGATGACCGATTTGGACCTGACCCTCAAAGGTTGGGAGCGGGGAACTGCCGATGAGTTCACTTGGCGCATCACACTCGTCAAGACCGAATCTTCCACCCAAGGAATTCAGGCAGACTTGGTTTTCGATGTCGGGGGCAATCCTAGAGTTACGGTCAACAACACCGCTGATACCGTTGCCGTGCTTTGCGAAGGCTTGGATAACCTGGCCGTCATGACTTCTGGAAAAACAGTCTCCTTCTCCGGTAGGACAACTGCTGCCTGCCCCGCTACTGCGTTCGCGGCCTTTGACTCAAGGGCCGAAACCCATTCGGGGACTAGCGCTAATGGCGTCTTGTCTGGTGACGACTTGATGTTCGAGTTAACACTGGACAGCCTACCTGACACCATGGCGATGATGGACGCCAAAGCCCAAGAAATCAAGTTTATGGGCACTGTGACAATCACTCACGCGAAGAGCGATGGTGGCACTCCGGATGATGACACAGACGACACCGTGGATAAAACCGTGTCGTATGACCTCTCTGGAATGGCCAAGTATGACACGCCCATGATTGAGCCAGCAGGCAACTAAACCCTCCCCGGACGGCTTTATGAACCGTCCTTATCTCCTTACAAAAGGCCCCTCGGAAATCAGTCCCCGAGGGGCCACCCTTCTACCTCAATCAACTGTGAGAGGGAAACAAAATGGCCGATAGCAGTGCAACACAAGTTGGTAAAAAGCGTTGGTTTCAATCCAAGACAATTCTGTGGAGCATAGGGCTCATCCTAGTTAATGCTTATCGACAAATTGCACAACTCGAAGGAGTGCCTCTTCCCGACATTTCAGATGAGGTAGTAGGCTTGATCAGTGCTGTGGCAGGCGTGGGAGCTATTCACGGAAGGGTTGTGGCCAAGACTCAGATCGCTAAAAAAGAGTAATACCCACGATTAGCCCGACCGCGAAAACAGCGAGTGTTTCTATGATGGTAATGGCACGCTTAGACATCTCAATGTACGATACCGATTTCTGATCAAAGATACTAGGCAAACACCGCCCTCACAAACGACCGTTACTAGTCTTCAGCCTTCTTCTTCATGAACTCCCACTCCTTCTTAGGTGGCCCATTAAAAAGCGAGCGTGCGACTGCCTCAGGTGAAGCGTCAATCTTAATTAGCTCATCGTATTTTGACTTGCGAGGTTTGCGGCCCCTCTTGGCCTTTGTCATTACAGCCTCCTACCGTCATTCTATCAGTTCCCGATACCTAAGTCTCTTACCATCCATACCCTGAACGATACTACGCATCTGCTCCAGAGTATCCCTGGGACGGTCATTATAACGCCCCGCAAACTCGTTCACGTAGCGCCCCAGGTGCTTCGGGCTCATGTGATGGTGGGTACCGTGATAACCCCTCTTGAGGAGTGACCAGAAGGACTCCAAGCCGTTGGTGTGGGCCTGGTCCCTGACATACTCACTGACCGAGTGCTTCACTGCTTCGTGGTTGGGAAGCCCCCGGTAAGCGAGGTGTTCGTCAGTGTAGACCGTGACACCATCCTCGGTATATTCCTTAACAAAGCCTTGCAGGGTTTCGGCGTCGGTTCCAGGCACCACCTGAGCTACGATCTTGTTAGTGCCCCGGTCCTTGACTGCCGCCACAACCACCTTTCCTACTGCGCCTCTACCGGCCCGTAGTTTCTTGTCCGAGTGCTTATTGCCTTCCAAGCCCCCGAAAAGGGATTCGTCCGCTTCGATAGGTCCAGCCAAGAGGTCACCGTGGTACTTGAAGTTTTCCCGAATACGGTGGGCTAGGTACCAAGCTGATTTCTGAGTGATGCCCAGGTCGCGGTGAAGCTTCATGCTGCTGACACCCTTGAGGCTGGTGGTCAACAAGTAGATGGCGATAACCCAAGTCTGGAAGCCAAGCGGCGAGTTGTGCATCAGGCTACCGGTCTTGACCGAGAAGTCCTTACGGCAGTCCCGGCAGCGGTAGGGTTGGGGTTTGCGAGTAGGGCGTTCCTGGATGTTGCTAGAGCCGCACTTGGGGCAGAAAACGCCATTGGGCCAACGGGCCTTGATGAACCACTCCTCAGCAGTTTCATCATCCGGGAACATGCGGGTCAACTCGATCAGTGAGAGACCCTTGCGGTAGTACTTGCCTGGGGCTTTTCCGTGTTTTTTGCTCGTTGCTTTCATAAAAGTAGTTTACCCAATTTTGGGTAAAGTAATGTGTTCTGTGATACATTGCTAGAGAGAAGGAGGGGAAGATATGGCCGAGGAAGAACCTGCAATGACACACTACTACGTGAACAGGGAGGCACAAGATAATGGTGACCATGAGGTTCACGAGGCGGGATGTGATCAGTTGCCGGAAGTTTGGAACCGACACTATCTTGGCTACTTCGAATCCTGTGACGAGGCAGTTCGTGAGGCTATACGACTCTACTATCCTAAGTCGGATGGTTGTGGACTTTGCTCACTTCCCTGCCATACCAGTTGACAGCTACCGGCACGGGCAGAACCAGCCGGGGGGAGTATAGCTCATATCCTTGCCATACCACTTAACGATACGCTTCGCTTCATCACGGTTTTTGACAACCAAAAGCTCTCTTCCGTCCCTTAGCATTATTTCGCCCAACATCCGTTTATGCCCACAACAACTGGCTATTGTTTGGACTCCCCCGGCATTTAGGGCGGCAATTATCTGACTAATACAATGGTCTATGCACTGCACACGACCGTTAAGGGGCATGAAAACTTGATGCTTATACGTCTTCCATCCTCCTGGGCCGTCACAGTATTCACAGGCTCTTTCCATCGACTAACACCTATTCTGCCCTTTAATTCATTCCCCTCCTTCGTTCTGGATTTTTGACTTTGACCTTGCCTTCGCTTTTGACTTTGGGTAAACGAGTATATAATTCCCCTCTTTTAACCTGGCGACCGGGGTGCTGTGCCTCATCCACGATCCCGAGGAGCACCTTCCCGGGAACCGCTTCAACGACGGTAAGTGCGACCCTGCCGGGCGCTTCTGGGCCGGGACGATGGCCTCTGAGGATCCTTCAAATCAGGGCTCTCTCTACTGTATGGACACCGACCTGAGGGTCCGCAAGGTGATGGGTGGCATCGGGGTCGCCAACGGGATCACCTGGAGTCTGGACCACGAGACCATGTACTACATCGACACAGTTCGTGCCGATGTGCGCGCCTACGACTATGACGTAGGCAGCGGTGAGATTGCGAACGAGCGGGTCGTGATCACCTTCCCTGACGGCGTCGGGGTGCCCGACGGGATGGATATCGACGAGGAGGGGATGCTCTGGATCGCGCACTTCGGTGGTGGCAGGGTGTGTCGCTGGGACCCGGGCCGGGGCAAGATCCTCGATACGATTCATCTGCCAGCCTCGAGGACCACCTCCTGCACTTTCGGTGGCAGGGAGTTCGATACGCTCTACGTCACGAGCGCCGGCGGACCGGGGGGTGTGCTGGTGGGCGGCGACCCCGCCGGGGGGCTCTTCGCGTTGAAACCGGGTGTCCGGGGAGTGCCTTCGTTCCGCTTCGGCGGCTGAGGGGGTCGATTTACTCGGAGGTTCCTGTCCGGGGCACGATTGTCAGTAGGGAGGCGCGCTGCAGCCTAGTGGTAGAGCGCCTTGTACAGTTCGAAGTTGGCCAGCACCTGCTGTAGGTACTCGCGGCCCTCAAGGTCACCGATGTGCCGGTAGAGTTCGTCCTTGTCGCCCTGCACAGCCGGCCCCTCAAAGAGTCGCTGGATGTACCCTTGGCCGCGATTGTAAGAGGCGACGACCAGCTCGAGGTCGCCGTCGAAGAGATCGATCAGCCAGTCGAGGTAGGCGCTGCCGTAGCGGATGCTGGCTGTGGGGTTGAACGGGTCGGCGGGGGGCTCGCCCTGCAACTCGGCAAGCCAATTCCAGGTTGAGGGGATCACCTGCATGAGACCCTGGGCGTTGGAGGTCGATACCGCGAGCGGGTGGAAGGAGGACTCCTTGTGCATCACCGCCCACACGAGTTCGGGCTCTAGGTTTCGCTTCCGCGCCTCGGGCAGAACCAGCTCCGGGTAGGCACGGGGGTAGGCCAGCCTCCAGGTCCGAAGGTCGTTGCTGCCGCGGGAGATGAAGCCTTCGGCGGCGCGCTTGCTCTGCCGGTACTCGTTGTGGGCCTGAAGGGCCTCGCCGATGGCGACAGCGGTGGCCTCGTCCGCGGTCTCGCGCAGTGCGAACATCAGTTCGCCGGTGGCGGCCTCCACATCCCCGGCGTCCACGAGAGCGGCGGCTAGATCGAGGACCTCTGGGTACAGGTTCGGAAGGGCCGACAGGGTGGGTAGCGACAGCGAAGCGCCGACCTTGAGACCGAAGAAGGAGTTCGCAGGGATGAGCGAACTAGCCTCGGCGGTCGTGTCTAGGCCCTGGCGTCGGGAGAGCACCAGCGCACGGTAGGCAGCGTCGTCGGCGTAGCGGCTGTCGCCCCTGGCGAGTTCGAGGTAGATCGGCACCGCGTCGGCGGGGCGGTTGCTGGCTTCAAGGGGGGGGGTGGCGAGTCACAGGGGGGAAGGGTTGGCGGGTGAAGGGAGGGAGGGGGGGAGCCACAGGTGGTAGGGGTCTCCGCTGCGATGTAGCAGGGCCACCGCCTCGCCGAGTCGACCCTGACGGTTGGCTACGAGAGCTCGGCCGTAGAGAGCGTTCGAGCCCGGGAGTTGGAGGAATAGCTTCCGGGCAGTCTCTAGGTTGCCGAGGGCAAAGTGTGACCAAGCCTCGCCGTAGCGGGCATCAAGGTTCTCTGGATGTTCGGCGAGCCAGCGCTCGTAGGCATCGAGGGCCTTTTCATCCTCCCCCAGTGCTTGGAACGAGGGGGCCTCAATCGAGGGAGAGGTCTGCTCACCCAGGGCGTCGAGTGCCTCCTGGTAGAGGTGGGCGTTGAGATAGCTGTTACTGAGCCGGTAGGGGTCGAGTTGGAGCCGTTCGAGGCCCATCTTGGCCTCGGGTAGCGGGAGCGCCTCCTCGTAGGCCTCAATGGCGCGCTCTAAGTGACCAGCTACCTCGGCCAGCCTCGCCAGCTCGATCATCAGCTCCCGGTTCTCACTACGAGCGAGGGGATCCACGATGCGGCGCGCGAGGGCCCGCTCGAGGTGCTCGAGACGCTGCCTCACAGGCAGGGTGGGGGTCCGGGCCAACTCGAAGGAGGCGCGCAACCCCAGGAAACCTGAGTGGGTGCGAGCGATGTCGGTCATGGTGGCGATGTCGTTTGCGATGCTGGCGTCGCGGTAGCGCCGGTAGTCGTCGAGGACCGCGATGGAGAGAGGGTCGATGTGTGTGGCGTGGACTTCGAGAGCCGGCACCTCTGTAGAGCGCAGCTGCCACACCACTGTGGTCGAGAGGAGCACGGCGAGCAGGGCCAGAGGGTATCGGAGGGCCACCACTCTCCGAGTCTACGAAGCGCCGATGGTGACCGGCTGAGAAGGGGTGGGATGTAGGATTTCTTACGCGCGAGTTGGCTGAGCCGGGTGCTGCTTGGCGGTCCGCCTTGGGGCGGACTGTAGTCTGGCCGTCTGCAGTGAGTTGGGGGTGACCCCTGACGGAGAGAGCCGACGCGGCCGCGACGATGGTCGTTGTGCTCGTCTGACCGAGCCGGTTAGCTCGTCAGTTCGTCGGTGCCGAGCAGGTATTAATGAACTAACGGCAGCCCCGGCTCCCGAGTGCCACCGCCGATAACACCTTCGGATTGATCTGGGACGAAAACGGAAACCTGAAGAACCCGCACGACCTGCCCCCCGAGGGGTTGAGGAGGCAGGAGGAGAGCTACCGGGACCAGAAGCTCCTTGCACGAACGGGGGACATTCCGAGTTGGTCCGGCTGGGGATTTTGAAGGCCTCGAGGCAAGTCCACACTGTAGGCTACTCCCTCACCACCCGAGCCATCACAATCATGGCGCAGACGGGTATATGGGCGGCAACTCGACAGCCTTTCGGGAGTAGATGGATTTGGGTTTGGCGATCAGGCGAGACGTACCCCTCATCTCTGTGATCGTCCTCAGGAGCAGTCGGCTTGTCTCGGATGATTCCTGAAGGGATCGCCGGGTTGTGCCTCTTGGCTTCGCATCGAAAGTCAAGCTCAGCCAAGCAGTCCCAGCTCTTACAGGTGGGTGATCGCGCTCAAGATCGTTCGACCGGTGTGTCCCTCTGAGCCGCGAGTCAGGCTCGCAGCTGGGTGAGATCAGAGCTCGAGGCTGCTTCCAGGCTCCAGCACCACGCAGCGGCTGTCCGTCTCCGCCTCTACCGCCCGCTGGAATGACTTTGGATCCTGGCGGATCAGATCGAAGGTGTCGTAGTGAACCGGCACCACGGTGGCTGCACTGAGCAGCGCGGCCGCCTCGACGGCATCCTCGGGCCCCATCGTTAAGTCGTCTCCGATGGGAAGCAGTGCGAGGTCGAGCCCTTTGCGTCCGATGAGCCCCATGTCGCTAAATAGGGCGGTGTCTCCAGCATGATAGATGCGTTTGCCCGCCATGTCGATGATCACCCCCATAGCTACTCCGCCGTAGGTTCCGTCGGGGAACGAGCTGGAGTGCAAGGCTGGTGTGAAGGTGACCCGACCGAACGGGAAGTCGTAGCCGCCACCAGGGTTCATGGGGTGGCCCGACACGTCGCGGGCGCCTAGGTACTCGATGATCTCGAAGCCCGAGATCACGGTCGCACCCGTGCGCTTGGCGATGACCTCGGTATCACCCAGATGATCGCTATGGGCGTGGGTTAGAACGATATGAGACGGATTGACCGCGTCGGGCCCGATAGTGGCTGACGGGTTTCCGGTGAGGAAGGGATCGATGAGCACCTCATGGCCGTCTGCCTCAAGTCTCACGGCCGAATGCCCTAGGAATGTAAGCTTCATGCCACCTCCCGCGAGCCACCCTATGCGCTTGGGTGAGTCTACCATGCGCTCGGGCCGCTGCCCCCTCCACCTCTGTGTTGGAGCCGCGCACTCGCTGCAGCGGGACCGCCCTTGACAGGGCTTACTCCTGCTGCCCACTCATCCCGTCTATCCGGTCTGAGTTGAGGACCGACTAGGTGAGCTAGCGGAAGATCACTAGGGTCAGGAAGAAGAGGACGGTGGCGGCCACAGGGAGCCCGCCGAAGGCTACCGAAAGCAGGTGCTGCCTGCCCCAAAAGAGTAGCCATCCGGCGGCGCTGGCCCCCACTGCAATGAAGGGGTAGGAAAAGAACAGGGCACGTTCTGTAGAGTCGAGCCTTAAGCCATTGATCTGACCACCGTTTTCGGTCAGCAACAGCAGCGCTCCCATGAACCAGAAGAACAGGATCGCTAGAGTTCCGAGTTGAGCGAAGATCATAATGTAACCTACGAGGGTCCGGTCCTGGATGATGCTCCCTTGTTCTGCTCGGTACACGGTGCCTCCTAACAATGGGTGGGACCTCCCCACCCCAAAATTCTCAACATCGTTAAAGCGTAGCCTATCCGAGGCCCCTCCACCAAACCGTGGGGATGCGCTTCGACTCAGCGAGCGCCGCTTTGGTGGAGGCGTGACCTGCCCTATCAGCAGTTTTCTATCTCCGTGCTCCCACGCCGAGCTTGCTACTGCCCCGCTTGGGGGTTGCTGGTGAGTCCTGGAGACCGGCGTTTCCGATCTGCGCGCTCCGACTCCTCGGGAGTGGTTCGGGGTGGTTCGCGAAGGGAATTATATAGTAGTTTACCCAAGCCCGGGAAGCTAGGGTGATTATGATAGCTAGATGGAAAATGGGGAAACGGGGCAACTGGCAACGGGTCTATGGTCGCTATTGGGGTCCCTGTTGGTTAACGAGGTCCTTGGAAACGGGCTTCGCCACCTCTTCTGGATTGTAGTGCTTCTGGTGCTAAGAGTGATTTTTGGTAGGAGATTCAGTCGAAGGCTTGATACCCTAGAGAAGCGACTAGAAGAGCGTCCAGACCCGAAGAGTTCGCCCGAGAAAGAGGTACCTGACTCTGTAGACTCCCTCGAGGTATGGGCGATTATAGATGCCTATATTAGCCCAGCACTTCAAGACAAACGGGCTGGTATCAAAATAGGCATCAGGCGAGACTTTATGGACAACTTCGATAAAGTGACGGGTGCGAAGGTCGGTGAGAACAAGTACAACCGTGAGTTGCTGCGCCAGTGGATAGAATCGAATGCTGCAAGATTTCTAGTTGAGAATCGCCACGATATGCGCTGAGAACCCCGCTTCCCAGTGGCCCAAACACTTGACATTTCCCTCAATCTTGGGTAAACTACTTCTATGAAAGCAACGTGCAAACACGGTAAAGCACCGGGCAAATACTTTCGTCAGGGACTCTCCCTGGTGCAACTGACCCGGATGTTCCCAGACGATGAAACCGCCGAGCAGTGGTTCATTGAGGGACGCTGGCCCAATGGCATCTTCTGCCCCAAGTGCGGCTCTGATAACGTCCAGACTCGCCCTACCCGCAAGCCCCAACCCTACCGCTGCCGCGACTGCCGTAAGGACTTCTCCGTTAAGACTGGAACCCTGATGCACAACTCCCCCCTCGGCTACCAGACTTGGGTTATCGCCATCTACCTGCTGACCACTAGCCTCAAGGGTGTAAGCAGTATGAAGCTACACCGCGACCTGGGCATCACTCAGAAATCAGCTTGGTACCTGGCCCACCGGATTCGGGAAAACTTCGAGGACCGTGGCGACCCCTTGGCTGGCCCTATCGAAGCTGACGAAACCTACGTCGGTGGCAAGGAAGGCAACAAGCACTCTGACAAGAAGCTCCGGGCCGGTAGGGGCACCGTAGGCAAAGCCGCTGTAGCGGGAGTCAAGGACCGTGCCACCAACCAAGTCAGGGCGCAAGTGGTACCAGGGACCGATGCCGCAACCCTGCAAGGCTTTGTTCGGGAACATGCCAGCGAAGAGGCTATGGTCTATACCGACGAACACCGCGCCTACGAAGGACTCCCCAACCACGAGTCAGTAAAGCACTCGGTATCCGAGTACGTCAGGGACCAAGCCCATACCAACGGCTTAGAATCCTTCTGGGCACTTCTCAAGAGGGGCTATCACGGTACCCACCACCACATGAGCGAGAAGCACCTGGGGCGCTACGTCAATGAGTTTGCGGGGCGTCATAATGACCGACCCAAGGACACCTTGGAGCAGATGCGTAGCATCGTTCAGGGTATGGACGGTAAGCGGTTGCCGTATCAGGATTTAGTGGCGGATTAGACCCGATGCAACCCCACGATAGACTGAAGAAGAGGCAACTCAGCAACTCAGCAACTCAGCAAGAGGTCACAGAACTGCTTTGAGCTAGCGCACAACAATGCTGAACTTAGTGGGGGCCACTGGTGAGTGGCCCCCCTTCCAATGCACCAAACTGGACTAACCGCACCCTCTGGACCGGCGACAACCTAGACATCCTGCGGGGCATGAACTCCGGGTCCGTGGACCTGATATACCTGGACCCGCCGTTCAACTCGAATAGGGACTACGCAGCACCGATAGGCTCCGAGGCTGCCGGGGCTGCGTTCAAGGATACCTGGACCCTCTCAGACGTTGACGAAGCGTGGCACGGTGAGATTGCAGACAGAGAACCGGCGCTGTACGCAATCGTTCAGGCTGCCGAGCTAGCCCACGGTAAGGGTATGAAGAGCTACCTCATCATGATGGCGGTACGGCTGCTAGAACTACGCCGGGTTCTAAAGAGTACTGGGAGTATCTACCTGCACTGCGACCCTACGGCGAGTCACTACCTCAAGATGCTGATGGATGCAGTATTTGGGCGGGGGCAGTTCAGGAATGAGATAACCTGGAAGCGAACTACGGGTACGAAAGGAACTCGCGGCGCGACAAAGACACTCGGTACCGTTACCGATTGCATCCTCTTCTATGCCAAATCGTCAGCCCCTACTATCAATATCCCTCGTATCAAGCAGCCGTCACCAGGTATGCGTCCCTTCAAGTTCAGGGACGAGCGCGGGGTCTATCGGGCAGTAGCAGACCTATACGCCGATGCCGCCCTCCATGACTCCCCGAAGTACGAATGGCGGGGTCACAATCCGGCGCATGGATGGCGAGTGAGTAGGGAGAACTTAGAACAACTGCATAGGAATGACCGGATTCACTACAACTCACGGGGAAAGCCGTTTAGAAAGCAGTATCAAGACGAGTGGGAGGGGATGCCAGTCTCAAATCTCTGGGCAGATATTCCGCAAGCTGCCTCCAGGGAACGCGTAGGCTACCCCACTCAAAAGCCCCGTGCCCTCTTGGAGCGCATCATCAAGGCCAGCAGCAACGAAGGCGACACGGTACTTGACCCCTTCTGCGGCTGCGCTACCACCCTGGTAGCCTGTGAGTTCCTCGGTCGTAAGTGGGCCGGTATCGACCTGTCCCCCAAGGCTGCCGAGCTTATCCGGCTCCGCATGGACCGGGAGCTGGGAGTCTTCGGAGACTTTACTCACCGTCACGACATCCCTCGGCGCACCGACTTAGGCGAACTCCCCAACTACCGCACCCATAAGCACACCCTCTACGGACGCCAGGAGGGACTCTGCAACGGTTGCCTTACTATGTTTCCGTTTCGGAATATGACAGTAGACCATATCGTGCCCCAGGCCAAAGGGGGCAGCGACCATATCGACAATCTACAGCTCCTCTGTGGGGCTTGTAACTCGACGAAGGGTACAGGGTCACAAGAGGAACTGATAGCCAAGCTACGGGCTCAGGGGGTTAGGTGAGGTAGCACTTAGGTGTGCTAGGTTGGCAAATACAGGAGGTAGAAGATGGCAAAGACCAAGACCCGAAAGGCACAGCCTAGAAAACCCCGCAAGTCCAAATACGACGAACCAATCAAGATTGACGCCTCACCCGAGGCAGTCGCACGTTCACTCTTTCAGGGCCCGCCCAAGAAGGAGTGGCGGTTTATGAAGGAGTCGGCCAAGAAGGTCGATTAGCCCCGTTGGGGCTTGGGTAAACTACTATATAATTCCCTTCGCGAAGGTGCCCGGCAGCAGAGGGTCCGGCTCCTCTCTGGGCGGGTCACGGCGGTCCACTCCAGGCGACGAGCGAAGGTCTCGGTGGCAGGCTGGTCAAGCAGGCACCGGGTCACAACCCGGTTAGCAGCGACCTAGGCTCCCGCCCGCTTGCGCCGATCGTGCTGCCGTCGCCCCAGTAGTCCAGTCCATATCCGAAGGTCACTCCGCACACCGGTAGGGGGAGCAGATATCGGTCATGTCCTGACCCCGGACGGACCCGGAGCCGGTTTGGGGCTGAGGCGTCTCGACTCCTCCCTTAGTATGACGACAACCCCCCTTAGTGATCCTATACTCGGTTCTATCGAGGGGCCTAGCCCCAATACCGGGAGGCAGAGATCATGGATGAGAGAGACGTCACTCAGAATCGGGAAACAAGGCGGGAGGGAACCGTGACCGAGGAGTTTCACGTCTCCGGCGAGGCGGTCGTTTCCAAGGTCAAGGAGTTGGTACGCGAGGGCAACATCCGCCGCATTACCATTAAGAATGAAGAGGGACGCACCCTGATCGAGATCCCCCTCACCATCGGTCTGATCGGCACCGTCCTGCTGCCGGTCTGGGCTGCCATCGGGGCTATCGCCGCTCTCGTGGCCAATCTGACGATCGCAGTAGAGCGACGTGGTGATCTCGACAAGGACGCGGCTGAGCCTGAGGCCATCGACCCCTAAGTCCATTATGAGGACCGCTATCGCACCAGAGGCAACCGTTTGGTCGGGCCGTCTTGGGGGTGGGCAGTGCCAGCCGATAACTGGGTTATAAGAACTTCATCGCTTACGAAGAGGTATGGCGATATCGTCGCCGTCGACGGACTCACTTTGGAGGTGCCGCGCGGCCACGTTTTCGGACTTCTCGGCCCAAACGGCTCGGGCAAGACCACTACGATGAGTATGTTACTCGGTCTCGTGAGGCCGACCTCGGGCAGCTTCAGCCTGTTCGGTTCGGCTACCCAACATCGAGAAGCCCTGCGCCGTGTCGGAGCCATTATCGAGTCCCCTTCCCTCTATCCCTACCTGTCGGGGCGTCAGAACCTCCGCTACTTCCAGGGGATCTCGGGACGGGGCACGCCAGGCGAGGTGGACGACCTGCTCAGCAGAGTGGGCCTGGCAGATCGTGGGAACGACCGCTTCCAAACCTACTCTCTCGGCATGAAACAGCGCCTCGGCCTGGCTTACGCCCTGCTCGGTGATCCCGAGCTTCTATTCTTGGATGAGCCGACCAACGGTATGGATCCGGCGGGCATGGCGGAGGTCCGCGATCTGATTCGGAGCCTCGGTACCGGTAAGCGGACGGTGCTGCTTTCGAGTCACCTCCTACACGAGGTCGAGCAGGTATGCGACAGCGTCGCCATCCTCTCCAAAGGAGCGTTGATCGTGCAGGGTGTTGTCACCGACCTGATCCAGCCGCGCAAACGGGTCCGCCTGCGGACTACCGACAATACCAGGGCGCTCGAAATCCTTTCGGCATTGGATTGGGTCGAGGAGGCAGAGGTGGAGGGTGCGGCGGTGGTGGTGGCGGCTCCGAGTGAGCGCTCGCCGGAGCTGACCGCGGCCCTGAGCCGGTCCGATGTCTACATCACCGAGATGACGGCCGATCAGGTGTCCCTGGAGAGCTACTTCTTAGAGGTTACGGGCAACGATGAGGGAGAAACCGAATGATCGCCCACCTCCTACTCCTCACCAAGTGGGAATGGTACAAGCTCTTACGGCGCCGGATGCTGTGGGTCCTTCTGGCAGTCGTGGTCGTCGTTAGTCAGATTCCCTTATGGGTCGGCTACGTAGGCTACCGCAACGACGCCTTTGTCAGTTCGCGTTTCAGTTTCGGGGCCGAAGTAGACGGAGTCCCGGTCGAGCTAAGCGTGACCTGCGCCGATATCAGGGAGGGACGACTCCCTCCCGGGATCGAGGGGCTTGATGAGGGGTCTCGCCAGGAGTTTCTCGACGCGATCGAGGGTTTTCGTCGCGACTCCTGTGACGAGGCAGAGAGTGCTCGAGCATTCTTCCGCGCAAGCTTTATGCTCCCGAGCAGCATTGCCGCCGGCCTCGGGGCAGCACACTTTATCGGGGTCATCCTCCTCGTCATCTTGACCTCATCGTCACTGGGGGTTGAGTACGGTTGGGGCACGTTACGGGCGGCGCTGACCCGGGGTGTCGGCCGCTGGCAGTTCCTGACATCGAAGGTCCTGTCGCTCGTGCTGATGGGTGTCGCTGGGCTCGTTGTCGTAGCGATTACGACCACCATCAGCAGTCTGATCTGCGCTCTTACGCTGAATGAGGGAGGGGGGCTTGCCGGCTCTGGAGAGTGGACCGCCGCTGCGGTAGCGCTCGGCAAGGTGAGCTATGGACTCCTCCCATATGTTGGGCTGACCATGTTCTTCGTGGTCCTGACCTCCTCTGTGGGTACGAGCCTCGCCATTGTCATGGCCTACCACCTGGTCGAGCTGATGTTCGTTCCCATCCTGTCCTCTCTGCTCGACGGCTTCAAGGACGTTGCAAACTATATGCTCGGACCCAACGTTGCGGCTTGGCTAGGCACTTCTGTTCCCCAGGTCAGCGGATTCGGTGAACGAGCAGATCCGGTGCATGCCCCTCTTGTCCTCATGGGATACATCGTGGTGGTCGGCGCTGCGACCTTCTGGCTGTTCCGACGTAAGGATGTCGCCGGAGCGACGGGCAGTTGACCGGACTTTAAGATTCTCTAGAGAGCACTCTAGACGCGTAGGTGACGTAGTGGAGGCGGGACCTGTGCCTATCCTGCTGTGCGTCTAGGACGACGCTATCCCAGTATCTATCGTGGCTAGCTCTAGACGCTTCATCGGATTTCCGGGCTGTACTGGTCGGGACAAGGTCGGATTATCGAGCGGTTTTCTCGACAATAGGTGTTCTGGTGGGATATAGTCAAACTCGGAACGAATCCTATCTTTGGGGGGCACGTCCCCCCGATTCAAAGCAGGAGAAGGCATGAGCGAAAATCAACTGGAGATCCGTGATCTGCACGCCTGCATCGTCGATGGCGAAGCGATCCTGCACGGCGTGGATCTGACCGTCCCCAAAGGGGAAGTTCACGCCCTCATGGGTCCCAACGGCTCCGGGAAGTCGACTCTGGCCAAGATCGTTGCTGGTGATCCCAGCTATGAGGTGATGCAGGGCGACATTCTGGTCGATGGTGCAAGCATCCTTGAACTGGAACCCGATGAGCGGGCCCGCGCCGGGCTCTATCTCGCTTTCCAGTACCCGGTCGAGGTGCCGGGCGTCTCCATCGCAAACTTCCTCCGGTTAGCACTCAACGCCCGTCGGCCTGAGGGCGACGAGGTTGGGGTGATGGAGTTCTATCAGAAGTTGCAGCGTGCAGTCGCGGCGCTCGACTGGGATGAGTCGATCATCGAGAGGAATCTGCACGAGGGGTTCTCCGGCGGCGAGAAGAAGCGGAGCGAGATCCTGCAGCTCTTAGTGCTCGGGCCGCGCTACGCCATTCTCGATGAGACCGATTCGGGGCTCGACGTTGACGCCCTCAAGACAGTCGCTCAGGGTGTAAACGCTGCCCGGGGCCGCGACTTCGGCGCGCTACTGATCACCCACTACCAACGGCTACTTAACTACATCGTTCCCGACCGAGTGCATATCATGGCTGGGGGCCGAGTCATCCGATCGGGACCCAAGGAGCTCGCTATCGAACTCGATGAGAGGGGGTACGACTGGATCCGGGAAGCCGTAGGCGCCTGATTCAGCGGCAACCCCGACACGCCCGACATGCTCTTGAGAGGAGCCTCCATGGCCGACCTTCCACAGCACCCAGATGCCGAGAAGCTCCAGGGGATGGAGCACGAGAAGCAGTACGACTTCCGCCTTCCCGAGAACTACTTCTACAAGAGTGAGAAGGGCCTCGACAGGCGGGTCGTCGAGCGCATCAGCTACTACAAGGGCGAACCCGAGTGGATGCTCAAGTTCCGCCTCAACGCCCTCGAGATTGCGGAGAAGAAGGGGCGCCCCAAGTGGGGTGCCGACCTCACGAAGCTTAACTTCGACGATATCTACTTCTATGTGCGGCCTCAGGAACGACAGGGTACCACCGACAGTTGGGACGATATCCCCGAGGAGGTCCGTGAGACCTACCGGCGGCTGGGCATCCCTGAGGCGGAACAGCGGGTCCTGGCCGGAGTCGGTGCCCAGTTTGAGTCGGAGATGGTCTACCACAACCTCAAAGAGGAATGGGAGAAGAAGGGGGTCATCTTCTTAGACAGCGATACCGGGCTCAAGGAGCACCCCGAGCTCTTCAAGGAATACTTCTCCACCGTGGTCCCTCCCGAGGACAACTACTTTGCGGCCGTGAATTCTGCCGTCTGGTCCGGTGGCTCCTTCGTGTACGTGCCCGAGGGGGTCGAAGTGGACGTGCCGCTCCAGGCCTACTTCCTGCTCAATGCCGAGAACATCGGTCAGTTCGAGCGGACCCTCATCATCGGAGCTCCTGGATCCCGGTTCCACTACATCGAGGGCTGCACCGCCCCCACCTACAACTCGGACTCGTTCCACTCCGGCGTGATCGAGATCGTCTGTCAGGAGGGCTCCAATGTCCGCTACTCGACGATCCAGAACTGGTCGCACAATGTCTACAACCTGGTGACCCAGCGGGCGCTGGTCCAGGCTGGGGCTTCGATGGGCTGGCTCGATGGAAACCTGGGATCGAAGGTGACCATGAAGTACCCGAGTTGCTATCTGGTGGGAGCGGGGGCTCACGGCGAGGTCATGTCGATCGCCTTCGCGGGCGACGGCCAGCACCAGGACGCGGGGGCCAAGATGATCCACGCCGCCCCCGACAGCTCGTCGTCGATCGTTTCCAAGTCGATCTCGAAGGGTTACGGCCGCTCCTCGTACCGCGGCTTGGTCCAGATCTATGATGGTGCTACCAGGGCTCGCTCGAATGTCGAGTGTGACGCGCTACTCCTCGATGAGACCTCGAAGACCGACACCTATCCCTATATCCAGATCGAAGAGAAGACGGCCCAGGTCGGACACGAGGCCAGGGTCAGCAAGCTCAACGACGAGCAGATCTTCTACCTGATGAGTCGCGGCTTGGCTGAGGACGAGGCGATGGCACTGATCGTCCGCGGCTTCCTCGAGCCGGTCGCCAAGGAGTTGCCCCTGGAATACGCTGTTGAACTGAATCGGCTCATCGAGCTCGAGATGGAAGGGAGCGTGGGGTAGGTCCCTCATGGTGCTCGAGACCGCTCTACCCGCCCTGGGGGCGGGCGCTCTAAGAGCGCTCACCTCCCAGGGCGAGCCCGACTGGTTGGTCGCTAGGCGCCACGCCGCCCTCCGCACCTTCGAGTCCACCCCCTTCCCGACCAACCGCGATGAGGAGTGGCGCTACACCCAGTTGGAACGCTTCTCCCTCGCAGGCTTGGAGTCGGTCGCCGGGCCTCTAACCGACGATATCGGCGAGGGGATCCGCAGGCGGATCGCCGATTCCGATGCCGAGGGGGTGCTCGTCCATAAGGGTGGTGAGGTGATCCTTAGCGAAGCCGCCATCGCGGAGGAGGGTGTGATCTTCACCGATCTCTGCAGCGCTCTGCGCGAGCATCCCGATCTCGTCCGCGAACACCTCTACCGGGTAGTCGATGCTTCCCAAGGGAAGTATGCCGCGCTCAACTCGGCCCTCTGGAGTGGGGGGACCTTCGTCTACGTTCCCAGGAATGTCGAGGTAGCGCTGCCCCTCGGTGCCTTCACTACCGCCGACCGGGGGGGGCTGAGCGCGGGGCGCACCCTTGTCGTCGTCGACGTCAACGCCAAGCTGACCTATCTCGACGAGTACACCTCCGAACCGTTCGACGGGCGGCTGTTCCATAGCGCTGCCACCGAGATCGTGCTCATGGACGGTGCCAAACTCCGCTACGTCTCGCTGCAGAACTGGAGTCGTAACGTTGCCCATATGAGCATGATCCGGGCCCACCTGGCCCGGGACAGTCGGTTGGAGAGCCTTAGCGTTAGCCTGGGCGCCGACGCGGCGCGCACCGAGGTCGAGTGCCGTCTCGAAGGGCCGGGAGCGGAGTGGGAGGTGCTGGGGCTCTACTTTGCCGATCGGGGTCAGCACTTCAACCAGTACACCCTCCAGCACCACGCCGCCGACCATGCCCGCTCCGATCTGCTGTTTAAGGGTGCGCTTCAGGATGCCAGCACCGAGGTCTTCTCCGGTATCATCGTGGTGGATGAGGGCGCCCAGCGAACCGATGCCTATCAGACCAATCGGAACCTGCTGCTTGACGATCGCAGCGAGGCGGTCTCGATCCCGCAGCTCGAGATCGGGGCCAACGACGTCCGCTGCTCCCACGGTTCGACTACGGGCCCAGTTCAGGAGGATCAGCGCTTCTACCTCATGAGCCGTGGTCTCTCTGCGGAGGTGGCCGAGCATGTGCTGGTCACCGGCTTCCTGCACGAGGTCATGGGCCGGGTGACGCTGCCCAAGGTGGCGGAATATGTGGAGCAGATGGTCCAGGCCAAGCTCGGCGTCCCCGGGGTCAGGGAACGACTCTGATGATCGTCGGACAGGTCGACGTGGGTGCCACTGCCGATTTTGCAGCGGAGAGCATGGCCTCCGTCGAGGTGAATGGCCGGGAGGTGCTGATCGTACACCAGGGGGGCGAATTCTTCGCCCTCGAGGACCGCTGCACCCACGACAACGGCATCCTTCACGACGGGGAACTCCTCGGTGGGGCCGTCAAGTGTGAGCGGCACGGGGCCAGGTTCGATCTGAGAACCGGTCGCCCCACCCTGCCGGCCGTCAAGAAGCTGCGGCTCTACCGGACCGAGGTCGTTGACGGCCGCCTGCTTGTGATCTACCAGGAGGCGTAGGTGGCTGGGCCAGCGGCCCTCGCCGAGGCCATCTAGGGGGGAATCCAGCCCTAGCCCACCTGGAGGCGGCCGCGGGGTCTCTCCGGGAGTAGCTCCGGGCGGTTAGACGAGTCGAAGCCACTCTGGGGTGTGAGCCCGACGGGAAGATGTCTGGATCCCCTCGAAGGTCCGGGCGCTGGCCACCTCGGCAGCGGTCCTGTCAGCTCTCCCGGCTCATCAGGACCGCAGTTCTCACCTGGATATAGTCAGGAGCCAGACCCTCGCTAGTTTTGAAGGTGATACCGAGGCGGGATCCTTCGAGGGCGGCGAGGGTCGCGACACGCTCCTGTATCGCCTCTCGGTACGGGCTCAGTTCCGGCCTGTCGAGGATCACCGTCGCGGCGATATTGTGGACCGTAAAGGTCCCGTGGACTCTGCGGATCTGCTCGAAGACGGTCCGTAGGAGGAGTTCACTGTCGAGATTTGCCGAGCCCGGGTCGTCGGGGGGATAGAGGTCGCCGATATCGCCTTGGGCGAAGCCCGACAGGAGGGCGTCCGCCAGGGCGTGAAGCAGCGCGTCGCCATCGCTCACGGCCTCCGGGCCATGGGGGCTCCCGGGGATCTCGACCCCACCGATCAGTAGTGGTCGCCCTACGATCAGGCGGTGAGCATCTTCTCCGTACCCGATCCGCCAGTCCGCAGCCACGGATCATTCTACCGGCTGAGGGTGATAGTGGGTCGGCGATTACCGCAGGAGTTCGCCCGGGCGACCCGATCCCCGGGTGCCCTCCGGGTTCACGAGGCCCCCGGGTCTCTGATGCCGTACGCTAGTGGGAGACCGTTCGAGAAAGGGGCGATCTATGGCCCGATTCCAACCGTTCGTGATGGAGAGGATGATGTCGAAGTTCGAACAGGATGTCGACTATAATCTTTCTGAGAGCGGTGTGCACCCGCTGCTTCTGCGCGAGCTCTTCAAGGACCACCCTGACGCCCTCGAGGCAATCCTCGATTCAGATCTGAACTACCCGCATGTCAATGGCATTCCCGAACTCCGCTGGAATGTTGCCTCCCTGTACGACGGTGCGGGTCCCGAGAACATCCTGGTGACGGTCGGCGGGATCGAAGCCAACTACATTGCTACCCGCTCCCTGCTCGGTGCCGGCGACGAAATCGTGGTCATGCTGCCGAACTACATGCAGATCTGGGGCGTGGCGAAGAACCACGGTCTCTTGCTTAAAACGTTCCGATTGCGTGAGGAGCGAGGATGGGCACCCGACCTGGCTGAACTTGAGGAGCGTGTGACCTCGGCTACGAAGGTCATTGCCATCTGCAATCCCAACAACCCGACCGGCCAGATCCTCACCGAGGCCGAGATGGAGGCTATGGTGGCCGCTGCCGACCGGGTCGGGGCCTGGATCCTGGCCGATGAGGTCTACCGGGGTGCTGAGCGCGAGGGTAGGGCCATGTCTCCGAGCTTTTACGGACGCTACGACCGGGTGATCGCCACCGGTAGTATGAGCAAGGCCTACGGGATGCCGGGTCTCCGTCTGGGCTGGCTCGTGGGACCGACTGAGATCCTCGATCAGGCCTGGGCACGGCACGAGTACATCACCCTCTCGGCAACGATACTGGCCAACAGGATCGCGGCGTTCGCGCTCTCTCCAGAGATCCTGCCCCGGCTCCTCGAGCGGACCCGCGGCTTCATCGGGGCCGGGTGGTCTGTTCTGGAGGCCTGGTTGGCCTGCCACGAAGGCATCTTCCGGGTCACCCCACCTCGGGCGTCGGCGGTCGCCTTCTTGCGCTACCACCTGGACCTCAACTCGACGCTGCTGGCCGACCGGCTCCGGCGCGAGCAGGGCGTTCTCATCGTGCCGGGGGATCATTTCGGAATGGACCGCTTCCTCCGGATCAGCTTCGGGCTTCCTCGCAATACCCTCGTGGCGGGCCTCGGCCGGATCCGTGACCTGATCTATGAGGGGGCTCGGGCGCTCGGCGGATGACAGGGGGGGCTGTCCACCTCGAGGGGGTCGTCAGCGCGGTCGTGGAGGCTGACAGGAGGCTCAGGCCCTACCTGCGCGAGACCCCGCTTCTGCCCTCCCCGGCTCTCGGTGGGCCGGCGGGGACCCCCCGGCTGTTTTTAAAGTGCGAAAACCTCCAACATACCGGATCGTTCAAGCTGCGGGGGGCGCTCAACGCCCTCCTCAATCTCGATGGCGGAGCGCGTAGCAGAGGGGTTGTAGCCGCCTCCACCGGCAACCATGGTGCGGCTGTCGCCTACGCCAGCGGTCTCCTCGGGGTCGATGCAACGATCTTCGTGCCTGAGACCGTTTCCAGCGCCAAGCTCGAGGCGATTCGTCTCCTCGGGGCCGAGGTTCGCCTCTGCGGGCGGGATGGGATCGAGGCCGAGTTGCAGGCCCGGAGCTGCGCCGAAGAGAGCGGTCTATACTACCTGTCGCCCTACAACGACCCCGCTGTCGTCGCGGGCCAGGGAACGGTCGGAGTGGAACTCCACCGTCAGTTGCCCGATCTGGATGCTGTGTTCGTAGCCCTCGGCGGCGGCGGCCTGATCTCCGGGATGGCCGCCTATCTTTCGAACGTGCGGCCCGATGCACACCTGATCGGCTGCTCGCCGCGCAACTCGGCGGTGATGATCGAATCGCTGAGGGCGGGGCGGATTCTCGACTTGGCCTCGGAGCCGACCCTTTCGGACGGGACCGCCGGCGGGGTGGAGGTCGGATCGATCACCTTCGACCTCTGCCGCCACCTCGTCGACGATTTTGAGATCGTGACCGAGGAGGAGATCGCCGGGGCGCTGAGGGACTTCGTAGGCAGCCACCAGATGCTCATTGAGGGCGCGGCCGCGGTCGCTATCGCGGCCTACCTGAGGCGCCGCGAGACCTTGGCGGGCCAGAGGACTGTGATCGTACTATGCGGCGCCAACATAGCTCTCGAGGATCTCCGGCGGGTCCTATGTGAGGACCGGGTCTAGCTCGTCTGCATCAGCTTCTCGACCACGCTCCTGTCCTCGAGGGTGGATATGTCCCCTTTAAGATCCTCACCGGAGGCCACGCTCCGCAGCAGGCGCCTCATGATCTTGCCGCTCCGGGTCTTCGGGAGGGCGTCGGTGAAACGGATCTCGTCCGGCTTCGCGATGGCGCCGATCTCGCGCCCCACGTGGTTGCGGAGATCCTCCTTAAGCTCGTCGGAGCCGGGGCAGTCGCCCTCGAGAGTCACGAAGGCGACGATGCCCTGCCCCTTGATCTCGTCTGGCCGACCTACCACTGCGGCCTCGGCGACGGCGTCGTGCGAAACCAGCGCCGACTCTATCTCCATGGTGCCGAGCCGGTGTCCGCTGACGTTCACCACGTCGTCGACGCGCCCCATGATCCAGAAGTAGCCCTCTCCGTCGAGGCGGGCGCCATCTCCTGCGAAGTAGACGTGCGGGACCTTACCCCAGTAGGTGGAGTGGTAGCGCTCATCGTCGCCGTGCACGGTGCGGAGCATGCTGGGCCAGGGACGCCTGAGCACCAGGTAACCCCCTGAGTCGGGCTCCTGCTCGTTCCCGTCGGCATCGACAATGGCAGGGTCGATGCCGAAGAAGGGGAGCCCGGCCGAGCCGGGTTTGGTGTCATGGACGCCGGGAAGGGTGGTGATCATGATACCGCCGGTCTCGGTCTGCCACCAAGTATCGACTATGGGGCAGCGATCTCCGCCGATAACCCGTCGGTACCAGATCCAGGCCTCGGGGTTGATGGGCTCGCCGACGGTCCCGAGTAGCCGCAGGCTGGTGAGATCGTGCTTGCCAGGATGCTCCTCGCCGAGCTTCATGAAGGCGCGAATGGCGGTGGGGGCGGTGTAGAAGACCGTGACCTTATAGCGGTCTACCAGCTCCCAGAACCGGTCCGGCCCCGGATAGGTGGGTGCTCCCTCGTACATGACTTGGGTCGCGCCGTTCAGCATCGGACCGTAGACTATGTAGCTGTGGCCTGTGATCCACCCTACATCTGCCGTGCACCAGAAGATGTCGTTGGGCTTCAGGTCGAAGATGTACTTGCTGGTGAGGTAGGTATAGGTCTGGTAACCTCCGGTGGTGTGGAGCACCCCCTTCGGCTTGCCCGTCGAACCGGAGGTGTAGAGGATGAACAGTGGGTGCTCGGCATCAAGCGGTTCGGCGGGACAGTCGGGTGAGGCTTGGCGGGTGACTTCGTGGTACCAGTGGTCGCGGCCGGGCTTCATCTCGATCTCGTTCTCAGACCTCCGGACCACGAACACATGCTCCACGGAGGGGCACGAGGTGAGCGCCTCGTCCACGGCCGGCTTGAGCGGGAGGACGCGACCTCGTCGCTGCCCGCCGTCGGCGGTGACGACCGCCTTGATCTCCCCGTCGATGATCCGGTCGGCGAGCGCCTGAGCGCTGAAGCCGCCGAAGACCACCGAGTGGGTTGCACCGATCCGAGCGCAGGCGAGCATGGCTACGGCCGCTTCGGGGATCATCGGCATGTAGATCGCCACCCGGTCACCCTTGCCGACCCCCTTGTCCTTCAGGGCGTTGGCGAACCTGCTGACCTCGCGGTGCAGCTGCTGGAAAGTGAGCACTCGGCTGTCGCCGGGCTCGCCCTCCCAGAAGAAGGCGACCTTGTTGCCGCGACCGAGTTCGATCTGGCGGTCCAGGCAGTTGTAGGCGGGGTTGGTCTTGCCGCCGACGAACCACTTGACGAACGGTTCGTGCCACTCGGTGATCCGGTCCCAGGGTTTGAACCAGTGTAGCTCCTCGGCTACTGAACCCCAGAACAGCTCGGGCTCGTCGAGTGATTGCCGGTAGAGGCGTCGGTACTCCTCGAGGCTACTTAGGCGTGCCTCCGCTCGGAATCCCTCCGGCGGGCTGAAGCGACGGTCTTCCTGCAGCACGGACTCGATGCGCTCAGACATCATCTCTCCTTCGGGGTTGCGGTAGCGGTGGTGAAGAACCTTGCCTAATCGCTATAGGTTTCAGTCTACCCGGTAGGGGGTGTCGTGCCGCTAGTTCCGGAGGTGGGGTAGCTGCCACCAGCGCCCCGTGAAGATCACGAACACGGTCACCACCTCCAGTCTGCCCGCATACATGTTGAAGATTAAGAGGCTGCGGCTGACCGGGTGCAGGTCGGAGTAGTGATCGAGGGGACCGACCGTGCCGAGGCCGGGCCCGACGTTGCCGACGGTGGCGATCGCGGCGGAGATGGCGGTGGTGAGGTCGGCACCGAAGATTACCAGCACGACGGTCGAGGCGGCGAACAGCCCCAGGAACAGGGTGAGGAAGGCTGCAACCGCCTGCAGGACCTCCTCGGTCACGGTGCGGTTGCCCAGCCGCACCGGCAGCACTGCGCGGGGGTGCAGGGCGAGCCGTACCTCGCGGGCGGTGTTCCTCGCGATGATCAACCAGCGGACGATCTTCACGCCGCCGGCGGCGCTCCCGGCGCTCCCGCCGATGAACATAAGGATCAGGAGCACCATCTGACCCTGTAACGGCCACTGCGCGGAGTCCGCCGAGGCGTAACCGGTGGTGGTGAGGATGGATACGGTCTGGAATAGCCCGTGCCGGAGCGCCTCGAGCGGGGCATAGCTGCCGAGGAGGATAAGTGTCAGGCCGGCCCCGGCGACGAGGATGATCACCAGGTAGGCGCGGAACTCGGGGTCGCGCCGCAGGTCCAGAGGGCGCCCCATAAGCGCCCGGTACTGGAGTGCAAAGTTCGTGCCCGCGAACACCATGAACACTGTGGCGATCCAGGTCAGTGCCGGATTCGCCCGCTCGAAGCTGGATCCGTCGGGGCTGAAGCCCCCTGCGGCTACGGTGGTGAAGGCGTGATTGATGGCCTCGAGCAGGTCCATGCCGCCCAGCACGTAGGCCACTGCGCACAGCACCGTCAGGCCGACATAGATAACTAGTACGGCGTTGGTGGTGTTGCGGAGTCGGGGGGTGAGTCGCTCCTCCGTCGGCCCGGGGGATTCCGCGAAGAAGAGCTGCCGACCCGCGATGGCTAGCTGCGGGAGGACCGCGATGAAGATCACGATGATCCCGATCCCGCCGAACCACTGTGACAGTGAGCGCCACAGGAACAGGCTTGAGGGGAAGGTGGCGAAGTCAGCCAGCACGGTGGCGCCCGTCGCTGTGAATCCGCTCATCGATTCGAAGAGGGCATTGAGGGGGGTCAGGTTGCCCGACATTGCGTAGGGTATGGCTCCGAAGAGGGGAAGGGTCAGCCACAGGAGGAGGATGCCTAAGAGCCCTTCCCGGCGCGACGGTTCGGCACGGCGGTCGCCCAGTCGAACCAGGATGCCGCCGATCGCCGTCGCGACCGCGCCGGTGACGATGAAGCCGAGAAAGGCCTCGCGGATCAGCAGGGCGAAGAGCACGAACAGGGCCGAGACGAAACCCAGGCCGAGCAGGCTCGTGCCGACGATGTAGGGGGTGAAGCGACCGCGCACCGCTGCCACTGTACCGCGAGCGGCTCAGGCGGCGCCTACGCCTCGACCCCCTGCCGCTTCTGCGCGAGCCAGCCGTGTACCGCCGTCACGTTGTCGGGGGTGGTGACGATGAAGAGGTGGTCGCCGTGCTGGATGGTGGTATCGCCGTCGGGGATAATCACCCGATCCTTCCTGAGGATAGCACCGATGAGGCTGTTGGCTGGCGCACCGAGGTTGCGGACCTTGCCGACGTTGCACTGATAGGGATAGGAGATCTCCATCACCTCGGCCCGATTCTCGATGGTGGCCAGATGGTCCACCTCGTCGAGGTTAAGCCAGTTGAGGACCTCCTGAACCGCTGCGGTCCTCGGGGTCAGCGGGGCTTCGATACCGACCCTCTCGAACAAGCGACGGTTGCGGGAGCGGTTAACTCGGGTGATGACCTTGGGGATGCCTAATTGCTTGGCCAGCATCGAGACCAGCAGGTTCTTGCCGTCGTCGTCGGTCACGGCCACTACCACGTCGGCGTCCTCGATCCGCTCCTGCTCGAGTAGCTCGAGGTCGGTGCCGTCGCCGTGGAGGACCAGGGCCTTGGGGAGCCACTGCGCCAGGCCCTGGCAGCGCTCCTCGTCCTCCTCGATGATGGTGATGTGCATGCGAGAGTCCTGAAGCTGATCGGCCACCATGAAGCCGACATTCCCCCCACCCACGATGGCCACGGTCGAGGAGCGCTTGCGCGGCGCGAAGCGGTTCTCGATCTGGCGCATGCTCTCGGTGGTGCCCATGTACACCACCTTGTCTCCTGCCCGGAGGACCGTGTCGCCGGAGGGGACGATAAAGCTCTCCCCGCGGATCGAGCCGACCACCAGCACACTCTGCGGGCTGGTGGCTACCGACAGCGGCATGCCGACGAACGGATCGTCCTCCTCAAGGCGGTACTCCAACATCTTGATGCGACCGCCCGCGAAGTGAGCACTGTCGAGGGCCCGCGGTACCCGCACGATGTCAGCGATCTGATTGGCGAGGGTGCGCTGCGGCCAGACGATCCGGTCGATGATCAGTCCGACCGATCCCATGGGCCCCCGGGTGGCGAAGGCGTCCACATAGTGCTGGCGGGTGACGAAGGCCATGGTCTCCTTGGCTCCCAGTCCCTTGGCCGCTAGGCAGGCCAGGACATTGACATCGTCGTTCGAGGTGGAGCCGATGAAGGCGTCGGCCCTCTCGGCGCCAGCCTGTTTCAGATCGTCCGGGTCGCTCCCCGTACCCCGTATGAACTGCACATCGAGGCTCTCGAAGGCCTTCTCGCGATCTTCGTCGATCTCGAGGATGGTGACGTTGTGCGAGTGGTGGAGGGCACTGGCGATCTGACTGCCTATCTCGCCGCCGCCCACGATCAGGACATTCATCAGCGAGATTATAGCGCCGACCGGGGTTGGGCGGGTGCTCCTGCCCGGCTAGGCGGGTTTTAGGGGCGGCGGAGCAGCGCGAGGGCTACGGCGCCCACGGCGTAGGCGGTCAGGAGCGGGATAAAGAGGTGTCCGTAGCGGACCCACACGGTCTTCGTCTCGCTTAGACCGTAGTCGACCTTCAGAATCCCGGCCGCATCCCGTTCCAGTTCGGCTAGGACTTCACCGCGGGGACCAACCAGGGCAGTGATGCCATCGTTGCCGGCGCGGAGCAGGTAGCGTCGCGTCTCAATAGCGCGTAGCCGCCCCATGTCGAAGTGCTGGCGAGCGCCGTTTCCGCGGGCGAACCAGGCGTCGTTAGTGATGTTGATCAGGACAGTTGCGCCGCGTCGGACCATGGCCCGCTGCACCTGGGGAAACACCGATTCGTAGCAGATGTAGGCCGCAACGGGCCCGGCGGCGGTCTGCAGCGGATCGAACGCCGGGCCGGGGGAGGTGCTCTGCAGCAGCGGGAGCCCCAGCAGTTCGAAGATGGCTCGGTAGACCGGGGCCGCCGTCTCGACCAGCGGCCAACGCTCCCCGAAGGGGACCAGGAACACCTTGTCGTAGCGGTCATCCAGGAGCTGTTCGTCGATACTGTAGACGCTGTTAAACGATCGACCACCGTTGTGGGCCCGTCCGCCCACGATGAAGGTGCTGTGCGGGGCGCTCTGCTGAATCTTCTCCCGTACCGGTTCGCCCGCCACGCCATCGACAGTGAGACCGAGGACCGCCCCTTCCGGCCATACGACGAGGTCGGGGGTGGTGGCCAGGTCGAGTTGGCCGTTGCGGGTGAGGTCGGTGTGGACGCTCAGCTCCTGACTAGGGCTGAGCATCCGACCGAGCGGATCGACATTGCCCTGGATGAGCAGCGCCGTCTCGGTCGGAGGGGCTACCGGCAGGTCGGACCTTGCCAGCCCCGCCCCCCAGAGGGCGGCACCCAGCGCCAGGGGGATGACCGGGGTGAAGAGCGAGTAGAGTGGCCGGTGCCCGCTTCGTTCGCCCAGGGGCAGAAAGGGCATAGCGAACAGGGCGGCGAGCATCGTGGTCACCAAGCTGAGGCCGTACACCCCGATCAGGTCGGCGATCTGGGCCACAGGGGTGTCGAGCCACAGGTAGCCGAGCGCTCCCCAGGGGAAGCCGAGGTAACCCTGGCTCCGGACCCACTCGACTAAGACCCAGGCGGCCGGCAGCAGCCACAGGGTGCCCGCCCCCTTTCCTCCGAGCCAGCGGCTGAGCCCGGTGGTGCCTCCCCAGATGGCCGCTAGGATGAGGATAAGTAGTGGGAACAGGGCCCAGAACGCGGGACTCAGGATGACTGAGAAACTTAGCGGGAGCCACAGCAGGTAGAGGGTGAAGAACGCTGCGGCGAAGACGAATCCCAGCCAGAATGCCCGGCGACTGCTCTCGCTGCCTGCTACCAGGAGGTAGAGCGGCGTGAGGGCTAGCGCCAGCGGCCAGAAGCCGGTCGGCGGAAGTGCCGCAGACAGGATGATGCCGCAGGCAGCAGCCACTAGGAGGCGCAGCGGCATGGGGATTACGCTTGGCGACCTTCCCAGGTCGCCGTGAGATCGCACTCATCCGGCCCTGGTCACGAGGGCCGTGACCAGGGCCACCCGCTCGAGCGTCGCCCCGAGCTCTATATGTTCGTGTCGGGCGTGCATCCCGACGCCGAGGCTGCCTAGGCCGTCGAGGGTAGCGGCGCCGAGCGCGGTGGTGAAGTTGCCGTCGGAGCCGCCGCCGACAACCGCGGTGCCCAGCGCAAGCCCCATGCTCCGCTGGACCGCTTCGGCCTCAGCGAGGAGGACCTCGTTCGCCTCGGTCCTCTCCATAGGGGGGCGATTCAGCCCGCCGGTGATCTCGACTTCGACCCTCGGGTTGTGAGGTCGGTAGTTCCGCAGCTCCCGGTCGAGGCGTTCGGCCTCCGCCAGCGTGAACACTCTCAGATCGACGTCGGCAGAGGCCTCCTCGGCGATCACGTTGGGTACGGTGCCGCCGGACGCCACTGTCAGGTTGACCGAGGTCCCCGCCTCCGGGTCGTTTAGGCCCTCGACGAAGAACAGGAAGTGTGCCAGTTCCCGCAGCGCGCTCGCGCCGGCCTCAGGATTGTTGCCTGCGTGGGCGCTCTGGCCTCGGGCTCTGAACTCGATCATCCCCGTACCCTTGCGCCCCACCTTGAGCGATCCATCCTCGGAGCCCGGCTCGACCACCAGGACCCGATCGTGTAACTTCGCGAGTTCCTCGATCAACTCTCGCGAGTGAAGGCTCCCACTCTCCTCGTCGCTGGTCAGCAGAAGTGTGACTGGACCGCGCAGTGCCATCCCCCGCTCGTCGGCGATGCGAATAGCCTCGAGGCAGGTGGTGATTCCGGCCTTCATGTCGGAGGTACCGGGCCCGTGGACGCAGTCCCCCTCCCGATAGAAGGGCATCCCCTCGAGGGTGCCTACCGGCCAGACGGTATCGTAGTGGGCGAGCAGCAGCGTAGAGATGTCGCCGGGGGCGTCCCGGCGGGCCGACAGGTGGTCACCCACCACCTGTTGCAGGTGGCGCTCTACCGTCCAGCCTTCGTTGGATAGCAGGGTGGCCAGATGGTCTGCTAGGCGGTCTGCGGCGGTCTTGTCGTGAGTGGGAGACTCGATGAGGACTAGCTCCTTGAGGGTCTCAAGGTAGCGCTCTTCACGGCCTAGGGCATGTTCGAGGAGGGGGTGCATGGCAACCATGCTAACCCGCGACTCGGGTCGATTCTGAGCCCTGGCAAGCTTTAGGGCGAGTGCATAGCAACCATGCTAACCCGCGATCCCCTTGCGATCCCCATTCAGGCCCCCAGGGGCGGGATCAGTTGCCCCCTCCTACCACAGGAACCGTCGGCGCTATCCTCTGCTGCCTCGCCTCCCACAACTCCTCTGCGAGGGTCCTGACGTTCGGTTCCCCCGTGGTCCTCGCGTAGCTGTAGCCGAGTCTCAGGTCGCGCTCGGCACACTTAGAGTCGACCCCCCGGGCGATCTGGTAGCGGTAGAGATAGACCTGCGCGAGCAGCACGTCGCGCATCCGCTGAGGCCGGGTGGCGTGGAGGTCGCGCAACGCATCATCATAGGCCATCGTGGCGCCGCGCACATCCCCCCGTGCTGCCAGAGCCCTTCCACGCTTGAAGTGCTTGGCAGCGTTGTACAGGAGTTCGCGCGTGATGGACTCAAGTACCATGTATGGATTTAAGTATATAGCTGCGGTATGGTTACGCGATTATCCCCTGGAGACAGGACCGGGTCGGAGGGAGCTCTCTGGAGCGCCTCTAGGGGCGCACGAGACCCCAGCGGTCTTGTTCAGAGTAGCCGACCTATGTCGTACAGTAGGACTGTGACCGGTACGGATGGAAGGATGGAAGGCAAGCAGGTCCTGATCACGGGGGCCACCTCCGGGATCGGTGAGGTTACCGCCCGGGTACTGGCTGAGCAGGGGGCGCAGGTCGTTTTCACGGCCCGCGACCGGGCCAAGACCGAGCGCGTCCGCTGCGAGATCCGAACTGCGGCTGGTCACGACCGGGTGGAGTTCCTCATGGGCGACTTCTCCTCGCAGCAGCAGATCCGGCAGCTGGCCGAGGAGTACCGGGACCGCTTCGACCGGCTGGATGTCCTGGTGAACAACGTTGGTGCCTACTTCTCTTCTCGGGCTGAGACCGAGGACGGCCTCGAGCGCACCTTCGCCGTGAATCACTTGGGCTACTTCCTGCTTACCGAGTTGCTGCTCGATCTGCTGATCGGTAACGCCCCCGCGCGGGTCGTCAACGTTGGGTCGATGGCTCATCGTGGCGCCAGCATTCGCTTCGGCGACCTCCAGTTGAAACGGGGCTATGGGGGATGGCGGGCCTACGGCCAGTCGAAGCTTGCCAACCTGCTGTTCACCTTCGAACTCGCACGCCGCCTCGAAGGGACGGGGGTCACGGCCAATGCGCTCCACCCTGGCTTTGTGAAGACCAACTTCGGTGCTGATGCCAGGGGCAGCCTCATCGCCCGGATCATCTGGTGGACCCTGACACAGTTCACGATCAGCGCCGAGAGGGGTGCTAGAACCAGCGTCTATCTGGCCGCGTCGCCCGAGGTGGAGGGGGTCAGTGGTAAGTATTTCGCGAACTGCAAGCCCGTGGAGCCCTACAAGGCCGCCCACGACTTGGAGGTTGCGCGCCGCCTCTGGGAGGTCAGTGCCGAATTGGTGGCACGCTCCGCTGGCGACGGAGATTGAAGGGGCACAGGATTCTTGAAGGCCCTGTCGGTAGGGGATAAGCGTTCAGTCTGGGTTCGTGACCACGCCGCCGGGGGCCGCCCGCATCGGCGGAAATACAGTAACCTCCCCAGGCAGGGCTGGAATGGCGAGCAGAGCCTGCCTTGGTTATGTGGGGCGACGCCTTAAAGTTCGAGATTACGATACTCGTCCGGTCGTGGAATGCTCTGCGCAGGGTGGCCGCGCTCTTCCGTGCTTCGTGAAATCGGAACGCGGATTTCGAAATCGGTCATGTTCTGACATCGGTTCGCCTCCCGAAGAGTGATGTGCTCAGAAACCCCTGTGGTAGGCGATGGGGTTGAGATGGTCGTTCTCCAAGACCGAGTCGGTTTATGGAGTAGAGTCGGACGAGATCGAGATGAAAGAGCACCGAAGCGGAGAGTGCTGGATAACCTCGCGACCGTAATGACTGGTTCGCAAAACGGTGAAAACTGAAAACTACTGCGCGTTGTCGTGAGTATGGCGATGATGGACGTCAGGCAGATGCGGATGCTCGTGTTCCAGTGCTTCATGGCGATGCGGATGCACGTGGCCGATCCAGGCAGGAAGCTTGGGATGATTGTGTAGGTGGTGGCCGTCGTTGTGGCGGTGCCAGTGCTCATGTACGAGGGCTGGGTGGCTGTGTCGGTGTGTATGTCCCTCTTGCAGCAGCATGAACAGGCCCACCACCAAGATCGCGGTGGCCACTAGCTGTATTGTGCCGAAGGGCTCACCAAGGAGCGCAACGGAAAGTAGGACACCAAAAAAGGGCGCAGCAGAGAACACCAGCTGACCCCTAGTGGCGCCGATGTTCTGGGCGGCAGCGATGTACAGTACGATGCTCGCACCATAGGAGATCGCGCCGAGCCCCAACGCGGCTGTGGCAGCCAGCGGCGTCGCGGTCCAGGAAGAGACCCACAGCCCTATGAAGAGGTTGGTCGTGCCAGCGGCAAGTCCCTTCCACAGGGTCGTTTCCTGGGGAGTCAATCCGTCGATCAGCGACGTGAAGTGGTTGTCGAAGCCCCAGCAGACGCACGCCAGCGCCACCAGCAGACCGGGCAGAATGCCAGCGGATTGCCCCCCCCATGACAACAGCAGTGCTGCGACGACCACCGTGCCCGCTCCTGCCCAGGCCCGACCGCTTAACTGATCGCGGAACAGGGCGGCACCCAACACCGCAGTGGCGACAAGCTCCAGGTTGAGCCACAGCGAGACGGATGCGGCGGAGGCCAACTGCAGCCCCAAGAGGAGCAAGACCGGCCCCGCCATTCCGCCCAGAAGCGCAGCACCAATCAGCCGCCGGGCGTTCGCGCGATCCAAGCGCACAAGGCGATGAAAGACTCGCTGTTGAGCGGCGAACGGGCCCACGCCGAGAGCGGCGCCCAAATAGAGCAGTCCGGCCAACTGGAAAGGACTTACCTGGTCGAGAAGGAGCTTGCTTAGCGGAGTCGACGCGCCAAACAGAAGCGCCGAGGTGAGAGCTATTGCAACAGACAGTGCCATACGCTGCGTCTGCAGGGTAGCATAGTCATACTACGCTCAAGGGAGGCGGGGATGTTTGTGATACCCATCGTCCTGCCCGTCCCGATGATCGCGTGAGCCACCTCAATCGTCCGTTTACAGCGGGTGTGGTCGTTCCGGGCGCGTACACAGAGATGACCGACCACCTTGGGATGTTCGCTGAGGGTCGTCCCAGGCTCGTCCGCTGCCCCGTGTGCGTCACGTCATTATGATCACGCCGACGCGATTCAGCTCCCACCCCGCCCGGCCAGACTCGCCGAGGTCGGTAGCGGCCGGCCCCGATGAGGCGGTTGTTAGGGTCAGACCCAGCGTTCGAATGCCGAGCTGGGCGAAGGTGAGGATGAAGCGTAACTCTCCTTTACCCCTCGGTAGCCGGTGTGCGAGTGTCTTTGGGGGTGGCTCTGGGGATCGGCCAAGTGGTTGCGGGCCCCCTCTGCAAAGGCGGCTGGCTTGCCTCAACCCGGTCTTTTCGCTATAATCGCAAGTCTGGTGTCGCGTGGCCTAACCGCCACGCGTCCCTGGTGTCTATTGGCCCTGTCTGTCCTGCCAGGCCGAGGTGAGGGGTCGGCGGGGCATGTAGCGGTTGCTGGAGGTACGAAGAGATAATGTTTGCGATTGTGCAGTCGGGCGGGAAGCAGTACCGTGTCAGCGAGGGGGATATCCTGCGCTTTGAGGCGCTAGACGCCGAACCGGGTGACGTGGTGGAGTTCCCTGTGCTGTTGCTCGGGGGAGGTGACGTCAGGGTCGGCACCCCTCTCGTCGAGGGTGCTAGCGTCAAGGCCGAGGTGCTTGGCCACGGCCGCGGTGATAAGAGCCAGGTATACAAGTACAAAGCCAAGGTCAACTACCGCCGCAAGATTGGGCACAGGCAGCCCTACACCGAAGTGAGGATGATCGAGATCAGAGGCTCGGCGGAAGACCGCAAAACTAGGCAGGCCGAGGCACCCGTAGAGGGATCTCCGGTCGAGGATGAGGTGCCGGCCGAGGTGGTTGAGGTCGCTGGAGCGTAAGGGGTTCTAGGAATGGCACATAAAAAGGGTGTGGGTAGCTCGAAGAATGGTCGCGACAGCGAGTCTAAACGCTTGGGTGTCAAGCGATTCGATGGCGAAGAGGTTCTCTCTGGCAACATCCTGGTTCGGCAGCGGGGTACCCGCTTTCACCCTGGTCGGAATGTCGGCCAGGGTCGGGATTTCACCCTTTTCGCGCTCCGTGACGGCGTGGTCCGCTTCCAAAATAAGGGTGGCAAGGGCCGTTTCATCAGCGTGGAGTTGAAGCAGGGCGAGGCCTCCGGCTAGTTTCGCGGGCGCCAGGACCGAGGCGCTGCTTCTCGAAAGAGCGGGGAGTACGATGCCTTTCCGTGACACCCTTATAATCACCGTGCAGGGAGGCAGGGGTGGCGACGGTGCGATGTCATTCCTGCGGCTGAAGTACCTGCCCAAGGGGGGGCCCGACGGCGGCCGTGGAGGTGATGGCGGGAGTGTCATCCTCGAAGCCATCGATGACATTACCTCGCTCGATAAGCTCGTGGGCCAGACCCTCCTCCGGGCTGGGACCGGGCAGCAGGGTGAGGGGCGCAAGCGGGCCGGTCGCCGGGGGGAAGATCTCATCGTCCGGGTGCCGGTTGGAACTGTGGCTATCGACCTAGATAGTCGCGAGATTCTGGCCGATCTCGTCGAGGTGGGTCAGCAGGCCTGCGTCGCCGCGGGAGGGCGTAGCGGTCGGGGCAACGCCTCTTTCGCCAACTCCACCCAGCAGGCGCCGAGGTTCGCGGAGTACGGCACTCCCGGCGAGCGCCGTCGCATCCGGCTCGAACTCAGGATGATCGCCGATGTAGGCCTCGTCGGCTATCCCAACGCTGGCAAGTCGAGCCTGCTCGCGGCCCTCTCCAATGCCCGTCCCGCCATCGCTCCCTACCCCTTTACCACCCTCAGCCCCAACCTCGGTGTGGTCGAGCGCGATCTCGCGCGATTCACGCTGGCGGATATTCCCGGCATCATCGAGGGTGCCCACCGCGGCAAGGGTCTGGGCCTCGAGTTTCTGCGCCACATTTCCCGAACCCGGTTTCTGGTTTACGTTCTCGATATCGCCGACGATCCGCCTCACAATCTGGAGGCGCTGCGTAGGGAACTCGGGGCGTTCGACCCCGCCCTGATCGAGCGTCCCGCCCTCATAGCACTCAACAAGATCGACCTCGCAGCGCCCGAGGAGTTGCTCGAGCTCGAGCAGGAGCTGACCCGCTTTGGCCTCCCTCTCCTCACCGTCTCTGCGCTCGAGGGGGAGGGGCTTGTCGAGCTCCGTGACACCATCTTCGCCCTCCTACCCGATCAGGATTCCCTGGAGCCTGTTGGGCGGGACCCACAGGTTCTCAAGGCCGACCCCGTTCGGGTCATTCGTCACCAGGACGGCCTGGGGTGGCGCGTCCTCGGCTGCGCTCTCGAGGCGGTAGTTGCCCGCTTCGACCCCTCCAATCGTGACGCGGTGGCCTACCTGCAGCGGCACTTCACCAAGCTTGGGGTGACGAAACTGCTTAAGCGAGCCGGTGCTGCAGATGGGGACGATGTCCATATCGGCGAGGCGGCATTTGAGTTTTTCGATGAAGACCGGCAGGCCGAAGGGGACGGTTCCGAGGGGTGAGGGCTCCTAGCGCCAAGCCAAGACCCGCAGGGCGGGGCAACCCGCTGTCCTGAAGCGTGTCGTGTATCCCTTGCAGAGGACTATCGCTGGAAGAGGTCGGAGTGACCTAGTAGGGTGAGATTACACCTGATCGGGTTGAGCCATCGCGGGTCGTGCTTCCTGTAAGTGTGGGCTGCAACGGTCGGCTCCCGTTCGCTGGCGGCGTCGGCCCCTTCGCGGGACGGGGTGGGGATTTTGCCGACCATCATTGGATCACGAGAGGCGGAGATTGGTGCCGCAGGAGTTCGTAACTCTCCCGGTTGGACCGTTCAGAACAGCTCTGGCGTCGGAATCAGGAAAGCAGGTGGGTGACGACAACGTCACCGTAACCGCTGTGATGGAGGCGGGCTGAGAGTTGTTAGAAGCCATCTAACGGTTGAGTAGCAGTCGAATGCAGCCCAACTGCACGAGCCCCAGAAAGTTCTGCACCTACCGCTCGTACCTCACCACCAACCGCCGGCAGTTCTGTATTTAATGAGCGAACAACCGCTCAATCTTCCAGCTCCGACGATACCTCCCGAGCTTCCGACCACCCTGCATCTCAACCTGCTTCCTCTTCTAAAGGTCGGACTCGCTGGGTCCTGTGCGGCGCAATCATCTCGATCCCCTGGTCAGCCAACTCAGCGTTGAGAGGGTCACTATCATAAGCTCGGTCCCCTACAAGTCTCTCCGGGGTCCCTTGGACATGTCGAGATCCGACAGTCGCTGCTACCAGCTTGACTTCATCTGGGCTAGCAGCTTCAAGGTGGAGGGCGATGCCAGCACCTGTAGCATCTGAGCCATGATCTTGCTGCCTTCACCCCGCTTGGTCCTGCCAGCACAAGGCCCTCCTTTTTGGTGCTGACGAAGGTCGCATCGATATGGCACTCGCTGAGATCGATCTTGCCTCTCCGTTCTAGATCCTGGGCTAAGGCTTCAAGGATGCTTTGCAGGATCTCTTCTTTAGGGAATTACTAACCTAGTTTGACAGACCACTTCATGTCAAGTACGATCAGTCGTGGCTGGCAAGAGCTTCCGCAACGGTTTGACGGTCTTTGACCTGTTCGAGAGATTCCCCGATGAAGCGGCGGCC
>MPNL01000022.1 GCA_002239005.1 Truepera sp. bin119
TAAGACTGTTGCCGTTAGCCTGGTCTTCTCCTTAAGTGGCGGAGCATCCCGAGAGGGAGCAGTTTCTGTGCGCTGATAAGGCCTATGATGCGGCGGACTTCAGGGACTAGCTGGTCCTGGAAGGATAGACACCGCAGATCAAAAGCAATCCCAGGGGGAGTAAGAATCCAGAGACCGGTCAGTTGGGACCTGGTGAGAGCGGGCACGGGCAACCAGCGAGGCGTTGGGGGGTGGAGCGAACCCTGTCGTGGCTAGCGAAGCACCGCAGCATTCGAACTAGGTGGGGCAAGAGAGCTGGGAACTGGTTGGCGTTTGTTCAACTCGCCTGCAGCCACATTCTATTCGACTTGGTGGTTTCCGGATAGGCTCTTAGATATTAGCTAGGCTTCACTGCGTAAGCCCATTATATTGCTACCCGATCGATTTGCTTCCGACCACCATTGACTTCCCCATGTTTGACCGCTTCGCTGTCAACAACACCTGTACCGATATTAGGCTCCTTGATCAGGAGTCGGATACAGTCTAGTGTTCCTGGCATCTTTCCCGGAGCCCCTAAGATCGACTTGGCGAGGCGACCTTGGGGTAAGCCGCTCAAAATGGGCAAACCTCTAAAACAAGGTCGGGGCTCTGAGAGTCTGTTCCATAAGTCTCGAGCGGTCCTGTTCCGAGACATGTGGCCCCCCCTGGCAGGTGAAGCCACTTGGAATACCAGATCTTGGGCGACCACTCGATAATAGAGCAGACTCTTAGCGCAGCGCTCTAGCAACCCCCACTAGCGCCTCTGTCCTGGGATCGCGGAACCAGGCGACATTGATGCCACCGCGAAGCACCCGGATCATCAGCCAGGGGCTGGTTATGGTCGTGGTCTCCACACTCCCTTCGCCAGGTGTGACCTCGAGGAAATCGATGAACAGGTCGTTGCCCTCGATGTCTACCCGCTCAATCTCGATACCGTAGCCGCTGGTCGGTCGCTCCCCGAGGAAGATCGCGACCACCGCCTCCCGATCAAAATCGACTTCGGGTACCGGCGGCGCAAACGACTCCGAGCCGTGGCCCCGTGTCCACAGCCCGATGAGGTCTACCCGGTCCAAAGTTAGGAAATAGCTCGTCTCCGCTATCCCGACCGCCCCCTCACCCGCAGCAAGCACCTCCCACTGCACTGTCCTGGGAGCGGGTTTGAAGGCCTCTGAATCGACAACCAGCTCTTCGTCGACATAGAGTCCGGTCAAGAGGTGCTCTTCCAGTCCGTCAACAGCTCTTCGGATCAGGCTGTCCTCGGGAAGGACGTAGAGGGCGAACGGTCGGTCTCTGGCCTCGAGACCGGAGGCGATGGCGTCAGCCTCCTCGCGGGTAAGCTGCCCGATACCGCGCATCCTCCCGATCCGCGGTACCGGAATCACGCGCGCGGAGAGACCCACCGGCGGCCGCTCCACCAGCGTGAGCCAGCTGTCCCCATCGTAGTAGATGACCTCATCGACCGGGCCAACTACACTGACCAGCAGGTCGGTGGTAAGGGGGATCCGCTTCACCTGAGCGGGCGCCTCGATCCCTTCGAGATCCTCCCGAAGATAGGGCTCGCCGTCCACCAGGGCGGCGGTGAGAACCCCCAGAGGATCCTCACTCCGCCCCTCGGCAAGACTGACCTCACGCCCGCCGATCATCAGCGTAGTCGGAGCCCCGTAAGCATAGGTGAGGCGCATGTCCTGCGCCCCGAACAGCTGCACCTCGTGCAACGAGGGTGCCGTAGTGGCACGGCATCCCACCAAGACCAGTGTCCCAAGGATGAGCGCCGTGAAGAGATAGACTTGGCGCATAAGACCTCCTTACAGCCGGGGTCATGCTATCACCCGGTGCCTGAGGTGGCAATGAGTCCACTCACAATCTCCCCGGGCAGAGCTTCTGTTACACTTGGCGGGTGCCCCCCGACCACTTAGGCACAGCTCAGCCACCCCTGGGCGCTGCACCGGGCCGCTCCGGAACCCCGAGGCCGCCCCGCGGTCCCCGAAATCTGGGATCGTCCGCGCCGAGACTTACTCTGATCGGCCTGCTACTCACCCTGCTTAGCTGCACCTTTGCCCAGAGCTACGACTACGAGGTCATCGTCGTAGGGAGTGAGCCAGAGGCGATCAGCGCAGCCATCGCAGCTGCGGAGTCGGGGGCGAAAACCCTCCTGGTAAGCGAGGACAGGCGACTCGGGGGACTGTTCGTCGAGGCCATGCTCAACGTCCTCGATCTCAGGACCCGGCCCTTCGTCTACCAGCGGGGGATCTTTGAACGGTGGTGGCAGCGGGTCGGCCGAGGCATGTCGTTCGATGTGAGGGAGGCCGAGGAGGCCTTCGCCGCTATGCTCGCCACCGCTGGGGTAGAGGTGAGACTGGCCAGCCCGACCATCCGGCTCGAACTCGTAGAGGAAGGCCGGGTCGGCGGCGTGCGGGTGGGGACGGTCTACCACAGCGCAGCGCAGGTGATCGACGGTACCGGCGAGATGAGTGCTGCTGCCGAGGCCGGTGCCGGCTTCTCGGTCGGCTTCGGCTCCTTCGGCGTCGATGTCCGCATGGTCGATACCCTGGTATTCCGGATCGCCGGCGTCGACTGGAGCGCTCTCCGTAAGGGGATCGCTGAGCGGGGTCCGGGCTACGCCCACGCCGACGAAAGTGTCGCCTGGGGGCATTTCGGCGGCTACCCGGTAGCCTACGAAGCGAGTGACCCCGATCTCCGGCTCAGGGGGCTCAATCTCGGCAGACAGCGGGACGGAACGGTCCTGGTCAACGCCCTGCTCATCTACGGGCTCGACCCGTTCGATCCCTCTAGCCTAGCCGACGGGCGCTCCCGGGCGGCACGCGAGGCAGAGTTGATCACCGCCTACCTGGCCCAGGAGATCCCGGGATTCGAAGCTGCCAGGCTCGCCGGATTCGCCGATCGGCTCTACCTGCGCGAGACGCGGCACCTCGAGGCCGTCTGCACCCTCGAGGTAGACGATCTGCTCGACAATCGGGTGACCGACCTCGACGTCGCTGCCGGAGGCTACCCGCTTGATGTCCAGCCGCTGACCCCCTTCGACTCAGGCTTCGTCTTCGGTGCGCCCGACATCTACGGGGTCCGGCTCTGCGTAGCTGTCCCGGCAGATCTGGACGGGGTCTGGGTGGTCGGCAAGGCCGCCGGTTTCGATCCCCTCGCCGCAGCTAGTGCCCGGGTCGTCCCTTTCGGCATGGCCGTCGCCGAGGCTGTAGGGGTGGCGGCGGCCAAGGGAGCGCTCGAGGGCCGCGACCCCCGGTCGCTGGTCGCCGACATTGAGGCCCAACAGGAGATCCGGGCCACGCTGACCCGCCGCGGGGCCCTGCTGCCACCCCTCGAGGCCCGAGCCCCGACCGGTCCGTACCAGCACCCCCACTACGACGCCTATCGACTCCTGCTCAGCCGCGGGCTCGCGACCGGAGGCTACAACAACGATCCCAAGCTCGACGCCCCCATGACGGCCCTCAACTACCTCTACCTGCTAAGCAATGTCGGCACCCGGTTCCTTGGCGACGACAGCCTCGGCCCCGCCCTGCTCGAGGCCTACGGCTCCTCCCTCGGCCCGCTGACACCGGAGCTCGCGCTGGAATTTACCGAGGCCGCCACCTGTCTCGTGAGCGGCTGCCCGCTACCGCCCACCAGGGAGAGGCTCCATGAACTCGGCGTAGTCCCCCCAGGACTGCAGCTCTCCAATCCCCTCACCCGGGGGCAGATGTACCGACTTGCGGCGGGGGTTGCGCGTCTGGCCCCGGACCCGCCCTAGCGCCGCTGCGCTAGAGTCTAGGGAGCGGCGACCGGCAGGCCGGCCCTGAGGCTATCGATGAACTGGCGAGCGGTGCGGCCCGAGTAGCCGTTGCCCCAGGCGGCGTAGCGGACGGCCCGCAACGAAAGGTCGGCGACCTCGACACCCTCGCGAACGGCGAGCCCCTCGACGATGCGCAGGTAGGTACGCTGGGTCGCATTCGGGAAGGTGATGGTGAGGCCGAAGCGGTCGGCCAAGGCCAGGTTCTCATGGTGAGAGTCCCAGGCATGCACGTCGTCGTCGAGCGGGTCGGGCCGATCCGAGAAGCTCTGGCGGACGAGGTGTCTGCGGTTGCTGGTGGCATAGAGCCTAGCGTTGTCCGGGCGGCTCTCGACGCTCCCCTCCAACAGGCTGCGCAGCCCCCTATAGCCCACCTCCCCCCGGTCGAAGCTGAGATCGTCTACGAAGATGGCGAATTTCAGCGGCTGCCCCGCCACCGTCTGGAGGATGCGCTGCAGCTCGCCGAGATCGTCCCGCTCGACCTCGATGAGCCGCAGACCCTGCTCGCCATACCGACTTAGCAGGCTCCGAACGGCGGTCGACTTCCCGCTCCCCCGAGGTCCGTAGAGGAGGACATCATGGGCCGGCAGACCTGAGAGGAGCGCCTCGGTATTCTGAAAGAGTTTGCCGAGCTGATCTTCGACATCGATCAGGCCCCCGCCCTCCACGGAGTCGGGGTCGGCTACCGGGACCGCGCCGTCACGCCAGCGGAAGGCCAGGTAGCGGGCGTAGGACCCCGTCCCGGAGCGCCGGTAGGTCGCTAGCAACAGGGCGGCTATCTCCTCCTCCACCCCCTCCCGGAGTCGGCCGGCCAACTCGGCAACCACGGGCCTAGCCCCGTTCGCAAGTCCCGCCAGGGGGGGGAGGGAGTGGCCGACGAGCGCCTCGACCCCACCCTGCCACGGCCCCCGAAGTCCGGCTAGGAGCCTGGCAAGATCGAGCCGCAGCGCCTGCTGCAGGGCGTCGGGCAGTTCGGAGCCCGACCGGAGGGTTCGGGTGAGCAGCGAGTCGCACCAGAGCAGGTCCTCGGCGGCCGCCTCGAAGAGATCGGCACTACCCCTCGTAACGAGGGTACGGAACAGATCGCGGTAGGCCTGCAGGGCCCGCTCAGCTTCACCCCGCCGAAGGGCCGTAGCGACCGTATCCAGGGAGCGCCACCACGGCCCGACCTCCAGCAGGTACAGGATCATGTTCTGGGGCGAACCCGACCGAAAGGAATCTGGTCGAGGGCCTCCTCCATCGCCACCTCACCCGCCGCGATCGCAACGGGGGAGCGGTGGAAATCCCACCAGGCGATACTCGGCGCAGCGCGGACCAGGAGGGCCCCGGGAGGGGCCTCTACCCGGTGCTCATACGAGTAGGCCGTGACCGAACAGCCGCGCAGCAGCTGGCCGAGCGGCCAGCTCAGCGGGACGGCCCGGGCCAGCCGGTGGAAGGCGCGGCCGAAGGGGGTGCGGCCGAGCCAGCGAACGCCCTGAATGAGGCGCGACCGATCGGCTTCGATCCCGGTATGAATCCCCACCATCAGGTCGGGCTTAAGCGCCTTAAGGGTCTGAAAGGGGACGGGCTCTACGAAGCCACCGTCGATCAGGAACCGACCCTGCCAGCGGACCGGGGCAAAGTAGAGGGGCAGGGCACAGCTCGCCTGGACCGCAACGGCGATCGACCCCTCGGAGATCACCACCAGCTCGCCCGTACCGAGATCGGCGCAGCCGATGGCGAGAGGGATCTCGGCATCCTCAAAGGTAGCACCGAAGAAGAACTTCCGGTCCAGCCACTGGGCTAATTTGCGCCCATGGATGAGGGCCAGACGGTGGAGGCCAAAGTCGACGCCTTGGGCCCAGATCTCCAGGTTGTTCTGCTGGCGGAGCAGGTGATCGAGGGCCACTCCGTGCATCCCGAGGGCGTAGAGGGCGGCTATGATGGCTCCGTAACTCGTCCCTGCAATCATGTCGGGGGGGGAACCGTGGGCCTCGAGCACTTTGAGAGCCCCGACATGCGCCAGGCCCCTTGCCGTCCCGCCCCCCAAGGCGACACCGAGCCTGGGTCGGGTAGAATTCATGAGCGTCATCTTAACAGAGCCCCCGGTCACAACTGCGGTGATAGCATGGCAGGGATGGCCGCCCTCTATCAGAGCGCCAGGCCGATCGTGTTCGAGCAGATCGTCGGCCAAGAGCACGTCAGGGAGGTGCTTGCCGCCGCTATCACCAGGGCCAGGTTGGCCCACGCCTACCTCTTCTCGGGGCCGAGGGGGGTGGGCAAGACGACTATCGCGAGGCTACTGGCGATGGCGGTTAACTGCCCGGAGGTGGAGGGGCGTAACGGCCCGTGCGGCAACTGCCAATCCTGCCAGGAAGTTCAGCGGGGCAGCCACCCGGATGTAGTGGAACTCGATGCGGCCAGCAACAACTCGGTAGAGGATGTCCGCGACCTTCGCGAGAAGGCCGGGTTGGCCGCGCTCCGCGGGGGGACCCGGGTCTGGATCCTGGATGAGGCCCACATGCTAAGCCGGGCAGCCGCGAACGCCCTCTTAAAGACTCTCGAGGAGCCGCCCCCGGGGCTGATGTTCATCCTCGCCACCACCGAACCCGAAAAGCTCCCCCCCACGATCCTCTCCCGCTGCCAGCACTTCCGGTTCCGGAGACTCTCGGAGTCCGAGATCGCCTCGAAGCTGACCCGACTCTGCGCCGACGCAGGTGTCGAGGCCGCACCCGAGGCGATCGAACTCGTCGCCCGGACCTCGGACGGGGCCATGCGGGATGCGGAATCGCTGCTCGAGCGCCTGCTGACCCTGGGACTGACGACGGGGTCGCCGATCACCCTGGCCGCCGCCGAAGAGGCCCTCGGCCTCCCCCCTCACAAACGCCTGCAGCACTTAGCCTCGGCACTGGTTGCTGGGGACCTCGCCGAGGTGCTCGCCACAGCCGAGGCCCTCTACCGGGAGGGGTTCGCGCCGCGCACGATCGCCTCCGGCCTGGGGGCCACGCTGCGCGAGGCGGTGCGGAGCGCCTGGGGCGGGGAGGGCTTCGAACTCGAAGCGGATCCGAACGACCTGCTGAGGCTCCTCCACGCCCTCGACGACGAGAAGGACCGGTTCGTCCGTAGCGAGGATCTCTACGCGCTCGAGCTCGCCCTCATCAAAAGCTCGAACGCCCTGTCGGGCAATCTTCCCTCCGCCCCATCCCCCGCGACCGGGGGCCCTGCGATCGAGGCCCCTGCCCCGGCGGGGGAGGCCGGCTCGCCGCAAGGACGGACTCTTCGGGTCCAGGTCCACGAACCGACCCCGCAGACCACCACCCCCGAGGAGCCCCAGCCCGCCCCGAGCAGACCGTTCAGCTGGCAGCAGGTCAGAGCCCGCGCCGGGGCGCAGCTCAAGGCCTTCCTGATGCCCGCCCGCGAGACCATCGAAGCGACCGAGATCACCCTCCACTATGGGCCCACCCACCGGTTTCACTACGACCGGCTGCAGGAGCGGCTCTCCGAACTTCAAGACCTCGTGGCGGAGGTTGCCGGTCCGGACTACCGGGTCACCCTCTCCGGTCCGGACGGTAGCAAAAAAAAACTCTAACGGCGGCAGGGGTGCAGCAGGAGACCGCCTCCCCCGGCGAAGCCTCCCTGCCGGACCCCGCCGAACCGCCGGATCCCCGTCCGGATCAGCAGCTCGACCCGGTCGCCGAGACCGCAGGGGAGCCGCCCGCCGAACTCTCCCGGCCTGAGGTCTACCCGGAAGAGGAACTCCCCCCCGACTTCTGGGGCCCCTCCGACCCCGACCCGGCAGCCGCGACGCCAGCGACCGAGCCCCCCTCGGCAGAGACGGCCAGAGCCGTAGCCCGCCTCCAAGCCCTCTTCCCCGGCAGGATGGTGCGCTTCGTTCCGACCCCGCCAGCCGACGCCAAGGGAGAGACGGGCCCTGGGCGGGCCGCTGACGCCCCAGACGAGAGCGACCAAGAGTAGTGGCCGGTGCCAGCGGCGGCTGCGAGGCGGGGTAGAATGGCCCCGGTGAAGCGATGAACATACAGAAACTCATGAAGGAAGCGCAGAAGGCGCAGCGGAAGATGGCCGAAGCTCAAGAGCGCCTAACCGAACTCTCGATCGAGGCGAGTGTCGGGGGGGGTATGGTCCGTATCCAGGCGAGCGGCGACGGCACGGTCACCGGGGTGAAGATCGAACCCAGCGCGATCGACCCGGACGACCCCGAGTTGCTGGAGGACCTCCTGACAGCCGCCATCGGCGAGGTGCAGCGGAAGGCCAAAGAGCTGCAGGAGCGGGAGCTCGGCTCGGCCATGGGGGGGCTCAGCGGGCTTCCGGGCCTGTTCTGACCGGCAAGTCCGACCATGAAGTATCCGTCCGCCCTGGTCAACCTCATCCGAGAGCTCGGACGCCTCCCCGGGATCGGGCCCAAGAGCGCCCAGCGACTCGCCTTCCACCTGTTCAATCAGCCCCAGGAAGAGGTGCTGCGGCTGGCCCGCTCTATCGAGGAGGCCGTTAGCGGCCTGAGCAGGTGCCTCAACTGCTTCAACGTCATGTCCAGCGACCAGGGGGTCTGCTCGGTCTGCGACGACACCGGCCGGGACCGCAAGACCTTATGCGTAATCGAGCAGCCCGCCGATCTCCTCGCCATCGAGCGGAGTGGCGAGTACCGGGGCCTCTACCATGTGCTGCACGGATCCTTAAGCCCGATGAACGGCGTAGGACCCGACCAACTCACCATCGAGTCGCTGCTGGAGCGCCTCTCCGGGATCGGCGAGGTCATCCTGGCCACCTCGACCACCGTAGAGGGGGAGGCCACCGCCATGTACCTGGGCAAGCTCCTCGCCGAGCGGGGGGTCTCCGCCTCGAGGATCGCCTACGGCCTGCCGGTAGGGGGCGACTTGGAGTATGCCGACGAGGTCACCCTGGGTCGGGCGATCAGCCACCGACGTCCCCTGTAGCCCCCGGCGAGCGCTGCGGAGACCGCGGGACCGAACCGGTTGACAAGGGCGGTTCCGGCGCCTACTATTTTGACGGTAAGTTTGCAAGCGAGAGGGTAAAACCTGGTGCCAGAACAGAGCAAGCGGAGTCTTGTAATCGTGGAGTCGCCCACCAAGGCCCGGACCGTTCGGAGATTTCTGCCGCAGCGGTTCCGGGTAGAGGCGAGCATGGGCCACCTCCGTGACCTCCCCGCTTCGGCGGCGGAGATCCCCGCCGAATTCAAGGATCAGCAGTGGGCCCGGCTCGGCGTCCAGGTCGACCAGGACTTCAAGCCCCTCTACGTGATCAGTAGCGGCAAGAAGCGGGTGGTCACCAGCCTGAAGTCTGCCCTCAGGCAGGCGGATGAACTCTTCATCGCGACCGACGAGGATCGGGAGGGAGAGTCGATCGGCTGGCACCTCGTGGAACTGCTGAAGCCGAGTGTGCCGGTCCGGAGGATGGTATTCCACGAGATCACCGAGAGCGCCATCGTGCAGGCGCTAGCCGAGACGCGCGAGATCGACCAGAACCTGGTCGACGCCCAGGAGACGCGCCGCATCCTCGACCGCTTAGTCGGCTACACCATCTCCCCCCTGCTCTGGAAGAAGATCGCGCCCAGACTGAGCGCCGGCAGGGTCCAGAGCGTCGCCGTGAGGCTCCTGGTGCTGCGCGAGAAGGAGCGCCTGAAATTCGTCCCCGCCCAGTACCGGAGTCTCAAGGCGACGCTGGCCAAGGGGGGCAGCCCGTTCGAGGCCACCATGACCCATCTGGGCGGGGTCCGCCTGGCCACGGGACGGGACTTCGATCCCGACACGGGCCGGCTCAAGGAGGGGTTGGTAGCGGGCCGGGAGGTGATGCTCCTGACCGAGGCCAGGGCCAGGGGGGTCGCCGACGGGGCGCTCACCGGCAGCTGGCGGGTCAAGGAGCTAGAGGAGCGGGAGAACTCACGCTCACCGGCGCCGCCGTTCACCACCTCGACCCTCCAGCAGGAGGCGAGTCGCAAGCTCCGGCTGTCGGCTCGCGAAACAATGCGTATCGCTCAGCGTCTCTACGAGAACGGCCACATAACCTACATGCGAACCGACTCCACCCACCTCGCCCAGGAGGCCCTCGCAGCCAGCCGCAGAGCCGTCGAACAGCGTTACGGTCGGGCCTTCCTCAGCCCGCGACCGCGGCAGTTTAGGGGCCGGGCCCGCAACGCCCAGGAGGCCCACGAGGCGATCCGGCCGGCCGGAGCCGAGATGAGGACCAGGACCGAGTTGGGGCTCTCAAGGGTGGAGGGGGCCCTCTACGACCTCATCTGGAAACGGACGGTCGCCACCCAGATGGCCAACGCCAGGCTGAAGTTCGTCACCGCCAGAATCGAGGCGAGCGGTGGGGACGAGCTCGCCCTCTTTCGCGCCACCGGGCGCACGACCCTGTTCCCGGGGTTCTTCCGGGCCTACCTAGAGGGCACCGACGATCCGGACGCTGTCTTAGAGGACCGCGATCAGCCCCTCCCGGAACTCGCCGAGGGCGACCAGCTCGACTGCAACGAACTCGCCGTCGTCGGCCACGAGACCAAAGCTCCCGCCCGCTACACCGAGGCCTCGCTGGTGAAGCTGCTCGAGCAGGAGGGTATCGGTCGGCCGAGCACCTATGCCAGCATCATCGATACCGTAATCCGCCGCGGCTACGTGCGAAAGAGCGGCAACCAACTGGTCCCGAGCTTCACCGCCTTCGCAACCAACAACCTGCTCGAGCACCAGTTCGCCAGGCTGGTCGATACCGAGTTCACCGCAACGATGGAGGCTGCACTCGACGACATCGCCTCCGGCACGCTCGAACCCACCCCCTATCTGCGCGACTTCTTCCTCGGTGAGGACGGTCTCGAGGCGAAGGTCGGTGACGGCCTCGAGGCGATCGATGCCCGGAGCATCTCCACCCTGGAGTCGCCCAAGTGGGACCCCTACCGGGTCCGGGTGGGCCGGTTCGGTCCCTTCGTCGAGGGGGAGGTCGGCGGAGAGCTGCGGAGCGCCTCGCTGCCAGACGATCTGGCCCCGGCGGAACTTAGCCGCGAACGGATCGAGGAGTTGCTCAGCGAGGGCAAGGCTGGCGACACGGTGGTGGGGAGCGATCCGGAGACGGGGAAAGAGCTCGTGCTCAGGACCGGCACCTACGGACCCTACCTCCAGCTCGGAGGTGGTGAGGAGAGCGGCAGGCCCAAACGGGTCTCCCTCCCCCCCGGGCTGGCCCCGCACGACATCACCGAGCGGATCGCCTTAGAGCTCCTGGCCCTACCCAAGACCCTGGGCGCGCACCCGGAGTCGGGCAAACCCATCCTGGTCGGTATCGGACGCTACGGTCCCTACGTCCGGCACGAGCAGATCTACGCCTCCCTCCCCAAGGGGCAGAGTCTGTTCGAGGTAGACCTCGGTCAAGCCGCAGAGCTCATCGCGGCCAAGGAGCAGCGGAACCGACCCTTAAGGAGCCTCGGCGACCACCCCGAGTCGGGCAAGCCCGTCTCGGTGCTTAAGGGCCGCTACGGGCCCTACGTCAAGCATGGCAGGACCAACGCAACGCTGCCCAGGAACCTGACCCCGGAGGGTATCACCCTTGAGCAGGCCCTCGAACTCCTCGCAACCAAGGAGGCCAAAAAGCCCGGGCGGAAGCGAAGGAGCAAGGCGGCTGAGCGGAGCCCGGGAAGGGCCCGGAAGGCGAAGGCCAGGCCGAAGGCGACGACCGCCGAACTCGCTCGGCACCTCGAGGTGCTCGAGCCGGAGGTCGCCGACGTAGTGGCGCGGCTCGAGGGGCTGAACGGCAACTCCGCCACCGACGCCGAGACGGTGGCGAAGCTGCTCGGGCGGAGTGAGCGAGAGGTCGCCGCCATGTACAAGCGCGGCATGTTCAAGCTCCGAATGGCCTACGGGAAGGCCCGCCGCGAGGCAGGTCCGTGACCGAGGTCGGTCAGCCCCTGAACCTCCCCGGGCTGGCCGGCACCGGTGAGGGCAAGCCGGTCGAGGTACCCGGTGCACCCCTGGCGGTCCAGTCCGTTACCGAGCCGTGTGCCCTGGAGACCGATCGCCCCCAGTGGCTCCTCATCCTGGAGGGGGAGCTGATCATCGATCTCCCCCACGGCGACTTCCGCATCCTCAGGGTCGGAGACGCCCTCCGGCTCGGAGCGGGGATCCCGGTGCGACTCCAACCCCTCGACCCCGTCGTGCTGGTGCGATCTACCATCCCCTGACACCGGAGCAGGGCGTACAATAGAGGTGTGTTCCGCAGGTATCAGGTGAGCGAGGGTATCGTCATCCGCCGCCGATCGCTGCCCAGCGGAGATGTGGTGGCGACGATCCTGAGCCAAGGTGGCAAGTGGCGGGGGGTGGCCCGCAAAGGGACGATCCCCGGCGGCAACCTGGGCCGCCTGAGCCTCTTCCACGACGTGACGGTCCAGAGTTACCGCCGCCATGAGCAGGATCTCGCCGTCCTCACCCAGGTCCAGCTCAACGGGGCCCTGCCGAACCTGAGCCGTCCCGAGATCTACCCCCTAGCCAACCTCTTAGCCGAACTCGCCGACGCCCTCACGGTGGATGTGCACCTCGGCGAGCGGATCTACCAATACCTGGCGAGCGGCCTCCGCGGCCTCAACCGAAGCAGCGACCCCGAACGGGTCGCAATCGTCTTCTGCTGGCGCCTCTTGCAGGTCGCAGGGTTCGCCCCCCGGGTGAGGCGCTGCCTTCACTGCGGCGCCGGTCCACCCCTCCCCCACTTCGATATCGTCGGTGGTGGGCTCAGCTGCGACGCCTGCCGGGCAGGCCTGCCCATCCCCGCCGAAACCGGTGACGACCTGCGCATCCTGCTCTCGGAGCCGGTACGAATCGGTCTCGACCGGCCCCTCAGCGAGCGGGCCATCCACCTCAACCTCCTCCGGCGCTACTGCGGCTATCACGTGGCCGAACTCCGGTCGCTACCTGCCTCGGCGCTAGCCCCCGGCGGAGCGAGAGCCGCCGATGTTTGAGAGCCTGGTAGCTGTCGCCCTCGGCTACCTGCTAGGGTCGATCCCCAGCGCCGCCCTGATAGCCCGGCTGCGGGGCCGATCGATCTTTGAGATCGGCTCCGGAAATATGGGGGCCATGAACACCGCCCGGAACCTGGGATTTCTCTTTGGCATCGTCGTCTTAGGGATGGATATCGGCAAGGGGGCCCTGGCCACCTTCCTCGGCCAGCAGCTGGCCTCGATCTCGGGGCTTGGCGGAACCGGCGCCCTGGTCCCTCCCCTCGCGGCGGGCTTGGCCGCCGTGCTCGGCCACGGCTGGTCGGTCTACATCCGGTTCAGAGGGGGGAAGGGGCTCGCCACCACCCTCGGAGTCGGTCTCCCCCTCTACCCCATCCCCGCGCTCTTCGGCCTGGTCACCCTGATCGGCATGGTCCTGATACTACGCAAGGCCAACCTGGCCTCCGCCATCACGGTCGGCATCTACCCGGTTATCGTGCTATTCGCGTTGCGCAGTCGGGGCGAGCCGCAGGAGGTCGCCTTCACGATCTTCAGCGGGGTCCTCCTGCTCGGCCTGATCGGTGTGATCAAGCACCTTCCGGGCCTGAGGAGGCGGGAGCGACCGTTCTTCTGAGGTGGACGCCAGGACTACATGTCTACAAGTCGCCGCCCAAGGTGAGGTACTCCAAGCGGTTCCACGCCGGATCTGGAGAGCCACATGGCTTGGAACAGGTCCACTCGCGACCTATGGAACAGACAAGGAGCCCCGACGGTTCGGAGCGGATTTACTCGCAACGAAGACAACTCGTCGCGCAGCCGGCCGACCAGGGGACTTCACTGACGGACTTCTCGGGTGCGGGCGAGTGGACAGATGGCTAGATCTGTAGCCCCGGAGATATAATCCTGAAGACGGGAAGATCCGTAGCCCCGAACTGGAGCTAGTTGGTTCGAACTGGAGGTCATGTATGTCTGTCTTGTGCGAGACCCAAATCTGGGCGCGGGTCGGGGAGTACCGATCAACACGGTTGCGGACTAGGTTGCCGACCCTCATGTGGCCGCGCGGAACATGATCGTCCGAGCGGTCGACAAGGTCGCGGACAGGGTGCGGAAGGCCGGGAACCCGACCGAACTCCCCGCTTACCAGGGCCCATCCGGGCGCCTGCCGACGCCCGACCTGGACGGGCCGGGGGAGTGACCGGCGTGGAGGGCGACGGGAGCAGCAAGCGGCGGGGCTTTCGGCTCTGGTGGCTCGGTGCCGGGTTCGGCAGCCTCCTGGTGCTCGCGATTCTGGTTACCGCCGGTGCCTATCTCTATCTCCGGCTCTCGCTGCCCTCCTATAACGGGTCCGTGACCGTCACCGGGCTGGACGCCCCGGTCGAGATCGTCCGTGATGCCCACGCGATTCCGCACGTCTATGCCCGGTCGCTGCGGGATGGTGCCTTCGCGATGGGCTTCGCGCACGCGCAGGATCGGCTCTGGCAGATGGAGATGCAGCGGAGGATCGGCGCGGCAAGGATCTCGGAGATGTTTGGCGACCGCGGCCTGGAAACGGACCGGTTCCTCCGGACACTCGGCGTCTACCGCGTCGCCGAGCGCAATTTCGCGGCGCTCTCGCCCAGGGTACAGGCGATCTACGAGGCTTATGCCGCCGGCGTCAACGCCTATCTGGAGAGCCGGTCCGGGCCGCTTCCGCCGGAGTTCGTGCTGCTCGGCCACGAGCCCGAGCCGTGGCGGCCGGCCGACAGCTTGGTCTGGCTCAAAATGATGGCGTGGGATCTCGGCGACAATTTCCAAGACGAGATCCTCCGCGCCAGGCTCGCCAAGCGGCTCGACCCGGCGCAGCTCCAGGACCTCTGGCCCCCCTATCCGGGGGAGGTACCACCACCGGCCATGGCCGGCCGCTGGCCACCCTTCGACCCCGTCGATATCGATTTCGAGGCGCTCGCCGCATCCCTCCCAAAACAGCCAGCGACCGGGCTCGGCTCAAACAACTGGGTCCTCTCCGGCGCCCATACCGAATCCGGCAAGCCGCTGCTCGCCAACGACCCGCACCTCGATCTCGCCATCCCGAGCCTCTGGTACCTCGCCCACATCAGCACGCCGGATTTCGAGATCGTGGGTGCCACCCTGCCGGGACTGCCTTTCCCGGTGCTCGGCCGAACTCGCGATTTCGCCTGGGGCTCCACCAACACCGGGCCCGATGTCCAGGATCTTTTCATCGAGCGCATCGACCCGGACGATCCCGGGCGCTACCTGACCCCGGAAGGCAGTCTTCCCTTCGAGGTCCGCACCGAGACGATCCATGTCAGCGGGGGCGACGCGGTCGAACTCACGGTGCGCGAGACGCGCCACGGGCCGGTCGTCTCCGATCTGATTGAGGCGAGCGAGTCGTTCCTTGAGGCCGGTCACGTTCTGGCCTTCGCCTGGGTCGCCCTCGATGAGGACGACCGAACCGCCGAGGCGCTAGTAGGCATCGCTACCGCCAAGGATTGGAGCAGCTTCATCATGGCACAGCGCAACATGGCCGCCCCGCAGCTGAACACCGTCTTCGCGGACCGGTTCGGGAATATCGGCTATATCGCGCCCGGGCGGATTCCGATCCGCGCATCCGGCCTCGGGCACCTGCCGTCGCCGGGCTGGACCGGAACCCACGACTGGGTCGACAGGATCCCGTTCGCGGCGTTGCCGCGCTCATACAACCCTGCGGGGGGCCGGATCGTCACCGCGAACAACAAGGTGGTCGGACCGTACTATCCCTTCTTCCTGACCGACGATTGGACGCCGCCTTACCGTGCCTGGCGGATCGAAACCCTGCTCGACGCCGAGCCAGCGCACAGCGTGGAAAGCTTTACCGCCATGCAGCAGGACCTGGTCAGCCTCGCCGCGGAACGGCTTCTGCCGGTGCTCCTAGAGGTGACTGCGCCGGGCGGCGACGCCGCGCGCCGGGCCCTTGGCCTGCTCGAGCGATGGGATCACCGCATGGATCGCGATCGCACCGAGCCGCTGATTTACGTCGCCTGGCTGAGGGCGCTAATGCGCGGGCTCTTGGCCGACGAGCTCGGCCCCGCCTTCGAGGACTATTGGATGATTCGCACCGAGGTTCTGCATCGCGTCCTGACCGAGCGGACCGCCTGGTGCGACGTGGTGACGACCGCCGAGCCGGAGAGCTGCGCCATGGTCGCGGGCGCGGCGCTTGAGGTCGCACTCCAGGATCTCACCGCCCGCTACGGCGAGGAGATGGCCGATTGGCGCTGGGGTGAGGCCCATGTCGCCTGGATGAAGCACCCCGTCCTCGGGGCGATCCCCGTTATCGGCACCTGGTTCGAGGTCAAGCTGCCGAGCGGCGGCGGGAGAGAGACGGTGAAGGCCGGCGGGTTCACGGTGAGCGACCCCGATCATCCCTTCGCGCAAAACCACGGTGCGGGTTACCGGGCCGTTTACGACCTTGCCGAGCCGGAGCGCTCGGTCTTCATCCAGAGTAGCGGTCAATCCGGGAACCCGTTTTCGCCCCACTATCGGGACTTTGCCGAAGCCTGGCGCGACGGACGGTATCTGCCGATACTGACCGAGCGCACCCAGATTGACCAAGGCGCTCTCGGAACCCTCACCTTACGCCCCCGCTGACCGGAACTCGCTTTCGACCAGCGTCGCCCACCAACTCGTGCCGGAGAGACCTGTCGATCCTAGGAATGATGATTTGTTCAAACTCCAAGGGAGGAGCAGAGCTAGCCAGCTGACAGGGCACCGCCCGGAACCAGAACCGAACGGAGAGCCCCCACGAGATAGAGGCTGCCCGCCACCACCACGCTGCCCCCTGACGGCGTCAACTCGGTCGCCGCAGCCAGCGCCCGAACGGGATCGGCAACCACCTCCGCAGCTGGCCATAGCTCCGCCAAGGTCTCCGGCTCCACGCCGCGCGAACCCGAGGTGGCCCGCGTGAACACGACCTTCCGGGCAGCCCCGGCCAAGGGGCCTATTACGCCGCCCGCATCTTTGCCAGCGGTAAGGCCGAGCACCAGGGTGAAGCCGGAGGGCAGGAGCCTAGCGAGGACCCGGGCGACCGTGCAGGCAGCGGCAGGGTTGTGGGCCCCGTCGAGGATCACCTGCCGGCCCCGGTAGCAGAAGCGCTCGAGCCGCCCGGGCCAGCGGCTTAAGCGGAGACCAGCGACGATCGCCCGATCCGGGAGATCCAGGGCCCAGGCCGAGGCTACGGCGAGCGCCTGATTCCTCACCTGATGGAGCCCGACGGCCGGGGTCCGGACGACGATCTGCCGACCCCACCCCTCGAGCTCGAGTTCGAGCCCCTCCCAGCCGAGATCGCGCACCGCCGAGCGGACCCCCTCGAGGTCGCTAAGCGGAGTCCCGAGGGTGGCAGCGACCTCGCGGATGGTGGTCAGGGCCTCGGCGCGGGCAGAGGTGACCGCCTGAACACCGCCCCTCAGGATACCGGCCTTCTCCCGGGCGATCGCGGCCACGGTCGAACCCAGGGTCCGGGTATGGTCGAGGGAGATCTCGGTAATCAGGCTGAGGATTGGATCGAGGACGTTGGTCGCGTCGAGCCGACCACCCAGACCGACCTCGACCACGGCGCACTCCACCCCGGCGTCGGCGAACAGCTTCATGGCCACCGCCGCCGTTATCTCAAAGAAGCTGGCCTCGAGGCGGTCCGCCTCCGCCTGCAGCCCGAGAAGGGTGCTGGCAAGCCGGTCGAAGGGGAGCTCCTCCCCATCGACGACGAAGCGCTCGGTGACCCGCTCGAGGTGGGGGCTGGTGAAGCGGCCCGTCCGGCGCCCCGCTGCGGTGAGACACGAGGCGAGCGCGGCAGCAGTACTCCCCTTGCCATTGGTCCCAGCGACCAGGATCGCATCGAAGCTGCGTTCGGGATTCCCCAGGTGATCGAGCAGTGCCCGGACCCGCGCCAGCCCCGGGCGCATCCCCACCCGCTGACGCTCGAAGAGCCAGTCGAGGAGCCCCTCAGATCCCATCGTCCACCAGCCTGAGCCACTCCGCATCCGGGTCGCCAGCCGGGTCGTGATGACGCTCGACGAGGCTGGCGACCCTCCCGCACCCCCCGGCGGCCAGGATCATCTGGGCACCGTAGGTCGGGTGATGGACCTTCGCCTGAACCTCTCCCCAGAAACCGGGGTAGCGCGGCTCGGGAGGTACGCTCTGGGGGGCGTAGAGGTGGACCAGGATCCGCTGCCAGACCCGGTAGGGGCGGCAGGACTTCCCGACATCGTGCAGGAGGGCCGCCCGGACGAGGAGGGGGGGTGCGTCCGGCCGCCGGCGCAGGAGGGCTCGCGCCACCGCGCAGCCGTGGTACCGTTCCCGCCGGTCCATCGCCAGAAACAGCCGGTACTCCTCGGCGCTGAGCCGCCGCTCTGCGAAGGGGTCATCCGGCACTGCCAGGAGGGGCAGGAGCCCGAGGAGTGTCCGCTTAACAGCACTCAGGAGCCGACGGAGAAGTCGCACGACCTATTCTAGGCGATAGCTGCCGCCCCCGGCGCTCCGGGTTCCGGGTATGCTTGGGGCCGTGAACAGCAAGGCGACCACTACCCTCCGGATCCTAGTCTCGCTCTACCTAAGCGCTCTAGTGGGCCTGGCATTCGGTCAACTCGCTAGCGGCACCGACCCGACCACGGTCGCCGACGAGACGGTGGAGGCCTGGCTGAGGCAGGAACCGGTGACCGTAGAAAGATTTCAACACCTGTCTGCGGCCGAGGTCTGTCTGGCGCTCCCGGCACTGATTCAGAATCCACCACCGAGAGCGGGGACCGAGGTCAACCTCACCGACCGCCGCAGCCTCGATACCGGCGACCCCAACCGGCTCCAGTTCACCTACAGCGCCACACTCCCACGGGAGCGGCTAGAGGTGGTGCAGGTGATCCTGGTGCGTGGGCGGGATGGCGAGACCTGGCAGGCGACGGAGGTCGGGTACTGGGTGGACAGACCGACCGGGCGCCCCTGGCTTCAGGGGAGGGTGGCCACCGTCCTGTTCATCATCTTCAGCCTCATGGTGCTCTACCTCGTCCTGACCCGGTCGTTCTTCCGGGCCTGGCTGATTCGTGGCCTCGAGGTGGCAAGGGGGCACCGACGCCTCGTGGTCGGTACCCTGATTGGGCTCTACAGCCTCTTTGCACTAGGGGCCCTGATCGGCTCACAGCTACCGGATGAGTGCAGCGACGCGGTTCTGGCCCTGGTCAACACCGCAATAAGCGCCGTAGGTGCCACCGACGCTTACGGGAGCGGCAATGTGGCCACGGCCGCAACCGTCACCTTCTACCAGAATTTCGTCGTGGTCACGGTCTTTATCACCGGCACCCTAGCCCTGCTGTTCGGCATCCCCGCTTACCTGCTGAGCGCCGTTTCGTTCTTCTTCCAGGCGATCCCCTTCGGCCTCCTCGGTGCCTTCTCGGGTCCAAATTTCCCGTTCTTCCTGGTCCTGATCCTCCTCGAGCTGACCGCCTACTTCCTCGTGGTTGCTGGCGGGGGCATCCTCCTCGTAACCCTGATCAGGAAGGGGTTCGGCTCCCGGTCCGAGGCCATACGAAACCTCTTTCTGATGTTTCCACTCGCCATGCTTCTGCTCCTTGCGGGAGCCTGGTACGAGGCGCTGATCCTGATCCAGTTCGGCATCTAGCTTAAGAGAAGATCCGGCGCCAAAGAGGGGCTGGGACTGGGCCACGAATCCACTCTGGAGTTGACTACGCTCGAGCTAAAGATGGGGGATTATATCCCAAGATTGATTAGACGTTCCCCAATCCATACGGAACGGAGCTGAAAGCGCGAATTCTCCTCCCAGCAATCGCATCCGCCTTTTGAGATGGTTTCTAAGGGTGAGACAGTTGTGGCAACATTCCAAGCATCGACATCTTCTCTTCCAGTTTTGGGGCAGGTCTTGGTTTGGGACTAACTCGCCACCTTGCTGCGCCTGACCCGAAACCCTGGCAGATTGGGGAATGAAGCGCCCCCTTCGATCTTCCGAATATCGGACGGATCAATCAGGATTTTCTTCTGGCTATCATACTTGCACCAAAGATTGTCAGGAGGGTTGTAGAAATACCGCCCTAGCCCGAACTTGGGGTAGTGATGTGAGATTATCTCACCCCCCTACCAGATCCAGCGAATCCGTCCTTGGAGATGCGTACCAGACATTAGCAGAGCCCGTGGTATTGGAATTGGTGCCGGTAGGGGGGTGATAATAAGGAGTGAAGGGGCGGTTCTCAAACAGATTCCACCGAGTTGTACCCATATCAGGGGAAGGAAGAATAATCGAGAAATCACCTTCCAGACGGGGATAACTTCATTTTGGAGGATGGCTTGAAGGGGGGGTGAGATAATCTCGCCCTATGACCACCTGGCACAAGCCCGCTTAAACGCTTGGGCTTCGGCTACGGTTCCGAAGTTGTATTTGCCCCTTGGATCGTCCAGGTAGTCGGTCTCCTGGTTCGGGGCATATTCCCCGATGGATTGCCATTCAACCCCCCGGATCAGCACCGCCGCGATCAGGCGGTTGTTGCCCCAAGGGGCAAGCCGGGATTCCCATTCGCCTGGACATACCGCGTTAAGCCGATCACAGTAGGTTCGCAGTTCGGCATAGGCAAGCGCCCTTGCCCGCGTTCTGTCCCTGTTGGAGCCCCCACCCGCCACAAAACATCCTTCGGATCAAAGGGGACGGATGGTGCATTCCGAGCCCTTGGGCAAATCCAAACTTTTCAATGGGGCCACTGCCTGTCAGCAGTGGAAACGAGGGGGGCGAGCTGGGGGACACAGGCCAACCTCAAGCTGCAATGGGGCCACTGCCTGTCAGCAGTGGAAACTCACGGACACAATCTAACACAGGGAATTATATACCCGTTTACCCAAACAGATCGGGCGAGACTTGACACGAGCCGCCAGGGAGAATATGCTAGGCGCCAAAGAGTCTTGAGAGTTACACAGGCCAAGCTCAATAAGGAAAGGATGAATTATGATCTTAGAGCTAAACCACATCAAAGAAGCCCTAGCAGGCAACGCGGCAGCTTTTCGTTGCGTTACCGAGTTCCAGCCAGCCGGCGGCCCCGGAGACAAGATTTTCCCGCCCACCTACCAGGGCAGCCAGGGCAGCACTTACGCCACTGAGGCACGACACATCAACGGGGAAAATGTCGACTGTGTGCTTCTGGACTCAGTGCAGTCCCAGGCAAACCGCATGGAGTTGGCGTTGCTGGAGGAATGGGAGTCCGGGAGGGCACCGCTGCCGGTCATCACCGTGGACTTTACCGGAATCGACCTACCCCAACCCTTCAAGGTTACTAGCCTGGAAGCGCCCCACCGCATCGCGGACGCCCTCCTCCGCGACAGCGAACTGGACGGAATGACGTTCCGCCAGTCGGAAACTGGCAAGAAGCTGGATACTCTCAGCCTCAGCAATGCCACCGCCTTGTTCGAGTTATGCCCCACCGCCCTGGTTTTCGGTCTTTGGGACTCAACCGGGCCCCGTGGTGGCCTCGGGGTCAAATTCCAGCGAGCTCTAGTGTCGGAGATTGTGGGCTATCATGCCCAACAAGGCAAAAAGACGCAGGGCCGGATTGATCCAGCGCGGATTCGAAAAGACGCTGGACCAGTGTACCGTACTAGAGATGGCGGTTGGACTCTGGAACAGTCCGAGGCCGGAGAACGGAACAGCAAAGGAGTACGGCCCTCCGAAGTAAATCATGGCAATATTGTCCCGTCGATTGCCGACGGTGGATTCACCATCAGCAAGGCCGTGCAGACCACCGTGCTTTCCCTGCCTGCTTTGCGTCGGCTGCGTTTTCCCATCGGTGAGGGTGGCCCGGTTTCTCAGGTAGATTTGGCAGCCCGCACCGCTCTGGCGGCTCAGGCCCTCTTTGCCGCCACCCTGGTGCGGGAGCAGGGGGCCGACCTCCGCTCCCGCTGCTTGTTGTTTGCCACCACTCCCGTGGCCTGGGAGTTGCTAGACCGCCCCGGAGACGAACCCCGGAAGTTTGACTTCCCCGTAGAGCAAGCCCTCAAGGTCTATCGACAGTCGGTGGACGAGGCCAGGAAGGCCGGGCTCCCATGGCTGGAACAGGAACTAGTCCTGAAACCGTCGCACCAATTGCAGAAGCTGGTCCGGCTAAGTCAAAAGCTAGACCTCGATGTAAAGCCTGATGCCGAGGAGGAGCAATGATTGCTATCGGCATACGCTACCTAAACGGTTGGTCAATGGCCACCAATACCGCCGACCGGGAGCGCCCCGAGTGGCCACCCCATCCCGACCGGGTCTTCATGGCCTTGGTCGCTGCCCATTACGAGACAGACGGGAGTGACGGCGAGTCGAAAGCATTGCTCTGGCTGGAGCATCAAGAGCCTCCGAATATGTGGGCTAGCGACTTTTCACAACGAAAAGCCATAACCAGTTACGTTCCGGTCAACGACGAGACTACCTGGCAGAATCTAGATCGGCCCGGATCTAAACCCAGGATGATCCCCTCGGCAGCGGGATTGATCAAGGCTAAGGGCGTCAGCGAAAAGCTAAAAAAACTAAAGGGTTCCGGCTTGGGTGTGCTGCCAGAACACCGCTCCCGCCAACCCCGTCCATTTCCAGTAGCCATTCCTCACGACCCCCACGTACACTTCATCTGGCCGGAGCCCCCCTCGCCAGAGGTGCGGGTGGGGTTGGAATCCCTCTGCAGCAAGGTGGTCAGGATCGGGCATTCGGCCTCGTTGGTCCAAGCTTGGGTCGATGACGCCCCTCCTGAGCCCAACCTGATACCGATGTCGGCGGACGACCAGCATTCGTTGAGGGTGTCCGCTGATCGAGTGGTTGACATCAACACGGGTGAAATCCTCCCTCAACGAATGTTGAGGGTATCCGCCCCAGGTCGGCTAGAACACCTGAAGACCCAATACGGAAGCGGGCTTAGACCTGAACGCTCACGGTGGGTTGCCTACTCCCGGCCGCAACCGGAGAGCCAACCGGCAGCGCCGGGCGGTGTCTTCCGTGACCGGCTGCTGGTGCTGCGCAGGGTGGACGGCAGGCTGATGGGACTGGAAAGCACCCTCACACTCACCAACAAACTTCGCAATGCGGTGCTCAAAAACTGCCCTGAGCCGGTCCCAGAATGGATCGGCGGACACGCTCGTGATGGCCGACCATCGCAGAAACCGCACGCTGCCTTTCTGCCCCTTCCCTTTGTCAATCACAAACATGCTGACGGACACCTGCTCGGCCTCGCCCTGGCTATACCGAAGTACATTGAGCAGGCGGAAGTGGGCCGGCGCCTCAACCTCATCATGGGTTTCGAAGAGGATGGCTCCCCGCGTCGGGTACACCTTTACAACGGAGCCGATTTTGACTGGTTTTTGGAAATAGAAGCCAGGGTGTCGCCTCCGGTTGCTTTGCAGTCTGAAGTCTGGACCCGTCCTGCCCGGCACTGGGCAACGGTAACTCCTATCGTCTTTGATCGTCATGCCAAAGGGCGCGACAAGGAGCGTCAGGAGAAACGCATGGTGGAGAAAGCCTGCGAAAGGATTGGATTGCCCCGCCCCGTAGAGGTAGCCCTCAGTCAGGTAAGCCTGCACACCGGTGTTCCTCACAGCCGGTCATTTCCTTCCATACGGCGCAAGTCTGATGGTGGGCAGTTACGGCACCTTCATGCAGCCATCACATTCGAGAGAGAAGTCAGAGGCCCGGTCATTCTAGGTGCTGGCCGTTACCGAGGGTATGGTCTGTTCCGCCCGGTCCAGAGGGGGTGATTTGAAATGAACGCGGCACAATTTGACGAGTTCTTTAAATCCCTCTATGGCTATGGCCCGTTCCCGTGGCAGGCTGAACTGGCCCGCCAAGTTGTAGAGGCCCGACCGGATGATGCCTGCTGGCCAAAAGCGCTGGCCCTGCCGACTGCGGCTGGTAAGACTGCCTGCATCGATATGGCAATCTTCGCCCTGGCCTGCCAAGCAGACCGTACACCCGGGGAGCGTACTGCTCCCCGGCGCATATTCTTCATAGTGGACCGTCGGGTAATTGTAGACGAGACATTCGGGCGAGCACGGAGGCTGGCCGAAGCCTTGCACAAGACTACAAGCGGCATCCTGAAGGATGTAGCAGACAGATTACGCCTCCTCGCGCAGGAGGACGACCCGCTAGCTTGTTTTCAACTCCGCGGTGGGATGTATCGTGATGACGCGTGGGCTCGGTCGCCGCTTCAGCCCACCGTGGTTGTCACCACAGTCGACCAGTTCGGCTCCCGGCTCTTATTCCGGGGGTACGGGTCCGGCGCGGGCATGCGGCCCGTTCACGCCGGGCTGGCCGCCAATGATTGCCTGTTAATCCTTGACGAAGCCCACTGTGCTAACCCCTTCCGCCAGACGGTTGCTTCAGTGCAACGCTATCGGACGTGGGCTTCGCAGTCCGGCTACATTGGTTCCGCCCCTTTCCACCTGACTCTGATTTCAGCCACACCCCCTCACGACATCACGCGCGAGGACCGCTTCGCTGACAAAGACAAGGACCGAGCGCACCCGGTGTTCGGCAGACGCATCAATGCATCTAAACCTGCCAGCCTGAAGATTGCTAAGGAGGCGCAAAAGAAAAATGCCCTGAAAAAGTTGGCCCAGCATGCAGCCGCCGAGGCAGTCAAGCTGGTGAGTGACGGTGACGCGCGCAAAGCGATCGGAGTAATAGTCAACCGGGTTGCTACAGCGCGGCTAGTGTATGAACACTTGGTCAAGGAAGGCAAGGATGTCGTTCTGCTGACCGGGCGGATGAGGGCCATCGACCGGGATGAAGTTCTCCGTGACCTGGAATCACTGAAGACCGGTGCCGATAGAGAGGAACGGACGCGCTTCATTGTCGCTACGCAAACCCTGGAGGTGGGTGCAGACCTGGACTTCGATGGGCTGGTAACTGAGTGCGCTAGTCTCGACGCCCTGAGACAGCGTTTCGGACGCCTGAACCGGGATGGGCGTTCCATTGATTCCAGGGCAGTTATTGTCATCCGGGCCGACCAGACCGAAGCCAATAGTAAAGCAGCAAACGATCCGGTCTATGGCGAGGCCCTCACCAAAACCTGGCAGTGGCTTGGTGAGAAGGCCGGTGATGACGGCATAGACTTCGGCTACACGGCTATGCACAACCTTCTTCCTGACTCCCCGGAAGAGTTGGCGAAACTGTGCCAGCAGGCACCGAATGCTCCAGTGATGCTGCCCGCTCATCTGGACGCCTGGGTACAAACTTCGCCTATTCCTCATCCCGATCCAGACGTGTCTCCGTTTCTGCATGGCCCCAACCGTGGCGCGCCAGAGGTTCAGGTCTGCTGGCGAGCCGACCTGCACGACATGTCGCTAGAACAGCAGGTTGAGATTGTGAGCCTGTGCCCTCCAGTATCGTCAGAATGTATCTCGGTCCCCATTCACAGCTTCCGTCGCTGGCTCGAGGGAACGGGTAGCAACGTCGACCATGAAGACAGTGACGTAGAAGGGACCCTTTCTCCTGATAAAGACTTTGGAAAGCACAGCAACATTCAACACAACGTCATCTGCTGGCGCGGGCCGGAGGAGAGCGGGCCGGAGAAGAGTCGTCTGCTCACCGAACATTCAGACCTCGCAGACCTGCGCCCCGGCGATACAGTGGTTATCCAGGAGGAACTGCGGGGATGGGAGACCTTCGGGCACATACCTGAAGGTCCCGACGGAAAGCGAATTATAGACTTAGGAGACCGGGCACATCTTCAGTCTCGAGCGAAAGCCGTACTGCGTGCCAATACCAAAGTGGTGGAATCATGGCCCGATTTGGCAAAGGACTGTTTGAAGGGAATCTCCAACCGATCTGAGGATTCCGAGGGTGATGGGGGCGATGACGAAATCCAGCAGTCTCTTGAAGCTCTAGCGGAGCTAGAGATGCCACCTGAATGGGAATGGCTGAAAGACGCCGCATCGGCACTAGCCCGAGACACACGCCGGAAGAGGCTAACGCATCCCGGAGGCGGCTTCGTGCTGCAAGGCTCCCGCCGGGTACAGAAATATATGAGATCGGCTTCAACCCCTACTAGTGAGGATCATTCCTCTTCGGCCACAGTGCGAGTTACACTAGCCGACCATCTAGAGGGGGTAAAACGATGGGCCAGGCGCTTCGGTGAGGGAGTTAGCCTGCCGAGTAAGCTGGTAAATGACCTGACCCTGGCAGGCCGATCCCACGACGTGGGCAAAGCTGATCCTCGATTCCAGGCGATACTGCACGGTGGTCATCCATGGGCCGCCCTGGTTGGCGGGCCACTTCTTGCTAAGTCGGGCAACCTCCCTTCCGGCTTGGTGGAATACCGGCGCGCTTGCCGAGAGAGCGGATACCCTCGAGGCTCCCGCCACGAACTGCTTTCGGTGCGTCTGATTGAGAGCGTGCCCGGACTACTGGAATCTGCTCATGATGAGAACCTGGTATTGCACCTAGTTGCCAGCCACCACGGCCGTTGCCGACCCTTGGCCCCGGTGGTGGCCGATGATGAGTCGGTCAAGGTGGAGATCCTCGGCATGTCAGCCACCAGCGCCACCGGTCTGGAGCGGCTAGACAGCGGCGTGCCGGAACGCTTCTGGCGGCTGGTGCGGCGCTACGGGTGGTGGGGCCTAGCCTGGTTGGAAGCCCTGATGCGCCTGGCCGACCACCGCTCTAGCGAGGCTGAGCAGAAAGCTCACGATGACGCCGATAGTCAGGGCTGAGGAGAAGTAAGATGACCGAACAGAAACAGAAGGGCCTAGTCCTTACTGGTTTGGACGGCACCAACCCGCTGGCGTTCCTGGCGGCCCTGGGAACGTTGCGGGGTCTCACCCTAGCCTGGCCGGAGCGTCAGGTCTGCCTCTCCTGGACGCTGCTCGATTCCTGGCGTCCCACCCTCCATGTAGACGAAGGCACACCCAGTGAAGACGAGGCACTGAACGGGGTGGAGCGTTTTACGGAAATGCGACCAGGACATGAGGCTTTGAGAATCGCAGATAGTCTCACTATTCATGTGGACGAATTCCGCACCCATGCCCTTGATGCAGCTTTAGCTGCTGATCCTTCCCTCGAAGGGCGGTCAGCAGCGGACTTCATAGCTGCATTTGGCTGCGACGCCATTAAGCCTGCCGACCAGGAAGGACGGATTCAGGATACCGCATTGCGTACTATGAGCGGCACTGGACATCAGCATTTCCTAAAGACCATGCGCGAACTCACCGAGAAAGTCAATCGAGACAAGATTTGGCAGAGTTTGTTTCATCGCTGGGAAAGGAAAGATCCCCAACTGTCCCTGCGCTGGGACCCGGAAGAGGACCGCCGGTACGCATTACGGTGGAAAAACCCTAGTGATGATAAGGTCAGAGTCAAAGGCAAAAGTGGCGCGCCAACCGAATGGGGCGCTAACCGCCTAGCCTTTGAAGCCTTGCCACTCTTCCCTGTCATGCCGGTAGGCCAGGGAATTCAAACCACCGGGTTCTCAGGAAACCGGAGCCACGATACATTTTGGACATGGCCTATCTGGGACGTTCCTGCCGACCTAGATACCGTGCGTTCCTTGCTCGCATTACAGGATCTCCAAAGAAACTACATCGACCGCACGGCACTGGCCGCTATGGGTATCCGTCAAGTCTTCAAGTCCCAACGAATAACCTTCGGGAAATATCGCAGCTTTGCCCCGGCCATCCCGGTATAGCCCGCAGCAACCAATCAGGGAGAGTGAGGCTGGCGATGACCATAGATGCCCCGGAAACCGTGTCAACCCCCGCCAGCCCTGATTCCGAAACATCCATAAGCAAGCTCCCGGAGTTGGTCCCCGCGCGAATGCTCAACGAGTATGCCTACTGCGCCCGTCTGGCCTACCTGGAATGGGTGCAGGGCGAGTTCGCCGACAACGTTGACACCGTCGAGGGCCGCTTCCAGCACCGCCGGGTGGACCGCCCATCAGGAAACCTGCCCTGGCCTCCTGACAAAGATGGTGTTGATCCGGTAGAAGAAGGCGGTCTTGGACCGGAGACCATCCACGCCCGCTCCGTTCTGGTATCCGACGAGTCCCTGGGAGCAATCGCCCGTATTGACCTAATAGAAGGTCAGGGCGACTCAGTTACCCCAGTGGACTATAAGCACGGCAAAGTCCCCGACCTGCCGGAGGGAGCGTGGGAGCCGGAACGGATCCAAACCTGCATCCAGGGACTGCTGCTACGCGCCAACGGGTATACCTGCAACGAGGGAGTGCTCTACTTCGTGGAGTCCCGCCAGCGAGTGACGGTCCCTTTTGACGATGCCCTCGTCTCCCGGGCGCTGGAGTTGTTATCGGGGATCAGAAACATGGCAACATCGGGGCAAATTCCCGAACCACTGAAGGACAGCCCCAAATGCCCAAGATGCTCCCTGGTAGGCATTTGCCTTCCAGACGAAGTGAACTTCATTTCCGCGAAGGGACAGACCGTTAGGCCCGAGGATGTTCGGCGGATGACCCCGGCCAGGGACGATGCGATTCCTGTATACGTACATTCCCAGGGGGCTGTTGTTGGCAAGTCGGGAGACCAGTTGGAGGTAAAAAAACAAGGACAAACGCTGCAAAAGATTCGTCTGATGGAAGTCTCACACCTGTCCGTTTTTGGCAACGTCCAGATCACCACCCAGGCGCTCCGAGAGTTGTGCAATCGGAACATCCCCATCTGCTACTTCACTTACGGCGGGTGGTTCAGTGGCATCACCACCGGAATGAGCCACAAGAACGTGGAACTGCGTTGCCGGCAATACCTGGTAGCAATGACGCCCGAAACCGCGTTGCCTATCGCCCGCCGGATGGTCTTCGGAAAGATAAAAAACTGCCGCACTCTGATGCGCCGAAATCACTGGGAGCCGCCTGTTGCCACCCTGGCGGAGTTAGGCCGGCTGGCGGATCAGTCACAGAAGGCCCTATCACTCGATACTCTGCTGGGCATTGAGGGGGCTGCGGCCCGCACCTACTTCTCGGAGTTCCAGGGCATGATCAAGACCGAGTCCCTGAGTTTCGACTTCCACGGGCGGAACCGGCGTCCGCCTCGGGACCCGGTGAACGCTGTTCTCTCATTTCTCTATGCCATGCTAATCAAGCAAGCGATGGTTACAGCTTTCACAGTGGGCTTTGATCCTTACCTGGGGTTCTACCACCAGCCCAAGTACGGCAAACCCTCCCTCGCCCTAGACCTGGTGGAGGAATTCCGTCCTCTGATTGCGGACTCGGCATGCCTGACCCTCATCAACAACGGAGAACTGGGACCGAAGCACTTCATTGTCAGGGGAAACGCGACGGCCCTCACCCAGAACGGTCGCCGCAAGGTCATAGAAGCCTTCGAGCGGCGGATGGACACTCTGGCTACACACCCCCTTTTCGGATATGCCGCCAGCTACCGCCGCATCCTGGAAATACAGACCCGACTGCTGTCCAGGCATCTTCTGGGTGAACTGCCAGTCTATCCAGTATTCAGAACGAGGTAGCTATGCGTAACCGGTTTCTCGTGTGCTACGATGTCACCGACCCCAAGCGGCTGGCCCGGACTTACAAGAAGATGAACGGGTTTGGCGAACCGGCACAATACTCGGTGTTCATCTGCGATTTATCGCACAAGGAAAGGGTACTACTGGAGGCGGCCTTGACGGAAGTCCTGAACTTGAAGGAGGATCGGGCCTTGATTGTGGATATGGGTCCTTCGGAAGGACGGGGAAGCGAGAATTATACCGTCTTGGGAAACGCCCGGGAGTTGCCACGCAGAGCGGTGGTGATAGTGTGATAGGCAGACAACGCCGCTTCGTATTGCGAGAGGTCCAGTAGTGAAGACCTCCCGTTGCACCCCTCGCAACTATTTGGCCATAAAACTGATCATTGTGCGTGTTGAGCCGATATGAATGGGTTACGAATTGCAGAAATAAGAAATATTTACGGCGAAAGCTGCACTACCTCATGGCTGACGTCCGAGTTGGGTCACAAATAGCTGTTTCCACTGCTGAAAGGCAGTGGCCCCATTGAAGCAACTTGACGCCGGCAGCGCCCCCGGGACCGACCAGGGTTTCCACTGCTGAAAGGCAGTGGCCCCATTGAAGCGATTTCGACCACTCCTTGCTCCAGTCGATGTGGGGAAGTTTCCACTGCTGAAAGGCAGTGGCCCCATTGAAGCCACACTCCACGATTTCAGGCCAGGCCAGGAGAACGAGTTTCCACTGCTGAAAGGCAGTGGCCCCATTGAAGCGAGTGACGCTGCACACGGCGAGGGGCGCATTCCCGAAGTTTCCACTGCTGAAAGGCAGTGGCCCCATTGAAGCTGGATCATGGTGCCGGCTGGCCTGCTCGGGCTGGCGTGTTTCCACTGCTGAAAGGCAGTGGCCCCATTGAAGCGTCACCGAGTCGGTCATGCCTCGAGTCGAGCGGGCGGGTTTCCACTGCTGAAAGGCAGTGGCCCCATTGAAGCGGTATCGCCAGCCTCCTGTCCGGGTTGTAGCTCCCAGTTTCCACTGCTGAAAGGCAGTGGCCCCATTGAAGCCTATTGGTGGCCACCAGGTCCATGAGGCAGTCAACCAGTTTCCACTGCTGAAAGGCAGTGGCCCCATTGAAGCGAGTACGAGTTCTCGATGTGCCGGCGGTGGCGGAACAGTTTCCACTGCTGAAAGGCAGTGGCCCCATTGAAGCCTACTGATGGCGAGACTCTATAACATCACCCTGCAGGTTTCCACTGCTGAAAGGCAGTGGCCCCATTGAAGCCGTGGCGGGTCCGGATTCCACCGACCGGAAGTGCCAGTTTCCACTGCTGAAAGGCAGTGGCCCCATTGAAGCGACGCGGCCCAGACCAAGGAGCTGACCGTGGCCCTGGTTTCCACTGCTGAAAGGCAGTGGCCCCATTGAAGCCCAGGTGGTGTCTGTTCAGCCGGTCCACTCTCCGAGGTTTCCACTGCTGAAAGGCAGTGGCCCCATTGAAGCTTCTTCGAGTTTGTGCTCGCTTTTCAGCAGGCCTTGGTTTCCACTGCTGAAAGGCAGTGGCCCCATTGAAGCATGGCCTCCTGAATCAAGCTGATGCCCTCGGGCACAGTTTCCACTGCTGAAAGGCAGTGGCCCCATTGAAGCGTCTAGCCTCAGCCTGTGCGGTGTCGGCGGTTTGCTGGTTTCCACTGCTGAAAGGCAGTGGCCCCATTGAAGCGGTGGTTGCAGCGATCACGACTGCTCTACAATCGCTGTTTCCACTGCTGAAAGGCAGTGGCCCCATTGAAGCCTGCTAGCCGTGCCGCTGGTGGTGGTCGACAAGATCGTTTCCACTGCTGAAAGGCAGTGGCCCCATTGAAGCTTGATCATCCCGTCCCACTTTTTGGCTGCGTCGCCCAGTTTCCACTGCTGAAAGGCAGTGGCCCCATTGAAGCTGCGCCGTGCCGCCGATACTGACCGTGCCAGTCAAGTTTCCACTGCTGAAAGGCAGTGGCCCCATTGAAGCATTAACGGCCGCTTTGAAGAGCTCGACGCGCTCGCTGTTTCCACTGCTGAAAGGCAGTGGCCCCATTGAAGCCGGATCGAGGGCAGCACCTTTTCCATCCACGCTGCCTGGTTTCCACTGCTGAAAGGCAGTGGCCCCATTGAAGCACGCTCGACGACAATGAGGATGTCGCTTTTCAAAAGTTTCCACTGCTGAAAGGCAGTGGCCCCATTGAAGCCTGTGTACGGAGTATGGGAAGTGTTACCAGACAATAGTTTCCACTGCTGAAAGGCAGTGGCCCCATTGAAGCCCCGTTCTGCGAGGACAAGTCGGTAAAGGTCGACCTGTTTCCACTGCTGAAAGGCAGTGGCCCCATTGAAGCATCCGGACTCGAGCCTCGCCACCACCGCAGTAGACCCAGTTTCCACTGCTGAAAGGCAGTGGCCCCATTGAAGCATCGGACAAATCAAAGCGATACTACACGCAGAGGCTAGTTTCCACTGCTGAAAGGCAGTGGCCCCATTGAAGCCTTCTAACCCTGCTGACCCCCCTCGCCGCGGCCCAGGTTTCCACTGCTGAAAGGCAGTGGCCCCATTGAAGCCCCGTTCTGCGAGGACAAGTCGGTAAAGGTCGACCTGTTTCCACTGCTGAAAGGCAGTGGCCCCATTGAAGCGGCTATAATCTCCCCTATGTCCCCGCCTCCACCGTCCGGTTTCCACTGCTGAAAGGCAGTGGCCCCATTGAAGCTCCTCAGCGCAGGTGACGACCAGGCCGCGGAAGGCTAGTTTCCACTGCTGAAAGGCAGTGGCCCCATTGAAGCGAGGATCGGATTATCAAGCTCACCGCCGACGAGTCCGGTTTCCACTGCTGAAAGGCAGTGGCCCCATTGAAGCATCTGCCCGAGGAGCGTCTTCTGACTCTGGGTGACAGTTTCCACTGCTGAAAGGCAGTGGCCCCATTGAAGCTGGCCGTAGCCGATGGTGGGATAACCGGCTAAGTCGTGTTTCCACTGCTGAAAGGCAGTGGCCCCATTGAAGGGCAGGGCAGCCGGTCGGCAAGCAGCTGTTCAAGCTGGTTTCCACCATTTCAGCCTCTAGAGCTAGCCTATGAAGAGGACCCATACGAGAGCGACAGCGCCCTGCCTGGGTCGCTCTGGTCGCCAAACGGAAGCGCTCCAGGAGGGATTCAACATGCTCGTGATGATCCTCAGGAAGACACCGAAGAGCCTGCACGGTGAACTCAGCAAGTGGCTGCTCGAGATCACGCCCGGTGTTTTTGCAGGAAAGACCAGTGCTTTGGTACGCGACCTTCATATTGGCCCATAGGAGAACTGGTCGTTGCTACCAACTATTCCCCGCACAGAACGAGCAGGGATTTGAAATCCGCTCGTCTCACCCCGAGCTTCGGGGGCCCGTTCACATAGACGGGCTCGACCTGATCGCCACCAAGACCGCCTCGTGGAGAAATAAGGGGCATGAGTCTGGCGCAGGAAGGCAGGGACATAAAGCCAGGAAAAGCTAAGAATCGGCGTCCTGGTCATGTGTGTTCCCCACGCACGTGGGGATGAACCGCTTCACGGCCTCTCGGGCGACCTCCCGTGCAGCGCTGGGAAGATCACCCGCAGGATGAACCGCCTCTCTCGATTCGCTCATCCACCCAGTCTACAAGGGTCTCCCGTACTCCGGCCCTCGCTCAACTGCCGGATTTAGGGTCATACGTTCGAGGCCTGCTCAGCGTTCACTCGCATTGCATTGCGGCGCTGAGCCTCTCAAGGCGGCCCTTCTGTCGGAGTGCTTCAGGCCATGTCGTTACCTCCACCACCCGCTCCGATTGCTACCGACCGGAACGACGGTCTCCGGGCGGGATTCGCACCAGCTAGGGAATGGCACCTTTCCACGGTGCACCCCCACGCCGCATCGGCTGCGGAGCACCGCGAAGCCGGAGATGGAATGGTCGAGGGTTTCGAACGTCTTGCCGGTGGCGCGGGCGTAGCCGCGCGTCGTGCGGCGTTCTTGGCGCCTCTCGGGCTGCGGGCAACCGACTCGGCGAAGAGACCGCCGCGGGTCCGGCGGCGCCAAGCCGGTGACTCGCACCGTGGCGGGCATGTCGGAACCTGTGCGAGGGTCTCCGGAATCGGGATTCCCGCGGCGATCAACACACGCCGTCGGGGCCCGGATCATGACCAAATCCCGGCCCTGGAGTACAATCCGGCGGGGGGCACAGAGGATCGTATGCGAATGAACTACGATTTCGATGCGCTGCGCCGGGATATCCTCGGCGGCGTTACCGCCATGGTGGTGGCGCTGCCACTTTCGCTGGCCTATGGCGTCGTGTCGGGCATGGGCGCGGCGGCAGGCCTCTACGGCGCGATAGCGGTGGGTTTTTTCGCCGCACTCTTCGGTGGCACGGCGACCCAGATATCCGGCCCGACGGCGCCGATGGCCATTGTCATGGCGGTCATCGTCACCAGCTATACGAACAGCCTCTCCGAGGCCTTGACCGTGGTCCTCTTGGGCGGACTGCTGCAGGCGCTGCTGGGTGTGCTGAAGCTCGGTCGCTTCGTGGCCTATACCCCTCATGTGGTCGTCTCAGGCTTCCTGTCCGCCATCGGCTTCCTCGTCATGGCTATACATGTCCTGCCCCTGCTGGGTTCGGCACCCGCGCCCGGCGGCGCCGTAGGCATGATCCTGGCGCTGCCGACGGCGTTGCACGATGTCAACCTCAGCGCCTTGACAATCGGCTTCGCTGCGCTTGCCGTTTCGGTCCTCTGGCCGCGCCGCTTCACGGTATTCCTGCCCAGCCCTCTTGCCGGGCTGATTTCGGGCACGCTGCTGGGCGCGTTGTGGCTGACCGATGCGCCGATCATCGGGCAGATGCCGACCGGCCTTCCGGCGTTACAGCTGGAGCTGCCGTCCCTGGCATTTCTGGCGCGCGCCGTAGGGCCCGCGCTCACGCTCGCGCTGATCGGCTCTGTGGTGAGCCTTCTCACTTCTCTCGTGGCCGACTCGATGACCCGTACGAGTCATGATCCGGAGCGCGAGCTGATCGGCCAGGGTGTAGGTAACATTGCCGCCGGCCTGATCGGCGGACTGCCCGGGGCCGGAACCCCGGTCTACACCGTGCCCAACATCCGGGCCGGGGGGCGGACGAGAGTCGCAGGTGTGGTATTCGCGTTGCTCCTGCTGGCGCTCCTTCTGGGTCTCGGCCACCATGTCGAGTCGATACCGCTCGCCGCGCTTGCCGGCGTCCTGATGAAGGTGGGCTGGGATCTGGTCGACTGGCCTCTTCTCACCCGGCTTCACCGTTTGCGGCGCGAACATGTCGCCGTCATACTGGCGACTCTTGTCATTGCCGTGTTCGTCGACCTGATCGGCGCCGTGGCGGTCGGGCTGATCATCTCAGGTCTCGCCCGTGCGGCGCAGGTCGAGAGGCTGGAACTCGACAGCGTGATCTCGGTCCCGCTGCTCGACCGGATGTTCCTGTCTGAAGACGAAGAGGCTGCCGGGGCGGATCCATTTGCCGCACGGGTCGGTATGGTGGCCCTGAAGGGCAGCCTTACTGTCGCGTCGTCTAAGAAACTCGTCAGGACGATTAGCATAGACATCAAGGATCACGACGTAGTTATTTTCGACTTCTCGAAAGCCGCCTACATTGACGATAGCGCCGCTGTAGTTGTCAGGCAACTCATCGAGCTCGCGAAGGAAGAGCAGACTCAGACAATCGCGATGGGACTTTTCGGCGATGTCGCCTACACGCTCAACGCCTTCGACGTCTTGCGGGAGGTGCCGCCCGAGCAGATTGCCAAAGACGTCGACGAGGCGCGCCAAATCGCGAAACGGCTACTCCACCTCGACCCATCTTCCACCCCGGTGACAGATGACAGGACGTGAGATTGGGCGTTTGACGACAGCTATCGACCGCGCCGCTGAGCACCGACAGGCTCTCCTCGGGTGTCGTCCGTCAGGTGCGCGCCATCATGGAGGAGTTCGACCCAGAATACGAAGCCCCGAATGGTCTGGGATGGTCCCTGTGCGAAGGCCTTAGCCCCTACAGGCCAAAGCGGTTTTCCATCGCCTCTCGGACTTGATCTCCCGCTAGGGTCGGCTTCATCCGTCGCTTACCATGCCGGAGCACCGTGCGAGTTGATTGCCCGCGTATCAGCGCCCGATGGAGGTGAACGATGCTGACGCCGAGGAAATTCTGCTCCTGGTGCTGGCTGACGAGACCGGAAAGCTAAACACCAAGCTGCTGGTTCACTCTTTGCGCAACGCCGTTAGTGGCGCTCTCGTTAATGGATCTCGCCTTCGACAACCGCATTGACACTGACCTGCACCGGCTCACCGTTATCGATTGGGACTTACATACTTAGCACAACCAAATATTAGGGAAACGCATTGCAGACCCCATTATGGTGCTAGTGGCACCTTCGGCCAATCGCGTTTCCAGGGTGCTCACCGGGCTTCTCCGGTTGACGCGATGCGAAAGTTCCACCACACGATCAGTGGCGTCAGCACGATGGTGGGCAAGATCCAGGCAAGCCAGACGGGATTGGTGTGCACATTGACCACAAGCACCGCAGTTATGGTGGCGATCGTACCTCCCAGCATGTTGGTGAGGTGGCGCATGATGCGCTTCGTGGCGGGTTTGGCTGGCGCCAGGTGGAACTGAAAATCAGCAACGCCGAGCCCTAATGCGATAGCGCCGAACAGGGCGGTCGTCACCCATTGAGCGTCGCCAGCGGCAGCGGCGACGACGGCGTAGCCTCCCATCGCTAGGGCGGTCAAACCGAGGATGGAAACCGCCGTCCAATCTATCCAATGCGGATTCCCACTAGCGTTCCTGGCAAACCGCCAACCGGTGAACACCAGATAGAAACTGAACGTGGCAATGATCAGAAGGAACAGATTGGATACGATAATCGCCAGCGGGACTGCGGTAACGAACACCACCGTCATCGCCAGCGCGTATATGCGCCCCGCCAACCTGTGTTTACTGCCACCTTTGAATGTAAACAGGGCAGCCATTGCGGCAGCCAACGCCACCACGCCAGCCGCGATGTGACAGATCAAGAGCAAAGTGGCAATCACAGCTCAGCCACCCTACCACCGGAGTTGTCGGCTCAAGTCTGGTGGGCCTGATCTTTCCCCCCAATTAGGATCACACAAGACTGGGATTGTCCGGTTTATGAACTGCAGGGAGCGTCGACGATTGAGCCAGTTTAGAGCTCGGCGCCGCCGCGGCGATTGCCAGCGGTACCGACATCAGTCCCTGCTCGTGCTATACCCCTCGATCGGCACCACCGATCCGGGGGCGTCCTGAACGATCAGTCCCGCGTCGGGGTTTGCGGAGATGTCGCCGGGGTAGGGGTAGCGCCTCCAGTCCAGGTCCGCTGCGCCCTCCTCGAGCGCAGCCGACTCCCCCCGCTCCCGCAGAAACGACAGCAACCCGCCCTTCAGCTCGCCCCGGATCTGTTCGGTGAACGGCGCGCCCGCCCGGTTCCGCGTCTCGAGCGGATCGTTGACCCGGTCGAACAGGAACTCGGCATCGTCCGGCGCCGAGTAGAAGTACTTGTAGTCCCTCCTCGCAATCATGTAGCTGCCCTTGGGCCCGGAACCGCACTGCGCGAACACCTCCTGGCGGTCGCTGGCACCCGAGGCGAGATCGCTCAGGTCGACCCCGTCGACTTCGAACTCCCCGGCATCGATCCCGGCCGCCGACACCAGGGTCGGGAGCAAATCGATCAGGCTCGCCGGCACGCCGCAGCGGGCACCGGCCGCGAACCGCTTCGGGTAGCGCACGATCAGCGGCACCCGCGCCGAGGCGTCGTGCATGCTCCGCTTCCCGAAGCATTCGTAATCCCCCAGGTACTCCCCATGATCCGAGGTGAACACGATCAGGGTGTCATCAAGCCTCCCGGAGCGCTCGAGCGAGGCGAGGATGCGACCGATCTGGTAGTCGACAAACGAGATGGTGGCGTAGTAGAACGCCTTGATATTGCGCATCAGGTTCAGGTCGATGCCCTGGTCCCGGTACTTGTAGCGGTTCTGCCGCCGGTTGATATAGGTCTGGAGCGACTCAAGCTGCTGGGGGAGATTAGGCAGCGGCATCTCGGGAGCGCGGTAGAGCTTGTGCCACGGCTTCGGCGGGGAGAAGGGGGGATGGGGATGGATGAAGCTGCTGAATAGACACCACGGGTCTCCCCCTCCGTGCTCCTCGATGAAGGCGATGCTCCGGTCACCTATCCACTGGGTGGGATGGGCCTCGGTCGGCAGGGTCGACACCTGGGGGATGTAGTACATCTCGCTGCGGAAGCCGTGCGGCTCCAGGTGATCGTAACCGTTGTCGCGAAGGTAGCGGATATAGTCGTCGCTGGCCGGGTCGCTCCGGTTCTCCTCCTGAGACTCCCTTGCCTGGAAGCCGCGCAGCGCCTGCGGGTCGGGTGCGAAGTGGGTCTTGCCGATGCCGTGGGTGCGGTAGCCGTTGCGACCGAGGATGGCCGGGTAGGAGGCGTCGTTATCCTCCATCCACGAGCCGTTCTCATAGACACCTGTGCTCTGAGGGTAGAGCCCGTAGTGCAGGCAGCAGCGGGCGGGAACGCAGACCGGCGAGGGGGAGAAGGCGTTGGTGAACGAGGTCCCCTCGGCAACCAGGCGATCGAGGTTGGGCGTTCGGATCACAGGGTTGCCGAGGGCGTGAACGGTATCCGCCCGCTGCATATCGGTAAGCAGGATCAGCAGGTTCGGTCTCGCTGGCATGATTCCTCATCTCCCCCGACACGGTGGTGGGCTGGGCGCGATGCCGGTACCCGGAGCGAAGAGAGCCCGCCACCGTGCGGAGAGTTGGCGTGTGTTCAGCTTACCCGGCACAGGCGACCGTCACCAGAGCCGCGCGGCCTCCTGCTAAGAGACTCGGCACCGCCGCCCCAAACGGGGTCCGAGCCTGGCGTCCGCGTCGGCGACCCCTCTACCAGCTCATTCCAAACCTTCGGGAGCCAACTCCCCGATGGAATCCTCTAGCGCATCCGGTCTGCCCGCTCTGACCCTCTTCGCAGTCGGCGGCAGCGGCGTGTCGAACTGGTAGCTCGGATCGGTCTGCTGCCGGCGCCAGGTCTCACGCATCTCCCGCCAGGCGCCCAGCAGGCTACGCGGCTCCGGCATCTCGTCGGCTACCTCTCGGTAGAGCCTCTTGAGGTTGTAGCAGGGGACACCGGCGTACATATGGTGCTCGGTATGCCAGTTCATCCGCCAATAGAGGAACTCCGCGAGCGGATTAAGCCTTATCGAGCGGACGGACAAGCGAAAATCATCGGTGTGTTCGCGGAGACCGCAGTGCTGGGTCATACCGATGAAGTAGGATGCCCAATTCCCGATGAATGCGGAGCAGGTGATGATAAGCGGCAGGATCCATTGGCCGGTGACGAGGGCGACCGCTAGCACCGATCCGTGGAAGAGGAGCAGCGTCCGTGACCACCACATCGACCTGCGGGCCTGGTCCGGCTGGTCGCTGCGCAGAGCAGCTAACCATTCACTGATCGGGGCCCTACCGGGGCCGACGATGCCAAACGCCGACTGGAAGGTGACGAAGATCGTGGAAAGGAGCCCGCCCTTGCCGAAGGTGCGGCCCTGCTGGGTGAGCAGGTTGATGGTAAACAGCTGCAGCATGAAGGGGGAGGCTACCGACGGCTCGAGCGGCAACAGGTTCTCACGATCCCCTTCGGGGTGCAGCGTGTAGCGGTGGTGATAGGTATGGCTGCTGGCGTAGTCGAAGGGGTCCCACCAGCTTAAGAGGCTGAACAGGTACATGAAGAATCGGTTCAACCACTTGGTGCGGAAGACGGTGCCGTGACCGAGTTCGTGGGGGGCGATACCCGTAAAGAAGCTCGCGACTGTCCCGTGGAGGAATAGTGCTACGGCGAACCCGAGCCAGAGCTGTTGCGACCAGAGGAGGTAGACCGAGACCCCAGTCAGAGCGAACAGGGCGAGGTGTCCTCCGGCCTGAAACCACCCCTGCAGGTCGCTCCGCCTCGAGAGCTCGAGCAGCTTGGCCCGTTCGATGGGGACTCGGTACCACCTGACCCGGAGCGTCTTGCGCACTTCAGCAAGCGGTCGGTAGCTCACTTGCCCACCCCTCTCTGGTAGCTACACAGTCCATCATAAGAGAAAATGGTGAGGCTCAGGACCTGCTTGGGCGGAGGCTGAAAGCGACCAACTTCGTGACGAATTTCGTTTCCGCACTTTGGCCGTTCCAGTGGGGGATTTCAGGCTTTCCGGGGACATGACAGGGTCGCATTGGTCACCGGCTTCGGATTCCTCCCAAATCGTCCTGGTTGACAGCTTCACTATCAGGCACGCAAAGGGACTACTGTCGGGGCAGGGCGTGCTTTGTCGAAGGTAGGTTTTCGTCCAGTCACAACTGCAGCGCCTGAGCGTTGTGGAGCAGCAACTGTCCGAGTTACTAATTGTACCGTTACTTACAACTTGCCCATCGGGTTAAACAGCGTTCCCTTTCGGACGTGGTTCTGGGAATAGTGTCCCAGACACCCCTGCTCCGGTGCAAGAAACGCTGCCGTGGATTGCTGGCGGGATGGAGACTCGTTAGATATGGCTGTTATTGGATATCGTACTGCTGTTTCAGGGTCAGGATGCGTTGGGCGGAATCCCGGATGCGCTGTTCCGGCATTTCGCCGTCGGCCACGGCCTGCATTATCGCGTCCCTCACCAGGCGCACGTTTTGGAGGTCGTATTCGCTATGCTGGTTGGTGAGCAGAATGATGTCCACTCCGGCGTGAACGGCGGCGACGGCGGCATCGGCCAAGCTGTACTGGGAAACTATGGCGCCCATCTGCATATCGTCGGAGAGTATCACGCCGTCAAAGCCGAGCTCATCGCGGAGCAGGCCGGTGATTATGTCGTACGAGAGGGTGGCCGGACGGCCGCTGGAGTCAAGGTCGCGGTTGATGACATGGGCGGTCATAATCGCGCCATCGTAGCCGTCAGCGATCAACTGACGATAGGGGGCCAGTTCGGTTTCACGCTGGTAGGTGTCCGTGATGTCGGTGACGCCCAGGTGGGTATCGCCGGCGGCGCTGCCGTGCCCGGGGAAGTGTTTCAGCGTGGACACCATTCCCTGCTGGCAATGGGCTTCGATGAAAGCTTCGGCGTGGGCGGCAACCGCCTCCGGGTCGTCGCTAAAGGCGCGTTCCCTCTTGCCGATTGCCGGGCTGGCCGGGTCGATGTTCACGTCCACCACCGGGGCCAGATTCCAGTTGATGCCCATATCCTGCAACTGCCTAGCTAGCGAGCCGGCCACCTGCGCGGTGTTGGACACAGGCTGCGCGCCCAAGGTCTGGGCCGACGGCACGACAACGGTGAAACCGTACTCCTCTTTCAGCCGGTTGACATAGCCGCCCTCGGCGTCCACGGCTATGAAGTAAGGGATGCTCGCGGTTTCCTGCAGGGATGTCGTCAGGGCGCGCAGTTGCTCCGGCGAGGTTATGTTGCGCGGCATTTCCCCCTTGCTGGGGCCGTCGCGGTCAAAGAGCAGAACGCCGCCAGGCTGAATTTCGCGCAGCACGGTGGCAGTGCTGTCGTCCAGAGCAGTGCCGCGAAAGCCGATTAGCAACATCTGCCCCACGGCCTGCTCCAAGGTGAGGTCATCGGATGAGCTCCCGGAATCGTCTGCCGAGCCGCAGGCCAAGCCAGCCAGTGCCAGCAACAACACGAATATCGCCATAATGCCCTCTCTTTTCCTTGTTACCCCGCTTGCGGGGCGGACGCCCCAGGTGGCTTCGGGGTCAGCAGGCACGCCGCAGTCGGGATTTCCGTAGAGAGTGGTTGTTTCCATGACTCCCCATCCCTGCTACCAGCATAAGCCAGAAGAGCTGTTCCTCACAGCATTCGTCATCTACTACCAAGGACGAACGAGGGCGCTTCGTTGGACCCGTAGACCCGTGGAGTCCGTTTTGGGCCATTTTCGCTACGGGTCAGCAACCTGCCCAACAAGCGAGCTACAGCGAACTTCTAATGCAGCGGTAGCCGAGATCCTCGCTCAACCCAAGATCGGATTCGCTGGCTATGAGAGTAGCTGCTACTGGATCGTCAACCAGGAGTGAACTGTAAGGACGGCGGGGTCCCCCCTTGGGGGGTACAAGATCGGCTTCGTTGGGCCCGTAGAGCCCGTTTTCGCTCCGGGTCCCCAAGCTGCCCCACTACACCCGCTACCACCCGATCTTGCCCACTGCCGAGAGGCTACTGGCTGAACCTACCCTCTCGGTGCTGACAGCTAACCGGGTTAATCTGACAGATAGCGAACCACTACCGGTGGCGAACCCGAAGAGGCCGTACCCCCAGCGGGGGACCCCCGCCTTGGGTAAACGCTCCTGCTGGTCGAAGTTCCCTGAGGCCATGGCTAATACCATGGGGCTGGTATTCGGCTTCAAACTGCACGCCTTACCTGGCCTCGAGGGACTGTTCGAGAGTGGGGTCTTGGCAGCGGCGAATCATACCGATCTGACCCGGACCCAACGAGTCCGCTTGTGAGTCCGTACCCCCAGACCAGAAGCTCCAACGAAGCCGCCCTCGTCCGTCCTTGGAACTGGTTTCTGGAAGCTAAGGCTTATATCGGCACAGGCGTACTGACACCAAAGCGATCAACCATGACCCGGAGAGTCCGTACCCCCAGAGGGGGACCCCAGCCTTGGGGGAGTAATGGTGTGTGGTCTGAGTCCCTTGCTCGGACCCGAAGCTCCAGTCCGAAGAACCCGTCCTTCGAAGCCGTTCTTATCCGTCCTTAGCGAACCCGTACCTGAGCTTCAGCACTCTGGTGAGGTCACTAACCCTTCAGGTGGCTCAGGTAAAGACGTTGCCGTCGCTCAGGAGGTGGGTGAACCTCAAGATTGCAGCCTTCAATCTGCTCCATTCGGGGGTGTCGTTCGGGCGGCATAACGGGGTAATCACCTATCCCCGAAGCGGCGGGAGTTAGCCCCCTGCGGCCTCAGGCAGCGGTCCCACCGCCGAGGACCGAGCCACGATGGTGTCCCTCAGGTGAGCGATGAATGCCCCCACGGGGACAGCATTCCTGTCGGGTCCCTTCCGGCTCCGGAAGCTCACAGTCTCCCCTTCCACCTCCCGGTCGCCCACGATCGCGATGTAGGGCACCTTGTAGAGTTCGGCGTCGCGGATCTTGGCGTTCATCCGCTCAGCCCTGGCATCGACCTCGGCGCGAACGCCCGCCTTCACCAGCCGGCTCTGCAGCGACTCGGCGAAGGGGGTGTGGCGGTCCGCAATGGGGACCACCCGGACCTGCTCGGGAGCGAGCCACAGGGGGAAGTCCCCGGCATAGTGTTCGAGGAGGAAGCCGACGAGCCGCTCGTGGGTGCTCAGCGGGGCCCTGTGGATGCAGAGCGGCGTCTGCCTCTGGTTGTTCTCGTCGATATAGCTTAGGCCGAAGCGGCCGGGTTGGGCGAAATCGACCTGGTTCGTGGCCAGGGTGAACTCGCGGCCGATGGCGCTCTGGATCTGCACATCGATCTTCGGCCCGTAGAAGGCGGCCTCATCCTCGATCTCAACGAAGTTGATCCCGCCGGCCGCCATCGCTTGGCGGACCATCGCCTCGGTTTTGCGCCAGAGCTCGGGACTGTTCACATACTTCTTGCCGAGGCCCTCCTCGGCGTGGAGGGAGAGCCGCATCACATAGTCGTCGATCGAGAAGAGATCGAAGTAGTGGAAGTAGAGTTCGATGACCCGCATGAACTCGGCCTCGAACTGCTCCTCGGTGCAGTAGATGTGGGCATCATTCATCTGGAGGCTGCGGACCCGCAGCAGACCCATCAGCGCTCCGGAATCCTCGTAGCGGTAGCAGGTGCCGTACTCCGCGAGCCGGAGGGGGAGGTCCCGGTAGCTGCGGGGGCGGGCGGCGTAGATCTTGTGATGGAAGGGGCAATTCATCGGCTTCATGAAGTAGCGGACGTTCTCGAGCTCCATCGGGGGATACATGTCCTCCCGGTAGTAGGGCAGGTGACCGCTCTTAAGCAGCAGCTGCTCCTTCGAGAGGTGGGGACTCCGGACCCGCCGGTAGCCGGCAGCCTCCTCTACCTCCTTGGCGAGCCGCTCGAGCTCCTCGATGATGATCGCGCCGCGGGGCAGCCAGAGCGGCAGACCGGGCCCTACATCCTCGTCGAGCACAAAGATGTCGAGCTCCGCCCCAAGCCTGCGGTGATCGCGCTTCCTCGCCTCCTCAAGCTGCCAGAGGTGCTGCTCGAGGGCCTCCGCTGTCAGGAAGGCGACCCCGTAGATCCGCTGCAGCATAGGTCGAGCCTCGTCGCCCCGCCAGTAGGCGCCGGCGACACTCATCAGCTTGAAGTGCGGCGCGATCCGGCCGGTCGACGGCAGGTGGGGGCCGCGGCAGAGGTCGGTGAATCCCCCCTCCCCCCCCTGGCGGTAGAAGGTGATCGCCACCCCCTCCGGGAGCTCCTCGATCAGCTCCATCTTGTACGGGTCGCCGCTACCTCGGTAGCGCCCTAGCGCCTCCTCCCGAGGCAGTGGGAACCGCTCCAGCGGCAGGTCGGCGGCGACGATGGCGCGCATCCGTCCCTCGATCTCCTCGAGGTCCTCCGGGGTCAGGGGCCGGGGCAGGTCGAAGTCGTAGTAGAAGCCGTTCTCGATGACGGGCCCGATACCGAGTCGGATAGCGGTCGGCAGAGCACCCTGAGCCACGAAGTACTCGGTGACGGCCTGCGCCATCACGTGCGCGAGGGTGTGCCGCATCAGCGCCACAACCTCCCCATCGCGCTCCGTCAGGATCTCCACCGATGCGCCGCCAGGGACCTCGCTGAGGAGGTCCCCCAAGCTCCCGTCGATCCGAATCCCCAGTGCAGCCTTTGCCAGCCCGGGGCCGATGGCGCGGGCCACATCTGCGCCGGTCGCAGCTTCGGGAACGTCTAGTCGGTTGCCGTCAGGGAGGGTGACGTGCATAGTTCACCTCGTCGTCTAGGTTGGCGGGGGCTGGTGAGGCCTCAGAGAGGGGGGTGGGGCGTTCGAAAGTCCGCCCGAATCGACCCCTGGAACCGGTCTCGCCTCACAGCTCCAATGTAGCACAGTTCCGACCCCGCGCCCCCGGGACCGGACCCACCCCACATCACGGTATACTGCCCCATGCACCTGGTCGCGATCGTGGGTCCAGAACCGAATCTCGAAAGGGTGTTGCAGGAACACCAGGACGCAAAACGGCGCTTCCACTTTCACCCCGTACCCGCGGGACCGATCAAGCGGATCCTCGACAGCCTCTTCACCCTGAAATTCGCAGGGGCGCTCCTCTTCGACGAATCGCTGCAGCAGAGCGCCTATCCCCATATCGACCGGAACAACCTCGACGCCCGGGAGGCCGAGGCGGTCGACACTGTCACCGTAACCCAAGGGGGGACGATCGGCGAATACAACCAGGGTCGGGCGCTTGGCGCGGCCCTCCGAGCGGAGGGATGGGACGGGAAAGAGGCCAAGGCCGTGATCGTCGGCGCCACCCCTTTGGCTCGCGCCGCCGCCAGGGACCTCTCCAGCATCGGGATCGGCCACCTCACCGTGCTGGCCGAGAACCGGCCCAAGGCGGAGGCGATCCTCGAAGGTCTCGCGGCCAGCACCATAACCACCGCGCGGGCGGCGAACGACCCCTTGATCCGCAGCCTCCTCGAACAGTCTGACCTCCTGGTCCGAGTCGACCCGGCCTTCGAAGTGCCCGACGATATCCTCGGTCCTCACCTCACCGTCGTCGACTTCAGCCCCGAGGCGGTCTCCCCCCTACGGCGCAGGGCCCTCCGCCTCGGCTCGATGACCCTCAATCTCCGCGATATCCAGGGGCACCACATCGCCTCGGCCCTGCACTATATCCTCGGAGACAAGATCCACCCTGGACCCTTCCTCGAAACGCTCCACAAGCTCTGATCCGCGTCCGCACTACCGAGGGGCGAGCCGGGGCTGGAGCCGAGCCCTGGGGCTACTCGCAGTCGCCCTGTTGGCCTCGTGGGGTCGGGTCCAGGAGCTCCACCGGCTTCCCGACGGGGTCGCCAGGGTCGAGGGTGAAGCGATAATCCTTATGGTCGGCGAGCGCAGAGCGGCCTACCTGCCGGGTGTCGGCTGGCTCTCCGGCGCAGCCCTGCCGGCCCCGCAGCTGCTTAACGGGGAGGTCTACCTCGAGCGCGCGGCGCTCGGCCCACTCGGTATCGACCTTCCCTGGCTGCGGGAGGTCCGTTCCGGCGCAACCGAGGAGGCCGTGCGGGTGGTCCTGGAGTTCGAGGGCCTAAGCCGCGAGAGCCTCGCACCGCTCACAACCGACACGCTCTCCCAGACCGGAGGGAGGCTCCAACTCGCCCTGCCCGAGATCCTCACCCTCACCCCTGCGGGAGCCTCAGGCTCCCACCTCGGCTTTCAGTGGAGTATCGAGGAGCGGGGTCAGCGCCCCTACTTCGAACTAACCGGGCCCTCCACCCACTTCCGGATCTTCGACCTCGCCGAGCCGACGCGGCTCGTTATCGACATCTTCCTGCAACCTCCCGAACCGTTCCGCCAGACGACGGAGGAGCTCCGCCAAGGGATCCGCTACCGCACCTTCCCAGCGGAGAGCGGCCGCGGCCCGAGCAGAGTGCATCTGCTCGAGGTCGCACCCGGAGCGGGCAACTTCCTGGTGGTCGGGGAGAGCGGAGTCCCCAGGACGCTGAGCGAGTTGGCCGTCGGGGCGTTCGCCGCCATCAACGGAGGCTACTTCGATCCGGGTAGCTTCGATGTCATCGGGCAGCTGCGGGTCGACTACGGCCTGATCTCGTCGCCCTCGGCCAACCGGGCAGCGGTAGCCTTCGGCGAAGAGGGGCCCCTGATCGCGCGGGTCGGGGCCCTAGCCGACATCCGCATCGATGGGAGGCTCCACCGCGCCGAACGGTCGCCCCCCCTCTGGTCGGTCGCCATCGTGCCGGGGCAACTCGCCGGCTCCCCACGCCTGGGGGTGATCACGGTGAAGGCGGGTCGGGTCACAGCCAACCGGGTCGGTCCGCTGCCGGTGCCCGAGAACGGGTTCGCGGTGGTCTACGCACCGGAGGTTCGGGAGCTGGCGCTGGTAGACGCCGGGGCCCGGGCGGGCCTCGAGTTCCGCTTCGACCCCCCCTCATTCGGCAGGGTCCGCTACGCTCTGGAGGCGGGGCCGCTCCTCCTCAAGACAGGGCTGCCGGCGTTCGCGCCCGAAGAGGAGGGGTTCAGGCGGGGGACGAGGATCTTAGACGGCCTCACCCAGCAGTCGGGAATCGGCTACCGGGCCGACGGCACCATCCTGCTGGTCGTAGCGGAGGCGATGCGGGCCGAGGATCTCGTTTCGCTCTTCACAGAGCTCGGCGCCGAGGCCGCCATGCGACTCGACAGCGGGAGCAGCGCGACCCTGCTGATCGACGGTCGGGTGGTCAACCGCGACCGCGAACGGAAGATCGCCAGCGCGATCGTACTGGTCGTCCCCGACTAGAGCCGCCGGGGGGTGAGCCAGAGCTCTCAGGCGCAGCCGGGGGCCCAGTATACTTACGAGCGTATGGCCCTCCGCGCAGCGGCGCTCCTAGTGACAGCTCTCCTCCTGGCCCAAGCCCTGGCGCAGCCCCCCTCGGTCCGCTTCGAACTCGGGCACAGGGGGGAGTTTGTCACCGAGCGGTGGAACCCCCTCAGGGTGACCCTGCGCGACATAGGCTCCGTAAGGCTGGAGATCCGGGTCGACCAGGGGTCGCTGCGCGAGGGGGAGAAGCCGATGATCTACCGGACGTTGCTGCCCGGCGGCACCGGGATCTCGGTCTTCGAAGACGACCTCTACCTCCCTGGCTGGAGGCGCTTCAGTTGGTCGGCGCGGACGGAAGGCTCCACGATCGCCAGCGGATCGTTCGACCCCAAGGAGAAGTCGGTGCAGCCCCTCGACCTGCTCATCTCGAGCCGGCCAGGCAGGTGGCGCGGGCAGTTTGAGGCGGAGGCCCGCACCCTCGAGGTCGCTGCGGGCGACCTGCCCGAGAGGGTGGCGGCCTACGACGGGGTGCGCACCCTGCTGATCGATGGCAGCGCCGCCTCACCCAGGCTCGAGGCGGTGGCGGCCGCGGCGGCGGCCGGAGTGCGGGTGGTCCTGCTCGACCCGCTTCCGATCGGACACCGGGACCTGGATGTTCTCGCCCCAGACCCCGTGCAGCGCCTCGGAACCGGCTGGCTCCTCCGCGGCACCGATCCGGAGGCGACGCTCGCCGCCGCCCTGGCCCTGAAGCGGGAGCTGCCAACTGGCGCCCTCCAGGAGCTTCGCCACGAACTCGACATCTCAGGCCCGGAGCCGCTTCCGCTACTCACCCTGCTCATCGTCGCCGCAGGCTACGGGATCCTCACCCTGCTGCTGATCAGCTTCGGCGGGCTCCCCGGGACCCTGGCCAGCCTCTCGCTGGCACTCCTCGCCAGCCTGATCGCCTGGGGCTACCTCCGACCGGAGAGGGCCCAGATCGAGCGGGAGTTGACGATCAGCGTCGGGGCGGGTGACCTGGCCATCAGATATCAGGTCCACACCCTGTTCACCCTCCCTGCAGGGAGAATCAGGAGCGAGATCATCGCCTATCCGCTAGGGGGAATACCCTACCTGGTCACCCCCTCCGGTACCCGGTTCGATCTCGACCGCTGGACCACCTCGACCCTGCTGGCGAAGCCCGGCCTCGACCGGGCCCTGCTCACCTGGGAGGGCGGAGCGCTCGCGAACCGCAGCGACTCCCCGCTGACCGACCTCTACGTGGTGGGCCTCGGACACCAGGGCGAACTCGGTGCCGGCGAGCGGCTGGTGCCACGCCCCGCCGAGAACCTGCCCCTGTCCAGCCTCTACGCCCGACTGCTCGACCTGGAACTGCCAAGCGGCACCGGCCTGGCCCGCTCCCGCCAGGGACTCGTTATCGCCCTGCCCGACCCCCGGCCGGAGCTGTTGGCGGGGAGGGCGCCATGAGCTTCCTCGAACAGTTCGAGCGGCGCCTCGGCCGGAGCGACATGATCCAACTCCTCACCCTGTTCCTGGTGGTGCTCGCCCTCGTGACCCTGGCCCGGTGGGCAAACCCGCTGAGCCGAGTGAACGAGGCCTGGTTCTCGGTCTCGCAGACCCGGGTGATCCTCCTCGCTCTGATCGCCCTCGGCTACGGCGGGGTCTACGCGCTGAGGCCGCGGTCGGTGCAGCGCTCGACCGGGCTGGCGGTGCTTATGTTCGCCCTGGTCTCCACCCCCTTCGAGGTAGCGGCCTACGCCGCCAGCTATCCGAGCGTCCCCCTCAGCTGGGCGCTCCTCCTCCCCCTGGTCGACACCGTCGCCTTCTACGGTATCGGCCTCGGGCTCGGCTGGTTCCTCGGCAGGGTCCGGAGCCGGAGCCTCCTCCCGCTGGCCATACCCGGCCTGCTGATCGGGATGATCGCCCTCGACATCCGCCTGGGGGTAAATCTCCTCAACCCGATGACGGCGAGTGTGAACCCCGCCTGGCAGCACGCCGGGATCATGGTCGCCATCGCCTCCCTCACCACAGTCCTGCTGGCCCTCGGCCCTGAGAGCGGAGCGAGCCGATAATCAGACAGAGCAGGCGCCAGCAGTCCCCTCAGAGCGGCAGGGCGACGCCCGACCTCGGGCTCCACACCAGGATGGCGGCCAGGCGCCGCCTGCACCTCCGGATGACAGTCTGCAGCGCCGGGGCTCTGCTCAGCTCTGCCGTCGCCTGGCTCGCCGGACTCAGCCTCCTCGCCCACGCCCTCCTCACGACCGCAGGCTTCGCAGCGGGCTTCCTCTACCCCCTCCGCCGCCTGCCCGAGTGGGCGCTCGGCTGGCTCTCCAACCGGATCGGCCTCAGCTATGAGACGGCCCTGGAGCTCGAGCGTCGAGACGACCCTTACGGCCTCGCCGAGGCGGTCGTCGACCGCACGACCCGACTGGTACGCAACCTCTCCCCCCCCCGCAACCCCGCCTGGTGGCTGCCCATACTCGCCCTGGCGCTCGGCCTGCTGCTCCTCCCGGCGATCAGCCTGGGCCGGCTCGGAGGGTCGCTCCTCCCGGGCCTCTCCACGACCGGGCCGACCGACGAACTCGGGTCGGCAGCGGAGAGGCCAGAGGATCCCCAGCTGCTCGGTGAGGAGGGGGTGAACACCGGGTTCGACGAGAACGACCCGCCAAGGGGCGAGGAGAGCGATCCGGGGAGGGGTGCCGAAGGCGACGGAAGCGCAGAGGGCGGAGAGGGAATCTCGGACGCTATGAGCGACGAGGAGGCCCTGTCGCAATTCCTCGAGAACCTGCGCCGACGCGACCGACCCGCCGAACCCCCGGAGGAGAATCAACCCGACCTCCAGCGGAGGCCGGCCCAGGGGAGCCCTGAGGAGACCAGGGAGCAGGGGGAGGGCGATCAGGCCGGCGAGCAGGGCCCGGAGGAGGAGCGCCGGGGAGAGGGGAGCGAAGCCGGCGAGAACTCCGGTGAGCAGCAGGGGGATTCGGAGGCCGCGAATCCAGAGGGACTGAACGGCGATTCCCAGCAGCAGGGGGCCCAGGAGGGCGCAGCGCCGCAGCAGCCAGCGGGGGCTGAGTTCGGCGAGGGCCAGGGGCCGCTGGGGGGGGCGAGCGAGGGGGTGGGCGACGGCGCCTCGCTCGAGCGGCCCAGCACCGGCCTCGACCGGGGGGAGGCTGGGGAGCAGGACTTCCTCGAGGGGATCCTCGGCCCCGGGCTGGAGAACCGGGCGGGGACCATCCAGCTGCCGGGCTCAGATGCGGTCGATCTCCCCGGCGGCAGATCGGCGGGGGACTACGCCCGGGCCGTCGAGCGAGCCATCACCGAGGGAAGTATTCCGGTCGACTATCAGGAGATTATTCGTAACTACTTCCGCTGAGGTAGCCCTCGAGCAGGCCGACGAGGATCTCCGCCAGTTCGTCGACCGCCCGCCCCCTAAGCTCTAGCAGGGCGGGATCCCGCTCGAAGGGAACGATCGGATCGTCGGGATCTTCGAGCCGGACCCCGTCAAAGAGGCTGCCCTGAAGCTGGTGCAGGATCTCGCCGGAGGAGACCTCGATCAGGGTGCCGCGGAGTTCGACCCGCACCCT
>MPNL01000077.1 GCA_002239005.1 Truepera sp. bin119
TGTCACAGCGGCCATGGCGAAATCTCCCTCTAGGCCGCCTGGCGCGGCCGCACTCCGCACAGCGCCCCTGTTCCGGCCGCCCGGCGACCCTCTCTGAGCCGCGATTCGGGCTGCCGGTCGGCGTGGAGTTGAGTGGTATCCCGGCCCGCTGGTGCTGATAGTGAGCAGAGCAAAGCCCCCGAGCGTAGTAGCCTCGGGGGCAGTTGGGGACGGAGCAGGGGGTCACCGGATCAGGCCAGCAACCGCACGCATTCGCCGTGGCCTCCGGCAAGATGGGGGGCTCGAGGCCAGCAGGTGCGAGCTTGCGCCGGATCGGCATCCGCTCGGCCAACGACCCCGTAGCTGCAGCCATCCTCGCCGCGGAAGGTGGGACGGAGAGGAGAGGACATCAAGCCCCTAACTACTGATTCCGTAAAAGTATGATTGGACACTGCAATGGCGAGGTGTAAGAAAGGGGCCAAACGGGTGAAACTGAGCGACGAGGAAATTAAAACCGCAGCGCTGCGAATGATGGCGGCGGCGGATGCAAGCCGACACGTAGCGCAGCAGTGCAGGAGGCATCCCACCGAGCCTGACAGCGTCGAGGACATCTACTTTACAGTTGTGCCTTTCTCGTTGACTTTGCTATCAATCGAGCAGTCTTTGCGGCTTGTGTTGCTTCTTCACCATTCAGTCGTTCGAGACAATACAAACCATAACCCTGGTATCCTCTACAGAGACCTACGGAGAAGAAGCGGCACTGAGGCAGGAATAATACCTGACATCATCAGTAAACTGAACGAGGTCGGCCAAGACAACAACCTCGATCCCTTCTCTGAGAAGGAATTGAAAGCCTGCCTTCAAAAGCATGATTCGTCTTACTCGCTCGCCAGGTACTTTGAGTTAGACCACCAAGCAAAACTGTCCAAAAAAGGACTAAGATTTACTCCGCGCGAAGAGCAAATCCTCTATTGCACGGCATGGGCATTGGTTCTCGTGAACACAGACGAGATGAAGAGGCGCGGCATCGGCACCTTGCAGGAAGCGCCGCCGTTACTCACCATATACAGAGAATATACACAGAATCCCGCATAAACTGACTTTCTGAGAGCCCCGTTAAGCCCCCTCGAAGTTTTCCCGAAGGTACTTTTGACCTGGCAATTTTGACCTGGCAATATCGGCTCTTACTGTCCCGAACTGGAGACAGTGCGAGCGAGGGTGTCAGCTACCAGCTGTCGCCACGCTCTTCTCCTCCGCGGTCGGCAACCGGGACAGCTTCGCGGATATAGAGATAGGCAATCAGACCAGTGGTCAGCGCCAGGTCCGGCGTGGGTGCAGTGAGCCCGGCTGCGACCGCCCCCACGTCGCCCGGGGTCTCTGTGGAACCCATTACCAGCAGTTAAGGAGGAGTGCATGAACGACCCAACGAGTCCGTCCTTACTCGCCACCAACACCCAGACCGACCCGAAGAGTCCGACCTTGCTTGCTATCCCCGCCGCAGCCCTCGAGCTCGTCGAGGGCTCGGTTAGCCCTGGTACCCGTCGGGTCTACAGCAGCGTCTGGAGCCGCTTCGACGAGAGCGGCATCGAGGCCAACGATGCCGGGGAGTCCGGCCCGGTCGGCCCGTTGAGTGAGCGGGTGCTAGCAGGCTTCCGGCGCTCAGCTACCGACCGTGGCTGCGGCCAGGTAACCGGCATCCGCCATGACGAGGCGCGCTCGGTCGCTCGCCAAGCTGCCAAGGGTGGGCTCGTCGGCCTTCGTGATGCTGCCTTGATATTGGTAGCCTCTGATGCCCTGCTGCGAGTCTCTGGGGTCGCTGCCCTCGAGGCGAGCGACCTCGACTGGGCCAGCTCGACAGTGACGGTGCGCCGCTCTAAGACCGACCAGGAGGGCAAGGGGGCGGTCCTCTACCTGGGCAAGCCAACCCTGAAGCGGATCCGGAAGTGGTTGGAGGCCTCCAAGCTCGAGGGTGGGGCGCTCTTCCGAAGAGCCAGGGGCAGTGGGACAGTTGGGGAGTCGGCGCTCTCTCACCAGGCCATTCGAGTGATCATCAAGAGCAGGGCTGACAGGGCCTCAGGTCACTCCCTTCGGGTCGGTTCTGCTCAGTCGCTCGCAGCTGCAGGCGCCTCCCTGGTCGAGATGCAGCAGGCGGCGTGGTGGGGACCGCCTACGATGCCGGGGCACTATGCTCGAGCCGAGCTTGCCAGCCGGGGGGCAGTAGCCAGGCTCCGCTATGAGGGTTAGGGTAGAGGCATGCAAGCGCTCAGGAACTTGTACGAAGAGCTTATTGCTCTATACGGGTATGTAGTGGAAGCCGGCTTGGCATTTATTAAGTTCCGAGGGTGGCTGTGTGGAAGAGTTGCGACCGATCCGGAGCTTGATATACGAGACACGTTGAAGGTGGGCAAAGGGAATCCCAACAGGGCTGGTGCCACATACCAGTACACCACTACTCCCAAGCAGCTTATTGATGCCTTTGTAAAGGAAGGCCCCTATTTCCAGCTTCTTAGAAAGAGCGCGATCGCTCTGGCATATGCCATGTGGGAAGACCAGTATCGGGGAAAGATAGCCCAAGAATGTGGCATGGCTGATAAGAACGAGATAAAGAGCGACGTTTTCCAAGATCTGAACACGTATCGGCAAGCCATCCTGCACAGAAGCGGCAAGCTCGGCAGAGAGCCGAAAGTCGTCCGTTTCTTCAACAAGGGCGATACCGTTTCCTTCACGGTCGATCACATGGAGGAACTATTCTCAAGCCTGATAGACGAGCTGAATCGAATCGGCAAAACCTACTACAAAGAGGATCTGCAATTCAGTTTCCACAAGCCGGTGGATCAAGCCGGCGTAACCTACTACCAAAGGGGACCCCTCGATTTAGCCTAATTGAGCAACTTTCCATAAAAGCTGTATATCCTGCACATCCGATAACGTGTAGTGCCATGACTCGCTATCTGCTCATCGCGCTCGCTCTACTACTTGCCACCGCTGCCAAGGCGCAAACCGACGAGATGACCGAGGCGCTCGCCGGCCTATGGGGGAGTCAGGTTTGCACCCCCAGCTCGGAGAGTCCGGACTGTGTCACCATAGCCATTCTGCTTGCGACCTTTGCAGATGACGAGGTCGGTACAAACAATTGCCCTCCGCAGTTTCCGCATTCTGTAGACCTGCTAATGTTTGTACCGACCAGCGTGGCGTACCTTTGCGCTCCGCTCCGCGCGCGGGCAAACAATGAGTACGGCTTGCAGGCGGTACAGGAAACGGTGGATGCTGTAGTGGCTTCCTACCCAGATGACACCTGGGAACGCGGGCATGCGCGCGTGTCGAGGGGTGTAATGTTGCCGTCTACTCCCTTCTTTATCACCATCTTCGAGCCGCAAGCCTACGGCACGTCGTCACGCCTTATGGTGCTCTCCTGGTGGGTAGGTGAGTAACGGGCCGAAACCGATTTCCCATAACACTTCGTTACTTATCGGTAATAGTCGCGGTTAAAAAACAACGGAATCAGTAGTTAGGGGCTTGATGTCCTCTCCTCTCCGTCCCAGCTTCCGCGGCGAGGATGGCTGCAGCTACGGGGTCGTTGGCCGAGCGGATGCCGATCCGGCGCAAGCTCGCAGCTGCTGGCCTCGAGGCCCCCATCTTGCCGGAGGCCACGGCGAATGCGTGCGGTTG
>MPNL01000023.1 GCA_002239005.1 Truepera sp. bin119
ACCGGATAAGGCGAACTGGTTGTTGTATTAGGCGGAAACCCGACTTACGGGCTTCCAGCTAATGTCTCCTAAAGGATAGTATAGGGCTACGCGTCTAAGGGGTCAAGCCCCTAACCGCTCATTCCGTCCGGGAATGGCTCGATGCTGCTGGCATTGAAGACGGCCCCCTCTTCCGATCGATCGCCCAGGGCGACCGGATAAGCACAACTGCGCTCACCCCCCGTAGCGTAAGGCATATCATCAAGGCCAGAGCAGAGGCTGCCGGACTCGAGGGTCGAGTCTCAGGTCACTCACTCCACCCGGTCCTTGGCTGCTCGAGGGGCCACGGTGATCGAGATTCAGCAGGCGAGCAGGTGGTGGTCGTTGGCAATGCCGGGGCATTATGCCCGAGTGGAGTTGGCCGGTTAGGGGTGCGGTGGCGCGGTTGCTCTATCGGAAGTGATGGGCCGGGACCTCGGCTGGCTCTTCTGAGCGCGGTGTGATGCCACAGCCATGATTATGAACTGGGCCGACCGCTGGGGGACAGTCCGACAAGTTTGTGTGGTGGAGGAACACAGTGTTGACTGTGACCACCCATAAGGAGGCGCGGATCTTGCTTTGGTCGATCGGTATGACTATACAAGTGTTAGGAGTTGCGCGCGAGGGTGGGCATCGTGCGACCCTGAGTGTACGCTGCTACTAGCAGTACACTTGCCTTAGGGAGGTCTTCATGATTAGTCGAGTTCCGTCTGGACCGCTGGTAAACCGCCTCGTCTCTATCCAGAACGTGCCCGCCCGCACTCTGATCCAGGTAGGTTCGGGTGTCCTCTTCCTGGCCCTGCTGGCCCAGGTCCGCATTGAGATCGGGCCGGTTCCGATCACTGGCCAGACTCTTGGGGTGCTACTTATCGGTGCCGGATACGGCCTCTCCCTCGGCACCCTCACGATCGCCAGCTACCTGATCGTCGGCGGCCTGGGACTCGGAGTGTTCGCTGGTGGGGAGTCGGGGTGGTCCTACATGGCCGGGCCGACCGGGGGGTATCTGGTCGGCTTCCTGATCGCAGCTGCTGTCATCGGCTACTTGGCCCAGCGGGGTTGGGATCGCCGGGTCTTCGCCACAGCGCTGATCATGCTCGTTGGTAATGTGCTGATCTACGTACCGGGCCTGCTCTGGCTCTCCCGGGTCGCGCCCGATTGGCCCACCACCCTCCAGTGGGGGCTCACCCCGTTCATCCCGGGAGACATCCTCAAGCTTCTCATCGCGGCTGGGCTGCTGCCGACCGTCTGGCGGCTGCTGGAGAGGCGCCACTAGCCCAAGCCGGAGTTGGCAGCCGGACCCTGGGGGTCTAGCCTGATCTCGTTTGAACTCCCTACTCACCCCTCGAGTCGCGCTGCCAGAGGACTTAAGATGAGCGCCGCCGATTGCATTCACCGCAAGGTCCAGGACCAGTTCGGCAAGACTGCATCCGGGTACCTGAGTAGTCTGGACCACGCCAAGGGAGAGGATCTAAAGGCCATGGTCCACCTTGCTGGCGACCTCCAGGGGCGAACTGTCCTCGACATCGCCACCGGTGGGGGTCACACCGCGCTCGCGTTCGCCAGGGCCGGCGCCATGGTTACCGCCACCGATCTCACCCCCGAGATGATCGAGGCCGCACGCGCCTTCGCGAAGGAGGAGGGCGTTAGAGGGGTGACCTTCCTGCCGGCAGCCGCTGAGGAACTTCCCTTCGAAGATAACAGCTTCGATATCGTCAGTTGCTGGATCGCCCCTCATCACTTTGCCGATCCCAGGGCGTTCGTCTGGGAGGCTGCCCGGGTGCTCGTCCCCGGTGGCCTGATTCTGATCGTGGACAATGTTGCCCCCGAGGACCCCGGGTTGAACAGGGCCATGAACCAGATCGAGCGAGAGCGCGATCCGAGTCACGTCGAGGCCTACACCGTCCGCCGCTGGGTTAACTGGCTTGCCGATGCCGGCTTCGACCTCGACCACGTCGAACGCTTCAGGCGCGATAAGGACTTTCGCAGTTGGATCGAGCGTGCCCACACCCCAACTGAGATCGGCGAGATGATCGAGCGCTGCGTGCTGGGCCTCCCGCCACGGGTCCGCCACTACCTGAACGTGGTTGAAGAGGGAGGGAAACTCGTGTCGCTGGCGCACGAGGCAGCGTTGATTATGGCCGTGCTGGTGATTGCCCGGAACGACTAGTCCGGTCGGCTCGGGCGTGGCGAGTGGAGGAGATTAAGAAAGCGCCCCCCGACCTGTTCGGGGGGCGCCGGTTACCCGCCTCTTCTTGAGGGAAGCGGAAATCCCCGCATTAATGAGGAGGCGTACTCCGGTTACCCTCGACGGGCACCTCCACTGGTCATTTCACATCTATTAATATGGACCACCTCCTTTCCGTGGTAGCGACAGTGTAAGGTATCTAGCGCCGGAAATCTAGAGGTCTTCTTAAGTGGACCTCCTACAAAAGCAGAAGTTCAACGCCTAGGCCATGTCCTATCAGAAGGCTCAAAGACCTGTCGCCAGAGGCGTTGGCATTAAAGAGGTTTGTGCGAATGCAGGCTGGTATAACCGACTCTCGCCACTCCGATTACAAGAAGAGGCGGGTGGAGAGAGGGGGGTCAAAGTAGCAGCCCCGGCCCCAGAGAGTCCGACCTTAGCTCGGGTATAGCTCTGCTTGCTTTTGGATCGGTCCTGCCCAGGTATTTATGGGATATACTCTAGCTTCTCCAGCGAGAACCCGTTGCTCCCTCGGTGGGGGCTGACATAGACTCGGGGCACACCTTGGTTCCAGCCCGGGGAGGGCTGGCGTGACCCTGGAGGGTTGACCGTGTGCTGACCGTTGTCGAAAAGGTTCTGTTCTTCATCCTCACCCTGATCTCTGTCCACTTCGCGACCCTCGGATTCTCCCGCATCGTCCAGATCGTCGCGCGCGGCGGGAATGGGTACTACCCCCGCCTCGATCACCTGCCCGCCCGAGTGGGTGAGGCCGTCTGGCGGACGCTGACGCAACGCACCGTATTCAGGGATCGGTCCTGGGTAAGCTTCTTCCACGCCTTCATCTTTTACGGCTTCAGCTTCTACCTGCTGGTCAATCTCTTTGATGGCCTCCAGGGCTACCTGTCAGCCGATTGGCAGGGGCATCTCGACTTCGGTCTGTTGGGCAACCTCTATCGTCTTGGAGCCGACCTGTTCACGGTGCTGATCCTGGTCGGTGTGGCCTATATGCTGATTCGTCGCTTCATAGTGGGTGACCGGCGCTTGGAGCACAACGAGTTGACGCTTCTGCACGAGGCTGTTGCGGCAGGGGGCGTCCGCCGCGACAGCCTCGTCGTTGGTGCGTTCATCCTGCTCCATGTCGGCTTCCGGTTGGTGGGGGAGGGTTTCTTGCTGGCTGCGGGGGGTCACACCGACGCTTGGCAGCCGTTCGCCAGCGCCCTGGCTCGGATGGTAGGCTTCGGCGAGGGCAGGATCATAGGTTGGCACGTCGGCTGGTGGGGGGCGCTGGGTTTGATTCTCGCCTTCCTGCCGTACTTCCCGCGCTCGAAGCATATCCACCTGCTGGTGGCGCCCATGAACTTCGTACTCGAACCGCGCCTGGAAGGGAAGCGGGTATCGACCGGTGCGCTCGAGCCACTCGATTTCGAAGACGACTCCGCAGAGCAGTTCGGTGTCTCCAGGCTTGAGCACCTGCGCTGGCCTCAACTCCTCGACCCCTACGCCTGCATTCAGTGCAACCGCTGCAGCGATGTCTGCCCTGCCAACCAGACCGGCAAGGCGCTTAGCCCAGCAGCGATCGAGATTAACAAGCGCTACGAGCTTACCTTGGTCGGCGACCTGCTTGCCTCCGAGGTGAAGACTCCCCGCGAAGTCGGCGAGTTCGTCCTCTCACCGGAGGCGTTGTGGGCCTGCACCACCTGTGGCGCCTGCATGGAGGTCTGTCCGGTCGGTTGCGAGCAGATGATCGACATTGTTGACATCCGCCGCGACCGGGTGATGATGCAGGGCGAGTTCCCGGCCGGACTACAGAGCGCGTTTCGGGGCCTGGAGCGCACCGGTAACCCTTGGGGACTGGGTCAGGATAGGCGGATGGACTGGGCTGACGGCCTGGATGTCCCCACCGTCGAGGAGAAGCCTGATTTCGAGGTGCTGTTCTGGGTCGGCTGTGCCGGCAGCTACAGCCCGGCTGGGCAGGCGACGACGCGCGCTATGGTGCGCATCCTTGAGCAGGCCGGGGTCGACTACGCGGTGCTCGGTAGGGGTGAGAGGTGCACCGGCGATCCCGCCCGCCGGGCCGGCAACGAATACCTCTACCACCAACTCGCTAGCGAGAACGTGGGGGTGCTCGACGAGGCCCTGATCGGTGACCCCGCCAAGAGGAGACGGGTGGTGACCACCTGCCCCCACTGTTTCAACGCCCTACTCAACGACTACCCTCAGCTCGGTGGCAACTACGAGGTGGTTCACCACAGTACGTTTATCGACCAGCTAATGCGCGAGGGGAGGCTGCCGACCTCAAGCTCGTCTCGGTCCCTGACCTACCACGATCCCTGCTACCTGGGCCGACATAACGGCGTGTACGACGCCCCCCGGCGACTGCTTCGGGGGGCCTCGGGGGGCCTCACCGAGATGCCACGAAACCGAGCTGGCAGCTTCTGTTGTGGCGCCGGCGGCGCGCAGTTTTGGAAAGAGGAGGAGCCGGGCGAGATGCGGGTCTCAGAGAACCGCTACCAGGAGGCACGTGAGACCGGTGCCGAGGTGGTCGCCGCCGGCTGCCCCTTCTGCAAGATGATGCTCTCCTCGTCTGGGGGCGCTGAGGAGGGAGGGGGCCCCGAGGTGCTCGACATAGCTCAGATCGTCGCTGCCGAGCTTGATGCCGTGCCGGTGAAGCCCTCGGAGACCGACCGGCCTCCTAGCTGAACTCAACCTCGCAGGATGGAAGTGCGGGGACGCCGCTGGGCGGCTCCCATGAATTTTTGTAGGTTGCAAGAGACCCTCCGGAGTGTGTTTGCAGATCGCCTCTGCCCTCTTAAGACCCTTGAGATCGGATGGATTGTTGCGGAACGAAGGCTTGGCTCCCGATCTTCGCTCGAACGGCATGAGCGCCTTTAGATGGCTGTTGGTACCAATTACGGTCTTGAACTCCTCTCGTCCATCATGTTTCCCGGCCGTGGTCGAGGGAGCTGCGAGAAGTTATCCCCATCACTCAGCGCCCCGGGGGACAAAAGGACGGTCGTGTTACTTCAGGTGTCCGGGGGGGATCCTATACTGGCAGCGTGAAGCGAACCTGGCTCTACGCACTTACCGCCGCCGGGTTGATCGCCGCTGGAACCGCCGCTTTCAGTCTGGGGCGGATCCTGTCACCTAGGCCCGAGTTCTACGGCACCGAGTTGCAGAATCCTCCCGAACTCGGCGCCATCATCCTCCAAAACGTCAACCGGGGTCAGGTCACGCTAGCTGACTTCGAAGCCCCTATGCTCCTCGTCTTCTTCGGCTACACCCGCTGCCCAGATGTTTGCCCCCTCACCCTGGCCAGGGTGGCGAAAGTCTACCGCGATCTGGGCGAACCTGAAGAGGTCCAGTTGGTCATGGTGACTGTCGATCCGGCTCGCGACACGCCTGCGGTAGTTCAGGACTACGCCAGCTCCTTTCACCCCGACTTCCTGGGGCTGAGCGGCGACCAAAGCGAGATCGCCGCCGCCGCCCGGACATTCTTCGTCGGCTACCAGCAGGCTGCAGACAATCTGTTCAGACACACCGACATGATCGCCGTCCTCGACGCTCGGCGACTCATGCGCTACGTCTACGGCCAGGACAGGATCGTAAGGCTCGCTCAAGATATCCCCGCACTGCTGGCGCAGCGCGGTTTCTAGACCTTACATCCTAGCTGTAGCCCAGCGACGCCAGGTAGGCGTAGCTCCGGGCTGCAGTGCGGGCCGGGTCGGTTGGGGTGTCGTGTTCCACTATGAACCATTCAGCCCCAGCCTTGATCGCGGCCGGGAGCAGGGTGTCCCAATCGAGCGTCCCGTACCCGACATCGGCCCAGCCATCTTCCTCGAGATTCTCCCCCGCGGGCGCGAGATCCTTAACGTGGACGCGGGGGCAGCGGCCCTGATGACGAGCCAGCAGTTCAAGCGGGTCGCGGCCGCCCCGCACCACCCAGGCGAGGTCGAGTTCCAATTCCAGCAGGCCGGGCGGGGCCGCCTCTAGGAGCAGATCGAGCGCCGTCACCTCCCCAAACAGGTCCATCTCGGAGTCGTGGTTGTGGTAGGCGAGCCTCAGGCCTCTGGCGCGGCAGACCTGGCCTAGGGCGGCTAGGCGCCGCCCTAGGGCCTGCCAGCTCTCGGGGCTGTCGCCGTGGAACTCCTCGGGCAGACTGGGGACGATCAGCACCGGCGAGCCCACCGTCCCGTAGAAGGAGGTTATGCCGTCGGGGTCGGCCTCGAGGCTGGCTAGCGCGACATGGCTCGACACAGCTCTCAGGCCGTGCTCTGCTAGCCGGTCGCGCAGCGCCTCGGCTTCGAGGCCGAGGCCATGAAGGAGTTCGACGCCGTCGAAGCCGGCCTCAGCGGCGCAGGCAAGATGCGCCTCGGGACCTCCCGGAAGGTGGCGTAGGGTGTAGAGTTGCAATGCAGTACGGGGGGGCGTCATCCGAATGATTCCTCCAGGGGACCGGCTGCCAGCGGGCGAGGTCTTTCAGGGCGAGTCGAAGGGACTAGGGCGGTTGCCGACTCGGCCGACGCGAGGGCTAACTCCATCAGCTCGAGGACGTGGAGGGCGAGGTCGCTACTGGCTCGTGGTGGTGCGCCGACCGACTGTGCCCGGATCAGTTCGGCCAGCCCTAGGCCGCGAGACTGCTCGGTGTAGGGGTTGATCAGTTCGAGGTCCTCCCATTCGTCGTCCCGCCCCCGGCGGATCCGGGCCGGGCCTCCGAACCCGTTCGGGTCCGGCACGTCCAGGGTGCCCTCCGTTCCGTAGATCTCGATCCTGGGCAGGTCGCTCGTCTGCACATCGAAGCTGGTGACCAGGGTGCTGATCGCCCCACCCTCGTGCTCGAGGCTCGTTGTGATGTGGGTTGGGGTATTCACCGGGATGACCTCGCCGCTAGCAGCGACCCGCTCGACCCGGCCAGCGCCGGCGAAGGCACCGACTCGGCGTACTCCACCGACTAGGTGGACTAAGGCTGTGAGGTAGTAGGGTCCCATGTCGAATAGCGGCCCCGCTCCGGGCTGAAAGAAGAAATAGGGGTTCGGATGCCAGCTCTCTGGACCTGAACTCATGAAGAAGGCGGTCGCAGCCAGGGGACGGCCGATCAGCCCTTTATCGATGGCGGATCGGCAGGTCTGCAGCCCGGCGCCGAGGAAGGTATCGGGCGCGCAGCCTAGGGGAAGCCCGAGCGATCGAGCTCGTTCGAGTAGGCACTTCCCGTCCCTCATGCTGATCGCCAGGGGCTTCTCGCTGTAGACGCCCTTGCCAGCTTCGAGGGCCGCCAGGCTCACCTCGAAGTGGGCGGCAGGGGTCGTCAGGTTCAGGATCAGGTCGATGTCGGGATTCGCGAGCAGCAACTCGACCGAGACAGATTCGATACCGAACTCCCGGGCACGGGCATCGGCCCGGTCCCTCTCCAGATCTGCCACCGCCTGAAAGGCCAGTTCGGGGAAGAGCTTCCCAGCCCTCAGGTAGGTAGAACTGATGTCACCCGCTCCGATCACGCCGATCCGGCTGCTCGGTCCTCCGCTTAGCCCGGTCATGTGGCGAGCACCTGCTCGGTCGTGGTCACGAGCCTCGCTGTCGCCCACCCCCGGTGTGAGGGCTGGTCGGGGTTCCAGGTCAGGGGGGGTTCGATAGATCTCCCTGTCCCCAGATCTCCCTGTCCCCATCGCGGTCCCGGGTTGGCGTGCCACGCCGATCCCGTCCCGCCCCCTCCGTCCGACTATCCTTATAGAGGGACCGACCGCGGCTCTGGTTCGCTCGAGCGCCCCCTGGAACACTTGGGGTAGGTGGTAATTGAGTTGCCGGGCGACAGCGGGCATAGGCGACTTGGTCAGGGTGGTGGTGGCGTCGGTCATATACCTGCCCGACTTGGAGATTTTGTCCAGCTTCACGGTCCCATCGTCGACGCTGAGGGGAGTGGCCGCTGGGGAGTCGGACGTCTCCGACTCGGTGGAGACCACCTCGAGTTCGGCTGTGCCCAGGTCTGACCGAAGCGTCTCCAGGGTCTCGTGGACGACGCGGTCCCCGGGGATCTCCCGATCTTTCGCTCTACCTGTCGACATGCACCCTCCTTAACGCGAGCTAACATAAGTCGGACCGGGTGGTTTAGCGTCGCTGACTGATCAGTATCATGGTGCAGTTCGGGTCTGTTTCCGACGCGATCCCCTTGACAAACGTTCCGATCATCTTACGTTGGCGCCTGTAGCGTCGCAGCCCGAGGATCATCAGATCGTGCTCTGCAGCCCGTGTGGTGATCTCGCCCAGCGGGTCGTCACTGGGGACCACTTCGGCGTGAGCCATACCTAGATTGCGGTCCTCCGTAAGTTGGGCTAGACTCCTGCGGGCGCGGGCCAGAGAGGCTCCGGTGGTGCTGGTGGGGACCACCCTCAAGTAGGTTACCTCCGGGGTGGCGGTGCGAGTGAGATTGCCGAGTAGCCGAGTTCGCAGGACCTCTTGGTCGCTGCGTCCGCGGATGGGGATGAGCACCCGGCCGACATCGCTGAGCTGCCACCCAGGGGTGACCCTCAGGACCACCACGTCGCTTCTCACTCTGCTGATCAACCCGTTGATCTGCTCGCGGATCTCGTCGTCCTCGAGGTCGCTCAGTCCCAGTAGAAGACTCTCACAGTCGTGTTCGCGAGCCACCCGGCCGATCTCGCGCCAGGGGGTTTCAGATACCGTTGTCAGGGCCTCTGGGTAGAGACCTAGGTCGAACGAGGCCGCTAGCGAACTCCTTAGTACCGCTTGACTGTTCTCTAGCGCTCCCTTCTCCTCCCCCTTGAGGTCGGTCACAATGTTCAACAGGAGCACCCTCCCGGGTCCCGGCGGAGTCAGCGCGTTCGCCACCGTGGCCATCGCCTTAGCGTTCGCCGGATTGTTGATGGGGGCCAGCACCAGCGGCCGCCGCCCCCGGAGTTGTACCAGGAAGGGGTCTTGGGCCTCGGCGAGGGCGTCGGCGGCCCGGGCGTCGTGGGCGAACAGCCATAGGTAGATGCCGGTCCCCAAGGCGATCCACAAGAGTATGATGATTCCTGCGATGGGGACCACTATCCCCTGGAAGATCGCCAGCGCTGCGCAGGCCACGCCTCCTAGGAGTGGCACCGCAGGGAAGAGCGGGGTCCGGAACGGGAGCGGTCGGTCTCCTGTCCGCAGGCGCGCCAGTGCCCCGGTAGCGTGCGCCAATGTGAAGGTGATCAGGAAGATGAGGCTCGCCGTAGCTCCGGCGGTCGCCACGTCGGCCAGCACCAGCAGGATTAGGGCTAGTACTCCGGCGCTCACCAGCACCGCAGTCGCAGGGAGGCCGCGCGCGTTCCGGCGTCCGAGGGAGCGCGGCAGCGTGCGGTCTCGGGCCATTGCCATAGCGATCCGCGAGGCAGCGAAGAGGTTCGCCTGGAGTGCAGACAGCATCGACAGGATAGCGGCTGTCACGACCAACCAGAAACCTGCCCGACCCATGAAGGTCTCGCTCGCGACCGCCACCACTGTTTCGGGGAAGGTGCGGCCCAGCTCTGCTACGCTCCGGCCCTCCGGCGTGCCGACGGTGGCGATCACGAGCAGGAGGGGCAGGTAGACAGCGAGGGCTATCGCCAGCGAGAGCAGCATGGCGCGGGGGATGGTCTTCGCAGGCGCCTTGATCTCGCCCGCCGCCGCCGCAATCAGGTCGAAGCCCTGGAATGCGATGAAGGTGAAGCCCATGGCCGCTACCAGGCCGCCCGCGCCCCCGGTGAAGAAGGGCGTGAGCTTGCGTCCGACCGCTGCGGGTGGGATCCCTAGGAGGGTGATCAGACCTGCCACGATGATGACTGCGAAGACGGCGATCTTACCGATCGTGGCCCAGCTGCCACCGCCGCCGCTGCTGCGCGACAGCCCGAAGGCGTACAGGGCGATGGCCGCTAGCGCTAAGGCCACCGTGAAGGTTCGCTCCTCGAGGAAGGTCGGCAGGGAGCCGAAGACCACCAGCACCAGTTCCCGGAGAGGAATTGCAGCAAACTCGGCGAAGCCGACGGCGTAGAGCACCCCCGCCGCAATCGAGGCGAAGTAGACGGTCCAGCCCACCGTGAACGCTGTTCGGACCGAGAGCACCCGCTTGGCGAAGGCGTAGGTACCTCCCGAATGGGGGAACAGTGCCGAGAGCTCCGCAAAGCTTAAGGCGGTGAGGAGTGCCACCGCACCGTTGAGTGAGAAGGCGATCAGGGCGGAGGGGCCGGTCTTGGAGAACGCGACCCCGGCCAGCGCCAGGATTCCGCCCCCGACAATGGCGCCGACGCCGATGGCGAGGGCCCCGAATAGTCCGACGGTACGGTCGCTGGGTCTGCTCAAGAACGGTTCGACCGTGATCGGAGTTCAGAAGCTTGAAGAGGAGTCACAGGCATGCGGCCCCAGTCTACCGAAGCGGACAGAAGGGGGATTCAGTTCAGGAGTTGAGGGAAGATTCGGTGGCGAAGTTGTGCAATTGCTCCCGTTGGAAGCGGTAGTTGCCGCGTGTTCCCTGGATCAGCCCCTGGGCACGCATCTCACCAAGGGTGGCGGTGGTGGTCTCGCGGGCGGCGCCGATCATAGTGGCGAGGTCCTCGTGGGTCAGCGGCAACGTCAGGCGGACGCCCTGGTCGGACAGATGCCCGAACCGATCTCCGAGTCGCAGCAGAGTGCGGGCCAGCCGGGCGCCAACCTGCAGACCGCTGTCCTCAAGGGCGCTCTGCAACCGGACTAGGTGCTCGCCTGCGGCGGCGTAGACCTGCTCGAGGAGCTGGTTGCTTAGGTCCTGCCTGGGCACGATCCGGACCGTTACCCGGTGGCTGAGCGCCTCGGCACTCTCCTGAAACAGGGCACGCGACGGCACCAGTGCGCCGACGTAGTCGCCTGGTCCGGCCAAGCTCACGATTCGCTCCTTGCCCGTAGGCACGTCGATGCTCAACTTCAGCAGCCCCTCCTCGAGCCTGAACACCGCCTCAGCGGGGTCTCCGGAGAGATACAGGGGCTCACCCTTGCTGAGCTCACGCAGGGGGTAATCCTGGGATGGCCCTGTCGGCGGGGGTAAGGACTCTTGGGTAGCAAGGGTGCGTGTGTCCAAGGAGGCCGACATGGGTATCATTCTATCCAGGTCCCATCGGGGATCATAGTTAGGTATCTTGCAGGTTCATATCTGGGTGAAGAGATCCCCTGCGGATTGTGATTCTTTTGGATGTTCACGGTAACCTGCTGGCCCGCTGAGATCTTTCGCTATGGGAATCCTGATTCTGGCTTTACAAGTGCAGAAAACCACACCGCACTGGACGCGCCACCGTCCTGCCTGGAAGAGACCCGCTCGATCTTATTCGATCTCACTCTTCGATCTCTATCCTCACCATCTCTATCCCTGTCTCTTCTCGAAATTCGTCGATAAGGCGCTTCACAAACTCGTTCTTTTCTAGCTCCACTTCTCCAGACACTATCTTTCCGAACCCATCTCTGAGTTCGTCGCGAAGGGGCTTCGTCAACTCGCCGAGTCTCGCCGTGGCTCTATCAGGCGACGGCCCATCCACCCCTACAACATGCCAAACTACCGTGGGCTCTAGGGGCTCTTGGATGGTCCCCCAAACATCACCGCTAGACGGCGATTCCAGCCCTTCCATTGGGCAGACAACCATCTCACCCGGCTCTGGTTCGGTCGGGTAGCAGTCGTACAGGGAACCCGCGAGCACGATGGGGCACAGCAGCACCACCGCGGCTACCGATGTAGTAAGTCTCTTCATCTCCACCCCCTGTTTACCCTGTGTGCCTTACCTGGAAACCAACATATTGGGCAGGACAGCCTTAGACCACGCTTATGATCTGTGGCTATCCTGCCCTTGAGTGTTCGTGTAGCTCAGATGGATCAGAGCAACTCTTTGACTGAGGGCCGGTCGCGGGTTCGAGTCCCGCCACGCACACCTCAAAATAGACTCAATCATTCATGAGGGCTCTGAGAGACAGACCTATGGATCGAAGGCTTGCTCACACGCTATAATTCCCTTCGCTATAGGTCCGTTCTCTGCGACTACCAGGTTCGCTGACGAGGATCTTGGCATCGCCGGTAGGGCTCTGTCTGTTCCGCACTGCCTGGGACGAGAGTAGGTTGGGGACGCCGTGGTCGCCGCCACGAAGTTCTGTGGAAGTTCTGTGACGGTGCGGCCTATGGATCCAGGGCACACTCCTCCGGGAGGTGATCCCCCAGAGCGTCTCGTAGCGTCTGGGCGACGTAATCGATCTGCCCAGCTGTTAACTCGGGGTAGATCGGGAGCACGATCAGTTCCTTTGCAACCCTCTCTGTGATCGGGAAGTCCCCCTCGCGGTAGCCGAACCTCGCCATGGCCGGTTGGAGATGGACCGGCGGGAGATACATGGTGGCTGCCTCCACCCCGTTTGTCCGAAGGTGCGCGAGGACCCGGTCCCTCTCTCTCACGCGGACGATATATCCGCGGTAGGCGCTGGTGACGCCGCTGGTGAGGACGGGCGTGACCAGATCGAGCTCCATGAGTTGGGTGTGGTAGCGCTGGGCCCGCTCGGCACGCTCCTCCACCCACCGGTCCAGGTGACGCAGCTTCACTCGAAGGATCGCAGCCTGGATCGCATCGAGGAAGCTATTCAACCCCGGCTCCATCCAGACCCTTCTGCCGGGAGGGAGATAGGCCGCTCGAGGATGCTCGGGATCGGGGTTGCTCCCCCCGCCGTAGTTGGCGATCGACCGCGCCCTATCGGCGACTGTCTCCGAGTTTGTGAGGATGATGCCCCCGCCATTTCCCACCGCGTTGAGGATCTTGCCCTGGCCGAAGCTGGCGATCGCGTGTTCCCCGAAGGCCCCGACGCGCCGTCCCTCGATCCTCGCCCCCGGCGCAAGGGCGATATCCTCGAGGACCGGTAGCCCGTGCTCTGCGGCGACGCGGTTGATCGACACCATATCGCAGGGCTGACCGTACGCGTGAACTGCGTGAATCAGCCTCGTCTTCGGACCGATCCTCGCCTCGACCTGCTCGGGGTCGAGGTTGTAGCTGCGTTCCATGATGTCGGCCGGCACCGGCGTGGCGCCGCCCAGCATGACGGCATTGGGCTCGCTCGAGCAGGAGTTCGCTGGCAGGACGACCTCGGAGCCCTCTCCGAGGTCGAGCGCCCTTAAGAGGACCGCGATGGCGTCGGTTCCGGAGTGTACGGCTACCCCGTAACGAACCCCACAGTAGGCGGCGAACTCCTCTTCGAAGGCGAAGACATCCTCGCTTAATGCATACTTCCCACTCGAGAGAACCCTCTCGATCTCTGGATCCAGCTCCTCCTTCAGCCGCCGATACTGGAGGGCGTTGTTGCTCCAGGGCACGATGGCTGAAGGCTTGGAGTCGGCAGGGATCCGAAGGTCGCCAAGCTGCTCTCTAGTGTCCATGGCTAGCACCCTTGCACACGGTGGGGGGAGTACACAAGGGATAGGAAGGGGTGGGTTAGAGGTCGGTCGAGACCTCTCCACTGAGGCTATTGGGGGCGTTCGGCTCCGCGACAGGAATCTCCTCATTGCGGCCGGGTTGGTACCGAGCGGGGTCAGTTGGCTTCCAGCACCAGCCCCCAGTCCTGGATGGTGGGGGGCTAGCCGGTGGCTGCCACTCCCCACCCTGAGCTGCGCTGACCTCGCCTAGGTTCTGTTCATCCCCCGATCTCGGATCGAAATAGAAGGCGCGGTAGTCGGTCCCCCCTTCTAACCCTTTGACCTTTAGCAAGGGCCCCGTTACCAACTCCGGGTTGGAAGGTGCCGAAATTCCCATGGGGGAGGTAGGGGACGCGCACCTCTCCGGGCACGCCCGCCACGGTTGATACTTCGGGTCGACCCGGCGACCCCTAACCGGTAAGGTGGGAGACTATGTCTACAGCCGCTGCTGACCGCCCCTGGCAGTTCTGGATCGATCGGGGTGGTACCTTCACCGACTGTCTCGCCCTTTCACCCGAGGGTGAGTTGCGCGCTGCCAAGGTGCTCTCCTCGGACTGGGCCCCCCTTGAGGGCATCCGCAGGCTGCTCGGACTCACAGCCGACGGGCCTATCCCCGCCAGCGAGGTCAAGATGGGCACCACCCTCGCCACCAACGCACTGCTTGAGCGGACCGGTCACGACCATGGGCTCGTGATCACTCGCGGCTTTCGTGACCTGCTTGAGATCGGCAACCAGCAGCGCCAAGAGCTTTTCGATGTCCGGGTGGTCAAGCCCTCCGTTCTCTACCGGGCCGTCGAAGAGATCGGTGGCCGCCTCGCATCTGATGGCGAGGTGGTTGAACCGCTCGACCTCGACGAGGTGGATGCCGCCCTGCAGAGGCTGCGGGCACAAGGCCTCGAGAGCGTAGCCGTGGTGCTGCTCCACGGCTACGCCTTCCCTGAGTTTGAGCTCGAGATCGCCGAGCACGCTCGCTCGCTCGGCTTCCGCCACGTCGCCTGCTCGCACGAGGTCTCCCCGGAGATCGGCTTCTCCGCACGGGGTGACACTACCAGTGCGGACGCCTACCTCACCCCGCTGCTGCTCTCCTACCTGCGGCTCCTCCGTCGGGAACTGCCCGATGCCGACATCCGTATGATGCAGTCGAGCGGTGGCTTGGTCGAGGCTGAGCGCTTCCGGGGTCATAACGCCGTCCTCTCCGGGCCCGCCGCCGGAGTGGTGGCTTGCGCCCGGGTGGGCCGCTGGTTCGGCTACCCTCAGGTCATCAGCTTCGACATGGGTGGCACCTCCACCGATGTCTCACGCGTCGGCGGTGAGATCGAGCAGGTCTACGAGACTATCTTGGCGGGGGTGCGGCTCAAGGCCCCGATGATCGATATTCATACTGTGGCGGCGGGCGGCGGCTCGCTGTGCCGCTATCGCTCGGGCCGGCTCACAGTCGGTCCAGAGAGTGCCGGCTCCGATCCGGGCCCGCTCTGCTACGGCCTCGGGACCGGCAGCGAACTGACCGTGACCGACCTCAACCTCTTTCTCGGTCGGCTCCAGCCCGAGAATTTCCCCTTCCCACTCCACCGGTCCCCGGTCGAGCGCCGCCTCCAGGAGATCCGGTCCGCCCTCGCCGCCGACGGCCGCGAATTGAGCCTTGAGAGGATCGCCTTGGGGTTCGTGGAGATCCTCGACCTCAAGATGGCTGAGGCGGTCAAACGTATCTCCGTGGCCCGTGGTCACGATGTCCGCGAACACCTCCTCTGCTGCTTCGGCGGCGCGGGCGGCCAACACGCCTGCGCGGTGGCCCGCCACCTCGGCATCGACACCGTCCTGATCCACCCGCTTGCCGGAGTGCTCTCCGCCTACGGTATCGGCTGTGCCGACTCACTCTGGCAGGGCTCGAGGCCGGTCCCTAGGCTGCCGCTCGACGATGAACTCTTGGCTACCCTCGAGTCCGAGTTCAAAGCCCTCGACCTCGAGGGCCGGACCGCGCTCGCTGGGCAGGGCTTCGACCCCGCCGCAGTGCACATCACCCGTAAGCTCGACCTCCGCTACCGCGGCACCGAGACCGCCCTGACCCTAGATGAGCCTAGCGACGGGAGCTACCTCGAGGCCTTCAAGACCCAGCACCGCCGCCTCTACGGCTACGTTCGCACAGGCCGGCCCGTCGAGGTATTGCAGGTCCGCGTCGAGGCGGCGAGCCTTTCCGAAGTCGGTCCGCCCCCTGCAGCGCAGGAACGGTCTGAGAGACCCCCTGAGCCCCGACGCTACGCTCCTGTCACGTTCGCTCACGGCCGATTCGACACCCCGGTTTACGCCCGCGAGGATCTCCGGCCGGGCCAGACGATAGAGGGTCCGGCGTTGATCCTCGAGTCGATCGGCACGGTGGTGGTCGATCCGGACTTCCGCGCCCGCGTCGACCGGTACGATAACCTGCTGCTCAGGTGGCATCCCGAGGAGCGCTCCACCCACAGTTTTGCCACCGTCGGTGCCAAGGTCGACCCGGTAGCGCTCGAGGCCTTCCACCACCTGTTCATGTCGATCGCCGAGCAGATGGGTACCGTCCTCCGGCAGACGTCGGTGTCGACCAACATCAAGGAGCGGCTCGACTTCTCCTGCGCCCTGTTCGACGCTGAGGGCAACCTGGTCGCCAATGCTCCCCACCTGCCGGTGCATCTGGGCGCTATGGGGGAGAGCCTGCGCGCTATCCTCGACCGCTGGCCTGAGATGCGCCCGGGCGACGTGTTCGTCACCAACGACCCCTACGGTGGCGGCTCGCACCTGCCCGACCTCACCGTCGCCACCCCGGTGTTCGCGGCCGACGAGCTCAGCTTCTTCGTGGCCAGTCGTGCCCATCACGCCGATGTGGGCGGGGTCACCCCCGGCTCGATGCCTGCCTTCTCGACCACCCTTGAGGAGGAGGGTATCCTCCTTAAGGGCGTCCGCCTGGTGGCTGCTGGCCGTTTCGATGAGGAGCGCTTCGAGACCCTCTTTAGCGACGCCCGTTATCCGGTTCGCAATCTCCTCGACAACCGCGCTGACCTCGAGGCTCAGATCGCTGCCAACAACTCCGGGACGCGACTCTTGGGCGAACTGGTTGCCCACTACGGCTTGGGAACCGTGCTGGCGTATATGGATTTTATTCGCGACAACGCCGCCCGCTGCGTCCGCGACGCCCTCGCTCGCCTCCCCGACGGTCGCTTCGAGTTCGCTGACTGCATGGACGACGGCACCGCTGTCGTGGTCTCCCTGACCGTGAGGGGGGATCGCGCCGTGCTCGACTTCGGCGGCACCGGTCCCGAGAGCGCTGGAAATCTTAACGCACCACCTGCTGTGGTGCGCGCCGCCGCCCTCTACGCCCTCCGCTGCCTCGTCGCTGAGGCCATCCCCCTCAACGACGGCTGCCTTGAGCCGGTCGAGTTGATCATCCCCAGCCCTAGCCTCGTCAGCCCCCGCCCCGGTCGCGCCGTCGCGGGTGGCAATGTCGAGACCTCACAGCGTCTCGTCGATGTCCTTCTCGCCGCCTTCGATCTGGCCGCTGCCAGCCAGGGAACCATGAACAACGTCACCTTCGGTGACGACGGCTTCGGTCACTACGAGACCATCTGCGGCGGTGTCGGTGCGGCTCTCGGCTATGCTGGCGCCTCAGGCGTTCACACCCACATGACCAATACCCGCATCACCGACCCTGAGATCCTCGAGACCCGCCACCCGGTCCGCCTCCTCGAATTCGGCCTCCGCAGAGGTTCTGGAGGGAAGGGTCGGTGGCCCGGCGGCGACGGGGCGCTGAGGCGCTTCCAGTTCCTGAAACCTCTCGAGGTCTCCCTGTTAACCCAACGTCGCTCCACCCGACCGTTTGGACTCAGGGGCGGCGGACCCGGCCAGGCGGGGAGGAATATCCGAGTGAAGCTCGGTGGGAGCAGGGAGGAGCTAAAGGGTGCGGATTCTTATCATGCTGAGGCCTTCGAGGAGCTGATCGTGATGACGCCGGGAGGAGGAGGATATGGACGGGAAGATGACCACCCTTCTTGATGGTAAATCGTGGCGAGACGGCTTCCTACCAGGGCTGCGCCGGTCCCCGAAGCGCCTACGGGGGGTACCAGATCTTCCGGGCTGAACAGCCTCACTACCCCATCGGGCTCGGCAACATTGGTGGCGGCGAGAGCTATCGAACTCGGAGAGGGTGTAACCGGCCTGAACCTGGAACACTTCACACTTGCGGACACTTCGGTTGAGGAGCAGGTGCAGCCAGCGGACGGGGTGCGGACCCTCCCCGAAGGGCTGTCGTGGAAGGCTGCTGCCTGCCTCGACCCGGCCGACTTCGCACTCAGCGCGGTCCGAGACGGCCATGTCCGCATCGCTGTGGCGGTGTTCGGCATGGGCGCTAGCGGGCTGGTGAAACTTACCGCTACGCTGCCAGCGAGTGCGGCACCGAGCTGGTCCACTCGGGCGTTCTACCATCGGGTGGCGAGCGACTGAACGATCGCAGTGGATGCACCCCACTTCCGAACCCTTCATTCTTCGACGTTTCCCCTCCCTCCCTCCCTTGACAGGTCCCTTCGGGCGGGTGTACACTCGCCTTTGCTGCTCAGTAGGAGTGGCGGGTACATTGACAGGCGAATAGGAGAGCAAGAGCATCCTGTTATTGATGGCGCAATCTGTCTTCTCAGATGGTGGAGAGCGCCTGAATAATGTGAAATTGGGTCATTGGACCCGAGATGCGTGTCTGAAGATCACTCTTACCAAGAAGCAATTCAGGAGGTTAAGTTACTAAGGGCACACGGTGGATGCCTTGGCAGTCGAACCGATGAAGGACGTGGCTACCTGCGATAAGCCTCGGTGAGCTGGAAGCAAGCTTTGACCCGGGGGTGTCCGAATGGGGAAACCCACCAGAGCGAACCTCTGGTATCCCACGCTGAATATATAGGCGTGAGGAGGGGAACCCAGGGAACTGAAACATCTAAGTACCTGGAGGAACAGAAAGAAACCTCGATTCCCTTAGTAGTGGCGAACGAAAAGGGAATAGCCTAAACCACTCCCTTCGGGGAGTGGGGTTGTAGGACCGGCAACTAACGAGACCCGAACGTCTAGCCGAAGCGTACTGGAAAGGCGCGCCAGAGTAGGTGATAGCCCCGTAGGCGAAAGGCGTGGAGGCTCAGCCGGCACCTGAGTAGCTCGAGTCACGTGGAACCTCGAGTGAATCCACGGGGACCACCCCGTAAGGCTAAATATTCCGACTGACCGATAGTGAACCAGTACCGTGAGGGAAAGGTGAAAAGTACCCCGTGAGGGGAGTGAAATAGTACCTGAAACCGTGTGCTTACAAGCAGTCACAGCCCTATGCATGGCCCTTCGGGGCCTGAACGGGTGGTGGCGTGCCTATTGTAGCATGATCCTGTGACTTACTGGCAGTGCCGAGTTTAAGCCGATGAGGCGAAGGCGTAGCGAAAGCGAGTCTGAATAGGGCGCTTGAGGCGCTGGTAGTAGACCCGAAGCCGGATGAGCTAGCCATGGCCAGGTTGAAGCTTCCGTAACAGGAAGTGGAGGACCGAACCCGTTGAGGTTTAAAACTCTTGGGATGAGCTGTGGTTAGGAGTGAAAAGCTAACCGAATCCGGAGATAGCTGGTTCTCCCCGAAATAGCTTTAGGGCTAGCCTCGGGGGTTTACCAATGGCTGTAAAGCACTGATTGGGCTAGGGGGCCCACCAGCTTACCAAACCCTGTCAAACTCTGAAGGCTATTGGTCCAGACCCCGGGAGTCAGTCTGCGTGAGCTAACTTTCGTAGACGAGAGGGAAACAACCCAGACCGCCAGTTAAGGTCCCCAAATCGTGGCTAAGTGGAGAAGGATGTGGAGACGCTAAGACAGCTAGGAGGTTGGCTTAGAAGCAGCCATCCCTTGAAAGAGTGCGTAATAGCTCACTAGTCGAGCGTCTCTGCGCCGAAGATGATCGGGGCTAAGCCATGTACCGAAACTGCGGCAGCGCGGATCCTTGGATCTGCGTTGGGTAGGGGAGCGTTCCGTAGGCCGTTGAAGCGCTACCGTAAGGAGGCGTGGAGGTATCGGAAGTGCGAATGCAGGAATGAGTAACGATAAGAAAGGTGAGAATCCTTTCCGCCGAAAGCCCAAGGGTTCCTGAGCAAGGGTCGTCCTCTCAGGGTTAGGCGGGACCTAAGGCGAGGCCGAAAGGCGTAGTCGATGGATTGCAGGTTAATATTCCTGCCCCACTTTCGTGGAGTGATGGGGTGACGCATTAGGATAGGCCAACCGGAGCTACGGCTATGCCCGGCGGCGTGCGAAGCCTGGAGGGATAGGAAAATCCGCCCTCCGCATAGGGTGACGCAGGTCGGGAAGGTCCTACGGGACTGATAACTGGTCGATTCCACGGTGCCAAGAAAAACCTCTAAACGTTGAAGCGAGAGTGCCCGTACCAAAACCGACACAGGTGGGCGAGTGTAAGAGCACTAAGGCGCGCGAGAGAACTCTGGTTAAGGAACTCTGCAAAATAGCCCCGTAACTTCGGGAGAAGGGGTCCCGCGCGTAGGGTTAGCTACTGCGAAGCCCGAGGCGGGCGCAGTGAATTGGCTCTAGCGACTGTTTACCAAAATCACAGCACTCTGCAAACCCAAGTAGGGGACGTATAGGGTGTGACACCTGCCCGGTGCCGGAAGGTTAAGGGGAGCGGTGCAAGCTGCGAACTGAAGCCCCGGTGAACGGCGGCGGTAACTATAACCGTCCTAAGGTAGCGAAATTCCTTGTCAGGTAAGTTCTGACCTGCACGAATGGTGTAACGACTGGAGCGCTGTCTCAACCAGAGACTCGGTGAAATTGAATTGGCTGTATAGATGCGGCCTACCCGCAGCAGGACGAAAAGACCCCGTGGAGCTTTACTACAGCTTGGTATTGGCGTTTGGATTGATCTGTGTAGGATAGGTGGGAGACTGTGAAGCGTGGCCGCTAGGCTGCGTGGAGTCATCGGTGAAATACCACCCTGATAAGTTCGGCCGTCTAACCTGCACCCGTTATCCGGGTGGGGGACAGTGCTAGGTGGGTAGTTTGACTGGGGCGGTCGCCTCCCAAAGTGTAACGGAGGCGCACAAAGGTTCCCTCAGCACGGTCGGCAATCGTGCATAGAGCGTAAGGGTATAAGGGAGCTTGACTGCGAGACGTACATGTCGAGCAGGGACGAAAGTCGGTCCTAGTGAACCGGTGGTACCTTGTGGAAGGGCCATCGATCAACGGATAAAAGTTACCCCGGGGATAACAGGCTGATACCGCCCGAGAGTTCACATCGGCGGCGGTGTTTGGCACCTCGATGTCGGCTCGTCATATCCTGGGGCTGGAGAAGGTCCCAAGGGTCCGGCTGTCCGCCGGTTAAAATGGCACGCGAGCTGGGTTCAGAACGTCGTGAGACAGTTCGGTCTCTATCCGCTGTGGGCGTAGGAAAGCTGAGGAGAGCTGTTCCTAGTACGAGAGGACCGGAATGGACACACCGCTAGTGTCTTAGCTGTCGCACCAGCGGCACATGCTAAGTAGCTACGTGTGGAACGGATAAGCGCTGAAAGCATCTAAGCGCGAAGCCGACTCCAAGATGAGCTTTCCCACCTCCTTGTGAGGGTAAGACCCCCGGAAGACCACCGGGTTGATAGGCTGGAAGTGTAAGCGCAGTAATGTGTTTAGCTGACCAGTACTAATCGGTCGAGGACTTAACCTCTTTAGGACTTATTCCTCAAGACGCGCGTTAGCTCAAGATCTCCTATTCCCTGTCGCTATTTTTTTCTCCGTGCTCATAGCGGCGTGGACCCACCCGATCCCATCCCGAACTCGGAAGTTAAGCACGCCAGCGCCGATGATAGTTGGGAGGCGACTCCCTGCAAAAGTAGGACGGTGCGGGGGATATCTTTTACGAGTTGCGTTGGGGGTGCCATCGCCGGTAGCGGCACCTTACAAGCGCCTATGAACCGAGGACGGTGTGCGGGAGTAGCTCAGCTGGTAGAGCACCACCTTGCCAAGGTGGATGTCGAGGGTTCGAGTCCCTTCTCCCGCTCCACTTCATCCTCTTCTTGAGTGGCTTGGTTCCGGGGCATGGCATCCTTCATCGGTTGTCGAGAATCTCGATGGATATACCACTCGTTCAAGCTCTAAGGAGAAGACCAGGCTAACGGCAACAGTCTTATCGTGCCGGTTGCCCCGCTGATGAAAGCAGCTAGGGGAGCACCACGCTTAGCGACCAGCAGCTGAAGCTTGCTGGCCCGCTTACCCCTGTCGGTGTACGACCAGTGCTCTCTCCGCCAAGGGGGGCAGGACAGCTGTTGCTGTCGATCGCTTGCCATTTCCATTTGACCTTGCCTCTCCTGGCGTAGCACCGGCCGTCGCCTGATCCTTTGGAACAGGTCGAGTTGTTGCCAGGTTTGGAATCTTTCGTGCCGGACGCTTGGGGAGAGACCGAACCAACTGCGGTGCACACTGGCAGCCGGTCCAGACCCGAAGCGGAAAACGGACGCTACGGGTCTACGGGCCCAACGAAGCCGTCCTTGGATGTACCAACTGCCATTGATAACAGCCAGGGATCCTGGGGCGGCCACCACGCTTGTTCTACTTGGGTTTGGGAAGGATGTTCTTGATCTTGCGCCAGCCAGGTCGGGGGGGTTGGAAGTAGTCGATCCTTGAGCCTGGGTATGCTTGGTTCAAGACGCATCCTCCAGGAGTGAGTTTCGGCAAACCTATTCTGGATAGGAAGGGTCTAGCTATTCAACCTTTTGGGGGGTTCGGATAGGCTCTTGTGGAATAGACTCTTAGAGCGTTCGGGAGTCACTTTGCTTACCGTACGCATCCGAGTGGGGGTAGTGATGTGAGATTATCTCACCCCCCTACCAGGATAAGTAGGTGAGCGAATCCAGCGAATCCGTCCTTGCAACTCCTGAACACTCCAAATATGATCAGAAGGACGGATTCGCTGGATCAGCCCCGCAGCCATCGCCGGAGAGCGTCTCTCATATAGCTGCCGGCCTCTCGGTTGGGGTAGTGGCCGCTTGAGTGACCTACACTCCCGGGCCCAGTTGTAGATCAGTACTCCCCATGCTCCCAGGACCTGCTTGGTCAAGGACGGATTCGCTGGATCCTATCAGTTGTTCGTTCCTTACCCCAGTGGCAAAGGCCACCACCAGCCTGGTTGCCGGATCGACCACCTCGGCTTGCCACAACTGCTCACGCTTACTCCCAGCGAAGCCCCAGCGCTCATCGGCTTGCAGGCTGGTGCTGGCCAGCTGCTGGACCCGCTGGTCGTGGAAGCAGTTGGCCTGCTGCCCGAGGCGGATTGCCAACCGCCGGATCGCTTCTGGGGTGATGCCTGTGAGCCGACCCGAAGCGAAAACGGCCAAAAACGGACTCTACGGGTCTACGGGTCCAACGAAGCCGCAAAGGCGGACAAGGACGGCTTCGTTGGAGCTACGGGTCTTGTCCGCCTTTAGGGAGTGTTCTTGCGTTCGCTGAACTCGCTCTGGCAGTTCAGGCAGCGAATCCAGCGAATCCGTCCTTCGTATAACGGATCCGGTCTGGTCCGTAGCTCTTGCGGGTCCAGCGAACCCGTCCTTCCCTGAGGTTTCCTTGGCCTGCTTGGCCGTAACTGGGGCACTCATGATTGACGCAGGCTAGACTTGCTATTGGAGGTCTGTCTCTATTCCTCACATGGTGCAGGATGCACCAGGACTGGCCTCCTTCCTTCGGGGGGCAGAGATAATCTCACACTACGACCCGAGTGGGGGGATAAGATGATTTCACACCTCAGGACGCAGGCGTTTGTGAGATACATCATGTTGTTCATCGTTGGTGGTGAACGAAGGAGGTGAGGAAGCAGAGTAAGCGGATTTCACCGTCGGACTTGCACCCTTATCCGATGTCGCCTTCCGATAGGCAATGAGCAGCTCACGATTCCTCAGCAAGGAGGCTAAGATGCAGACCCTGAACCGATCTCGATTCGTCAGGCGGCTCCTCCAGATCTCACTCTTCTTTTTCGTATCCGTGGGAGCGGCTTTCGCGCAATCCGGCGACACCCTGATCGTGGCGATCAAGGCCCAGCCGCCCACGCTCGATATGCACGCCACCACCAACAACTTGGTTCGTAACGTGGCCATGCATGTCAACGAGGGTCTTTTCACCTTCGATGCCGACTTCAATCCCACCCCGATGCTCGCTACCGGCTTCGAACGGAGCGACGATGGCCTCATCTACACGATCGGCCTTCGCGAGGGCGTCACCTTCCACAATGGCAAGGGGATGACCTCTGAAGACGTGGTCGCCTCACTGAATCGGTGGATGGTGCGAAGCTCGTTCGGCCGGACGCTCGCCCGCTTCGTCGAGTCACTCGAGGCTGATGGTCCCTACGAAATCGTCGTTACGCTCAACGAACCGGTGAATTTCGTGATCACCGCCTTCGCAACCTTCCGGGCCGGCCCCGCCATCTACCCGTCCGAGGTCATCGAACGGACCGGCGACGAGCGCATCACCGAAATCATCGGCACCGGCCCCTACCGCTTCGTGGAGTGGGCGGAGGGTCAAGAGATTGTGCTCGAACGCTACGAGGACTACCAGCCCGTAGACATGGCCGCGAGCGGCTACGCGGGACGGCGCGAGGCGCTGGCGCAGACGCTCAAGTTCATCTTCGTTCCCGAGCTGTCGGTCCGGCGTGTGGGGGTCGAGGCTGGCGATTTCCATATGGCACTCGACATCGATCCAGAGAGCTTCGACAGCTACATTGACAATCCTGATGTCCAGTCATTCCTGGGTGCCCCGCGGATGACCACCTTCATTCCCAACAAGTCCCAGGGAATTATGACCGATATCACCATGCGGCGAGCCGTCCAGGCGGCCGTCTGTGTCGAAGACATCCTACCCGTGTACGGAGGGGAGGACTTCTGGCGGGTCGACCCGAGCGTCACTTGGCAAGAGACCGCTTGGTGGAGCGACGCCGGGTCCGAACTGTACAACGTCTGTGACGCAGCCCGGGCGCAGGAACTGGCTCAGGAGTCCGGCTACGATGGGGAGGCCATCCGCCTGGCGGTGTCGACCGGCGACGACTCCAAGTTCAACGTGGCGCTGATTCTCGAGCAGCAGCTCGAGGCGACCGGCTTCAACGTTGAGGTTGAGGTTCGTGACGACGCAGCCCACGGGGCGATCATTGATGATCCTTCCATGTGGGATTTCGCCATCAGCGAGCACACCTACCGCACCCACCCCATCCTGCACTCGCACCTCCAAGCCACTTGGACCGGCTGGTGGGAGAGCGCGGAACGGGATCGACTACTGAGTGAGTTCCTGGTCGCTGGCAGTGAAGAGGAGACCCACGCCATCTGGGATCAGATCCAGGGCCTCTACTACGACGACGTGGTGGTCATCAAGATCGGCGACTACTTCGAGCATCACATCGCCAGTTCCGGTCTCCAGGGCTACGCCAACATGCCCGAACCCTTCTTCTGGAACGTGTCGGTCGGGGAATAGAGGGCACGAGCGCGGATAGGGACGCGGCGGTCGGCGGTGGGAGAATACCTGGTCCGGAGGCTCCTTGGCATGGTGGCGACCATGCTGGTGGTGGCGACGCTGGTCTTCATTGTCACCAACCTCATACCCGGATCTCCCGCCGCCCTCATCCTTGGTGAGGACCGGACGCCCGAGCAGGTGGTCGAGCTCAATCGTGAACTTGGGCTCGACCGCCCCGCCGCCGTTCGCTTCTTGCTCTGGGCTGGCCAGCTGATCCGCGGTGACTTCGGCCGCTCGCTCTTCAACGACCGATCGGTGGCCCAGGTGATCTACAGTCGGCTTGAGCCGACCATCCTGCTTACCTTGTCATCGGCGGTGATCGCAGTCCTGATCGGCATCCCGCTCGGCATCCTGGCAGCGGTGTACCAGCGCACCGTACTCGACCTCGGTGCCATGGCGGTGGCGCTGGTGGGGGCGGCCATACCGAATTTCTGGCTCGGCCTCCTCCTCATCCTAGCGTTCGCCCTGAGGTTCAAAATGTTCCCCTCGGCGGGCTACACTAGCCTGTCCGACGACCCCGGCGCCACTTGGCGTTACCTGGTGCTTCCCGCTATCACCCTGGGGGTCAGCCACGCCGGGGTCATCGCGCGCATGTCGCGTGCGAACCTGCTTGAGGTGCTGCAGACCGATTATGTGCGCACCGCCCGCAGCAAGGGATTGAGAGAGCGGGTGGTCGTCAACAAGCACGCTTTCCGCAACGCCCTGGTCCCTACCCTGAGTGTTGTCGGCATCGCCTTGGCCCTGATGATTGGCGGCTCGGTAATCACTGAGTCCGTGTTCGCGGTGCCGGGCGTGGGGCGGTTGCTCATTGAGTCGGTGCTCCGCCGGGATTTCCCCATGATTCAGGGTGTCATCCTGCTCATTGCGATGCTCGTTGCCCTCGTCAACTTGCTGGTAGACCTCACCTACGCGCTTCTGGATCCACGCATTCGTTATGGCTAGGCCCAAGGACATTCCCGTCCAAGGACGGGCTGCCGGACCCAAGGTTTCCACGAAGGTGCGGTCGGTCCGCCTCAGGGCGTTTCGCCGCTGGCTGGATACCCCCGCCACCGTCGTCGGTCTGACCGTGTTGCTGCTGCTTCTGCTTGCGGGCCTGCTGGCCCCGTTCCTCACGCCCTACGGACCGGCTACCATCGCTATCCGCGAGCGGCTGCTGCCGCCCGGCTCCGAGCATCTGCTCGGCACCGACCATCTCGGCCGGGACATCGCCACCCGTATGCTCTTTGGGGCGCGTCTCTCGGTCGCGGTGGGGACCTTGGTGGTGATCTTCTCGTCAGCGGTCGGCATCGCCATGGGATTGCTCGGGGGGTATAATCGCCGCTTCGGTGACCTGATGATGCGCATGATTGACGGCATCATGGCCTTTCCCGGCTTGGTGTTCGCGCTTGCACTCATCGCCGCCCTCGGATCGAGTTTCTTCAATGTTGTCCTCGCTCTCTCGTTTGTGTACGTGCCCCGCATCGCGAGGGTTGTCCACGCCTCCGTTCTCAGCCTTCGTAACGAGGAGTACGTGGTTGCCGCGGAGGCTCTGGGAGGTCGCGAGGCGCGGGTGCTGCTGCGTCACATCCTGCCCAACACCCTCGGCCCGGTCGTGGTGCAGAGCACCTTCATCTTCGCCTATGCGGTGATCGCCGAGGCGAGCCTGAGCTTCCTCGGCGTCGGCCTCCCTCCGGGCACGGCCAGTTGGGGGGTCATCCTCAGCGAAGGTCGGAACTACATGCTCGGTGCCCCCTGGATCACCCTATTTCCCGGCATCGCCATCTTCGTGCTGGTCCTCGGCCTCAACCTCCTCGGCGACACACTCCGCGACATCCTCGATCCGAAAGTGAGCTGAGGGTAAGGTGAGCGAGGTATTCGAGTTGAACCACCGCTGCTTCCGCTCTGCCCACGCCATCGAGTCGAGCGTCCCAGTGGGTCTAGGACACCCGCCACTCTCTCTCGCTCTCGATGAGGAGGGGATCGTCCTGGGCGAGGCCAGGCTGGGGCTGCCCCGTCGCTTTGGCCGCGGGGACTTAACCCGCAAGCACGGTAAGCAGGGGCGCACGATCACCCGCAACGGCGAACCCCGTCTGGCGGAACTTCCACTGCAACTAGGCACGGTGCCTGGGAAGCGAAGAGTTGGCCTAGGCCATCGACTCCTCGACACCCGGACTCCTCGTCGAGCTACTGACCGGCGGCTGGGTCTTTGAGTGAGAGACCGCACGCCTAGACGCACTAAGAGATAAGGAGTGATTATGGGTCTCGTACCTGCCCCAGAAGATGCTGCGCTCATTCAGCAGAAACAACAGCAAGCATTAGGCTACCTTCGGGACAACGACATCGACGCTTGGCTGGTGTTTGTACGCGAGGGCTCGGAGCCGATCCTCACCTCGCTCATCGCGGGACCCAGCTATATCGTTCAGAACGCTGCCTTCATCTTCACCCGCGACGGCCGCAGGATCGCTCTCCTCGAACCGATCGACATCCAGAACGGGGCCGGCACCTATTTCGACGAGGTGATCGAATTTCGCTTCGATGTCGGCCAGCCGCTACGCCAGGTGTGGGCCCGTCTCGACCCGCGTCGGGTGGCGCTCAACTATTCCGCTACCGAGTTCGCCGCCGACGGCCTCACTCTGGGGATGTACCGCAGGCTGCTCGACGCCCTTGGTGAGTTGGGTCTCGAGCAACGCATGGTGTCCGCCGAGAACCTGATCGTCGCCATCCGTGCGGTCAAGACTGAGGAGGAGCGCGACCGCCTCAAGACCGCAGCGGAAATCACCATCGAACTGGCCCGCGAAATGTCCGCGGCCCTGAAGCCGGGGATAACGGACAGCGACCTAGCTGACTTGGTGAGGGAACGAGCGACCGCCCACGGCGCCAGCGGCGCCTCGGCTTCATTGGCCGTCAATGGTGTTGGCAAGAATGTCAAGGGACCCCTTGGCAAGGTTATCGAACCTGGGCAGACCATCGTCAGTGACATGGGGGCCGTCTACAAGGGCTACAAGGCAGATATCAAGAGGCTCTGGTACGTTGCCGCCGGCGACGAGCCCATCCCGGAGGTGTTGCGTCGCCAGTGGGATGCATGTCAGGCGTCTCTGGCCGGCGCCCTGAAGGCGCTGCGACCCGGCCGGCCCGGCTACGAGGTCCACGAAGAGGCGTGGGCGTACGTGGAGGAACGTGGCTTCCCCAGAGACAATCACTCCTACGGCCACCAGATCGGTCGCGAGGCCCACGATGCAGGCCCCTGGCTGGGCGAGCGGGCGAACCCCTATCGCCCAGCCGAGGGGAGGCTGGAGGCCGGCATGGTGGTGACCCTCGATCCGACCATCAACCGGGTGGGCATCTCGAGACCAGACGCCTTCTGCATGGGTTGCGAGGAGATGGCCGAGGTCACCGAGGGTGGTGGCCGGCTTTTGCACGAACCCCAGGACGAACTCTGGGTCGCTCGCTTCTGAGGGTCCTGTGAAGATTACCGACATCCGCTGCACTATGCTGCGCTTGCCGGAGGTTCTGCCGATCGGGGATGGCACCCAGGACAGTCTCATCGTCGAGGTCGACACGGACGAGGGGGTTACAGGGGTCGGTGAGGCCCACACCTCCCCCTGGGTGCTGCGTGCCATCATCGAGGCGCCCCTGTCGCACGTCATGGCCCGGGGCCTGCGGGTCTCCCTCCTCGGCGAAGACCCTACCGACATCGCCCGGTTGTGGGACCGGATGTACTCGCTCACCAGCGTCTTTGGCCGCCGCGGTGCCGTGATCCACGCCATCAGCGCTGTCGACATGGCCCTATGGGACATCCTCGGAAAGCTTGCTGGGAAACCGGTTCACAAGCTGCTGGGTGGAGGGTATCGTGACGAGATCCCCGCTTATGCAAGCATCCTGGCCCTGGATTCGGCCGAGGCGTCGGTCGCCCGCGCCCGCGAGCTCACTGAGCAGGGCTTCACCGCTATCAAGTTCGGCTGGAACGGCCTCGGCGAGGATGTAGGACGCGACGCCGAGGTAATGGCCGAGGTGCGCCGCGCCGTCGGTGACGAGATCGATCTCATGCTTGACGTGGGTGCGCCGATCTCCCGACGCTCGGCTCTGCAGCTGGCTAGGCTGCTCGAGCCGCACCACCTCTTCTTCCTCGAAGAGCCGCTCGCACCCGACGATCTCGAGGGCTACGCCGCGCTCGCCGCGGCCTCGCCCGTACCGATCGCCGCCGGAGAGAAAGAGACGACCCGGTACGGCTTCCGCGATCTGATGGTCCGGGGCGCGGTCGATGTAATCCAGCCCGACGTTGCCCGGGCCGGGGGCTTGTGGGAGTGTCGCAAGATCGCCGACGACGCCGCAGCATGTGGCGTCACGGTCATCCCTCACTGTTGGTCGACAGATATTCTGGTGGCCGCCACCCTGCACTTCATCGCCACCCTTCCCGACTGCCCCTACCTCGAGTTCTGTCTGGTCGATAACCCGATCCGGACCTCGGTCACTCATAGCCACTTCGAACCGGAAGGGGGGCGGGTGCGGATCCCCGACAGCCCGGGGCTCGGGGTGGAGCTGAACCGCGATACCCTCGAGGCCTACCACTACAGCGGCGACGCCCTGTCCCTGGGCGAGCCGCGCTGAAGGAGGAGAATATGGATCGCAATAGCGTTGACTGGTATGGCAACTTCTGCGCTGTGGTGACGCCCTTCAACCGGGACGGCAACATCGATGAGGCTGCCTTTCAGGAGAACATCAGGCTGCTCGTCTCGGAGGGGATCCGAGGGATCGTCGTGGCAGGGTGTACTGGCGAGTTCTGGGCCCTGAGTGACGAGGAGCGACTTCGACTGTTCGAACTTGCCCGCGAGGCCACCGATGTCTTCGTCATCGGCAACGCCTCGGCCATCGTGACCGGCCACTCCGTCGCCTACGCCCAGGGAGCCAAGGACCGCGCCCTCGACGGAATCATGCTCACCCCGCCGTTCTATGCCAAGCCCAACGACCGCGAGATCGTACACCACTACCGTCGCGTCTCGGACGCCGTTGAACTGCCGATCCTGATGTACAACATTCCCTCGCGACAGGCGGTGGCGCCCTCGATCGGGGTGATCGAACAGCTCGTTCAGGTCGACAACGTCGTCGCCTTCAAACAGAGCGCCTCCGAGTTCGGCGCAGTGCTCGACACCCTGCGCGCCGTGGGTGACGCCATCCGAGTGATGCCTGGGCACTCGGTGGATCGCGGGGTGCCCTGCCTGGTGATGGGAGCAGACGGCTACGTCAGCAGCGTCGAGTCTCAGGTGATGGGTCGCGACGCGGTCCGCATGTATGAGTTGGTTATGGAGGGGAACCTTGAGGAGGCCCGCGACATCCAGATGCGCTGTGTGGCGCTCGACAAGGCTGTCCACGGCGACGCCGGAACCTTCCCGGCTTCGCTCAAAGCTGCCATGAACTTCTGCGGTCGGCCCGGAGGCTACCCGCGCGAGCCGCTGCTGCCGCTGACCGAAAAGGAATCGTCTAACCTGAGAGCCACCCTGCAGGGCATCGGGATCGCCATGGCCGCCGTCGTCGCGTGAACGAATCGGTCCTCGTGTTCCACCCGAGTGACCCCGAGGCCTATCTCGAGGCGCTGGGAGAGAGTGCCCGGACCGAAGGCCTGACACTTCGTGCCGCCCGCTCCGAAACCGAGGTCGAGCGCGCTATCGGAGATGCTGAGGTGCTCTTCTCGGCCAACGACTTTCCCGTGGGGCAGCTGCGGGCTGCAGCTAGGCTTCGCTGGATCCATGTGCAGGGTGCCGGGGTGAACCGCTGGATCGATGCCGGGCTGCCTCCGGGGGTCCGCCTCAGTCGTACCACCGGCAGCTTCGGGCCCCGAATGGCCGAGTACGCCCTGGCCTACATGCTGGCGGTCGCGCTCCGCATCCCTGAAGCGCTCGCTAACCAAGCGGATCGCCACTGGCAGGAACTGCCCTTCACCCACTTGCGCGGCAGCACCGTGGCCGTGGCCGGGGTCGGGGACATCGGACTGCAGATCGCCCGCGCCTGCGCTGGCCTCGGAGCAAGAGTGGTGGGCCTGGCCCGCACACCCAGGCGAGACCCCGCACTAACGGCCTGTTACGGCCCCGACGAACTTATCCCCTTCGTAGGGGAGGCCGACTTCGTCGTGGTCACGCTCCCCCTCACCAGGGCGACGAGGGGTCTGTTTGGCCGCCCCGTTTTCGAGGCGATGAAGTCCACGGCGTGGATCATCAACATGGCTCGGGGACCGATCCTCCACGAGACCGACCTCATCGCCGCGCTGTCCCAAGGCGTTATTGGAGGGGCTGTACTCGATGTCTTTGAGGAAGAACCACTCCCCCCAGATCACCCCTTATGGGCCATGCCGAACGTGATCGTCACCCCCCACCATTCGGGAATTACCTGGGTGTCAGAGGCGGTCGCAGCGTTCCGCGAGAACCTCCCCCGCTACCGTGAGGGTGCTCCGCTGGTTCATGAGGTCGACCTCGGCCGAGGGTATTGATGCCGGCCCAGCGGGCCAGCGCACGGACGGTCGTCGTCGGCGCTGGCACCGTCGGCGCGTTCGTCGCCTACGGTCTTGCCCGTCGGGGGGAAGAGGTGCTACTGCTCGAGAGAAAAGAACCGGGTCTCGAAGCCGCCGGCCTCAACGCTGGCACCCTGGCGGTCCAGAACAAGCTCCTGTCCCTGATCCCACTGGCGATGCGCGGCGTCGAGTTGTGGCAGGATTTCGAGCGGCAAACCCGCCGCGACCTCCACACCGTTCGCTGCGGCGGCTTCCGCGTAGCACACACCACCGTCGGAGGGGAGCGCCTCGAGCGGGAGGCCGAGCAGCAGCGCCGCCTCGGCCTAGAGGTCGAGCACCTCTCGGGAGAAGAGGCCAGGGCGAGAGCGCCCTACCTGGCTGGTACGGTTCGGGCAGCGAACTGGTGCCCGCTCGACGGACACAACAATGCCCTCACCGCCGTTAAGCAGGTGGTGCAGGAGGCTGAAGCGCTCGGTGCCAGAGTGCAGAGTCGCAGCGAAGTCCTGAGTATCGAGCGGGAGGCGGGCCGCTGGCGCCTCGTCACACCGGGCGGGAGCGTCGGCGCGGACCGGATGGTACTGGCGGCCGGACTGTGGAGCCGAACCCTGGCCGAGAGGATCGGTCTACGGCTTCAGCTTGAAGTCCACAACAACCAGATGATCGTGACCGAACGCCTCCCCAGACTGATCGATCACGTCATCACCCATGTCACGGGACGCCTCACCCTCAAACAGAAGGGGGAGGGGACGGTGCTGATCGGCGGCGGCTGGCCGGGACATCACGATCTCGAGCACAACCTCAAGTGGCCGGCTCTCCCTAGCCTGATCGGGAACGCCCGACTGGCGACTGCGACGGTCCCGAGTCTGGAGGACGTGCACGTGCTTCGCACTTGGGCCGGACTCGACGGTCGTACCCGCAGCCAACATCCGCTGATCGGACCGGTAGCTGGGCGCCGGGGGCTCTACTTAGCGACCTCGTTCCGGGCCGCCTACACGCTAGGTCCTGCCGTCGGAGAGGGGATCGCAGAGTGGATCGTTACCGGGGAACCTCCCGAGCTGCTTGCACCTTTCGCAGAGGAAACGAGGAGGCTGGTGGCGTCCGCATGAGTGACGACCGGCGCGTGAATCGGCACCCGGTTCTGGGTCCCCTGCCCGAGGTCGAAACGGTCACCTTTCGGTTCGAGGGCGAGGTCCTCGCCGGACGGGTGGCTGAACCCGTTGCCGCCGCACTCCTCGCTCATGGCATACGCACCCTCCGCTACAGCGAACCCAGCGGGCGGCCTCGAGGGCTGTACTGTGCCATCGGGCACTGCATGGAGTGCCGGATGATCATCGATGGACTTGCAAACGTCCGTGCCTGCCTGACGCCACTGCGGCAGGGGATGCAGGTTCGCAGGCAGAGCCTCGATGCTCTGGCGTCTGATCGGTGACTAGGCCATTATGGGATCTGGTGGTGGTCGGTGCCGGTCCGGCGGGCCTTTCGGCCGCCACCGTCGCCGCCGACCGCGGCCTCTCGGTCCTGGTGTTGGATGAGAGCGATCGTCCCGGTGGCCGCCTCTGTGGCCAGCTTCACGAGCGCCCCGGGGCCAATCGTGGGGGATGTTGGTGGAACGGGCTGGACGTCGCTGAGCAACTTGCCCGCTCCGCCTACGATGCGAAGGTCAAGATCGAACTCCGCCAGGCCGTGTGGGGGCTATTCAGGGAACGAGGTGACTGGATCGTCGCCACCCGCTCGCCCGACTCGAGTTCGTCGCACCACTCCAAGCGGGTGCTACTGGCCACCGGTGCTGGTGAGGACCCCCTCCCCCTTCCTGGGTGGGAGCTACCCGGGGTCATGTCCGTGGGGGCCGCACAGGTTCTCGCCAATGTCCACCGGGTCAAGCCTGGCCGGCGGGCCGTGGTGGTGGGCATCGACATCCTCTCGTTGACGATTGCCAGGGAACTTACCCTGGCCGGGGTCGACGTGCTTGCAGTGGTCCTTCCCCCGGACCTTTCAGGGCAGGATTCGAGAGCCGATCCGGCCGACGTGGTGCGCAGACTCGTTGGCTTGGCTCGCTTCCATCCCTCGCCAGTCCTCCGGCTGCTGGGGCGCGCTGCCCAAGGCTTGGGGGCTGGACGCTGGGCCCACCGATTCTATCCCCAGCAGGGCCTGCCGGCGTGGGGCATGCGGGTGCGCGCTCGTACGGCCTGCCTCCAGGTGGTCGGTCGGGATGAGGCTGAGGGGGTGGTTCTGGCGCCCCTGGACCGCTACGGGAGACCGGTTTCGCACCAGGCCTATACCCTCCCGGTCGACTTGGTCTGCCTGGCGGGCGGCCTGACCCCACTCGCTGAACTCGCGGCTGTCGCGGGTTGCCGCTTCGCCCACATCCCCGAACTTGGCGGCCAGGTGCCGCTCCATGGGTCTCACTATGAGACTACTGCCGAGAGGATCTACGTGGCGGGCAACATCACCGGTGTAGAGAGCGCCGAGGTCGCCCTCGCCCAGGGGACCGCCGCCGGGCTGGCCATCGCGCTCGACGCCGAGGCTAAAGCCTCTCCCGAAGAGCTCGTTACGGCCCTGAAAAGGCTCAAGCGGATCAGGGTAGAGGCAGACATCCACTTCCTCGAGACCGTCGATGCCGGTCGCCAAGAGTTGGCGCGGCGCTGGGAGGTTCAGGATGCGTGAGTTGGACACGACCCTTATCTGCCGTTGCGAAGAGGTCTGTCTAGCAGATCTCAAAGCGGCCTTTGAGCAGGGATTCTCCACTCCAGAGTTGGCGAAGCGCCGCACTCGGATGATGATGGGCCCTTGCCAGGGGCGTCTGTGCCAGACCAGCTTCCAGCGCGTCGTTGAGGCCCTCTTGGGTGCGGTCGACACGGCTGAGAGTGGCGGTGCCGACAGCGCCGCATCGCTCCCATCCCGGGTCGGCCATGACATTCCGGGTTCCCGTCCTCCCGTGCGCCCGCTGACCGTCGGCCAGATCGCACAGCTCGAGGAGTTTGCCCCGCCAGCCCCGCCGGAGGTAAAGCCATGAGTCAATCCTGGACTGCGGCTTCGTCTAAGCGCGTCGGATAACGATGGCACAGCTCGTGCCAAGGGGCACCCCATAGCTAAGGTGTTCTCATGAGGCGGACCGGGGCGGGAGTGGAAATCTGGGTCCCACCGGGCCGCTGTTCAGGTCCGCTAGACGCCCTGCAGGAGCCGTTCTCTAGCATGCTAAGGTGAGAACCGTTCAAGATACTTGTGGGGTTCTGGTTGGTTGCGGGGGTATTCCATCGGGCCAGACTTGCGAGTTCCCCCACGGGCGATCGGTTCCCCCCCTCGTTGCCGGTATGGCAGGAGCTTCCTAGCCCCTGACAGGTCGGACATCGCTTCCGTTGGAGGGGAGCGCCGACCCCCCGGCGCGGATCCGAAAGCCGTCGGTCACGACCGTTACTACTCCTGTGTCGACCTCGCCGCCGCTGCAGTAGCCGCTGGGCTGTGGGCCGTTCTCACCTGGGCGCTCCCTGAGGCGTTTACCATGCCGACCTGCCCGCGCTGATGAGACTTGCCCGGGCGTGGATGAGGGCCTGATCGTCGGATATGGGCAGGGACGCGACGGTCGCCGCACCACTCCCAGTCAAGAGTGCGGCCCCGGCAGCCACGGTATCAGTCCTGCTTGAGCGGGAACAGGTCGTCGATTCGTACCGGCATTCCGGTGGTGATCGAGCGATTGGCGGCGATCCCTAAGAGCGCGGAGGCGGCACCGTCGAGGTGGGTGGCCGCCGTCGACAGGGGGTCGGCTGGGGGGTTGTCCGAGAAGAGTTGCTTGAGCAGGCTAGGGTCAGCCCCACCGTGCCCCCCCTCCCTCAAGGGGACCTCGAGGTCGTGAGGGTCCTCGAATATGGGATGAAGTCGGAGCCGGACCCCCTTGTGGGGTCCCTGGCTCGCGGCAACGCCGGCCTTTGCGGTCCGGTTGCCGCTCTCGGCGACCTCGAGTTCGACGCGCCCCCCGGTTCCGGTGATGGCGGCCCGCATACCCTCCCAGGGGCTGTAGGCGACCAGAGAGTAGGAGAGCAGAGCGCCGCCACGGTAGCGGGCTGTCACCGCCATGGTGTCCTCGATGGTGATCGGCTCGCCGAAGACGTTGCGGTCGCGAAGGTAACCATCGTCGCCCTCGGCAGCTAGGTAGAGGCCCTGTAAGTCCGGGTCCTGATCGAGGTGGAGTGCGAAGGGGTCCTCTCGAGCCTCCGGCTCACCGGTGTAGCGGGTGTAGCTATAGTGCTCGCCCCGGGCCTCAGCGTTCTCCCGTCCGTAGAACAGCAGATCGCCCATGGCGAAGGCCTCTTCGGGATAGGCGTCCAGCCACCAGTTCACCAGGTCGAAGTGGTGGCTGGCCTTGTGGACCAGCAGGCCGCCCGAATATCGCTTCTCTCGGTGCCAGCGCCGGAAGTAGTCGGCGCCGTGGCTGGTGTCGAGCAGCCAGGAGAAGTCGACGCTCAAGGGTCGACCGATCGCACCCCCCTGAATCAGCTCGCGGACCTTGGCGAAGGCGGGGGCGTGGCGGTAGTTGAAGGTCACGCGGAGGCTCTTCCCGGTCTCCTCGATAGCGTCGAAGATGAACTTGATCCGCTCCTCGTCGGTCGTTAGCGGCTTCTCGGTGATGACGTCGCAGCCGAGGCGCATCGCCTCGGCGATGTAGCGGTGGTGGCGGGCGTCGACGGTGGTGACGACGACAGCGTCGGCCTGAGTCTCACAGATCATCTCGCTGAACCGCTCGGCGGAGTAGGTCGGGACGGGCTCGAGCCCCGCCTCTTGCAGGTGCCGATTGTGCCACGCCATCCGGGTCGGGTTCGGGTCGCAGAGGCCGACCAGGCAGTTGGTCTCCGCGTAGGTAGTGGTGAGCGCGGTGACATACATCTCGGCTCTGCTGCCGGTTCCCACGAGTGCGTAGCGTCGCATTCACTACCCCCTAGCCCACGTCGGTGAAGCCCCCGGCCGCTCTGCGGGGGGCGCGACGAAGTGACTCTCGATCTCACGATAGCGACTAGGATTACGGTTCACGGGCGCAGTGCCCTGCTTTTCTCCCAGTCGCACGACGCCTTAGTCGATCTCCGCCAGTCTCTCCCGGAGCCCGTCGCCGGTGATGACATCCACCCGCTCCCGCCACAGACTCTCAGGCTACAGCTCCGTTGCCAGCAGGGTTTAGGTTCGAGACGGCCGGCCCCGAGCCGAAGCTGAACCGGGTTGCCGCGACGTTGCCGCTGGGCACCCCGCTACCGATCTCCCCATGATGTCATCATAAGGGTGCGGATGGCGGAGCGAGCACGGACGAGAGGGGATCGGGGCTTGACAGATGTCGTTGTCCTTGGCGTCGGCCTGTCACGCTTCTCTCACGATCGACTCGACGGCTCGATCCGGGACTGGGTGGTTGAGGCTGTCACCGCTGCCCTCGAGGATGGCGGCCTTGAGCGAGACCGGCTCGACTTAAGCGTCATGGCCTACGAGAGCGACCATCTCGCCGGCCAGCTCGGTCAGGGGATCATCTGGCACGACAGCGTCGGCCTTGCCCCCAGACCTACCGTCAGGGTGGAGGGGGGTGGCGCGACCGGAGGTCTCGCCATCCGCAGCGCCCTGGCCCAGCTGCGGGCCGGCTTCGGCGGGTGCGCCCTGGTGGTTGGGGCCGAGCGGGTGGGCAAGAGCGTGAGTTCGGCTACCGCCACCGAGCTGTTTGCCATGTCGTCCGACACCGACTGGGAGCTGCCGGTAGGGGGGCACTTCACGGCCTACTACGCGATGATCATGCGTGAGCATATGCGGCGCTACGGCACCACCGAGGAGCAGATGGCGCAGGTGTCGGTCAAGAACCATGGCAACGCTCGCTTCCACCCCCTGGCCCAGAAGCCGATGGCGTTGACCGTGGAGGAGGTGATGGCCTCGCCGGTGATCGCCTCGCCCTACAAGCTTCTCGACTGCAGCCTCCTGTCAGACGGAGCTGCGGCCCTGGTTCTGGCGACCCGCGAATGGGCTCGCCGCAACGCCCATAGCTTCGCTGATCGGCCCGTGATCCGGCTGGTGGGTAGTGGCGTCGCCACCGACCGACCCCGGCCCGGAGACCGCCCCTGGGGGGCCTTCGCCGGGTTCGCAGCCAAGCGTCGGGCGGCAGAGATGGCCTACGCCATGGCCGGGGTGGAGGAGCCCCGTAAGGAGCTCGATGTCGCCGAGATCTACGACTCCTACACCGGTGCGGAGTTGATGGCCTACGAGGCGCTCGGCCTGTGTGAGCCTGGGGAGTCGGGGGAGATGAGCGACCTAGGGGTGTTCGAGCTCGGCGGTGAGTTGCCGATCAATCCCTCGGGGGGTCTGCTCGGCTTCGGGGCCGCTGCCGGCGCTACGGGGATCGCCCAGGCGGCTGAGATCGTGACCCAGTTGCGTGGCGAGGCCGATCCGCGTCGGCAGGTCGAGGGGGCCCAGCTCGGTCTCACCGACAGCCACGCTGGGACCGCCACGATCTGCGCCGTGCATATATTCGAGAGGGAGGGGTGAGCTGCATATGAACCTGACGCGCTTCAGGGACTACGACGACATCAGGGCCCGCTTCCGCTGGGAGATTCCCGAGATCTATAATATCGCCGATCGGGCGCTCGGCCGCTGGGCCGGCGATCGGGGCCGGGTGGCACTCTTCTTTGAGAATGGTGCCGGTGACAGAGAGACCGTGACCTTCTGGCAGCTGGGGCGGGCCACCGACCGGTTCGCCAACCTGCTTGCGAGCCTCGGCGTGGGGCGTGGGGACCGGGTGGGAATCGTGTTGCCGCAGTGCCCGGAGGCGGCGGCGGCCCACCTGGCGATCTACCGGCTCGGCGCAATCGCCGTGCCGATGTCGATGCTCTACGGCCCCGACAGCTACCGCTATATCCTCGGCAACAGCGGTGCCCGTGCTGCGATCGTCGATGAGGCCTTCGCCGGCAAGATCCGCGCGGTGCGCGCCGACCTGCCCGGGCTCGAGCAACTGCTGATCCGGGGGGAGGCCGGGGAGGATGAGGTCTCTCTCCAAGCGGCCCTCCCGGCGATGCCTGAGACCTTCGAGCCTGCCGAGACCCGAGCGTCGGACCCGGCTCTGCTGCTCTACACCTCGGGTACGACGGGCCCACCCAAGGGCGCGCTCCACGCCCACCGAATCCTCGAGGGCTACCTGCTCACCTTCCAGCTCTTCTTCGACCTCGAGTTCGACGAGACTACTCTCTTCTGGACGCCGTCGGACTGGGCCTGGGTGGGGGGGCTGCTCGACATCCTGCTCCCGGCACTGGCGCTTGGCCGCCCGGTCCTCGCCTACGACGGCCGCTTCGCTGTGGAGTCTGGCTACCGCCTGATGGCTCGCTACGGTGTCACCCATATATTCCTGGCCCCGACGGCGCTTAAGATGCTGGCCCAGGTCCCCAACCCCAGGGAGAGCTACGGTCTCGACCTAAGGGTGGTCGCCAGCGGCGGAGAGTCGGTGGCCGACGAGGTGCTGAAGTGGTCTCAGGAGGGGCTCGGCGCGGTGTGCAACGAGTTCTACGGCCTCACCGAGGTCAATCACCTGGCCGGTAGTTGTGCCCGGCTGTGGCCGGTCCGCCCCGGCTCGATGGGCAGACCCTATCCCGGTCGCGAGGTCGAGATTCTCGACGCTGCCGGCCGGCCGACGGGCGCCGGCGAGATCGGCCAGATCGCGGTCCGCCCCGGCGACCCCACTATGATGCTCGGCTACTGGAACGACCCTGAGGCCAGCGCCGCAAAGCGGCGCTGGGGCTGGATCCTGACCGGCGACCTGGCCTACCGCGACGCCGACGGCTACATCTTCTTCCAGGGCCGCAACGACGATATGATCGGCAGCGCTGGCTACCGGATCGGCCCCGCTGAGGTCGAGGAGGTGCTGCTGCGCCACCCGGCCGTCTCCGAGGCTGCGGTGGTCGGCAGCCCCGACCCGGTGCGCGGCGAGATCGTCAAGGCCTTCGTCGAGTTGGCCGCCGGCTACCGGGGAGGCGAGCGGCTGGTCGCCGAGCTGCAGCAGCTGGTCAAGGAGGATCTCGCCGCCTACAAGTACCCTCGGGAGGTGGAGTTCGTCGCCAGCCTGCCCAAGACCACGACCGGCAAGTTGAACCGCCGCCAGCTGAAGCTCCGGGAGCGGGAGCGCAAGGGTGGCTAGCTGGGAGCGGGGCCTGAGCGAGCCCGCACGGCGCACGGTCACCGACCCGCTCGGCCGGGATCAGGACCCCTTCGCCGACTTCCGCCGGGTGATGCTGCTCGAGCTAGAGCAGCGGTTCCGCTACCGGCACAGCCTGGGCAAGACCTCCCGCTTCTTCCTGGCCCTCGAGGAGGGCGTCCTGCTCGGCTCCCGCTGCCTCGCCTGCGGCGGGGTCTGGCTCCCGCCCCGGGCGCTGTGCCCCGACGACCTCACCATCACCAGCTGGCAGGAGCTTCCGGGTACCGGGAGGCTGATGAGTTGGACGGGGTGCTCCCGGGCCCCGAGCTACGCCGATACCGGGGGGGCGCCCTACCTGCTGGCCTACGTGGCGCTTGAGGGGGCCTCGACGCTGTTCCTGCACCGACTCCGCGGCGTCGACGAGGGCGAACTCGAGCCCGGCATGCCGGTTCGGGTCGCCTTCTCGCGAGGTCCGGTGGGGCACCCGCTCGAGCGCTTCTGGTTCGAGCCCGCCTGAGCCGGGAGACCTTGGACCCCGCCGGACCCCAGGCAGCCCGCCTCCGCAGCTGGCAGCTGCGGATCGTCGCGCTGGGATGGGTAACCTACGCCGCCTACTACCTGGGTCGGGTGAATATCTCCACGGCGATCCCGGAGTTGCGCGACTCCCTGGGGCTATCGGCGGAGTCCATCGGCCTGCTCACCAGCGGCTTCTTCTTCGCTTACGCGGTAGGGCAGCTGGTGAGCGGCTACCTGGGGGACCGCCTCAGCCCACGGCGCCTGGTAGCCGTAGGCATGCTGATATCCGCAGTCCTGAACCTGCTGTTCGGGGTGCTCGCTGGGACGTTGCCGCTACTCATCGTCTGGACCCTTAACGGCTTCGCGCAAGCGACCGGTTGGGCCCCGATCATGAGGGTCCTGACCAACTGGCACCCCCCCGATCAGCGCCGCAGGGTGGCGGGGGTCTACGCTACCAGCTTCGTCGCCGGCAACGCCCTCACCTGGCTGTTCGCCGGCTGGCTGGTCACCTCGTTCGGCTGGCGCTTCGCCTTCCTCATCCCCGGGCTGCTCCTGGCCCTGTTCGCCCTGATCTGGGCCGCTGCCGCCCGCGACCGGCCCGAGGGGGCAGGCCTGGCGCTCCCCGAGGCTGCCGGGGGGAGTGCCGGGGGCCACGGCTCGGCCCCGGAGCTGACCCGGGTCCTGCTGCGCTTCTGGCCGCTGGCCCTCACCGGTGTCTGCGGTGGCTCGCTGCTGATCCCCCTGGTGGTGTGGTTGCCCACCTACTTCGTGGACGAGCTAGGCCTGAGCGTCGCTGCCTCCGCGAACCTCTCGGCCCTCCTCCCCGTCGCCGGGGTCGCTGGCACGCTGTCTTTTAGCTGGCTGGTAGCGAGTCGCTTCCGGGGTCGGGAGATCGGCTTCGCCCTGGTCTGGTTTCTCATCTTGGCCGGAATCGCCCTGCTGTTCCCCCTGGCCTCCGGGTCGTTTGCAGCCAGCGTGGCCCTGCTGATCGTCCTGGGTGCCACCGTCTATGGGGTCAGCACCCTGATTCTCATTACCACGCCGATGCTCTTCAGCGACCGTGAGGAGACGGCCAGCGTCGCCGGGGTCATCGACTTCTCCCACTACATCGGGGCCAGTATCGCCAGCGCTCTCATCGGCATCATCGTCGCTCGCTGGTCCTGGTTCGCAGCCTTCGGCATGCTCTCCACCTCGGCGGTTCTCGCGAGCCTCGCACTCGCTGTCTTTGCCTGGTGGCGGGGCGGCGGGGGAGGGGGCCGACACCGGGGGGGGTAGCAGGGACGCTCCCTGCCACAGCGCCACGCTGCGGCGGTCAGTCCGGCCAGGAGTCCAGGAACGCTCCGGCGTGGGCGCAGGCCTCCTCGATCAGCTGCGGGAGGTGTTCGTCATAGCCGAGTTCGGGGCGCTGATGGATCCAACCTAGGCCCACCAGCGTCCTGATCAGCAGGAATACCGGCAGGAGCGCCAGGTCCGAAGCTGCCAGCGGTCGCTCGGCGCGGTAGCCGCCGATGAGGGCCTCCTCGATCAGCTGATAGTGTGGCTGCTCGAGACTCTGGTGCAACGCGACTGCCAGTTCGTACTGATGCCAGCCGAAGCCGGAGTCGTCGAAGTCGATGACGTGCAGTCCCCGCTCGCCGACGACCAGGTTGTTAGGGTGCAGGTCGGCGTGGATTAGGCTGTAGGTGTCCGCTGCCTTGCCGTAACGGGTCAGGATCTGGTGGATGACGCACCTCGCCTCCGAGATCAGCTCGCGTTGGCGCGGCTTGAGCTGGGGCAGGTCCCAGAACGGTCCCCAGAATGGCTTGGCTCCCACTAGCCCGTCGACATCGAAGCTGTGGCGCTGAAATCCGGGCGGAATCTTCCAGTTCGACGACTGGTTGTGGATGCGGGCTGCGATCCGCCCGAGCTGTTCGAAGTGCCGGCTTAGCGCCGCTGGGTCGGACTCCCGGGCGATCAGCTCGCTGAGGAGTTCGCCCTCCACCCAGCGGAGCACGCCCACATTGCGCCGCCCCGCCGAGCCCGGGAGTGGCAGGGTGACGTAGGCCCGGCCGTCGGCAGTGAGCAGGGCCTCGGGCACGTCGAGCCCCGCCTCCCGCAACGCTGCGGTCCAGACCAACTCCGAGTGCAGCTCGTCGAGCGTATGGTACCAGGACCTGTGGATACGCAGTACGTAGGCCTGTCCAGCCTTGTCGACCCGAAAGCTGGCGTTCTCGCTGAGGCTGACAGGTTCGATCCGGGCACCGTCCAGACCCCATTCGGCGAGGGCCTGCTCCGCGAGTTTGCCCAGTTCGCCGACCCTAGCCATGCCCGTAGAGTTCGCGCAGCGTCTCCTCGAAGGCTGTCAGGAACAGGTCTGCGTGCCCCTTCTCGAATACCAGCGGCGGTCGGATCTTCAGCACGTTGTCCAGCGCCCCGGCGGTGCCGATGAGGAAACCCTTAGCCTTCAGGCGGTTGGTGACGGCCAGCGCCCCGCTCTGATCGGGGGTCTTCGCCGCGCGGTCGCTCACCCATTCGATCCCGATGAACAGTCCCTGTCCTCGAAGGTCGCCCAGCGGCTCCCAGGTCGGCTGGAGCTTCGCCAAGCCGTCGCGCAGGTAAGCTCCCACCTCGCCTACACTCGCACAGAGATCCTCATTCTCGATGACATCGAGCACGGCCATCCCGACCGCCGCCTGCAGGGGGCTCGAGGCGAAGGTGTTGAAGTAGCGCACCTCTTTACGGAAGGCGTTGACCAGGTCGCTGCGAGCAGCGACCGCCGCCAGAGGCAGCCCATTGCCCATCGGTTTCCCCATCGTCACCAGGTCGGGGACGAAGCCGGTGACCTGATAGCCCCACCAGCGCCCCGTCCGGCAGAATCCGGCCTGCACCTCGTCGGCGATGAACAGGCCGCCCGCCGCCCGCACCAACTCGGCAGCGCGCGGCATGAACCCGGGCGGGATGTCCGGCAGCCCCTCGTTGGCGAGGATCGAGCAGACGATCATCCCCGCGAATGGGATGGCGTCGCTCTCGAACCCCTCGATCGCTCTGCGGACCTCGGCGAGGTAGAGCTCGGTCAATTCGGCGCCCGTGACCCCCTCCTTGAGGGTCCGGTACTGCTGCGGGAACGGGATGGCCCGGATCTCCGCCGCTGGAGCCCGCCGGGCCGCCGACAGTTTGCGCACCTCGGAGCTGTTGCCATGGTAGCCAGCGTCGGTGCAGATGATCCCGCGACCGCCGGTCGCGGCGCGCGCCATGAGCAGGGCCACCTCGCTGGCTTCGGTTCCCGAGCAGGTGAATACCACACTGGAGAGCGGAGCGGTGTGGAGCCGGGTCAGCCGCTCCGCGTACTCCAGGATGCCCTCGTGCAGATAGCGACTGTGCAGGTTGAGGGTCGCGGCCTGGCGACAGATGGCTGCGACGACATGGGGATGCCCGTGGCCGACGCACGGCACATTGTTGTACATGTCGAGGTAGCGTCTGCCGTCGGCGTCGTAGAGCCAGACCTTGTCGCCTCGGACCAGGTGCAGCGGACGGTCGTAGAAGAGCGGTGTGCCGGCTCCCAGCAGGCGTTCGCGGCGTTCGAGAAGCGTCTCGCTCGTCATGGCGCCGCTGCCCCTTTGCTCTGGCTGCGACGGTGGACGGAGGCGTGGCCGCCGCTAGGGGGGTAGCTGGGGTCGTTCATGCCGACATCATAATGGCGCCGGCCGGGGGGTGGCGCTGACTCGCTCGGGTTGGGGTGGTGGCCATGAGGTAGGATGGGGACGGAGATGGCTAGACCGGGCCGCAGGACTATCGGTGAGTTGCTGGGCGGTTGGTGGCGGCCGCTAGTCGACCCTCGCGGTACCAGTAGGGCTTACGCGGTGGGGGGCTTAAGCTATATCGTCCTGATAACCTCCGCATTCATGCTCCCGCTCTCGTGGGGCCTGTGGCCCCTCGCAGGGGTATTCGTCGTGGTCTCGTACTTCGTCTGGAGACTGGCACCACCGGGCTGGGGGATCAAGGTTGCCCACGAGATCTCGGCGTTGGTCATAGGCGTCCTGGTCTCCCCCCTGGTGATGATATTGATCCTATTGATCCAACCTCTATTGTGAAGGCCCGGGCTGGGAGCTGCTACGCGTGCAGGCGCAGGCTGCAAGCCCCCCGTGGGTCGGCCCCGTGCTGCCGACCCGCCACAGTTCAGCTGTCCTTGGGGATAGGTTGGCCGGCTGTGGTCTACCGGCTTGAGGATCCGAGGCCGATTCCTCGGTAGCGCTTGATGAGAAGGTAGGGTGCACGGGCGCAGGGGATCCGGCGACCGGACCGACCTTCCTGGGATGGGGCGCTCCCGGTCGACCTTGGTTCCTGGCCTTCTGATCCTCATCTCGGTGCTGATGCTCGGCCTGCTCTTAACGGCGGAGACCCCGGTCGGGGCGACCGAGCCGGTCAATCACTCAGCCGGTGAGTATGTGAACCTGATGGCTCACACCAACGGGGTAGAATCGTCCTGGTCGATGCTCAAGCGGGGATACCACGGTACCCACCACCACATGAGCAAAAAGCACCTAGGGCGCTACGTCGGGGAGTTTGAAGACCGCCACAACCTCCGGGAGTCTGACACTATCGACCGAGCGCTATGGCTCGGGGTATGGATGGTGCGCTACCAAGACCTGATAGCCGATTAGGAACCCACACCCTCGGCACCGCCGTACCCTAGGAGGAGCCCCCATGCCCAAATCCCCCAACAGGCCTCAGTGAGCACCTAAGCATAGTCGAGGTTGGGCCTTACAGCTACCGGCCGCGCAAGGCGGATGCTGCGGGGGCTGTTACAGCAGGAAGGGTATCAGGTCGGTCGCCTTCAGGTCGCCACGCTGCTGAAACGGCTGGGAATCAAGGCCCGCTATCGTCGCCCGAACAGGTCGAAGCCAGCGCCTGGTCTCTCCCTAGCTGCTGCGGAGACTGGCCATAACCCGTCCCAATCAGGTCTGGGCAATGGACATTACCTAGCTGCCGCTGGCGCCTGGCTTTGGCTAGCTGGTCGCAGTCGTCGACCGGTTCAGCCGGAAGGTCCTAGCCTGGCGGCTGTCGATCAGGTTGGAGACCGAGCCATCTCTGGAGGCGCTGCCCGAAGCCATGGCCCGCTTCGGCAGGCCGGAGATCATCAACACCGATCAGGGTTCGCAGGTTACAGTCGACTTCATCAAGGCTCTGACCGCTGCCGATCCGAAGAATCCGTTCTTGGTCGCGATCAGCAGGGACGGCAAGGGTGCTTGGCGGGACAATGTTTTCGTCGAGCGGCTCTGGCATCAAGTATGAGGAAGTCTAGCTGCGAGCCTATGACAGCGTTTCAGACCCGAAGGTCCGTCCTTGGCCCGTGCCGGAATCGAACGTGAAGTTCTACCATCAGAGAAGACCGCATTCAGCGCTTGCTGGGCAGACGCCCGATCAGGCATAGCTAAACCAGCCAAAGCCTTTCTCGGTGGCGGCCTGACCAGGGCAGGATTCCACTTATCAATGACCCGGAAACTGTTCAGACAAACCGAGCCACCTCATGCATTCCAACTGGCTGCTTAGCAACCGTCACATTTACATTAGTACAAGTACCCTCACACAACATTCTCTCGGGCAACGTCCACTTGGGTCAGGATGTGTTGGAGGGTGAATATGGGCTAGATAACGAGATAAGCGATAAACAGGATGATCACAACGATATAGAGCGACCCTTGCGAGGCCCGCCACGATCTTAAAGGGCATCTGATTAGCCACCAGGCGACTCTAAAGGGTAGTGTGATTAGCCACCACAATATCTCCACCTAATCCCCTTGGTTCCGGTCACAACCTAGTAAGACTGGTGGCCCGAACCAACCAGGAGAACTACTCTCCGGTGCCGACACCGAACTTCACAATCTTGTCCCATCCCTGATCATTGTCGGCAGGAACAACATACTCGAAGAATCCGATGGTGCGGTCGGAGGGAGTTCCATCCGTCCCTGCATAGGTGATCTCACCGGAGACGCCGGGGAACCCCACTAGCGCAGCGAGTTGATCGCGAATGTCAGCAGCCGAAGCCATATCGCCAGCCCGGTCTATCACCTCAACGATTACATTGAGACTGTCAGCGCCCGCCAGGGTGAAACCGTTGAAATCCGCTGCATCTGGGAAGATGGTCTCGAAGAACGCCCTGAAATCCCGGGCACGCTTGGCTGTCTCGCCACTGAGGATTTCGGGTCCGGCGTAGCCTGTGAACAGGTAGCCGTTGAACGCCTCTCCGCCTGCAACTGGGCATTGAGAGTCATCACTGGCGGCGGAGCCAAATATCTGCCCCTCGATGCCCGCATCTTTGAGTTGAGGGACGAGTATGGCACCCTCGGCACAGAAGCCGGAGAAGTAAATGATATCTGCTTGAGTCCCAAAGATGTCATTGATCTGCGCGTTAAAGTCCATAGTGTTGGCCACGTAGTCGACCACCACAGACTCACCGCCAAGGGCTGCGAATGCCTCAACGAAGAAACCCGCAAGACCGAAACTATAGTCGTCGTCTTGCTGTCGGAAAACGATAGCGCTACCGGCACCGAGATCATTCACGACGTGGCGCGCTGTGACCTTGGCCTGGAAGTCATCGGTGTAGGCCACACGGAAGATGTAATCTCCGATCTGGGTCGTCGCCGGGTTGGTCGAGCTGGTCGAGATCATGACGATCCCGGCATCTTGCAACACCCCGGCGGCAGGGATCGACATACTGGTACTGATAGCCCCGAGAACAGCGACTACCCCCTCATCCACGAATCGGTGAGCGCAACCGATCGAACCTTCCACAGTGGTAGCGTTGTCACAGATCGAGAGCGTGATAGAAGTACGGATTCTCGCTCCGCTCGGATCGGCTTCGAGTTGCGCCAGGGCTGCTTCGATTCCCTGCAATGTTGGAATCCCGATCCCGGCAAAGCGTCCAGAAAGCTCCAGGTTGACCCCTACTGTTACCTGCGCCATTGCAGCGCTGAAGAGAGCGAGCACGAGGGTGGCAAGAAGCCTTTTCATCTGAACCTCCTCAAGCAACAAGTCTAACCTCCTTGCTCTGTTCACTGTCGGCCTGCAAGCTGGTGCTGGTCAACTGTTGGACCCGCTGGTCGTGGAAGCCCAAGGACGGATTCGCTGGATCGGCAATAGTGATGGCCTTGCCCTCACCGATCTTGCTGTTCCACAAAGGGGTGTTCTTACGTTCGCTGAACTCGCTCTGGCAACTCCGGCAGCGTATCCAGCGAATCCGTCCTTCGTATAACGGATCTGGTCCGGTCCGTAGGTCTTGCGGGTCCAGCGAACCCGTCCTTCTAGACTTGCTAGGGGAGGTCGGTCTGTATTTTCCATCCGGTGCAGGATGCACCAGGACTGGCCTCCCCCCTTTGGGGGGCAGAGATAATCTCACACTACGACCCAAAACCCTGCAGCCTAGCTGAACTGCGAAAACGTGACGAGGCCAAGGCCCCCAAGCGCCAGTGGGGGTGAGTGGTAGGATAGGGGGGTACGTTACGATGTCCTGGCCACCGTCTCTCGGCCTATAGGCGGTGGCAATTTTCTTGCCCTATTCCCCACCCAACTGACTGAGCTGGCACTTACATCCAAATAGGGCTTGCAATCTGCGGAAAAAGGTTCACAATAATGAGCGTGAAGGCAGCGCGGCCGCGGCTGTGGGCCCGCAATCTGTTCGCGGGATGGTGGGTTCTAGGTGCCGCAGTTGCGGTGCAGGTCCTCCCCGCCAGCTTCCTGATGCACTCCTACAGCGCCTACGCGGTGGTGATGCAGCTCGAGTTCGGCTGGAGCATCACCGTCTTCGCCACCGCCTTCGCTGCACAACAGGTGATCTTCGGCCTCCTCGGACCCTTCCAGGGATGGCTGCTGCTGCGTGTCGGCTCGCAGCAGCTGATCCGCGTCGGACTCGTCATCTTCGCCCTCGGACTAGCGCTACTCAGCCAGGTCCGTGACCTCCCACTCTTCTATCTCGCCCTCCTTATCACCTCCTGCGGTGGCAGCCTGGCCGGCTTCCTGACACTCAACGCCGCGGTGGTGAACTGGTTTATCCGCCACCGCTCCCTGGCCCTAGCCATGATCCAGATCGGTGTAAGTGTGGGCGGATTGATTGCGCCAGCGATCGCCTGGTCGCTGACGACCCAGGGCTGGCGATTCACAGCGCTTGCCAGCGCCGTGCTAGCACTGCTGGTCGGCCTCCCCCTGACCATACTGATCCGCGACCGCCCAGAGGACCTGGGCTTGGTACCAGACGGCACCCCCATCGCTGCGAAGCGACCGAGTACTCGCCGCCGACACCTTCGGGCACCGGTAGAGGTGGAGTTCGATGCCCGCGAGGCACTTCGCACCCGCGCCTTCTGGTTCCTCTCTCTGGGGCAGATGCTGTCGCTCACCGTAGTATCGGCAGTCTTAGCCCATCTGGTACTGTACCTAAGCGAGGAAGCGAACTTCACACTTGCCCTGGCAGCTACCATGGTGATGGTAATTACGGCTTCAACCATAGCCGGACAGCTAGCAAGTGGCTTCCTGGGCGACAGCTTGAGCCTCAGCAAGCGCACCATCGCCGCCCTGGCGATGTTTGGCCACGCAGGCGCGCTGCTCATGCTCGCCACAGCTGCGGCCCTGCCCTGGGTGGTCGCCTTCGCGGTGGTACACGGCCTCTCTTCGGGCTTGCGGGGACCCGCCCTAGAGGCCTTGCGAGCCGACTACTTCGGTCGCCGCTCGTTTGCACAGATCCTCGGGTTCGCCAGTCCACTAATTACTATCGGTGCGATCGCCGGGCCGCTCATCGTGGGCTTCTTCGCAGATAGCCTGGGGAGCTTCAAGCCGGGGTTCGCAGCGGTGGCGGGACTGGCGCTACTAGGTTCGGTGTTCTTTATGTTGGCCCAGCCCCCGGTCAAGCGTTCACGGCCCAGTGGCCTTAGGTCTAGACGCGCTGCTGGATGCCGGGGCAAACGTGACCACTCGAAGTAGCGAGATTGAGTCGTTCTTTTTGGGGATTATATATTAGGGTTGACGGTCCAAACGCAGCATCTAGCGGCTCAGCTAGGTAGCCGATTCGTCAGCGCTTTGGGGTCGGCTTGGCTTTGGCTCCCTTGTCGGGCCGGTACCTCAAGATGGC
>MPNL01000024.1 GCA_002239005.1 Truepera sp. bin119
TCGGGCTCAGGGGGGTGACCCCCCTCGCCGGTCGGCACCGGCCCGATCTCGGCAACCTCGTCGGCCAGGATGAGCCGCTGCATCGCTTTCTTCTCGACCCGGTAGCTCTCCATGTCGATCGCCTCGAGGATCCCCTGGGAGCGGTCCTCCTCCTTAGGGGCGGGCAGCTTCGAGACCAGGAAGCTGAGGAAGATCGAACGCTTCTCCCAGTCGGCATTGCTGTAGGGGAGGAGTGAAGAGAGGAAGCGATAGGTCCGCACAAAGCCCTTGGCCTTGCCCTTGAACTCGACCTGCTCAGCTTCATCCAACTTTAGATATACCGCCACACAGGAATCGAGGATCGGATCGAGCTGGTCGCGCTCGAGCCCCTTGAGGAAGCGCTCGACGAAGTCGTCAACCTGCTCCGGCGAGTAAACCTGGGCCCGGTCGAGATCATCCAGCAGATCGTGCAGCTTATCGGGGTCGGTCTCATCGGAGAGGATAGTGGTCCGGTAGAAGCTGGCGAAGGAGTCACGGATGGTCTCGGTGTCGTTCAGAAAATCGAGCACGAAGGTGTCGTGCTTCTTCGGATGGGCCCGGTTGAGCCGGGAGAGGGTCTGGACCGCCTTGATCCCGGAGAGGGTCTTGTCCACGTGCATGGTGTGCAAGAGCGGCTCGTCATAGCCGGTCTGGAACTTATCGGCGCAGACCAGAAAGCGGTAAGGGTCCTCCCGGATCTTCTCGGCGATCTTCCCCGAGGGGAAGCCGTTAAGCGAGGCCTCACTGACCTTCACCCCGCCGAACTTATGCTCGCCCGAGAAGGCGACGATCGCCTGATACCTGCTCTTCCGCTGCTGCAGGTAGCCGCGGATAGCGTGGAAGTAGCGGATCGCCCTCATCACCCCGTTGGTAACCACCATCGCCCGGGCTTCGCCACCGATCTTGTTCTGGGCTAACACCTGGTCGTGGAAGTGATCGACCATGATCTCGGCCTTGAGCCTGATCGCATACTCGTGGCCCTCGACGTAGCGCCTGAGCTTCTGCTGGGCCTTGTTGACATCGAACTCCGGATCCTCCTCCACCCGCTTACTCAGCCGGTAGTAGCTTGCTACCGGGGTGTAGTGCCTAAGCACATCGAGGATGAAGCCCTCGTCGATCGCCTGCTTCATGGTGTAGCTGTGGAAGGGGTGGTGCTTGACGCTCCCATCCGGCTGCCGCTCGGGGTCGCCGAAGATCTCCAGGGTCTTGTTCTTGGGGGTGGCGGTGAAGGCGAAGTAGCTGGCGTTAGGCAGCAGCTTGCGCGACTCCAGCAGCCGGTTGATCTGGTCTTCGTAGCTCTCTTCCTCGCCCTCGCCTACTTCGCCGTTCCCCTCACCCTGCTTTCCCTTGGCACCCGCCTCGGAGAGCGCCTGCGACATGGCCGCACTGGTCTTGCCCCCCTGACTCGAGTGGGCCTCGTCGATGATGATGGCGAAGCGGCGCCGCCGCTGCTCGTCGCCGATCTCATCTAAGATGAGGGGGAACTTCTGGACGGTCGAGATGATGATCTTCTTGCCGCTCTCGATAAAGCGGCGGAGGTCGCCCGAGCGCTCGGCATGCCCTACCGTCGCGCCGACCTGGGCGTACTGCTTGATGGTCCCATGGATCTGTCTATCCAAGATCCGCCGGTCGGTGACCACGATGATCGAGTCGAAGACCGGGGCTCCACCTTCTCTCTTACCTCTCCTGCCTCTAGCTCTAGCCTTAGTCTCAGCCTTCGTCAGTCCGATCAACTGACGAGCGAGCCAGGCGATCGAGTTGCTCTTGCCACTCCCGGCCGAGTGCTGGATCAGGTAGCGCCTGCCTGCTCCTTGCTCCCTAGCGCTGGCCAGTAGCCTGCGGACCAGCTCGAGCTGGTGGTAGCGAGGCCAGATCTGTTCCCGCTTCCGCTTGCCGGTCTGTTCATCCTTCGACTCGACCAGCTGGGCATAGTTCTCCACGATGTCGGTCAGACTCTTGGGCTCGAGTACCTCGCGCCAGAGGTAGTCGGTCTTTAGTCCCTCCGGGTTGGGTGGGTTGCCGGCACCGTCGTTCCAGCCCTTGTTGAAGGGGAGGAACATGGAGTCCTCCCCCTCGAGCTGGCTACAGGAGTAGACCTCACTCTCATCTACGGCGAAGTGGGCGAGGCAGCGGCCGAACCCAAAGAGCCGCTCACGGGGGTTCCGCTCGTATTTATACTGCCGCTTCGCATCGTCTACCGTCTGCTTGGTCAGGCTGTTCTTCAGCTCGAAGGTAGCGATCGGCAGACCGTTGATGAAGAGGCCCAAGTCGAGCGCCTGCTCACTCCCCAGGCTGTAGCGGAGTTGCCTGGTAACGGTGAAGCGGTTCTGTTCGAAGAGCCACCTAGCCCGCTCGTTCTCAGCCGAGGGGGTGCCGTAGAAGAGGTCTAAGTCGAGGGCCCGGTGCTTGAGTCCGTGACGGAGCAGCTCGATGGTGCCCCGTTTGTCGATCTCGCTCCGGAGCCGGGCCAGGAAGGCGCGCCGGGTCGGGCCATCCTGCTCGAGCCCTAACGACTCGGCTGCCTCAGGTTGAGTAGCACCTAGGAAGGCTCTGAGTTGGACTAGGTCGACGCAGTACTCGCGGTCGTAGTCGTGGGGATTGCCGCAGCTCCAGCCGACACCGCCGTAGCCGCTGGGAGGCTCGCCTACCGTACCCGCACCAGGTGGATCGCAAGGCTGGCCGGTCAGGGCGGTACAGATCAGCCGCTCGAGGCCCCGTTCGGAAGTATCGGTGGCTATGCTGATGCCCCCTCTGCGATAGCTTCCAACTCTTCGGTTAGCTCGGTGGTTGGCTCGAGGTTCGCTAGGTCGACTTCGGTCTCGAGGGGGTCGATGTCGGGCAGCTTGGCTGCTGCCTCGCGGATGTCGAGCTTGCCGGTGACAACGTCGGAGATGAGGCGGGTGCGGTATTCGGCTAGGAGGTCGATCTGGCGCTGGGCACTGTCGCCCAACTTCACAAGTGATGACAGCTTACGTTCGATCCATTGCACCAACTGATCTTGCTCACTACGCGGTGGCAGGAGAATCGGATAATTCTTCACATCGTCAAGCGAAAGAGTATCGTTTGCCCCACCATGTAGGCTCATCTGGCCGTAGGTCTGTCCCACGGAGGAAAGGAGTACATAACCAAGCCATTGAGGAGATTGGCCTGGGTTCGGCTGGCAGCGGGCTACATTTTGGCTTACGTAGGCTTCCTCACACCCCTCCGAAGCAACTCCTATCGACCCGATGTAGGAAGTGACCGAAACCAGTAAGTCACCTGGCTTAATGCGAGCTCGAGTAGCTTCGTGTGTGTCCGGTAGTTTCAGTCTCACCACATCGTCGAATCGTAGTTGCAGGGAACCACGGCTGAGATTCGCGACACGAACAAAGAGAGGTCCAGTGTCAGCGGCGTATGATGACCAACCCCGGGAACCCGTGGTGACTTCTGACACGACGTTTCTGAGTCGACACCGTTCCCAGTGGTCAGGAACAAAGCCCAACCACTCCACACCTGAATCCTTGTAGGCCGGGTAGGGCTGCCCAGTTCGGACATCGATCTGGCCGGTGACGGCCTGGTGGATGATGGCCTGTTTCTGTTCCTCGAGCAGGGTGATCAGTTTCTGTTTGGCGCGGATGTAGCGTTGGATGCGTCGGTCGGTGTAGTCGAGGAAGTGGGTGATGGCGGTTTGTTCGGGGAGGGGGGGAACGCAGCAGTAGATCATCTTGAAGTGTTCTGGGCGCAGGCTCCACTGGTCTGATGAAATACCGTACGACCATCGTTCAGCTTCCTTAGCAAAGCTAGGTGTTCGTAGGAGATAGTGTGCGAATGTTCCCATCATCTGGCTCTGCGGTCGCTGGACTATATAGGCAGGGCTGACAATGCCGCGGTACTGAGAGAATCCGATTGCACCCTCCCAGGCGCGCATCTTGTTGTAGGCAATGTCCCCCGCCTGAACTAGCTTGTAAGCGGACTTATCCAAGTTCGAAGAGTCTTTCTTCGATGTATCGGATAACAAATCGGACTGCTGAATCACGCCCCTCGCAATCGTTACGGACAGCAGAAGTTCGTCAGGATATCCTCGATCCTTGATTTCTTTGAAGAGCGTCCGGTTCGGTGCCAAATTCCAATGCTCCGGCACCTCCCCCAACCACTCCACACCCGAGTCCTTGTAGGCCGGGTAGGGTTGTAGGCCGGCAATCACGCTGGGCCTCCCTTAAGCAGATCTTCTGGATTCCAGATGCGCTCGGCGATCTGCCGGTACAGTTCGCAGCGCTGCTCGAGGGCGGCAGTATCGAACTCTTCGTGCGGGACGAACGGTAAGCTGCTTCGATTCTTGAAGTCAAGGAAGCCGGGGTTGTGCTCGTAGCAGAGTGGGTGAAGCGAGCGAGCTAACAGGTTCTGGCTGTCGTAGTGCGGAAGTTTCTCGGGGTAGCTGAGGTCGCCGAGGCTGGCGTTGAAACTCTTGGGGAGCAGCAGCAGGCCACCAATACGATTGCGGTGCTGGTCAAAGTCGTACTGGTTGTCGAACTCATCAGTATGACGGTCCCAGCGGTCTGCCAAGATGTGCTCCACCTCGTAGCGCGTCTTTCCCTCGTTCACGTAGTCCGGGTAGCGAGGTGGCTGCCCGGATTGAGTTTCCACATAGTCTGTGAGGCGGGCGAGGATCCGGTGTAGCCGAAAACTGTTTTGCTGGTGCATAGTCAGGCGGTCGTTGCTAGCGAAGGTCTCTTCCTCCTTGCGAAGCAAGTCGTACAGCTTGTGCACCAGATCACCGGGTTCAAGGCCACGAATACCTCGCATGACCAGAAACATTGCGTACTGCAGGGTCGAATAACTGATGGTTCGGAAGTTCCAGATGCGCCAGGTGAGCAGGATGTCAAGATAGTGCGCTACGAGTCCGACTTTGCGGACGATAACCGGCTCGCTGTCGTCGGGCCGAAGTGGTGAGAGCAAGAGCATGTTCTGAAGTGTGAAGCCGTACTGGGCGTTGTAGTACACCCGCTCCAGACCCTGAATGGGACGCTGGGAGGCGTCAATCAGTCGCAGGTACTGGCGGCTATAGAACTCGAAGTCGCGGTCGATGAAGCGGTAGAAATCGTTACTCTGATTAAGGCCCAAATCGGTGGTGGAGTCTCGCAGCCAGCGATGGAACTCGGTGCCGATGCGGTCGAAGTCTTCGGGCTTCGCGCCCTTCTTCCGCTCGCGTATCCTGGTCGCGTACTGGCTACGAAACCATGCTTTGAAGAAGTCGGACCCAACCTCCTCGTCAATGTCGTTGAACTCTCGGATCCGATCACGCCAGCGGGCATTGGCGTCTTGGCGCTTAGCTTCGGCCATATTGGCGAGCAGATAACCCTTTAACATTTCTGTCGGGCTGAGTGAGAGTCCACGGTCGTTCATGGTCTCGAAGATCGTATAAGCGTCTGCATCGGAGTAGGCGGTGATCTCGACGAAGTGAACGTTCTCTATTAGCCAATCGGAAAAATAGGGGAGTGCGTCTCTGACCAAGCTGTCTGGAAACTCTTCCTCAAGGTCCTGGAATCGGGCCAGGATGTTGACCACCGATTCCGGCTTCCCGTCTTCATTAAAGGGCTCACCAGTGAACAATGCTTCCATGCATCTAGTGCGCTCAGGAACCTCCAGATTAAAGGAGCGCTTACCAAATTTCTGAGAGAAAATGAGATCCGAGAGTTGCGCCTTCTGCTGAGCATCTTTCAACTGGCGATAGAGAAAGATCAGCAGAAGAGTAACCGACGTAATGCGTTGTTGCCCGTCGATGATGAACTTTTGGCCGTCCTTGTCACTGATGATGATTGAACCGAGAAAATAGTGCTCGTAACGCTCGACGGCGCTACGCTCGTCGCTTGGGTCGTGACTCTCGAGGAACTTCCCGGTGAGATCATCGATTAGTTCGGTGACCTGCTTGGTCTCCCATCGGTACTCACGCTGATAGTAGTCGATGGTGAACTTTGCGCCACTAAGGAGGCTGCGTATGCTCTTGACGTCCCCGCGGATCTCTCTCATGCCATGGTCTCCGATGTTCCAATAATCTCCCCCAGTAGCCCCTCAGTTTCCCGCTCCACCGCCAGAATGTCCTCCCTGATCTCCTCGAGGGTCCTAAGCGGCTGCGGCTGGTAGAAGTAGCGAGTAAAGCTGATCTCATAGCCGATCTTTACCTTCTCAGGCCGGTACCAGGCATCGGCAGCATAGGGGAGGACCTCACGCTCGAGGAAGGCGTCGATCCCCCCCGCTGCAGTAAGCGGGATCTGCTCGCTGTCCCGCAGGTCGGAGTCCGGTTCGTACTCCACCACCACGGGCCTACCGTCGATCGTAGTCGCAAACAGCCCCCGTAGTGGATCGGCCTCTACGCCCCGCTTATGGATCTTCCTGATGATCGGGGGAGCACTCTCACTGGGCTCGCCCCAAGGACGGACTCTTCGGGTCTCTCTCAGTCGCTTGATCTCAGCAGCCTTGTAGACCCGGTTCGGGTCGGCCCCCTCGAGCCTAAGCGGCCGCTCGACCGTGACCTTCCAATAGCCGAAGTCGGCATTGTCAAAGATCTTGCTTGGAACGGACTCTCGCTTCGCTCGGGTCTGCAAAGACGGACCCTTCGGGTCACTCTCCTTGAACTCGAGGAAGGTCTGACAGATCCGGTCGATATCTTCTGCGCCTAGCTCACAGTTCTTGGTCCCCAGGTTCTTCCGTAAGGGCTGGTACCACTGAGTGGCATCGATCAACTGCACCTTCCCCTTACGATGCTCGGGCTTCCGATTAGTGAGCAACCAGATATAGGTAGCGATCCCGGTGTTGTAGAACATGTTGAGCGGCAGGGCGACGATCGCCTCGAGCCAGTCGTTCTCGATGATCCAGCGGCGGATGTTGCTCTCCCCCTGACCGGCATCGCCGGTAAAGAGGGAACTGCCGTTATGGACCTCGGCGATCCGGCTCCCCAGGGGACTCTCCTGCTTCAGCTTGCTGAGCTTGTTGACCAGGAAGAGCAGCTGACCATCGCTCGAGCGGGTGACCAGCGAGTACTCCGGGTCGCCACCATGCTCAATGACGAAACGGGGATCGCGCATCCCCTGCTTGCCCCCCATCCTCTCCAGATCAGTCTTCCAGCTCTTCCCATAAGGGGGATTGGAGAGCATGAAGTCGAACTCCCTACCGGGGAAGGCGTCGTTGGCCAGGGTGGAGTACTCCGGACCCCCCTTGATGTTGTCGGCCCCCTCTCCCTCTCCCTTGAGCAACAGATCGGCCTTGCAGATGGCATAGGTCTCGGCGTTGATCTCCTGACCGTAGAGGTGGGTGGAGACCGCCTTGCCCCGCTCACCAGCTAGCTGCTGCAAGGTCTCCTCGGCTACGGTCAGCATCCCACCGGTACCACAGGCACCGTCGTAGAGCAGATAGGTACCCGACTCGATCTGGTCGGCTACCGGGAGGAAGACCAGCTTGGCCATCAACTCGACCGCATCACGGGGGGTCCAGTGCTCCCCCGCCTCCTCGTTGTTCTCCTCGTTGAAGCGCCTGACCAACTCTTCGAAGATGGTGCCCATCCCGTGGTTGTCGAGACCGGGAACTCGAACCGAGCCGTCGGCCGCCATAACCGGAACAGGGCTCAGGTTGAGGTCGGGCGAGGTCAACCTCTCGATCAGGGTCCCTAAGGCATCGGCCCTCGAGAGCCGGGGGATCTGGTTGCGGAACTCGAAGTTCTCCAAGATCTCCTGGACGTTGGGGGAGAAGCCGTCGAGGTAGGCCTCAAAGTCAGCCCTTAACTGCTGACGATTGGCTCGGGCTCTCAGATCACGCAAGCTGAACTTTGAAGTGTTGTAGAAGGCCTGTCCCGCCGCCTGTCTCAGGGCCAGGTCCTGCTCGACGATCCCTGCCTCGTCGAGATAACTCTTCATATCCAGGACAGCCTGCTTGCGCCCCTCGAGCACTGCATCGAGTCTGCGGAGCACGGTCAGCGGTAGGATGACGTCGCGGTACTTGCCTCTGACATAGAGGTCGCGCAGGACATCGTCGGCGATGCCCCAGATGTAGCTGGTGATCCAGTTCAGGTTGGTGCTCATTTTCTACTGTCTAGCTTACCGCTATACGCCGTAATCGTAGCCGGATAAGGGCTAGGACTATAGCGAGCTGCGTTCTTAGATCGATTTCTCTAGGTCCGATAATTCCTGTTAAGGGACATCACAGCGGGCTGCCTTAGAGCTGCCTGTACGCCTGCCTCCGTCCCCAGGCACGGGAGCGCTCGAAGCCAGGGTGTGCTCGATTGAGTGGGGAGTGTATCACGCGCTTGGCGAGACGAGAGTGATCACGAGGTGGCGCCGTATGGGGAGACGGCATTCGATGCACCAGAGCTCGTCTCCGGGTTTGACCCGTGTCTCAATAGGACCCTTCGTGCCCCTGCGGTAAAGGATTGCCTCCTCGTCGTTCCCGTCGAACACGATGGTGTTCTTCGTCTTTCGTAGGATCGACAATACGTCTCGGCAGCGGCAGTACCTCCCCTCGTCGGGGTCGGGCTTCAACTGACGCTCTAGGCGCTCCAAGCGCCGCTGCAGCGACTTCCTCACCGCTCGGTCCGCTGCTCAGCAGCCCGTTCCAGGGCCTCGAGACGCACGTCGATGGCCAGCTCCTCAGCTAAGCGGTCGTAGGCCAGCAAGGTCGAGAAGCCCGATACCAGCGCTCGAAAGCGCTGCACATCTGCATCTGGATCGGCATCGAACTCGCGGATGATCCGAGCGAGGCTCCGTCGTGCGTTCTCGCGGTTGTTCATTCGCAGTTGCCGTTGAGCCATACCCAAAACTACCCCCTCCCGATGCGATAGGGCGTATTTCCTGCGTCTAGAAGCGTATTAACTTCACTTTTTGGCAAGCAGGAGTGTGCCACTTGTATGCGGTGGAGAGTCCCGAGTTGCCCTTTGAGTGTCAGCGTTTATCAGCATCGATGTAACGCGGTGACCACAGGGCACCCTCACCACCCTTACAGCTGCAACGAGGATGCTGATGCCGCTCTCTCGATTATTGAACTCGCAGGTCGGAAGGATTTCGGATCACTGGGAGCGCCGGAGGGAGAAGACCCTTACCGAGATTGAGCGGCGGGGATATCGAGTCGTGTTCGATACCAGCTACGTGACGGTGACACCCGATCTTCATTTCGAGGTGAGCCGCCGTGTGAGGGAAGGGTTCGACAACAGCCGAGCTTACTACACCCTGCGCGGACAGCGCGTCGGCACACCTGAGGAAACCGCCCAGAAGCCCGCTAAGGAGCGGCTGTAGTGCAGCTGGAGGGGTGGGTTCGGGGCGTTGCGGTTTGGTTCGGGTGGGCAGTGGGTTTGAGCATTGCTGTCTTGCCAGAAACAACTCTCCTAGTGGTAACCGCCCACGATGTATGAGGCCGCGGGACTGGATAACAGACGGGTTCTGATAGACCGGGGCGTGGGTCTAGCAGGGCGTAGGGTAGCTACAGATATCGCGGATGAAGACACTGCTCTGTTATGAACCAAGAGGATCATAGGCAGCTTTACAGAAGGACTGAAGGTGCCGAGGAAGTAGTGCAGAGGTTCCCGTATGATGCAGTAATGACTAAGGAGTTCCAAGCATGAGCCATTCTGAACTCACTTTCGCTCCCGACCAAAGCCACATTGACCGTGTCCGTGAAGCCCTCTGGTACCCCTCTCGCAGCGGAGCGACTGTCATGGTCGGGAGCGGTTTCAGCAGGGGTGCCCAGAAGACGCGACCGGGTGCAACGGATCTACCTACGTGGCATGAGCTGGGAGAGGGGATGTCAAAGCGACTCTTGGCAGCTGACGATCGAGAGAATCGACCAAAGTTGGCTCCTGACACTCCTCCGAAGCTCGCGCAGAAGTATGAGACTGCCTTCCAACGGCCTGGTCTATACCACTTCCTACAACAACAGATTCGGGATGAAGACTTCAGGCCCGGGGATAAGCATACAAGGCTGTTGAACCTTCCGTGGCGCGATGTGTTCACTACCAACTGGGACAGGCTCTTGGAGCGGACGCAGGTCACCGTACAGGACCGTACTTACAGCGTTGTCCGAAACAAGGCCGAGATCCCGCCAGCGAGCCAGCCTCGGATCATCAAACTCCACGGATCGTTTCCTGCCCAGAAATATCCACTAATCGTCACAGAAGAGGATTATAGGACGTATCCAAAGAAGTTTGCCCCGTTCGTAAACACGGTTCGGCAAGCGATGATGGAGACCGTATTCTTCCTGATCGGGTTCTCGGGTGACGACCCGAATTTTCTGCATTGGTCGGGGTGGATTCGTGACCATCTCGAGCATTCTGCACCGAGAATATATCTGGCCGGATATCTGAACTTGTCATCCAACGAGCGCCGGACGCTCGAAGGCCAGAACATCTTTCCCATCGACCTTGCGGGTCACCCGAAGGCTAAGGCTGGCGAATGGCCAAAGCATTTGCAACACGACTACGCAACTGAGTGGATCCTGTACACGCTGGAATATGGGCGTCCCTATGATGTTACGGAGTGGCCTTCGCCACGAAGCTGGCAATACCCACCGATACCTAAGGACCTTGAGGACCTTAAGCCCGTCGTCAGGGTTGCTTCTGACGAGCCCAAATGTGAGCCGGAAGTGCCTCATCAACCCGGTTCCGAGGATCTGCTGAACTTCGCAAGACAAACCATTGAAGTCTGGTCCCACAACAGGAGGATCTATCCTGGCTGGTTGGTAATTCCGTTTAGCACACTACGGAGCCATTGCCCGGACTGGATTGCCGAAAACAGAAGGGAACGGCTGATTCTCCAGGCACTACCCAAACTCGAGCCTGTGGAACGGTTGAATGTCATACGCGAACTGACGTGGCGCCGTGAAGTTCGGATGGAGCCAATCTCACATGAGCTCGAGTCTGAAGCAGTAGTGGCTCTCGGGCAAATTAACTGTTGCTCCCGTACCATCAAGGATAAGGACGTAGATCGGTCAAAGGTTGAGTGGGTTGATGTCCGAGAGGCCTGGAGAGAAGTCGCGGTCGGGCTTGTAACGGCAGCCCGACATCGCTTTGATCGGAAGGCATTCGATCAGCGAATCAAAGACCTACAGCCGTTCCGCAGAGACGATCCCAAGATAGATCATCGAATCCATCATGAGCTCTGTTTGTGGGCAATCTACTCGCTGGACTTTGAGAAATTGGAAGGCTTGCTCAAGGACTGGCAGACCGAAAACTGTGACCCGGTCTGGATGATGTGCAAAGCAGCCATTCTTGCCGAAGCGAACCGGATCGACGACGCGTATGAACTGTTCAAGCGGGCGCTATCGACTATTCGCCAATCCCCAGATGATCCACATAGCGTAGCCGGACCTTCTCGGGAGGGTTGGGCGCTGTGGTTGGCGATGGAATTCGATGAGTTGAGAGTTGAGGAACAAGGTGCGAATCACTCCGACACGGACCCTGACTCTGATAGGAGAAGAAGATGGCGAGAGCTCGCACCACTGAAGTGCGATGCCCTTTCAGAGAGGCGAGATTATATCGACGAAGTTGAGCCAGATGAAGAGAAGAAAGACGCACCACCTTTCGACCTTGACGATCCGGGTGTTCGTTACCTGCGCTTTTCGTTTCTCAACCCAAGGGTTTCAGCGCGCCGTGCAGTCCGCCTTTGCGAAGTAGCTGGGTTGCCTCCACTAGCTGCTTCGTATATCTTGAAGCGCGCGGCGCGGAAACTGTCGACATTGGAGCAAAAATCGGAGCGAGAAGCGGAGCGAGAGATGGCACTGCGCTTGGCTCTCCGAAGTTCGGGCTCCGACAGAGAATCCGACTCTCCACTTCCGCACCTTCTGACACGCTCTCGTCTAGCCAATATGCCAGCGGACCTGGCAAGGACGTTAGCAAATACATGTGCGCGTGTGATCAAGTACGGCCTCCCTCGGATGATGGGCGGGGATGCTCGTGCCGACCGCTGGATGGGAAAAGTAAGTGTTGCCATGGAAGTGTTGTCACGGCTAGTCCTCCGGTTGAAGACAGACAGAATCGAGGTCGCATTCGACAAAGCCCTTGAGTACTATCGCGATCCACGTATTTCTCAAACGGTGGGACTTGAAAGGGCTGTCAAGAACATGTTGAAACGCTCGTGGGAGGTCCTACCCGAAGAGCGACGAGCCGCCAGGGTTCTCGATCTGTTGGATGATCGTGCTCCAATAGTTGGATTGGATAGCTTCGAGGACCCCGAGCCCTTTTCTCGTTATCCAGACCCTGGGGATCTGCTGCAAGACAAAAACACCCTTCCCCGACCTGATCGTACAAGTAGCAATGAAAGCCAGTGGCAGGAAATTGTCAGGCGGTTGATCAGAGGGCTAGAGGCTGGGGGTGCGGCGCGGGAGCGAGCGTCTCGTAGACTCATGCCTGTGGCATTCTGGGGGCAACTTACAGAGGATGAATCATCACGAGTTGCCCAGGCTCTTTGGAGCGAGAATTACACCGATCCCGACGACATTCCCCGTGAAACCTCACTCTGTCACTGGAAGTTTCTCCTCCTTCCAGAGCCGGAACTTGGTTTGGCGGAACAGCGCTTCCGTCACAAGTGGCTTGCTGCCAACAGTGCGCCACAAGCGAAAGAACCTAGTCTCGATGATGTTCTCTGGCAAGTCGGGTCCGCCATATCTGGCTTGAAGGCTTACCAGCATCCACTGGATCTATCAGAAGATGAACGTTCCTACCTGGCCAAAGTTGTTGAGAAGTGGTCAGACACCCCGGTTTCGAGCCATTTCGAGCACGTGAGTTATGAAGTCGAAGAGTCCGTTTATGAAGAAGATCTACTACTCCGCAACTCCACCCGTCCTGCGCTCCATGGCCTCTCTTCGATCCTTGCTGAAGTCACAGTCTCAGAGGCTGTAGGCGGAAAGCTTTTCGAGAAGCTACAGGGTTTCGGCGAATACGATATTCCCGGATTTAGACTGATACCCGGACTTACCAAAGCCATGCCGAGCCGACTTGATGAGCTTGTGTCGGCAATGAGGATGGGATTGGTGTCCAACAATGCCGAACTCGCTACTTCTTCGTTACAAGGATTGCGTTATTGGTTGGAGATATCTGGTGAGAAGGCTACACAGGTTGAGCCCCCACCGGATGACCTTGTTCGTGAGACCGGCTTAATCATCGCTACCCGTAGGAAGATGTCTCTTGAGGAAGCGTTGGTAGTCGCCAAGCGGGTGTTTGACTGCAGCGACTCACATAGGGAGCCCATTGCCGAGCTTACTTTGCAGGGACTCGGTTATCTCGCTGAAGAGTTGAGATATGACAGGGCCCATGATCAGGACAGTATCGACGCTGTGCCGCGGCTGCGGTGGCGCTGTGCCCAGCTTGTCTCGTCGATGGAAAAACATGGATATAAGAATCATCCGGTCGTAGTGGACTGGTTGAAGATTGTCAAGGATGATCCGTTACCCGAAGTCCGAAACACTAGAAGCCCAGTGTTTACGCGACAGTCCGAAGATGGGGAAAGCATGGACGACGGACCCAGCTCTCACACCAAGTAATCGTCGGCCCTAGGAGAACACATGGCTATACCTGACTATCAATCCATCATGTTGCCTCTATTGGAGTTGGCCGGTGAGCAGAAAACCCTCCAGTTCCGCGAAGCAGTCAATCTCCTCGCGCAGCACTTCGCCCTGACAGATGATGAAGTAAGAAGGCCCTTGCCAAGTGGCCAGCGGAGTACGTTTTACGATCGAGTCAGTTGGGCACGCACTTACCTAAAGAAGGCAGGTCTGCTGGAATCCCCAAAAAGGGGTTGGTTGCGCATAACCGAGCGCGGCAGCAGTGTTCTTGGCATGAAGCCCCCCAAGATCGACAATAAGCTTCTCGATCAATTCGAGGAGTTCAGGGACTTCCGAGGCAGGACGCCCTCCTCACGACCCGATGGACCCAGATCGCGTAGAAAGGTTCCTGAGGACACGCCGAAGGAGACCCTCGAGAAGTCCTATGCGACGCTGCGGGAGGCGCTGGCCACCGACCTTCTGCAAACTGTTATGGAATCACCTTCTTGGTTTTTTGAGCGACTTGTTGTAGACCTACTCGTGCGCATGGGTTATGGGGGCTCACTACAGGAAGCTGGTGAAGTAGTTGGCCGCTCGGGAGATGAGGGTATCGACGGGATCATTAAGGAGGACCGCTTGGGTCTGGATGTCATCTATATCCAGGCGAAGCGGTGGGAGGGCGTTGTCAGCAGACCCGAGATCCAGAAGTTTGTCGGTGCCCTACAGGGCAAGCGGGCGCGAAAGGGGATCTTCATCACAACCTCTACCTTTTCAGAAGGGGCGAAGGATTACGCTGCGAACATCGAAACGACAGTCATCCTGATTGAGGGAACTCGGCTAGCCCAACTCATGATCGACTACGGTGTCGGTGTGACCACTGAGGCTAGCTATGAATTGAAGAGAATAGACTCGGATTACTTTCCAGAGGAGTGAGAGATGTTGGGCCTTAGCGAGAGATGATCTCTGCCCACCGGGGCTAGTACGGTACTGATCTGTGTCGCCCTGCCGACTCTGGTTACAACCGCCTCCGTCAAGAGGTCGACAGTAGAGTTTGGGTTGAGGCAGGGGTTGCCCCCTAGGTAGTGACGTAAGATTGGGGGATTATATACTAGGGTAGACGGCTCAAGCTTAGTCCAAGGGCTTACACAGTTCCCGTAGCTCCCAGCGAAGCTCCTTGAAATCACGCCTCTTTTCCCCGCTCTTGCGCCCCAAGCCGATAATTCCGCAATGACCATCTGCTCCGGGCAATTCAACATCCAAAGGGTCACGTACGACGTCCAACTTTGGTATACCGTCACTCCCCCTTCTTAGCGCTCGAATTCCGTTAACCGGAAGCTTAAACCCTATGACATGCTCATTGGCGCATCGAATCTGCTTGGCTTCGTGGAGAGATGTACGCTCAACATCAAAAACCGAGAGTCGAGGTGGGCACTCTTTGCGGTCATCTGAACTCAAAGTGAAGGCTAATGGATGAGGTAGGCCTTTGTCGGAGTCATAGTAGCACTCATTATCTGGTGGGACTAACCTAAAGACGTAAGCTGAATCTGGTAGTCGTTCCATTCACACCCGATAACGCTATGCTGTCCAAAGGCTTCCTTGAACTTTCTCGCAAACACCTCAGGCAAAGGGGGGAAAGGAATGCCCTCATCCAAAAGAACTTCCTTAGTAAACTTGTTCCTCCAAAACCAATCTATCTTCCAATCGGGGTAGACCTCGACACTAAATTGGTTCCCCTCTCGTTCCCAAGCCAGTGACAGATAGCCGTCGTTCGACATTAAAGCCTGGGGATCAGGAATTGTTTGCCGCATGGCCAGGTAGAGAGCTAGAAGAAAAACTCTAGTTCCCCGAGCCACATCAGAGGCGACCGTGTCATCAGTTGCGTTCTCTAGGCTCGATAGGAACGAACCAAATTTAACAGAGGTTACGCTAAGCGGCCTATTCGAGAATGAGGTGTTGACTGACGGCGATGGTGCAACAGCCACAAACTCCCTGAAGTTGTCTGTGGGACGCGCAGTCCGGGGGGTAGTCATAAACTTTGTGGTGTCTGTGAAATGTGGAGTTCGGATAGTAAGTGGACTCATTGCTCATCACCTTCAGAATCCATGAGTTCCATAAGCTTCCCCAACCACTCATGTAACGCTTGGGCAGTTTCGCGCCTCATTACGACGGTAGCTTCCACTTCTCTAAGAACATCTCCCCGCTGTTCGCGGTGCACCTCTTCTCCTAATTGGGCTTCAGAGGTGACAGAGTGAGTGACCACATCCGGGACGGGGTTCAGTTCGCTATATAGCGCAATGTGAATTTGGTTTCCCGGTGCAGGTCCGCCATAGGCACCGTCTACGTGAATTACCCTATGGAAGCTTGACTTTTCGTGCCGAAAACTAATCGTATTTTCTCCGGGAGTATCAGGCATAGGTCTCAAAACTCCTTTGTGTTCCTACCTCCTGTTCTATGTTTTCTTCGGAATCCGCCATGCTACAATTATGCCTTTGGGGGTGAGTGTCTGGGTAGATGACGCTGAGATAAATCAGCGTTTCGGGATTGGCTTAACCTTCGCGCTCTTGTCGGGCCGATACCTCAAAATGGCCTCAGCCACTTGCTCTGGCGTTGCCCCCTGGTAGTCAGCCTTGTAGGGCTGCTTGTGCTTGCTTTTCAAGATCGGATTCGCTGGATCCGCGCTCATGTCCTAACCTCCCCAATCCCAACATAGCACACCCCCTATTGTAGACCGTTAGGGCGGTATTCTCTTAGTTGACAGTAGGAGGGGAAGAGACATGAGTAACAAGATCAAGCCACTTCGAGGTTCCACAGATCGGGCAGATAGCATCGAGACTAAAACTGATGATCGTGTCACATTCAATGCAGACGAAGTGAGGCTCCTCAAGAGCCGTTACGTCGCCCTCCATCAGCTTCGCCAGCTGTCGCAATCTGAAAAGGAGGCGCTTCTTCTCCTCCATGATACCTACCTGGAAACCAGAGCGCGGATGCGACCATAAAGCCTCAAGGCTAGCGAGGTTCCTGGTCTCCAAATCAATCAAGTACTCACTTGCGCCTGAGTCCAAGTGCTTGACCGCTTCCCAAAGGAGGGAGCGAGTGGCGGCCAATTCGCCCATGTGGACTTTGCTTGACGTAGCTGATTGTGGGTCTTGATTGGGCGTAGGGCGACGTGATAGACTGTCTTTATCCATTGGACAGTCTCCTTTCATTAGGAGCGAGCGCCGGATTCCCGCCCGGCGCTCTTAATTGTGGCTCTAGTCTAGCACCCTCTCAACTCCATCGCTTATGAGAGCGATACTATTGATCCATCCTTCATATTCCGGGTATTGCGGCAATGTCACAAAGTACCAGAGGTCACCAGATACGCGGGTGGATCCCGAGACCTCGATCATCGTTCCGATAGGCAACAAAACATGCTGGAGGTCCGCCACTGTTTCCGCCTGAAGTTTAGACATTAGAGGAACCCGATCTCTAAGGAGCCTATAGGCCTCACCGGGTACCAGGTTGTCGTAAGCGACAAAGCGTGATCGCTTGGGGATTGGCTCTGCTGTCATCAGCGGGAACCGCATTTGAATCTCTCTCTTGGCTACAAGCTCTGTGTCCTCAAGCCTCTCCGCAAAGCTCTCATACTCCCGGGCTCCGTATCTCTCGCCGGTCTTATGTGCCCAGACGTAAGCCGTCACCTCTATGTCGCTGTCTACATCATCTATCTCGAAGGCAGTGTCGGCACTGGCTAAAGCCCACTTCTTCTGATGTGCCATTAGCTCGGCCTTCCACACCTCGGGGTCAATGGATACCTGTCTCGACTCTCGCCACTGCCCTAGTGTTCCGTCCTCTCTAAAGTGGTACAGGCTGTAACTATCACTCTCCCCGACTCTCGTGTAGCTTCGTTCGACCTCCACTCTCACTTCGGCATTGTCTGGCAGATTCGACTCTATGTGCAAAGTGAGGTTGTTGTTTGCTGCGCCTGGCGTTCTAAGGTTGAACTCAATCTCCTCAGCGGACGCTAAGGAGAATAGCAAGGCGAGCGCTATGGGCAGCCACAGGCGGAACATCATTCGATTCATTCGACATCCTCCCGACCCTTGCACTTTGCAAACTGACTTTGATACTCTGGCTCTACCATTGTTCTCCCCGTCTCTGGAGTCATGGTGCTAGATCTTGAGCGCTGGTGTAGTGACCAGCGCTCAACCCTTTATCTCAGCCTAGCATCCCCTAGGCAATCCATTCTTCCCGATCAGATCCTGATACGGTAGTGACTTCCCGCCAAGCCTGCTAGTGATAGCAGCCATCTGGTCTATGGTGTCCAACTCTCTGACATTGTGACGCCCCGCAAACTCATTTACATAGCGCTGCAGGTGCTTGGCAGACAGCTTGTGGAAGGTCCCCTTGTGAGCCCTCTTGAGCATTGACCAGAAGCTTTCCGGGCCGTTTACGTGAGCCATCTCATCTACATACTCGCCTACCGAGTGCTTGACCGCCTGGTGGTTGGGGAGCCCCTCATACGCCCGGTGCTCATCCGTGTACACCATGGCCTCTTCACTGGCATGTTCTCGGACAAAGCCCTGTAGAGTCTGGGCGTCTGTACTCGGCACAACTTGAGCCTTGACCTGGTTGGTAGCCCTATCCTTGGCCCCCACAACGGCGGTTTTGCCTACGGTGCCCCTGCCAGCCCTGAGCTTTTTCGAGGAGTGCTTGTTCTTCTCCCGGCCGCCCATGTAGGTCTCATCGACCTCTACCGGGCCGGCCATGAGGCTTGGGCCCTCGGCTGCGAAGGCTTCGCGGATCCGCTGCTGCATGTACCAAGCGCTCTTCTGGGTGATGCCCAAGTCGCGGTGTAACTTCATGCTGCTAACCCCTTTAAGCGAGGTCGGGTCCAGGTAGATGGCGTATACCCACTTGAGTAGGGGGAGGGGGGAGCCAGCCATCACGGTACCAGTCTTGACGCTGAAATACTTACGGCAGTCACGGCAGCGATAGGGCATCTTGAGGTGGCTGGCCTGGTGGGTATCGTCGCTACCGCAGCGGGGGCAGTAGCGCTTGCCATTGGGCCAGAGGATGTTCTCGAACCACTCTCTAGCTGCGTTCTCGTTTGGGAACATCCGGGCCAACTCTAAGAGGGTGATTCCCTTCCGGTAGTGTTTGCCGGGGGCTTTGTGAGCCATAAACGCAGTTTAGCACGTCCTGCACGGATCTGTCAACCCTAGTATATAATCCCCCAAATTAGCGCCGGTAGGGGGGCATGAAGCCGGGCACCTCGAAGACGAGAATAAGGTGCGCTAATCAACAGGCTTGAGCCTAGGTATGGGTAACGGGTGACGACCGGAAGGGACGCTTCCCATAGAGTCCTCGGAATTCCCTCTTATGCTCATTCTGTATTGTATTTGTAATTGTATATGCTGTTGTGCCGATACCGATAATCGCCGTCATATACGCATTTTACAATCTGTACTGGCGGAGAGGGTGGGATTCGAACCCACGGTACGGCGGGAGCCGTACAACGGTTTTCGAGACCGCCCCGTTCAACCACTCCGGCACCTCTCCCAACAGCCCGTTCCCGGGCGAACCAGGAGAGTATATCGTATCGAGTTCGCCCCTGGCCAGCGCTGCAGTGCCCTTGACTCTCCCCCCTAAAGCGACCTACACTTGGCTTTGTTGCGCTGGCCCATCGTCTAATGGCAGGACAACCGGTTCTGGTCCGGTCGGTCGGGGTTCGAATCCCTGTGGGCCAGCCATGCTCTTTAGCTCTCGTGCGCAAGGGGAGATCGGTTGTCTTGACAGCTCCCTAAGCCCCCCGATAGAATCCCTCTGCTACCGGTGGCCCATCGTCTAATGGCAGGACAACCGGTTTTGGTCCGGTCGGTCGGGGTTCGAATCCCTGTGGGCCAGCCACAAGCCTCCTGCGGGCTTCTCCTGAAAGCCCTCGGTGCCACTCATACTCTCCAGTGGAGCCTCCTGCTCTAGGCGGTTCCCCCAGGCTTAGGGGGCGCCCGCTGGAGTTGCCGTAGGGGAGTTGCGAACGACGTTAGACCTCTTCATCGTAACGGTAGAAGCCGTGGCCACTCTTGCGTCCCAAACGGCCCGATTCGACCAGCTTTCTTAGCGTTTGCGGTGCCCGGAAGCGTTCGCCGAGCGCCTCCGTCAGCGACTCTGCGATGAGGAGCAGCGTGTCGAGCCCGACATAGTCCGCCAATTCGAGCGGTCCCATCGGGTGATTGAGCCCGAGCCTTACGGCAGTGTCGATATCTTCGGGCGTGGCGACCCCCTCTTCGAGCATTCGCACTCCTTCTAGCAGGAGCGTCGCCACCGCCCGGGTTGCGACGAACCCTTGGCGGTCGGCGATCACTACCGAGGTCTTGCCGCAGCGGGCTGATACCTCTTCGGTAGTGGCGAGCGTCGCTTCAGAGGTCTGAACCGCACGGATGATTTCGATAAGGGCCATCCGCTCGGGGGGATTGAACCAGTGCATGCCGATCACCCTGTCGGGTCGGTCGGTCGCTGCGGCGATGGCGGTGACAGACAGTTGGCTGGTGTTGGTGGCCAACACTGCGTTATCCGGGGTTAGAGAGGCCGCCTTGGCAAAGATCTCCCGTTTCAAGTCGAGCCGCTCGGGTGCTGCCTCAATGACAAAGTCTGTCGCCTCGAGGGCGACCTCGAGGTCGCTCGTGGTGTCGAGGCGGGAGGCGACCTCACCCTCCGCCACCCTCTTGGCAACCCTGGTAACGGCCCGCTCCAATGCGGCTGTCTCCGGGTCGAACAGGCGAACCGAATAGCCAGCCATTAAACATAGAGTGGCGATGCCCCCACCCATCGTCCCTGCTCCGATGACAGCGATCTGTTCGACTTCGACACTCCGTCTTCCCATCGTCCCTGACCTACTGAGCGCCTTGACCGTCGGCTACAAGGGGGGCGAGGGGGGCCAGCTCATTGCTGCTCCTGCCAAGCATCTTTCGCTGACCGCGGATGAGCAGAACGGTGACATACTCTCCTTGGCACATCGTGATCTCCCCCTGACCGCCCCCACCTGCCACATGTCGCGCGGGAGCGTGATGACCTTGGTCTCGGGTCCCGGTGCTGGGCCTTTATCTCGGTTTTGACTCCCCATCCTATGCCGAACCGGCCCTTTGAGGGGCGTAGAGGTCAAAGCGTATGGTTCGGCCCGAGATGGCTCCGCTCGGGTTCTGCCCCCCTAGGGCGGGCGCCCGCAGGGGTCGCTTGACCACGACCCGTCTCGTGGCCGTTGCTAGGGCGACCTCCAGCAGGCTGCTGGCGTCGGGATCGCCTCCGAGGAGGGTGCGGAGGCCACGGATGGCTCTATTCTTCAGAGCGCGCTTGCCTCTCTCTGGATACATCGGATCGAGATAGACGACATCCGGGCGGTGTGGGAGGCGGTACAGCTGCTCACGTGCGTCCCCTAAGTGCAGGGTCATCCTCGACGCGGCGGCGCGCAAGCTGCCGGTGGCGAGGGCACGTCTGATCCCGTCCTCGAGTAGGGCTGCCACGGGGGCTACACGCTCGATCAGGTGAACCTCGAATCCCCAACTGGCGAGGACAAAGGCATCCTGCCCCAGTCCGGCGGTGGCATCGGCGATAAGCGCCGGCCGGAACGCTCTCCCACCGATGGCACGAATAAGCGCCTCCCGTGTCCCGGTACCGGGAGATCTGCGGCGCAACTCGCGAGCCCCGAAGTCTATGTAGAGGGGCTCCGCTGCGGAGTCGGGGGTGACCAGTTCGAGCCGCTCCTGGGTCAGGACCAGTTGGAAGGGCACATCGCCCTTCGGGGTAGGGTCCAGGGGAAGACGGTGGCGCCGAGCGATCTCAGAGGCGCGCTCAGCGAGCCCCTCGCCATCGGTGGTGACGGCCACTCTTAGCTCCATCCCCCACCTCTACGGTCGGCGACCGCTCGCTCCGGGAGACGGGAGCTAGGACGCGATGACCGAGCCCACCGACTCAAGCCTCCCTGGCCGATGGGTCGGTGTCGGACTGCCTCGGTGACGCCCCCCCCGCTCTGGTCTACCTGGGGAGACCTAGGGTGCAAGCTGCCTCGCCTGCGAGATCGGGGTCCGGTCAGCAGGCGGTGGGATCGGGGTCCCGGCCAGCGCGGGGATCACAGCTGTCAGCGTGCTAGGCCTCAGGCTCCCTGTTCGATCGGTCGCCCGACCATGTTTCCCCACTCGGTCCAGGATCCGTCGTAGTTGCGAACCCTGGGGTAACCGAGCAGGTATTTGAGCACGAACCAGGTGTGGCTCGAGCGCTCGGCGATGCGGCAATAGGCCACAATGTCCTTGTCGCCGGTGACTCCCTTGCTACCGTAGAGGGTTAAGAGATCGTCGGCCGACTTGAAGGTGCCGTCCTCATTCACCGCCTGAGCCCAGGGTATGCTCTGCGCTCCAGGTATATGGCCGCCGCGGAGGGCTCCCTCCTGCGGATACTCGGGCATGTGGAGCTTCTCTCCAGAGAACTCGGCGGGACTGCGCACATCTACTAGCGAGCCGGTTCCCTCCTTGACGCTGATGACATGCTTTAAGACATCTGTAGCGTAGGCACGGATCGACTCGTCACGGTACGGAACGGTGTAGCTTGTGGTCGGGGTGTCGGGGGGGTCCTGACTTAGCGGTTTGCCCTCCGCTACCCACTTCTGGCGACCGCCGTTCATGAGCCGGAGATCGTCGTGTCCGTTGTAGCGCAGGAACCAGAGGGCGTAAGCCGCCCACCAGTTGGACTTGTCGCCGTAGAGGACTACGGTCGTGTCATTGCCGATCCCCTTGCTCACCATCAGTTCGCTAAAGGCCTGCGCGTCTACGAAGTCCCGGATGTCGCTGCGCTGCAACTCTGTGTGCCAGTCGAGTTTGACGGCACCGGGCACATGTCCCTGGTCATAGAGGAGGACATCTTCATCCACCTCCACCACGCGTACGTTCGGATCTCCGCGGTGCTCGAGCACCCAATCCGTACTCACTAAGACTTCGGGGTGGGCGTAGTCGGCCATAGTGGCTACCTCCTTGGAAGCTCGGTAGAGGCTCGGCCTAAAGGGTACAAGAAAGATCAACTATCATCAAGGGGCTTCGCCACCTCGACGCTCCCGCTAAGCGCTGCCGAAGGTGCAGTACCGAGCTCCGGGTGCTTGCTGAGTCTCCCTAAGGCAGACCTGCCAGCCATCCTCAGGCTACACTTGCTGTCATGGCCGTTGCGATCGCCCCCTCGATCCTCGCTGCGGACTTTGCGCGCCTGGGAGAGCAGATCCGAGAGGCTGAGGAGGCCGGTGCCGATCTCCTCCATGTAGATGTGATGGATGGGCGTTTCGTCCCCAATATCACTCTCGGGCCGCTGGTGGTGGAGGCCTGCCGCCGGAGCACGGCTCTCTCCCTCGACGTCCACCTCATGGTCGAGGATCCCGGGCGCTACCTTGAGGCCTTCGCCGCGGCCGGTGCCGACGGCCTCACTGTGCACGCAGAGGCCACCCAGCACCTCCACAGCTCCTTGGCGTCGGTGCGTAGGGCCGGCCTCAGAGTGGGCCTTGCGGTCAACCCCCTGACCCCGTTGGAGGTCGTCTGTGAGGCGCTCCCGCTGCTCGATCTAGCCCTGGTAATGAGTGTCAATCCGGGATTCGGCGGGCAGACGTTCATACCTACCACCCTCGGGAGGTTGGAACGGGTTCGGACCTGGCGGGACCGGCTGAATCCCGACTGTAGGATCGAAGTCGATGGGGGGATCGTGCCAGCCAACGCGGCCGCTGTAGCCCGGGCCGGGGCCGACATCCTGGTCGCTGGCAGCGCCATTTTTGGTGGGGAAGGCTCGATTGCCGAGAATCTCGACAGCTTTCGGGACGAGCTCAGATCGACCTGACCTGGCCGAGTTTCCGGAAGCGGTTGCGCCGCTGCTCGAGGAGTTTGGAAGGTGTCAGGTAGGTGAGGGAGTCTATCTCCTCTGTCAGCGCCTCTCCGACCCTTCTCATAGCCTCTTCCGGGTCCTTGTGGGCTCCACCGACCGGCTCCTCCACTATCCGGTCCACTACCTCCAACTCAATCAGGTCGCGGGCGGTAAGTCGCAAGGACTCGGCAGCCTTGGGCGCTTCCGACGCGTCTCGCCACAGGATGGCGGCACACGACTCGGGGCTGATCACGGAGTAGATCGCGTTCTCAAGGATGATGACCCGATTGGCGATGCCGATGGCCAGTGCCCCTCCCGATCCGCCTTCACCGACGATCACCGTCACGGCCGGCACCTCAAGCTGGCTCATGCGCTGGATGCTCTCTGCGATCACCCACGCCTGCCCCTGCTCTTCTGCAGCGATGCCAGGGTACGCCCCCGGGGTGTCGATCAGGGTGACGACCGGGAGGCGGAACTTGTCGGCCAGATCGAACATGCGCATCGCCTTCCGGTAGCCGCTCGGGTGTGACATGCCGAAGTTGCGGTAGATATTCTCTTTGGTATCCCGCCCCTTCTGTTGAGCTATCACCACCAGGTTGTGCCCCTCGAGGCTGGCTAGGCCGGTGACGACCGCAGGGTCGTCCCCGAGGGTGCGGTCCCCATGAAGCTCCTGAAAATCGCCGAACATAGTCTGCAGGTAGTCGAGCCCGGTGGGTCGCCCGGGTGCCCGGGCCACCTGCACTCGCTGCCACCGCGTGAGGTTGGAGAAGATTTCAGCCTTGAGCGTATCGAGGCGCCGCTCGAGCAGCTGAATCTCCTTACTAAGATCAAGGTTCTGTTCAGCGGCGTAGCTTCTCATGTCCCGGATCTTGACCTCAAGATCCTCAATCGGCTTTTCAAACGGCAGCGGCACGCACAGCCTCCGGGGAGGGCTCGGGCAGCCTGCTGCGGAGCAGGCGGATGTAAGTGGCCAGCCGGGGCTTGAGTTCGCGCCTCGCCACCACGTCGTCGAGCATCCCCTTCCTGAGCAGGAACTCCGACCGCTGGAAACCCTCGGGCAGATCCTGCTTGATCGTCTGCTGGATTACCCGGGGCCCGGCGAAACCGATCAGTGCTCGGGGTTCGGCCAGGATCAGATCGCCGAGGGTGGCGAAGCTGGCCGTAACACCCCCTGTCGTGGGGTCGGCGAGGACACTGATAAATGGGAGTCGTTTTGCGGCCAGGGTCTCGAGTGCCACGGTCGTCTTGGCCATCTGCATAAGGCTGAGTGCACCCTCCTGCATGCGGGCGCCGCCCGAGGCGGTGACGGCGATGAGTGAGCGACCACCCTCGGCCGCCCGCTCGGCGGTCCGAGCGATCTCCTCACCCACTACGGAGCCCATAGACCCCCCCAGGAAGAAGAAGTCCATCACGACGAGCGCCACCGGCTCAGCGTCCAACTCGGCCGCCCCGGTCATGATGGCGTCGGGTCGACTATACTTCTGCTGCACTCGGGCCATACGTTCGGGGTAAGGCTCTACATCTACGAATTCGAGAGGATCCTCGGGCCCGATCTCACCTGACCACTGCTGGAAGCTGCCGTCGTCGGCTAGCAGGTCGATGCGAGCTTCCGCAGGCATGCGGTAGTGGTGGTCACACTCGGGGCAGACATAGAAGTTCGCGACCAGATCCTTCCGGTAGATCTGTGCACTGCAATCGTCGCACTTCATCCAGAGCCCTGCCGGGCTGTTGTCGTCATCTCCCCGCTTAGGCCGGTTCCTGCGAAAGAAGCGTTCAAGCGCCAAGGGCTTGCCCCCTCTGCAAGGGTAGTTCACGGTCCAGCACGCCTCATTCTAGCAGCACCTTGGAGGCTACCCCAAAACTGCCACGACGACCGGGAGGCTGCCTGGAGTCAGTCGGTATCGAATCGGTCGGTTAATAGCAGTGCCGGTAGGGCCGGGCAGAGAGCCCCTTCTCGCTTCGGTAGGCCCCCTCTGGGCCCTGCAGCCCCTCCTCTGACCCTTCCCGGGCCTGGGTAGAGCAGGATTGATTCAGCCGGTGTTAGCGAGTCGTGAGCCTGATTGGGAGGGGGCTATCCAGGGAAACCGGGTGCCAGCCTTCGAACCGCCCAAGAGCGACTCCGTTTCCCGGAACCCCCGGGGGGCCGAGCCAGCTTGGCGTACCCTATAGACTTGGCGACCAGATGGCGACAGCCCCATTCAGTCGGTGTCGGCTGGGTCGAGGATATGCCTCTTCTCTACATTGGGGACCGATTCGAGGGGTTGGAAGTTGATGGCATCCACCATCGAGATTGAAACGCGACGCCGCGCCCACAACGATGCATTGGCGATGATCCTCAAGATCTCCGGCTGGTGGTAGATAGGATAGACCTCGTGCCCGGGCCGGATATAGATGACCTTGCCATTTCCCCGATCCCAGGTACACACACTTCGGAAGACCTCTCCCCCCTGGAACCATGAGATCATCAGGATTTCGTCCGGTGTGGGGATATCGAAGCGCTCCCCGTACATCTCTGCCCGCTCGATCTCGACGTATTCGGGGATCCCGTCCATGATGGGGTGGTTAGGTTGGAGATTCCAGAGCCGCTCCTTCTCGTCGGCCTCACGCCACTTCAGGGAGCAGTTGGTCCCCATCAGTCTTTGGAACGGCTTGCTGAAGTGTGCGGAGTGTAGGGCTACGAACCCCATTCCCTCGAGCACCTTCTGCTGCACGAGGGCGGTAGTTTCGTCGGAGACCTCTTGGTGAGCGGCGTGGCCCCACCAGATCAGCACATCGGTCTCGTCGAGAAGTTCAGATCCGAGTCCGTGGGCCGGTTCTCGGAGAGTGGCGGTCCGGATATCGAAGTCCCCGTAGTCGGCGATACCTTCAGCGAGTCGGTGATGGATGCCGTGAGGGTAGATCTTGCGGACCGTGTCGTTGTTAAGTTCATGGAGAAACTCGTTCCAGATGGTGACGCGAACGGGTTGGCTCATAGTCGACTCCTTATGCTCCAGACACTGGGTTTAGTACTTCAGTCCTAGACCTGTCATTGTACGTCTGCAGCATCTATTGTAGGGGGCCGGGCCTAATGGCGCGCTTCGCCACGGTCACAAGGACCGGGTAGGGTAGTAACCAGTTCGTTGTGCGAGCGCTCTTGCAGGCGTTCAAGTTCGCGAGTCCGGTCCCCTGGCAGCTTGCGCCGTTCCAGCGTTTCCCACCTCAGTCGGTAACAGCCCCCTCGGCTGCACTCGAGACCAGTCGTGCGTATTTCGCCAGGACACCCCGCTCATACCTCGGTGCTGGTGGTGTCCAGGTCTGACGTCGCCTCTCCAACTCCTTGTCGGTGAGCTCTACGGAGAGTCGGTTGGTTCCAGCGTCGATGGTGATCGAGTCACCCTCTTCAATCAGGGCGAGTGGACCGCCCACGAAGGCCTCGGGGGCGACGTGGCCGACGACTAGCCCGTAGGTGCCCCCGGAGAAGCGCCCGTCGGTGATGAGGCCTACAGCGTCACCTAAGCCCTTGCCGATAATGGCGCTGGTGGGGGAGAGCATCTCTCGCATGCCGGGCCCGCCCTTGGGACCTTCGTAGCGAATCACAACGACATCCCCCGGATGGATCCGATCTTCGAGGATTGCTGCCATACAATCCTCCTCCGTTTCAAAGATGCGGGCTGGGCCGGTGATGGAGGTGGATGTTAGACCGCTAGTCTTCGCGACCGCTCCGTCGGGGGCGAGGTTGCCCCGGAGGATAGCCAGGTGGCCATGAGGGTACTTGGGTCGATCGATGGGGAGCACCACATCCTGGCCCTCCGGAGGCTTGGAGGGGAGGCCGCGCAAGTTTTCGGCCACGGTCTTGCCGGTCACGGTCGGGCAATCGCCGTGCAAGAGGCCGGCTTCCAGGAGCATCTTCATGACCAGCGGGATCCCTCCCACCCTGTGCAGATCTGTAGCGACGTAGCGACCCGAAGGTTTGAGGTCGGCAAAGTGCGGGGTGTCGCGCCGTAGCCGCTCGAAGTCGTCGAGTGAGAGGGGGACCTCGGCGGCGTGGGCAGCGGCGAGCAGGTGCAGGACCGCGTTGGTCGAGCCTCCGATCGCCATGACGACTCGGATGGCATTTTCGAACGCCTCTCTGCCCATGAGGGCACGGGTGGTCACGTCATCTTCAATGAGGTGCAGTAGCGCCCGGCCACTCGCCTTCGCCGAGTCGCGCTTCTCTTCATCCTCGGCCGCCATAGTCGAAGAGTAGGGGAGGCTTAGTCCCATCGCCTCGAACGCCGATGACATGGTGTTGGCGGTATACATCCCGCCGCACGAGCCTGCCCCAGGGCAGGCGTTCCTCTCGATGGCCCGGAAGGTCTCGAGCGGGATGCGGCCCGCATTGTACTTGCCGACAGCTTCGAAGGCGCTGATGATGGTCAGGTCCTCGCCGTCGTGATAACCGGGCTTGATAGTTCCCCCATAGACGAACACGGCGGGGATGTCGAGTCGGGCCATGGCGATCATGCAGCCGGGCATATTCTTGTCGCAGCCGCCGATCGCGAGCAAGCCGTCCAGGCTCTGGCCGCGACAGACCGTCTCGATCGCATCTGCGATGACCTCTCTTGAGACGAGGCTGCACTTCATCCCCTCGGTCCCCATGCTGATCCCGTCCGAGATAGTAATGGTGCCAAAGGTCTGTGGCATCCCGCCCGCCCGCCTAATGGAGATCTCGACAGCCTCCGACAGGCGCCCGATGCCGGCGTTGCAGGGGGTGATGGTGCTATGTCCGTTGGCGAGCCCGACGATCGGTTTGCCGAAGTCGGAGTCTCCGAAGCCGACCGCACGCAGCATGGCGCGATTGGGGGCGCGGTGATCACCCTCGGTGATTACTGCGCTGCGGCGGTTGAGTTTGGGTCTGGTTCGTACGGTTGTGTCGGCCATGAGCTTCCTCCGGGTGGATCTGAACATTCTACCCCATTCGCAGGTGAATTCTTTGGGGGACCGTCAGACCGACAGGCGAGGAGGGGCGGTTTATGGCGGTTGGCTAATCAGCGGCGAAATGTGGCGACCCAAGCCCGCTCGTCCGGTTGCCAGGGGGGTGCCGATCCGGTGACCGGTAGGGAAAGCGGGTGAGCGGGGAAGACCTTTCGGTGAAGGTATTGCTAGGTCATGCCAACTTGGTGGTGAGGTAAACGAGCGTCAGACTCCTATGCCAGGGACTTCGAGTGCTGCGATGGGGCGCAGGCGGAGGATTTCCGTGTCGATCAGCTTTGGGATCCTCAGCGAAGCAGCCATGGTAAGGCTACGAGCCCAGTGGAGGGCTCTGCGCTGCCGCCGGTGCTCGGCAACATCTCTGGCAATCATCAGGACCTACCCCTGCGGGGAGCAGAGGGTCAGTTGAGTGATTGCAGCCGCTGCCCAGCCCTGTCGAGCGCCTCGTCCTCCTTGCAGAAGGCGAAGCGGACTAGGTGGCGCGCAAGCTCCCGATGCCCTTCAGAATAGAACGCGCTGGGGGGGATGGCTGCGACCCGGGCCCGCTTTGGAAGGTCCAGGCACAGGGCCACGTCATCTGGATAGCCTAGGGCACTGGAGTCGGCGATCACGAAGTAGCTGCCCGCTGGTACCAGTGGCCGGAAGGGTGAATTCGAAAGGCCACGGACGATCCGCTCTCGCTTTGCCAGGTAGAGATCCCTCACCTCGCTGAAGTACCCATCGTCTGCTCCCTGTCTTAGCATCGTCGCTGCGGCCGCTTGGAGCGGCGTCGCTACCGCGAACGAGATCCACTGGTGGGCTCCGCGCAGGGCCTGAATCAGGGGCTCAGGACCTATGGCCCAGCCGATTTTCCAGCCGGTGATCGAGAAGGTCTTGCCCAGGCTCGAGATCGACAGAGTCCGGTTCCAGCCCCCAGGCCGGCTGGCGGTAGGGATGTGGGTTTCGAAAGCGATATGCTCGTACACCTCGTCGCTGACGATATGGAAATCGAAGCTCTCTGCCAGATCGATCAGAGCATCTAGCTCTTCGGCGCCAAACACCTTTCCCGTGGGGTTGTGCGGGGTGTTTAGGAGCAGGAGCCGGGTGCGATCACTGCAGACCTGGCGAACCGCATCAAGATCGAGACTCCAGTCCCCGCTCTCGGTCGGCTCAAGGGGTACGTAGATGGGGATCCCACCGGCCATGACGACATCCGCAGGGTAGGAGTCATAGAAAGGCTCGACGATGATCACCTCATCTCCAGGATCGACCATGGCCTGCATGATGGCGAAAAGTGCCTCGGTGGCGCCGACCGTGACCTGGACGTTCGCCACCGGATCGAGCTGGCGGCCGAGTGACTCACCGTGCACTGCGGCTACCGTTTCGGTGAGTGCGGGAAGGCCAGGGACGGGCGCGTACTGCTGAGAGCCGGTGGTGGCCTCGCGATAAGCGTTGAGGACGAACGAGGGCGGGTCGAAGTCCGGGAACCCCTGCCCCAGGTTTATGGCCCCGTGCTCCTGTGCGAGCCGGGTGTAGGTGGCGAAGACCGTCTCGCCAAAACTGGCGATGCGGCGGCTACCGGGGCGGCGTCGACTCCCATTCAATGGATGATTCCTAGCTGTGAGCGACGACCGATTCCGGTAATGCTGCGATCACCGCCCTGGTCATCTCGGCCGTCCCCCGCCCACCTCCAAGGTCGGGGGGTGGATCGTCTGCGAGCGCCCGCTGCACTGCCGACTCTAGGGCGTCGGCCGCCTCGCTCTGCCCGCAGCCGAAGCGGAGCAGCATCGCTGCAGAGAGGATCGTGCCTACAGGGTTGGCGAGGCCCAGCCCTGCGATGTCAGGGGCGCTCCCGTGGACCGGTTCGAAGAGGCCGACCTCACCTCCGAGGCTGGCTGAGGGAAGGAGGCCGAGGGAGCCCGGAATCACAGCTGCGAGGTCTGAGAGGATATCGCCGAAGATGTTGCCGGTGACGATTACATCGAACTGACTCGGGTCCCGAACGACCTGCATAGCGGCGTTGTCGATGTAGAGGTGATCGAGACTGACCTGGGGGAACTCGGCCTGATGTATCCCAACGACCACATCGCGCCAGAACTGGGAGACATCGAGCACGTTGGCCTTGTCGACGTTGGTGACCTTTCCGCCTCTGAGTTGAGCGCTCTCGAAGGCTACCCGTGCAATCCGCTCGACCTCATGGCGTTCGTACACCATCGTCGCGAGCCCCTGGTCCGGTCGGTTATGCGCTGGCTTGCCGAAGTAGATCCCGCCGGTCAACTCCCTGATGATCAGGAGGTCGGTGCCTCGCGCCAGCTCCTCGCGGAGCGGCGAAAGGTGCTCGAGGCCGGGGAAGACTGTGACGGGACGGAGGTTGGCGAATACTTTCAGCAGCCTCCGCAGCTTCAGGATCCCGGTCTCGACGCGCTTCTCTCGAGGCAGTCTGTTCCAGGGGTGGTCACCCACAGGTCCGCCAGCAGAGCCCATCAGGACGGCGTCTGCCTCGAGCACTGCCGCCTGCGTCTCCTCGGGAAGGGGATCTCCGTGCGACTCGGTGGCGGTTCCACCGAACGGAAGTCGCTCCACATCGAACGCGAAGTTGAAGCGGGAGCCCACGGCGTCCAAGACCTCGAGGGCTGACTCGATTACCTCGGGACCGATGAAATCCCCAGGCAGTACAGCGATTCTGGCACGCTTCATAGGCTCCCTCCTTTGCCCATGAGCCTACTTCTGGTGGTCAAGCCTACGGGCGACTCGAACGCACTGTTGCGGTATACGGCGCCGGACACCCGGTGCCCCTGCTGATTGGTGACTTCGCTCCCCCGATTCAGGGTCCACCATCGATCGGATAGCGCCTGCACTGATGAGATAGTCGCGAGTTCCGTGTGGTGGAGTGTCGGTCGGGCGGTGACGGGGTCGGATAGGGTGCCCGGAAGGTCGGTGTCCGACCCACCTGCAAGGATGGGATAGGGGTTAGCCACTGAGATAGGGCAGATTGGCTGCGGTCACTTCTGTCTCGGCAGTGCCCTCGAGAAGGTCGGCGATGGGATCCCAGCGACCGGTAACGAACGCTTTCCGGGCATCCTCGGGGAGCTCGACGGAGATCGAGTCATCACCGAAGCTGATTGTGAGGGCCTCGAGATCGAGAGTCAACTTCAGGGTGGGATCGCTCTCGACCAGGCGTGCGAGCCTATGAATTTCACCGGCACTCGCCTGGACGCAGGGGAGTCCGAGGGTAGTGCTGTTCCCGAAGAATATCTCCGCGACACTGATGGTCACGATCGCCCGAATGCCGTAACGGTATAGGGCTTGGGGCGCGTGTTCCCGGGACGACCCGCAGCCGAAGTTGCTACCCGAAAGCAAGATTGTCGCGCCTAAGTAGCGAGGCTCGTTCAGCGGGTGTTGCTTCGGAGTCCCCTCCTCAGTGAATCGTTCGTCTCTGAACAGGTGTTCGCCGAGGCCGTCGAAGGTAACACACTTCAGGAAGCGTGCGGGGATGATCCGGTCGGTGTCGATATCGTTGCCCGGGAGGAAGACAGCCCGTCCAGTGACAGTCTTGATCGGTTGGAGGGTGTTCACGCCTCCACTCCCCTAACCCCGAATACGGTTCGGGCGTCACTGATTTCGCCGGTTACAGCGGCCGCAGCCACCATTACCGGACTCATGAGAACTGTCCGGCCGGTGGGGCTCCCCTGGCGCCCTTTGAAGTTGCGGTTGGAGGAGCTGGCGCACAGCTGATCACCGATCAACTTGTCGGGGTTCATGGCGAGGCACATCGAGCAACCGGCCTCCCGCCATTCGAAGCCGGCCTTACGGAACACCTGGTCGATACCCCGCTCTTCACAGGCGGCCTTAACCAACTGCGACCCCGGTACCGCGATCGCTTTGACCCGAGGGTCGACTCGGTGCCCCTCAAGATAACGGGCCACCTCGGTAAAGTCGGAGAGCCTCGCGTTGGTACAGCTTCCCAGAAAGGCCACATCTACCCGGGTACCTCGAATCGGTGTGCCGGGAGTAAGTTTCATATGCTCGAGGGCCTCCGCAACAGCTTCGCGTTCCCCGGGTGCCGAGCCTTCCACGGTAGGAACTCTTTCATTGATAAAGATCGCTTGGCCTGGGTTTATCCCCCAGGTCACGGTGGGGGCGATGTCCCTAGCCTGGATTCGGACTACGTCGTCATACGTACAACCGGGGTCTGAGGCGATCGCCCGCCAGCGCTCGACAGCTTCATCCCAGGCCTCGCTGCTAGGGGCGTAAGGTCGACCGTTGAGATAGGCGAAGGTGGTCTCGTCGGGGTTAACATATCCACACCGCGCTCCGCCCTCAATCGACATGTTGCAGACTGTCATTCGCTCCTCCATGCTCATTCGATCAAAGACCTCGCCCCCGTACTCGTAGGCATACCCGAGGCCACCTTTGACACCTAGGAGGCGGATGATATGGAGGATCACATCCTTGGCGAAGACCCCCGGACAGAGCTCTCCGTCGACCTCGATCCGGCGAACCTTCAGCTTGGTCATAGCTAGGGTCTGGGTGGCCAAGACATCGCGCACTTGGCTGGTACCGATGCCGAAGGCTACGGCACCGAAGGCACCGTGAGTGCTTGTGTGGGAGTCGCCACATGCCACAGTGGTTCCGGGCTGGGTGATCCCTTGTTCGGGACCTACCATGTGGACAATCCCCTGCTGTCCTCCCGGCAGATCGAAAAGGGTGATACCGTAGGCTTCACAGTTCTTGCGAAGCTCACGGATCATCTCGTCCGCTAAGGGATCCTCGAATGGTTCAGCGTGGGTGTCAGTAGGGACAATATGATCGACAGTTGCATAGGTGCGTTCGGGCATCTTCACGGGGAGACCGAGATCGCGGAGCATACCGAACGCCTGCGGACTGGTGACCTCGTGGATCAGGTGTGTACCGACCAGTAGTTGGGTCTGACCGTTCGGTAGCGTCCGGACGGCGTGGGACTCCCACACCTTTTCGAATAGGTTCTTCGGTTTGGACATACCTCTACTCCCCACTTGACTCATGTAACGCGGGCCCCGAATGCGGGATAGCACCCGGGGTTTCGGACGAGAATTTCATAGATTCTTCGGCTACGAGGCGACCCCGGAACCCTCCGCCAGGAACAGGAACCCCCCGCGCTGGATGAAGCGCAAGCGGCAGATTTTCCTGTCGCCCGCAAGCGTTGCGGCGAGTATACGGAACCCCTATGGGACTGTCAAGCGACTACTCTTGACGCACCAGACGGAGGCGGATTCGGGTGAGGGCTGGGGACTACACGACTGCGGCTATCAACATCTGTCGATCAGCGAAGCCTCTTACGTCGATCAGGTGTTCGGGTATCTCGATGCGGCAGATTGCCAAGAGCCTGAGTAATGGAAAACGTCCGGAAATCCTCTCAGCAGCCGCCCCGCGCTCACCAGTGCCGTACTCAAGCCTTCCTCGCCAGACTCGGCCTCATCTCTTTTGCGTCCGGTTCAGCCACTATCCCTCGGGGACGGAGCGCGGGCCTGGCGTGGCCGGGACGATACCGTGCTGCGCGACCTACACCTGGCCCGACGAAGCCAAGCTGATAAGAGCGTGGCGAGGGACAGCGCCATAATCTCCCGCGTCCACAGTGCTATGATCTGTCCACAGGAGCGCTGCCAATGATGCGGCGGCGCTGGGACGGGGCCCCGCTCGGGGGCAGGGAACGAGGTAATGGTGCCACTCTCGCTGCGACGGGCGCTTCGGTCCGTCATAATCAACACAGTGCTGCTGGGGGAGCGCTGGCGGAGCGGGGTGGCCTACAACCCGCTGTCGGCCCAGATGGCCCAGAACCCCTATCCCAGCTATGCGAACCTGCGCGCCCGGGATCCGGTGCACCGCAGCCAGTTGCTGAACGCCTGGGTGTTCACGCGCTACGCAGATGTGGACACCATTCTGCGTGACTACCGGCACTTTTCGAGCGACCCGCGCAACGGCGAATTGTCGCGTCAGCGACGCGCCGCCTTGCCGGCACCGGACGATTACGCCATGCTGTTTCTGGACCCGCCGGACCACACCCGGCTGCGGGCGCTGGTCAACAAGGCGTTTACTCCGAGGGCGATCAACGCCCTCGAACCGCACATCCGCAGCCTTGTGGGGACCTTGCTGGACGACGTTGGTGACCCGGCCAGCTTCGATCTCATGGAAGCGTTGGCCCATCCCCTGCCGGTGATCGTCATCGCCGAGATGCTGGGCGTACCGCCGGAAGACCGCGCCCAATTCAGGGTCTGGTCGAACCGGCGCGCCCGCCTGCTCGAGCCGACGATCAGCGCTCAGGAACGCGAGGTCGCCGCGGCTGCTACAGAGGCGCTCGACGCCTATTTCCGGCCGATCATCAAGCAGCGGCGGGCAGCGCCGCAGGACGACATCGTCAGTGCCCTGGCGCACGCGGAGGAACAGGGAGACACCCTGACCGAACGCGAGATGCTGACCATGCTGCGCCTGCTGCTGGTCGCGGGCAACGAAACCACCACCAATCTGATCGGCAACGGCATGCTGGCCTTGCTGCAGCACCCGGATCAGTTCGCGAAGCTCAGGGACGATCCGAGCGCGATCCCAACGGCGGTGGAGGAGCTGTTGCGTTTCGATTCACCTGTGCAGACGGATTTTCGCTACGCGCTCGCGGATTGCGAGGTGAACGGCTTTCCGGTGCGACGCGGCCAGAACATCGTCCTGCTGCTCGGCGCGGCCAACCGAGATCCGGGGATGTTCGGGAACCCGGACCGGCTCGATGTCGGCCGCCGCGAGGGTAACCACCTGTCGTTCGGGCGCGGCATCCACCACTGTCTCGGCGCTCCCCTGGCACGCCTGGAAGGCCGGATCGTCCTCGAGACGTTGCTCGAGCGTTTCTCGTCGCTGCGGCTGCTTACTGATCGTCCCCAATTCCGTGACAGCATTGTGCTACGCGGCCTCCGATCTCTACCGGTCTGCTGCGTCAGAGCTTGAGAATATCTGGACGGCGCATCGATAGGGGTGGTTATGCGGGTCCGCCTCGATCATGGAGGGCCGTACGACTGAACAACCGAACGGTTCACACCGAACCGGCAGCGCGGATGTCGGCTAGGTAGCCGTGCCGTACCGGCGCTTCGTGGCCAGGAGCTTGACCTATTTCGAGGAGCAGCGTCCAGCAAAGGACGCAACCAACCGGGGTGATAAACAGAACCCAGTCAGTACGCATCGTACAGGGTGTGTATTGATCTGCAGAGTCCAGCATACTCCACCGCACCGACTGCCCAGCCACCGCTGTTGAAGAGTCGGTGGCGGGCCAAGTATGGCAGAGTAAGCAGAGCGGACCCTTCTCCGGCCTCACTCCGGAAGACACCTGCTGGCGGACGAGCCTCGCTGGAGAGGACCGACCTTAGCCTATCTCGTCCAGCACCTTAGCGGTGGCCTCGATAGTCTGCTCGACATCCACCCAGGTGTGGGCGAACGAGATGCTGCCCTGCTTGGAGGCGACTGGGAAGTGGAAGATGCCATGATCGATGAGGCGCCTGCGGTACTCCACATCTCTCTCCATATCATTGTTCCGGGCGATGTCGAGCCAGTCTTTGGGTGCGTGATCCATGAAATAGACGACGAACGCCGAGCCCTGCCGCGCCACGGTGACGGGGTAGTCGCGCTCCGCGAAGAGGGTGCGCAAACCCTGCTTCAGTTCTTGTCCGAGGCGGTCTGTGTGGCCGTAGATCTCCTGTTCGCGGGAACGGAGTTTCTTCAGGGTAGCGATGGCCGCCGCCACCGGGACTGGGTGACCATTGTAGGTGCCGGCGATCAGCGCCCTGCGGCGTGGGTCGGGGTGATCGAAGTGCTCCATGATCTCCCGCTTGCCGCCGATGACTCCCAGGGGGTAGCCGTTGGCAACCGCCTTGCCGAAGGTCGACAGGTCTGGCGTGACACCGCATAGCGACTGGTAGCCGCCCAGAGCGTGGCGGAAGCCGGTCTTTATCTCATCGAAGATCAGCAGGGTGCCGTGCTCGTTGCAGAGGCGCCGCAGCCCCTCTAGGTAGCTCGGCTCGGGCTTGACGATGCCGATGTTCTGCAGGATTGGCTCGAGCAGCACCGCAGCCACCTCGCGGCTCTGAAGCTGCCGCTCGGCGGCCGCTAGGTCGTTGAACTGTACCACCCGGATATGCCGCTGAACTGATTCGGGGATGCCCGCCGAGATGGGATGCAGAGGGAGGTTGCCATCGGGCCCGGGCGTCTGCCGCTCGGCGGGGTCCATGAGATTGAAGGCGACGTCATCCTCCCAGCCGTTATAGCCCCCCTGCATGAGCACCACGCCATCGCGCCCGGTCGCGGCCCGGGCCAGCCGCAATGCCAGCGCGGCCGCCTCCGAGCCGGTGTTGGTCACCTGCACCGACTCCATGGTCGGCACGCAGGTGACCAACAGCTCGGCCAGTTCGGCCTCCCAGGGGGTGGTACCGGCGCCGAACAGCGATGAGCAGGTGCGCACCGCCTCGACGACGGCGCGGTCGACGTCGGGGTCGGCGTGACCGAGGAAGTAGGGTGCGAAGGCGGCGTGGTAGTCGATATAGCGGTTACCGTCGGCGTCCCAGATGTGGGCGCCCCTGGCTTGAGCGAAGACCCGCATCGGGTCGATCTTGCGGTTGAGCGAGAACACGCCGCCGGCGATGTAACGATCATTGGTTTCCAGGATCTGTCGGGCCTTTGACGCAGCGCTGTAAGCCATCTTTGTCTCCTAAATCGTCCATGGGCCAGGGGCTGACGCGCCCCATCATACGTCTGTGATCGGTACTAGATATCCAGGCTGCCTCCGGACACGAGCACCGCTTCGGCGTTCATGGCGGCGGCGCCAGGGCTAGATTGACCATATAGCCACCGTCGACCCGCAGGGAGGCGCCTGTGATGTAGTCGGCCTCGTCGCTAGCGAGGAAGGCGACGGCGTTGGCGATATCCTCCGGGGTGCCGAGGCGGCCCCAGGGCATCCGGGGACCGGCGGCCTCGATTTCGGTCTCGCTGGCGAAGGCCCGCTCGCCGGGGGTATCGATCCAGCCGGGATTGACCACGTTGACATTGATGCGGCTGGCTGTCAGTTCGGCAGCCAGGGTACGGGCGAAGTGATTGATCGCGGCCTTGGCCATGCTGTAGGGGGGACTGGTCGGGACCGGCAACTCCTGCATGATAGAGCCGATCATCACAATCTTGCCCCGACAGCGGCCCCGCAGCGGTTGACCGGCCATCTGTAGGGCGGCCAGTTGGCAGGTGTGGTAGGTGCCGAACTGGGTGACCTCGACGGTGCGCCGGACCCCTTTCCAGTGGGCTTTGACAGCCCCTTCGCGGACGGAGTGGGCAGCGTTTGCAACGGCCACGTCGAGGCGCCCGAAACGCTCCACGGTGGCCTCCATCAATTCCACCACGGCCGTACGGTCGGACACGTCCGCCTGCCAGCTGAACGCCTCCCGTCCCATGTTCTGGATCTCTTGGACGAGCCGGTCGGCTAGTTCCATGTTACCGAGGTCGTTGACGACGATGCTGGCCCCCTCCGCTGCAAGTTTCAGAGCGATCCCTCGACCTATGCCGCGGGCTGCACCGGTGACTAGGGCCACCGCACCTTGGAAGCGGTTCGCAGCACGTTCCGTCATCAGAGGATGAGCCCCTTGATGGCGCCGAGGCATTCCTCGAGTAACCGCTCGTAGCTGCCGCGCTGGAACGGAGTCTGCCACACTTCGTAGAGGTTGCGGTCGTAGAGCTTGTCGGGGGGTAGGTAACCGATCGATCCGTTGACGATGTTCATCACCACCACGGCCAGATCTGGGAACGCCGCCCGAAGGGCCTGTTGCAAGTCCGAATAGGCCTCCCCTGGTGTCCCGACAAAGAGGGTATCTCCCGCCTTCCAGATCCACACTGGGAACGGGTACTCTTGTGCGTCGCCTAGCAGCTCCCTGATGCGGAGTTTGCGTGCCAGCCGCTCGCGGATGACGCGGTCCCGACTGGCCTCGCGGTCGCGCTTGATAGCAGCTGCAGTGGGGAAGTCCGGCTTGATCTCGAGCGGGACGGTGATACACCTGGCCTCGGTCCGTGAGGCAGCCAGTTGTAGGGGTTGTGGCCGCCACACCGCGAGAGGTGCTCCGGACTCGACGGGACCGGTGAACACCAACTCCTGCTCGGGTCCCGGCATCCCTTCGAGGGTGGCGCACACGCTGTGGCCGAGCCTGCGACCGTGACTGTCGGCGACGCCCACGTCGCCGCTGTACTGGTGCGCGGGGGCCAACTCGCCACAGGCACCGAGCAGGAAGGCGCAGGGGGCATTCCCGGTATGAGCCTCCACCAGTTCTCGCATGGCCCCGACATAGTCGGGCGAGAGCAGCCTGTTCTCCCAGGCCAGGGAGGTGGGGTGGCAGGCGTAGTTGACGAGGGTGCCGAGGGGGTCGCCTCGCGCATTCGTGACACGCCCGACCAGCAAGGTGTCATCGGCTGCCGCCCCCGGGTTGTAGCCGGTGAGGTACCTTTCCCCTTCGGGGTCCTTGAGGTTGCGGTTGACGGCAAGGTCGCTGCGGCCGGTCGCCCAGCTGATGATCGCGGGCTGGAGATGTTCCAGCGCCTCCCTTGTGGCCTCCGCGACAGCCCGACTCATCATCGCTAGATAGGGCTCGATATGCTCCCCGCCGGGCCTGTCCCGGTTGCCGCTTGCCAGAGAGGGTCCGGCGTGGCTGTGCGAAAACGCGATCATGACCTGGGAAATGTCGAGCTCGGACTCCTCAATGATGGCTCTGCGGATCCGCCACTCATCTTGCTGCGATTGCCACCAGCTGCCATCGACGGCCGCCAGCACCAGGGTGGGACCGGCCGCTGGCCGTATCACCATCGCGGTAGCGAAGAAAGGCTTGTGGACTCCTGTGGCCACATCATCGAGCGCAGCACCCCAGTTGCGGGAATAGATGCCGACAGGCGGGGTGATATCTCGCCTGGCGATCCCCATCTCCCCCTTGAATCGGGGGAGATGCGGCGCTGCAGGTGTCATCTTTGCCATCTCGACTCGCCCTCCAAGCTCAGGGACAGCAGCTACCAGTCTCCAACACTTCCATCCCGATAGAAGCTCCGTTGAGGAATCTCTTGCTGGAAGGGGTGTTTCTTGACCTCCTCTTCGTCGATCTCAATGCCCAGACCGGGCTTCTCGTTGGGTCGGACAATGCGGCCTTGCTCCTCGACTACGAACCCTTCGGCAACCACATCCTGTCGCCACGGCACGTCCTGATGGACCGTTTCGCAGATGATGTAGCTGGGTTGCGAGAAGCCGAACTCCAGTGAGGCGGCGGTGCTCACCGGGCCCTGCGGGTTGTGAGGGGCCAGCGCGATCCGGTGCGCCTCGGCCAAGGAGGCGATGCGGCGTGCCTCGGTGAAGCCTCCGCAGTGGGTCAGGTCGAGCTGGCAGATCTCGCAGCCTCGCTTCTCGAAGAGCTCCTTAAAGGCTGCCAGGTGGGTGATCCGCTCCCCAGTGGCAACCGGGGTGGTGAGAGCGCTATTGATGGCGGCTAGGCCATCGATACTCTCGGGCCAGCAGGGCTCTTCGAAGAAGTAGAGGCCGTAGGGTTCTAGAGCTTTGCCGAACTTGAGGCCCATGGCCGGCGATGGTCGGGCATGGCAGTCGACCATGATGTCGATCTCGTCACCGACCGCCTCACGCATGGCGCAGACGTTCTGCTCGGCATAGCGAATGGGTTGCAAGCCCTCGATAGGCATCGTTTCGGGAACCGCCATCGACTTGAAGGCTGTGAATCCCTGCTCGACGGTCTGCCGGGCGAGGTCGGCGAACCGCTCGGCATCATCCCGGTCCGTCTGGTAGAAATCCTCGAGCCTGCCACCGCCGAGGTGGCTGTAGGTACGTACGTAGTCGCGCACCGGGCCGCCCCACAGCTTCGAGCAGGGCAGGTTGGTGACCTTGCCGAGAATATCCCACAGGGCGATGTCGATCCCGGCGATGGCGGTAGCTCGGACGATCCCGCTGCCATGCCAGAAGTGTTGGCGATACATCATCTGCCACAGATGCTCGATCCGGGTCGGGTCTTCGCCGATGAGCAGCACCGACAGATCCTCAATGGCACCGATGACGCCCCGGGTGTGCCACTCCAGGGTGGCCTCGCCCCAGCCGTAGAGGCCGGGCTCATCGGTTATCACCTTGACAAAGATCCAGTTGCGCATGCGTGCGTTGCAGACCAGGGTCTCAATGCCGGTGATCTTCATCCTGGAACCTCTCCCGACACAGCCGCATCGATGGTGCTGACGATGTCGTGCTGCGGCGCGTATCCGAGGAGCGATCGGGCCTTGCCGATGTCGTGGTGGATGCGAATAGGGGGCCCCGGGATTCTCGCTTCGACGTAGGGGATGCCCGCCCTCTCTGAAAGGTAAGGCACAGCCCGGTCGAAATCGAAAGGGGCGGGACCACTCAGGTTGAATACCTCACCTACTGCAGCCGGATCGTCGAGCAGCAGCAACAGGCCCCGGACGATGTCGCGAACGTCACAATAGTGGAAGCGGTAGGGGGTCCCATCGGCGTCTCGTGCCAGCAGCAGAGTCTCTTGGTCGCCGCCTAGATTCTCTAGGGTCTCGGCCGCCTCGGTACCCCCGATAGCCCGCGCTGTCTCGATCATGGAGCCCAGGAACAGGAAGCGGCCCAGCCAGCCGTCGGGCCGGGTGACCTCCCGAGGCTCGGTGACCAGAGCGAACCTGGCGATCGCAGCCGGAAGCCGGTAGCCACGGTGATAGAAGAGGGCCAAGTTCTCGCCGATGAGCTTGCTGGTCCCATAGAAACTATAGGGATTGGTGGGGTGATTTTCGTCGATCGGCAGGTAGCTGGCGGACAGTGAGGGGTAGACCTCGTCGCTGCTGGCAAACACGAAGCGCGTCAGAGCGGGCGCGTGCAGCGCTGCTGCGTTGAGTAGGTTGAAGGTGCCGCGCACATTGTCCTCGAACAGCACCGCATTGTAATCGTCCTTGCCCCACAGCATCACCGCGCCCAAGTGGACCACAGCGTCGACGCCGATTACCGCCTGCCTCACGGCCTCAGCGTCGCGCAGGTTGCTGACAACGCACGACACCCCCGCAGCCTCGGCCCGTTTCAGCCCTGGGTCTTTGGGTAACACTAGGCCACGGACCGCGTCGCCCCGCGCTATCAAGGCGGCGGCCAGATTGCGGCCGACGCGACCGGTCACGCCTGTTACAAGAACCTTCACGCTATAACTCCTCTCATCGACCCCGAAGACGGGGATCCAGGACGTCACGTAGCCCGTCGCCGACCAGATTCAGGCCGAGCACGCTGATGAAAATCGCCAGTCCCGCCGATACCGAATACCAGACGGTCTGGGTCATGAACTGGCGTCCCTGATTGAGCATCAGGCCCCAGGAGGGCGAGGGGGCCTGGGCGCCTAGGCCCAGGAAGCTCAGGCCCGACTCGATAATGATGGCGTTGGCGAACCCTAGAGAGGCTAGCACCAGGATCGGCGCAAAGGCGTTGGGAAGGATGGTCCGCAGCATGAGGCGGACATTGGTGGCCCCCGCGGCCCGACCTGCCTCGACGAAGTCGTTCTCCTGAACGGAGAGGACGCTGGCGCGGGCCATGCGAGAGAAGGCGGGCAGGTAGACGATGCCGATGGCGATCATCGCATTGCGAATGTTCGGACCCAGGACCGAAACGATGGCCAATGCCAGGAGGATGGCTGGAAAGGCCGCTAGGGCGTCCATCGTACGCATGATCCAGGTATCGACGAATCCACCATAAAAGGCGCTGATGACACCTAAGGGGACGCCGATGCTGAGCGCCACCAGGATGCTAATGGCACCTACCGTAAGCGAGATTCGCGCGCCGAAGATGAGCCGGGTAAGTACGTCACGACCGAGTTCGTCGGTGCCGAACCAATGAGCTGCCGATGGGGTCTGCAATCGTTCTCGCATATTGATCTTCATAGGATCGTAGGGGGTAATGTAGGGCGCGAAGACTGCAGAGAATCCCAGGACGAGACAGATTACTAATCCCAAAAGAGCTGTCTTCTGCTTCACCAGTCGCCTGAGCAGCCGCCACCTGACCATCCGCGCTCTCCTGTTGGAATCGGTATCGACGGGCGTCGTGCTGGCCATCAGCTATATTCGATACGTGGGTCGAGAACGGAGTAGAGGATATCGACCAGCAGATTGATGATCAGAAAGGCCAGTGCCGAGAACAGCACGACCCCCTGAACGACGCTGTAGTCGCGGCGGATGATAGATTGTAGCGTCAGCCAGCCGATTCCGGGCCAAGCGGTGATCTGCTCGATCACCACGGAGCCGCCGAGCAGGAACCCCAACTGCAGCCCGGCGATGGTCAAGAACGGGATCAGGGCGTTCTTGAGAGCGTGCCGCATCACCACGATCCTGCCCGCGAGGCCTTTGGCGTGGGCGGTTCGCACGTAGTCCTGGCGGATCACCTCGAGCATGCTCGAGCGCAGAAAGCGCATCTGCTCGGCAGCGATGGGCAAAGCTAGAGTGACCGTCGGCAAGATCGCAAACCGGAGATTGTCGGCAACGCTCTCACCTAGAGGCACGAAGCCGCCCGGCGGGATCCAGCCGAGGTTGAGCGAAAAGACGATGACCAACAGGATAGCCAGCCAGTATCGCGGCATGGAGAAGCCCATCAGACTGATTACCCGAACCAGGAAATCGAGCCAGGAATTCTGCTTGATCGCTGCTAGAATGCCTGCGGGAATACCGATTGCAGACCCTAATAGCATGGCTAGAACCGCAAGCTCGAGGGTCGCCGGGAACTTCTCGAATACCAATCTCAGAACGGGAAGATCGTTGATGTATGAGTTGCCGAGGTCACCACGTATTGCATCCCCCAGCCAACGAAGAAACTGGATGATTAGCGGCTGGTCTAGACCGAGCTTGCGAGTTAGGGCGGCGATGGTTTCGGGATCAGGATCCCGGCCGACGAGGAACTGAACCGGGTCCCCCGGAATAAGCCGAAACACGAAAAAGATAATCGCCATGACCAGCAACGTCACCGGAATCATCTGTATGATCCGGCGAAGGATGTAGAGACTTATAGACAAGCCATCCTCCCGGAGCTCCTGTGCCCTCCGCGCTACCGTAACTGGGAGGGTCGAGATGTCGGAGATTTGCGAGCCCGGAACACCTCGACCACTTCCCGCTAAGTTCTAGGTTGCAGTGACGTTGTCGCTGTGCCTAACGCATGAGCCAGGCGCTCTCATAGTTGAGATTCCCGGAGTCGTGGCGTTTTAGGTTCTGGACACTGCTGCTGTGGGCATAGAAGCGGGGGACCGTGTTGAGAACCACTGCTGGCGCCTCTTCCATGGCGATCTCTTGAGCGGTGGCGTAGGCTGCTATCCTCTCATCGATGTCGGCGGTGGCTCTGCCAGCGGCCCAAGCAGCCAAGAACTCAGCATTCTCCCACTCCAGAGCGGAGCCGTCATCTGTCACATAGACGTTGGCGAGTTGACTGTCGGGGTCCCAGCCGGGAATCAGGGCGGTGAGGGCCATCTCGTACTCGTGCTTGGCGATCACTAGATCGACCCAGGTGCCGATCTCGAGCAGTTCGAGTTTCACGGAGATGCCGATCTCGGCCAGATTGGCCTGGACGATCTGGACGATCTGAATGTTCTCCGGCCACTCCTGCCAGTAAAACAGGCTCACTTCGAAGGCCTCCTGACCAGGGGTATAACCGGCCTCCTCCATCAGCTCCTTGGCCCGCTCAACATCGCGCTCATTATAGGATATCGCGTCCGGATTGAAGTAGATGCTACCCTCACCGATGGCGTTTGATTTCACGGACCCGAAGCCGAAGTTGATGTCGAGCATCACCTCTCGGTCGATGGCGTAGTTGATAGCTTGGCGGACTAGCTTGTTGTCGAAGGGGGGCACGCTGGTCTTGTAGAGCATGTAGTGGTGGGTGGTGGCATATTCGCCCGGTGTGGTGATGACCTCCACACCGTCCAGGGCCTGCAATCTCTCGACTTCGCCAGCGGACACCCCCGCTGCGACATCAATCTCACCGGTAAGCAGCAGATTGAGCCTGGTGGTGGCGTCGGGAACCATCGTCAGGGTGACCTCGTCTAAGTAGGGAAGTTGATCGCGCCAGTAGTTCTCATTTTTCGAAAAGATCAGCGACTGGTTCCGGTTCCATTCGGTCAGCCTGAATGGTCCGGTCCCAACGGGGTTGTCGGCATCAAAGTCGGAGGTACGGGCGATGTAGTGGAGATCCAGCCGATCGAGCAGCACCGCATTCGGCTCAGGAAGGACCATCTGGACCGTCATGTCATCCAAGGCCTCATAGCTGACGCCGTCGAGAATAATGCTCTTCTCGGTGGAGGCACCAGAGGCAGGATCGCTGAGCGTATCGAAGTAGTCGATGACATGCTGGGCGGTGAACGGTACACCGTCGTGCCAGACCACTCCAGGTCTAACCTGGAAGATCCAGGTCTGGGCATCGTCGGAGGTCCACGATTCGAAGAGCCCCGGCCGCAGTGTGTAGGTTTCGTCGTACCAGACAAGCTTGTCGTAGATCAGGTTGTAGACATGAGTCTCCACACCGGTGGTATCCCGCCAGCTGTCAAAGCCTCTGACCCCCGTTGCACCTATAGCACTGGTAAGCGCCCCACCATACGTCTGGGCTAGGGTGCCTCCAAACAGCATCGTGGCAGCACCTATCAAGAGACCAAGAATCGCGATGGTTTTCGTCGTGTGACTCCGAAGCATTGTAATCAGTATTCTCCCAACTCAAAGGTTACGTTCCCACACACAAACTCCTGCGGGCTGTTGATCATGAACCGAAGAAACATCACCCCCAAAGAACGTTTCTAGACTGTTTCTGGAATACCTAGATGACGGGTCGATATGCGATTTGGGCCAGTACTCTCCTCCTGCAATTTCGGATGATCGTAATTCTGGACTATTGTACATGGACCGCATGGTAGAAGGAGGCATGTGCCACGGTGCTTCCCGAACTTCGGTCGCCCTGCTCATGCCGAATAGTTCGTTAGACGCTGACAGTAAGGAGATGGGCATGGCTTCGATGGTCTCGGGGATAATGCCCCCTGCGCAACCGGAACGGCTCACCCCTGAGGTGAGAAGCTATCATACAAGCGCCTTTCATATAGAGGTTCCTAGATTACCAATAGCTCGCCTATGGCCTCGGTTCGGGGTGTAGGGGTGTACGCGATGCCGGGAGCAACCCGGTTGCTGCAACTTAGATACCTCTGGGAATGCACCTGCCAGATACCATTTAAGGGGATCGATCCGGCGGTTCTGGGGGTGCGAAGGCGGGCCCAGAAGGGTTTCGATGAGGTGGGTCTTAGCCTGGTACTGCCCCAGACATAATACTTGGTGGAGCGGGGTTGACAGCATCGCTTGGTGGTGCCGACCCGTTGAGGAAGTCACAGTAGCGTGAGCGCCAGGGTGGTACAAGGTGAGGCGTTGTTGTACCTACTAATCGATGGGAACGTCACGAGCTCGGAGGTGATCTCACTGCGCGGTTTTGGAGAACGGTTTACCGGACCTAACGGTGATGCCGGGCGATGCGAGGTTCCGAAGGGGCTTAGGGTGGTGCAGGAGTGATGCCTGTCGTGAGAATCTGTAGGGTCGGTGTTGCAGTACTTGCTACCTTGCTGCTTCTTCTCTGAACCAAGTTGAGGGAGTATGGAAGCGCGTCAAAGTGTTCTTGCTGCCAGGACGTTGCTACGGGCCGGTGGTGGAGCTGGCCATTCTGGCTGCGGTGGGATGGGTGGTGGAGCAAACTCGGCTTGGAAGTGCCTTATGAGGGCTTTAGGAGGTGGAGTCTCGTTTCCAGGGGGGCATGGTGGGCGTGGCAGGTGATCTGATGACGACCGATTCTGACCTCGCGATCGCCTAGGAGTGGCTGCGTGACTTCTGCACCGCGCTCGAGCAGGGCGACGCGAGAGCCGCTGCAGATCTGTTCCTCGCAGACGGATGGTGGCGGGACCTGCTCACCTTCACCTGGGATCTCCGAACTCTCCACGGTGTGGCCGCTATCGCCACTACCCTCGAAGGGGTGTTGCCTACGGCCGGGACAGGTGCCTTCAGTCTCGAGCCAGGCAAGATGCTCCCTCAAGTCGAGGGTTTTCCAGGGAAGAGATGTGTACAGGCCTTCTTCGTGTTTGAGACGAGGATTGCGCGCGGCCGTGGCATCCTCCGACTCGTCCCTGATCAGGAAGGCTCTTGGAAGGCCTGGACGCTCCTAACCGCGATGGAGGGGCTTAAGGGCTTCGAGGAGCCGCGCGGCCCGAGGCGTCCGTTGGGCGTCGAGTACGGGATCCGCCGGGGGCGGGAGAGTTGGCTTGATCGCCGTGTGAGGTCGGAGGAATATCGTGACCGGGAGCCGCAGGTGGTTGTGATCGGGGCAGGGCAGGCCGGTCTTGCTGTCGCTGCGCGACTCAGCCAGCTCGGTGTGGACACGCTGATCGTAGAGCGCCACGAGCGGGTTGGCGACAATTGGCGCAAGCGCTACCATACTCTGGTCTTGCATGACCCTGTGTGGTTCGATCATCTGCCGTACTTGCCCTTTCCAGACAACTGGCCGGTCTTCACCCCAAAGGACAAGCTGGCTGACTGGCTCGAGCACTACGCCTCGACGATGGAACTCAACATCTGGACCTCGACGGAATTTCTGGATGCTGACTAAGACTCGTCTGTCGAGACTTGGACCGTGCGGGTGCGTAGCGGGAACAATTCCGTCCACACCCTCCACCCACGTCACGTGATCCTCGCCACTGGCATGGCTGGTGTCCCCTACATCCCTGAGACCGGGGGTAAGGGCGATTTTCGGGGAGTGCTTGTCCACTCCAGCGCCTACACGGGGGCTGCCGGCTGGGCAGGGAAGAAAGCGGTTGTGATAGGCACTGGCACTAGCGGGCACGACATCCGCGCACGATTTTTACGAGTATGGCGCTCACACTACCCTGATCCAGCGATCTTCCACCTACGTGTTGAACAGCACGACCTTCACCAGGATGATATTCGCAGGAACATCCCAGGAAGGTGGACCACCCACCGAGGATGCGGATCTGATTTCGGCGTCCACCCCGAATCTTCTGGCAGGAGAGTTGAGCCGGGATGTGACGGCACGGATTGCTGAGGTTGACAACGAACTTCTTAGGGGGCTCGAGGCTGCTGGTTTCAAGCTGAACTGCGGTGTGAACGGAGGCGGCATCAGTTCGCTGTATCTGCACCGGGGGGGTGGCTATTACATCAACGTGGGTGCCTCGGAGTTGATCGCCGAGGGCAAGATCGCCCTCAAGCAGGGTGCTGAGATTGCACGCTTCACCCTAGGAGGCATCGTGTTCGCTGATGGGACTGTGCTCGAGGCTGACATTGTCGTGCTCGCCACGGGCTATCAGAACATGCGTGAGAGCGCCCGGCGGATCCTCGAAGACGAGGTGGTAGATCGGGTCAGGCCTGTGTGGGGTCTAGACGATGAGGGTGAGCTTTGCACCATCTGGCGTGACTCGGGGTTTCCCCACTTCTGGTTCATGGGCGGCAATCTCCAGCAGTGCCGCTACTTTTCGAAATTTCTAGCACTGCAGATCAAGGCGATTGAGGAGGGGCTACGCCGCCTCTGAGCAAGCCTGCTACAGTCCTGTTTCCGCTCGGATGGCCCTAGACAGGGCGATGCCGGTATTGATGCCACGCAGTCGCAGGGTCCGGCCGACCACAGGGTTATGGAGGAAGGTGATGGGCCGAGCGAGGAGTTGACATCGACGCTCCAGCACCAACTAACCCAATAAGATCCCCCTCGAGATCCGTGATTTCTCCCACTCATTCGGTACGGGCACAAGGCTGGCCTAGGGATCTTAACGAGCATGTAGCGTGTAGTGGCATCAAGTGCGAGACAGAGACAGCCCTTGGTTTGAGTGCGATTAAGGATGCTAGATAAATACTGTCCGCGAGTTCGGTTGAGGTGTTGTGATAGTGCCTGAAAGTGTCTGGGCCTCCTGGGTGATGTGAAGATGTGACGCTGCTGTAAGTCTCGGCTACATCTTGGTTGACCTTGCCTAATGGCTTTGAAGATAGATGGGCTTCGATTAGAGTTGCCGACGGGTGTGGGTTGGGGCATGCAACTCCGACGCAACGGGGTTTACAGGGGCCTTGCGTCCTGTGAGGATATTTGAGTAGACTGCAGATCCTTGGGCGGTTAGCTCAGCGGGAGAGCGCTCGCTTCACACGCGAGAGGTCACTGGTTCAATCCCAGTACCGCCCACCACAGGAAACGCTGTCAGGGACGGGAGGAACGATAGTGGCTGTATTGCTACTCTGTATTCTGTCTCGCACAGCGGCAGCTTAACGGCAGCTTATTTCGGACCAGCAGCCTTTCTAGCCTCTCCAGATGACTGCACCTTAGGAGTAGGGCCGCCGCTTCGGAAGGCGCAGGAAGCTGCCGCGGCGCGACCGGGTCTCGAGGCTCCTTCGCTGCCGCTGCAACGCTGGTCACCGGAGCGATCAGCTTGCCGACTAGCGCCGGTTCCGTATTCTTAACATCGTTGCTGACTACACAGCCCCGGCCAGATCGTCGATCTGTCGCTAGCGGGGGCCCGGCTGGCACGGTCCGAGGACGGACTCTCGCTGGCGCTCGGGTTTGATCAGCTAGCACCTCTCCACGGTCTGCCGGAAGAGATCGTCCCAGGCAAGGTCCAGATCCGAAGAATCCTCTCTTGATCCGAAGAATCCTCTCTTAAGGAGGGGGGTGCGGCTAGGCTTCATCGAGCCCGGAAAGCCGGTGCAGAATCTGTCGAGAGCTTCAACGGGCGCTTTCGTGACCCGAAGCAAAAACGGACTCTACGGGTCCAACGAAGCCGCCCTTGTCCGCTTGTCGAATGTCTCAATCAGCATTGGTTCCACTCTAGCGGTCATGCGCGTCAAGAGATTGCCCGCTGGCGGCATCACTACAACAGCGAACATCCGCATTCGGCACTGGGCTACCAAAGCCCTATCGAATTCATGGCAACCGCCCTGCCGAGCCCTCAACAGGCTCAAGC
>MPNL01000025.1 GCA_002239005.1 Truepera sp. bin119
CCACCTGCACCTCAAGGAAACTGAATGGCGGTACAACCATCGCCATGCCGACAAGTACAAAACCCTGCTACGTTGCCAAGGTCGGACTCTTTGGGTCCGACAAAACCCGATCAGCTAGGCAAGACCCTATCGATTTTTCATCAGATTGGAGCCGGTGTGTAACTGAAAAGGAGAGGTTCGTCAGAAGGATAAATTCGCCGTCGCCTGTTGTCGACTGCAGACGACGCTTTAAGTAGTCGAAGGCTTTGCTCTCACTTTCGCTGGCGGCTGGGCCGCAGCTAAACATGGTTACGCGCATTTTCCTGTTCGCCTATGCTGGCTCGATATCGATACGGACAAGGTCTTCAGCCCCTGAATTAGGAGCGGCTCACCCGCCACTTCCGCTAGCACGTGAGAGAAACAACTGCCGGAATCCAACACTACCCAGTGAAGGCCCCTGCCGAACCCGAACTCCTGCGTTCCATCTACGCCGCCGCTGACCGAGGTTTCACGCGCTCGGCAATACGCTGGCCCACATCGACTTCAGCCCGGCGAAGCTCGTAGGTCTTCTGTAGGTTCAACCAGACCTGCGGTGTCGTCCCGAAATAGTGTGCTAGCCGCAGCGCGGTATCGGCGGTTACACCCCGCTGACCATGCAGGATCGCCGTGATGCGGTTCGTCGGCACGTCCAGTGCTTTCGCCAGTGCGTTGGCCGAGAGGCCGAGCATGTCGATCTCTTCGCGCAATATCTCTCCAGGATGCACCGGCCTCATGCCGTTCCTTGCAGCCATGTCCTCCACCTCCTTAGTGATAATCTGTAATCTCCACACCGTGTGGTCCGTCGTCTTCCCATCGAAAGCATATCCGCCACTGCTCATTGATCCGCATGCTGTGCTGTCCGGCACGGTCGCCCTGCAACGCCTCCAGCCGATTGCCCGGCAACCCCGCAAGGTCCTTGAGGGATTCTGCGCTGTCCAGATAGGTGAGGCGGCGCACAGCTTGGTCGGCGAACCCTTGGAACGCTGCGACGTGACGACCCTCGAAGAAGTGCCGAGTCTTTCGATCTTTGAAGCTTCGAATCATCGACCGTCACCTTGATCGAATTTTACGCCATACGTAAATGATAAAGATGATGATCGGTCGGCGCCGCGTGGCGAGGCACGAGTTCCAGTTCAACAGGGCCGAAGAGGTGAACCCTGCCCTAAGCAAGCCAAATCGCACTCTAATCCCACTATGGATCGAGAGCACGGCCCGGGCGACCCGCTGCGTCCCCAAGGCTCCAGTCGGTCTCGAACTGAGATCCCCATACGCTACCTCCCCTTCCAAGCAAGGCGGGGCAACACCAGCGGCACCCCTTCCGAGGGGTCGGGCATCAGATCGACCTCGACCTGGTACACCTCACGGATCAGGTCTTGGCGGAGGACTTCGACAGGCGAACCCTCAGCCACGATGCGACCCCGGTCCATGAGAAGCAGCCGCCCAGCGATCCTCGCTGCGAGGACAAGGTCGTGAAGGATCACGAGTGCCCCGATCCCCCCCTCAACCTCCTGACGTACGTACCAGAGCAGTTCGACCTGGTGTCTCAGGTCGAGGTGGTTGGTCGGCTCGTCGAGGAGTAGGAAGCGCGGCTGCTGCACGATCGCACGGGCCAAAACGACTCGCTGGCGCTCCCCTCCCGACAGGGTCTCGACCGGCCGGTCTCTGAAGCGCCAGATATCGGTCCGGCGCATCGCTTCCTCGACCATACGAAGATCGACCTCCCGCTCAGGTTCGAGGAAACCAAGATGGGGAGTGCGGCCCATCAACACAACCTCGAAGGCGCTAAACCCGTCAGGCAGCGTCTCGGCCTGGGGTACCACCGCCATGCTCCGGGCCAACTCCTTTCGGCGCAGCCCCGCCAGGGGCCGGCCGTCGAGGAGAACCTTCCCGCTCGAGGGCTCGAGGAGCCTGGTCAGGAGGCGGATTACGGTGCTCTTACCCGCACCGTTCGGGCCCACCAGCACCGTGATCTCCCCCCTCCGAATGGAGAGATCGAGGTTGCGCAGGATCGATTCGCTGCCGTAGCCAGCGAACACCCGACGGACCTCGATCACCGCGAGGCCCGCTGTCTACGCAGGAGGTAGAGGAAGAAAGGTCCCCCAACCAGGGCGGTGATCACCCCGATCGGGATCTCGGCCGGCGCGATGAGCGTCCGAGCCACCAGGTCTGCCAGGATCATGAACAGCGCCCCCAGGATCAGCGAGAGCGGGATCAGGGCCCGATGGTCGGGCCCGAACGCCAATCTGACGGCGTGGGGAACCATCAGGCCGATGAAGCCGATGATGCCGCTAACACTGACAGCTGCAGCGGTGGCAAGGGTGGCAGCAGTGACGAGCAGGAGCTTGATCCGCTCCACCGGAAGACCGAGCTGGGCGGCCTGCTCATCCCCGAGCTGCAGGAGGTTCAGAGCGCGCCCGGACAGGGTGATCAGGGCCGCCGCCAGCAGGAACAGGGGAAGAATCGCAACGACCTTCCCCCAACCCACCAGCGAGAAGCTGCCCAGCAACCAGGCGAGGATACCTGAGGCACGCTCCCTCGAAGCCAGCATCACAAAGGAGGTGGCCGCAGTGAAGATCGATCCGAGAACCGCTCCCGCCAGAATCAGCGATAGCACCGGCACCCGGCCCCCCTGCCGAGCCAGCAGGACGACCGCAGCGACCGTGAGCAGGCCGAAGGCGAAGGCGATGATGGGAAGGCCGAACCTCATGAAGAGAGGGATCCCGGCTCCAAAAGCGATCACCAGGGCCGCACCGAAGCCGGCACCGCTCGCAACACCGAGAAGGTAGGGCTCGGCGAGGGGATTCCTGAATACCGCCTGATAGACGACTCCGGAGATGGCTAAGGTGCCCCCGACCATCCCGGCAAGAATCACCCGGGGAATCCTAATCCTCCAGACGATGACATCATCTGTGCCGGAGACTTGGCCGGTGAGTCCGTGCCACACGCCCCGCGAGACGGAGCCGAGCGACAGATCAGCAGAGCCGACACCCGTCGCCACGAGGACCGTAGCTAGCAGCGCCAGGAGGGCTAGGCCCAACGGGGCCCAGCGCACCACGCGGCGGCGGCCGGAGGCCCTGGCACCTCGGCACATCAGAGCAGGTCGGGATGAAACAGCTGCACTAGGAGGCGGACCGCCTCGGCGACCCGGGGTCCCGGTCGACTCAAGATATCCACCTGTGCGGACTCGAGCTCGGCAACACGCTGCAGACGGATTGCAGTCAGGCTCGCCCAGCCGGGGCGCTCCCGAATCGTCGCCAGGGACTCGCCGAAGGGGGCGTCCATCAAGACAATTACCTCCGGGTCGGAGATGACCACGAACTCCGGGTCGAGCTGGGGGAAGTCACCCATTGTGGGGGGCACGATGTTGGCCCCGCCCGCCTTGGCCATGAGGACGCCGATAAACGAGTCTGGACCCACGCTATAGGGGTTGGCGTCGAGCTCGAGATAGACGCGGGGGGAGGGCTGGTCGAGGACGAGGTCCTCGAGAGCAGCGATCTCGCCACGCACCCGGTCCGAGAGCAGGGCGGCCTCCGTTTCCCGGTTGAGCATCTTGCCGACTAAGGTGAAGTTCACGAGCACCTCGTCGAGCGTCTGAGGAGTGCCGGCGTATACGGTGAGCCCGAGCACTTCGAGGGAAGCGGCGACCCCGCTGAATTCATCGACCAGGACGAGGTCGGGCTCAAGTGCCACGATCGCCTCCAAATCGACCGAGAAGGGGGAGCCGAGGTCGGGCAAATCGAGGACCTCAGCCGGGAAGTTGCTGAACCTGTCCCGCCCCACCAGTCGCCCGCAAGCGCCCACGGCGCAGACCGTCTCGGTATGGCTGGGCATCAGGGTCACGACCCGCTGGGGTTCCGCCTCAATCGTTACAGATCTCCCCAGATCGTCGGTGAGGGTGAGCGGGTAGGTGGTGGCACCCGCATACGCCGCCAGCAGGGCGACAGCGAGGGCCGAGACGAAAAGTAAGCTTCTCACAGCTGCCTCCTCAAAGGCCCCTGCGAAGAAAAAATCCATCCCGACCGCATAGGGATGGACGCCGGAGCACCACGGTGGAACTCCTAGGCTGCCCTTCCTCGTCCTCGCAAGGGGTACAGTCGCTTCGGCGGCCGGTGTTCGGACTCTCCTTAGGGAACCTACCCTCAAGGTATTACCGTTGCGGGACAGCGCCGGAATCTCACCGGACTTCCCCGGGTTGCCGAAGTAAGAGTAGTCTAGGCCACCTCCAGTACACCGTCAAGCGCTCGGCCGACTCAGAGCCCACCAGGCAGGGTGTCAGAGGCTGTTCGAAAGCCGCTTCTGACGCAAGACAGTCTCCAAAATGCCGTTCAGAACGCCGAAACTCTCACCGCCGATGAGCGGCACCCTGAACGTTCGACCCCCTCGCAACTGCGCCAGCCGCTCCCCGCCGATCCAGACCGCCGATCCTCGAGCTCCCAAGCCCCTCGAAGGTCACTGCACGAGTGCTACACCATCTCTAGCGACAACCTAGGCGTCCAGACCCACGTGACCTGCTTGCTCCTAGCAACGACCAGGCGTTCGCACTTCGGTGCTAGAGCGCTCAAACCGGCGGCTGACCACCCTCACGATCATCGTCACCGGAGATCTCGACGCTACCGACATGCGCCAGAGTGCACCGGCAGGTCGATCATAGGGTCTGGTACACTCGGCAGCATGTCCCATCCATTCGACCAGATCCTTGAGGGCGATATGCGCCGCGCCTACAACGGCAAGTGGTGGGATGTCGAGGCGGGCGAGATCCCCCTGTATGTCGCCGACATGGATCTCCCGTTTGCTCCGGAGATCCGCAAGGCGCTCATCGATCACCTCGAGGCCGACACCCTGATGTACCCTGCCAGGGGGGGCAGACCCGGGCTCAGTGAGGTGGTCAGCGACAGACTCGGCAGCCGCTACGGCTGGAAGGTCGAGCCGAACCATATCCTCCCCTTAAGCGCCACCGTACCCGGCCTGTTCCTGTCGGTCGCCGCCCTCACCGGGCCGGGGGAGGGAGTGCTGGTGCAACCGCCGGTCTACCCCCCGTTCTATGAGGCTATCAGGTACACGGGCCGAAACATCGTTTCAGCACCCCTTGCGCCGCCCAAGTACCGGGTCGACCGCACGGTTCTCGAGGCCTCGCTAACCCCCGACGTAAGGGCGCTCATGATCTGCAGCCCCCACAACCCGACCGGCCGGGTGTACAGGCGCTCGGAGGTCGAGACGCTGGCCACCTTCGCCCTCGACCACGACCTGTGGATCATCTCCGACGAACTCCATGCCGACCTCGTTCTCGAGGGTCAGCATCACCCCATCGCAGGTCTCGCGCCCGAGGTCGCAGAGCGCACGGTGACCCTCTACGGGCCGACCAAGGCCTTCAACATCGCCGGGATCAAGATCAGCTTCGCCATCACTCGCAACGACGAGGCCCGTGAGCTCATGCAGCATAGGGCCCGCGGGTCCGCCGCCGGGGCGAACACACTCGCCCAGACAGCGGCGCTGGCCGCCTACAGGTGGGGTGACCCGTGGCTCGAGGGGACGCTCGACTACCTTCGAGCCAACCGCGACCGGCTCGGGGAGGTGATCGACGCCCTCGAGGGCGTGACCTGGCACCCACCCGAGGGGACCTACCTGGCCTGGCTCGATTTCCGGAGGCTCGGCCTCGACGATCCCGCCGAGGAGCTGAGAAGGGGGACCGGGCTGGTCCTCGAAAAGGGGCTGCGCTTCGGCCTCGACGGCGAAGGTCGCGGTTTCGCACGCCTCAACTTCGGGACCTCCAGGCCGATCCTCGACGCGGCGCTGGCCCGGATGAAGGGAGTTGTTGAAGGGGCGAGCCGTGAAGCGTGAAGCTACTCCCTGAGGAGCTCGAGACCTGCCGGCGCTGCCCCCGGCTGGTGGAGCACCGGGAGCGGGTCGCCCGGGAGAAGCGGAGGGCATTCCGGGGTGAGTCCTACTGGGGAAGGCCCGTCCCCGGTTTCGGCGACCCCCGGGCGAGGCTGATCCTGCTCGGCCTGGCACCTGGAGCCCACGGCAGCAACCGTACCGGTCGGATGTTCACGGGAGATGCGAGCGGCGAGTTCCTCTACCCGGCTCTGCACCGCGCCGGCCTCGCGACAAGGCCTATCTCCATCGCGCCGGGCGACGGCCTCAAGCTCCGTGGCCTGTGGATCACCTCGGCGGCCCGCTGCGTACCGCCAGGCAACCGCCCACGCCGGGATGAACTCGCCGCCTGTCGCGACTGGCTGGTCTCCGACCTGACTGCGCTCCCCGAGGCGCGGGCGATCCTCGCGCTCGGGAAGATCGCCCACGACGCCTACCTCGACCTGTTAAGGGCTGAGGGGCACCGAGTCGTCAAGGCGAGACACCCATTCGAGCATGGGGCGATCCACCAGCCACCCGGCGGCCTCCCGCTGCTCGACAGCTACCACGTGAGCTTCCAGAACACCAACACCGGTCGCCTGAGCCCGGAGATGTTCGACGAGACCCTCGCCAGCGCCTGCCACCTGGCAGGGATCACACCCCTATGAGCCTGCCGACGCTCGACCTGGGGAGACGCAACGAGGGTCTCCTTCGGAGCGGGCACCCATGGATCTACCGCAACCGCTTGCCCGATCACAGCCCGCTCGAGGCGGGGTGGGTCCGCCTCGAGGCCGGGAGGCGCTACGCGATCGGCATCTACGAACCTGCGGGCGAGGTGGCGGTCCGCCTGTTCAGCCGCGACCGGGTACCGGATCGAGCCTGGATCACAGCCCGTCTTAGCGCCGCCCTCGACCTGCGACGGCACCTGGAGGCCGCCGGTTCCGACAGCTACCGGATCCTATCCGGGGAGGGGGACGGCGTTCCTGGACTGGTAGCGGATCGCTACGGACGCTTCGCTGTGATCCGCTACTACGGTGACGGAGTCGCTCGCCTCGCCCCCGACATCGCCTGGGCCCTAGGTCGCACCCTCCCTCTGCAGGGGGTGGTCGCCCGCGAGGCAGGTGGACTGAGGCTCCTGTGGGGGGCAGAGCCCCCGCCGGAGCTGACCGTCCGCGAGAACGGCCTACCCTTTCTCGCCAACCTGGCGAAGGGACAGAAGACAGGGCTCTACCTAGACCAGCGCGAGAATCGGCTCACGCTGAGCCGGTGGGCCGCAGGGAGGCGGGTACTGAATCTGTTCAGCTACACTGGAGCTTTCGCCATCTACGCCCTGAAGGGTGGGGCGCGCCACGCCATCAGTGTCGACAGCGCAGCGGGGGCGATCCACGACGCCCATCGTAATGCCGCCGCCAATGGCTTCGATCTCGATCGCCACCGGGGCATAACGGCCGACGCCTACGACTACCTGAAGGCACAGGTCGAGCGGGGCGAGACCTTCGATCTAGTCATCCTCGACCCGCCATCGCTGGCCCGCCGCAAAACCCAGAGGTATAAGGCCCTCAAGGCCTACAGGCGGCTCAACGCGCTCGCGATGCGCTGCGTTGCGCAGGGCGGCATGCTGGCGACATCGAGCTGCACAGCGCAGGTCTCCCCCACCGACTTTCGCGCGGCACTGGCGGAGGCGGCGCGGAGCGCCGGTGCGACCGCCCAACTCCTCCACGAGGCGGGGCACGCCTGCGACCACCCCGTGCCCCTGCACTTTCCTGAGGGTCGGTACTTGAAGTTCGTCCTCGCGCGCGTCCTACACAGCAGGGCCGCTGGCTGACCCGAGATAGGGTCTTCCCTGGTCCGTCGGGGGTAGCCCGCAGGACCGCCCGGGATCGCGGAGGGGCCTGGAACGCATCTCACAAATAGCGAACTCCGCTACCCCTTAGCAGCACGTGAAGGGGCCGACCGACCGTCACCTACCAGATCTCGACGGCCCGACCGAACTCACAGGGACCCTCACCACGAAGTGGATCGGAGTCCTCTCCAAGGCTAGGCCGCGGCGACGGCGACCTTGCCCTTCCTCACACCACACCCCTGGATGTCATAAGCCGCAGCATCGTCCTGAAACTCCACGATGCAGTATCTGAGGTCGTAAATCCCTGGTCCTCATAGCAAAGCTTGAGCCTCGCAAGCCGTACCCACGGGGGACCCTACTCAGGCCGCCCCAGCGACTCGAAGGGGTCAGAGCGAGAAGCGCTCGAAGACCTCGTCGACAAAACGGAGGTGCCAGCCGACATCGAAAGCCTCGCCAAGTTCCGCCTCGCCGAGGGGACAGTCGCTGTCCACCGCGAGGAGGTCGCGGAGCGGAGCCCCCGTATCCCAACTCTCAAGGCTGTTGCGCTGCACCACCTCGTAAGCCTCCTCACGCATCAATCCTGCCTCAATGAGTTTGTGGAGCACCCGCTGGGAGAAGGGGAGCCCGCCGAGCAGATCCAGGTTCGAGGCCATGCGCTCCGGGAACACCATTAAGCGCTGCACGACCCGGGTCAGCCGCCGCAAGGCGTAACTCGCCAGGGTGGTGCTGTCGGGCAAGATCACCCGCTCTACGGAGCTGTGGCTGATATCGCGCTCGTGCCAGAGCGCCACATTCTCGAGACCTGGATGGAGGGCGCTGCGCAGAAGCCGGGCGATCCCGGTGAGGTTCTCTGAAGCGATGGGGTTCTTCTTATGGGGCATGCTCGAGCTGCCCGCCTGGCCGGGGGCGAATCCCTCCGCCACCTCACCCACCTCGGTCCGCTGAAGGTGGCGGATCTCGACAGCGATCCTTTCGATCGTGGTCCCGAGAATGGCGAGGGCCGCAAGAAGCTCCGCATGCCGGTCGCGTGCCACCGTCTGGCTGGAGGCCGGGTCCCGTTCGAGACCCAGCAGCTCAGCGACCCGCCTCTCGATCATAGGGGGCACGTGGGCGTAGGTGCCGACTGAGCCTGAAAGCATCGCGACGGAGACCGCCTCCCGAGCCCCCTCGAGGCGGCGCAGGTCGCGCCCCAGGGCCGCGAGGAAGTGGAGGAACTTCAGGCCGAACGTCGTCGGCTCGGCGTGGACGCCATGAGTGCGGCCGATGCAGGGCGTGTGCCGGTACCGGACGGCCTTCTCCCGAATTACCTCCATGAGCCCCTCGAGATCCTCGATTACCAGCGTCGTGGCGGACCGGAGGAGCAGGTTCTGAGCGGTGTCGACCACATCCGTGCTCGTGAGCCCGAGGTGGATGAAGCGGGCGTCGGGACCGAGGCGCTCTGTCAAGGCCCGGGTAAAAGCCACCATATCGTGGTGCGTCTCGGCCTCAATCTCGGCGACCCTCACCGCGAAGGCCTCGTCGAGCGGAGCCTGTTCGATCGCCGATCGGAGCCGGGCCGAGGTGCCAGCCGGTACCTCGCCGAACCCCTCCCAGACCTCGGTGGCGGCCAATTCTACCTCGAGCCAGGTCCGGTAGCGGTTGGCTTCGCTCCACAGAGTGGTCATCTCGGGTGTGGAATAGCGGTCGATCATGGGGGACGGTACCACGGCACAATTCAGGACAAGGACCGCTGCTAGACTAGAACGGTGGCCAGCAGGCCCGGCCGAAGTGTTGGGGCGGAGCGGAGAACAGTATGGCCGAGGAACGCAAGGCTCGCGACTGGCGAAACGAGGGTATCAGGATCGTTCGCGGCAACAACCTGGACCTCAATACACCCCAGACCCTGGGCATGACCCGCGCAGCGGCCATCACCCATACCGCCACGGGTGCGGAGAGGCTCTGGGCCGGCACGGTCAAGGTGGAGCCGGACGTGAAGACCGGAGCTCATCACCACGGTGAGCTGGAGAGCATCATCTACGTGCTTAGAGGCCGGGCACGAATGCGCTGGGGAGACCGACTCGAGTACACCGCCGAGGCGGGACCCGGCGACTTCATCTTTGTCCCCCCCTACGTTCCCCACCAGGAGATCAACGCCCTGCCTAACGAGACGCTCGAGTGTGTCTTGGTCCGTAGTGGCCAGGAGCCTATCGTCGTCAACCTCGACATCCCCGCGGCCGACGACCCCGAGACGATCGACTGGGAGGAGAGCGACAGCTTCCACCAGCAACCCTGAACTCATCACAACCTGGAGGCCCATCGGGACACGATCAGAATCGCGGAGCAGAGCCGAGGCGAGACCAGCCCTCATCCCACCTCACACGGTACCCGTCCACGCCGTCCCCTGAACTCCCGGAGACCCGCGCACCAAGTCGGAGCTGTCACCCCGGAGGTCGCGGAGAGGTAGCCCGCAGAAGGGTCCAGACCGTCTAGGCCGGCCGACGCCCAATCTATAGATCACCAGCCAGCCCTCCACGACACCGTCCTCACCTACGCTTCAAGCCTCTCTTGCGACATACCCGAACCGAGGTCGGAGACCCAGCCCTGCGCAACAGAGTTCCAGGACCCGCTTCTGCTGCTCCAGACAGGCATGTGCGGGCGTAGGCCACGGCGCGCCGTCTGTCTGGGGCCGTATGAAATAGCTTGGGACCCGTTCAAGTCATAGCGCCTATATCCGCTCGGGGTGCGCTCCGGAGCAGAGCCACCCTCCCCGACACAACTGCGATTCATTTGAGTCCAGCGAAGCCCAAGACCCTTCCCCAATCTCGCTGAAGATCTACTCAACTCGAGACGGGCTCGCAACCCGCTGTAGGGCCAGGAACTACGAATGGACGGATGTGGCAGAATTCGAAAGACCTGTCTGCAAGGTGACTATTCAGGGAAAAGAGATCTACCTGAAGCGTCCATCGTTTAGTCGCCAGCAGACATCTGTACCTCTGAACTCAGCTCGGCCCTCGGCGTAGTCCCAAGGGGTCTTGCCCTCGGCATCTCGGGCAGTCGCGTCTGCGCCAGCGTCCAATAAGGCTTCGATGATGGTGGGGCTGGCGGGAACCATTGCCGCAACGTGTAGAGGGGTCAGGTCGTCCCTGTCCCGGGCATTCACCTCCGCCCCGGCTGCTACCAAGGCCTCGATGATGGCGGGGCTGGCGGTGGCCGTAGCTGCAACGTGCAGGGGGGTGAAGCCGTCCCCACCTCGGGCGTTCACCTCCGCCCCGACCGCTACCAAAGCCTCAATGATGGCGGGGTTGTCATTAGACCAAGCCGCACGGTGCAGGGGGGTGAGACCGTCCCCACCCCGGGCATTCACCTCCGCCCCAGCCGCTACCAAGGCTTCGATGATGGCGGGGTTGTCGTTGAGCACGGCCGCACGGTGCAGGGGGGTGAGACCGTCCCCACCTCGAGCACTCACCTCCGCCCCGACCGCTACCAAGGCTTCGATGATGGCGGGATTGGCGTCGAGCCAAGCCGCACGGTGCAGGGGGGTGAGGCCGTCCTCATCCCGGGCATTCACCTCCGCCCCAGCCGCTACCAAGGCCTCGATGATGGCGGGATTGTCGTTGGGCCAAGCCGCACGGTGCAGGGGGGTGAGACCGCCCTCATCCCGGGCATTCACCTCTGCCCCGGCTGCTACCAAGGCTTCGATGGCCGCGAGGTTGTCGTTAGCTGCGGCCCCGTGCAGGGGGATGGATCCACCCTGGTTCCGAGTATTCACCTCCGCCCCAACCAAGGCAACGCCTGCACTGCCAGCGAGAGTACGCTCCAAACTAGTAGGTATCTCATCTCTTTACCCGACTCTCCGGGTCCCGCAAATAAGGTAGCACGAGACCGCCGTTTATGATCTACCTGACCGAGAGACCCACAGTGGCGGGTTATGGCGGCACAAGCTACTTACGAGAGATCCACCGGAGGCCAGGATAATATCACCAAACTCCGCTGAGAAGTGCCTGCAGCAGGGAGGTCGGGTAGGATTTTCTTGGATTCCCCCCACTCCGAATCGAACTCAGTCCATGCATAAACACCCTCTCAGGTCGCTTCGGCGGGGACATCCGGAAGGCACCATTCCTCCCTGAAGGCACGTTCCATGGACTGCCGCGCTTCCAGGGCCTCAGAGGTGTCCGGCAGCGTGACGTCCTGCCAGCACACCGGCGAGCCAGCCGTGATGTCGCGTTTCAAGGTGGCGCCGTGGGCCAGGCCGATCGGCAGACCGCCGAGTGCTAGGCTGTCGCGCGCCGTCATCAGCCTGCCCCACACCGTGTAGCCACCCTCACCATCCAGCACCTCCCCGGCCGAGAGTTGCCGTTTTGCCGTCGCTACGACATCGCCGCGGAAGCCCGTCATGCAGCCCGTTGGCTCGCGGCGCAAGGCTACCGAGAGGATGGACACGTTCAACTCCAGGCCGATCAGGTGATACGGCTTGTACATGGCTGCGTAGCGCCCCGTATCATCGGTCACGAGGCCATACTGCCGGAAACATCCTGCGGCATAGGCATTAGGGGCTTCAAAAACGACGTATACGCCCCAGCGCAGATCTCGAAATACGGGCTGGCCATCCCGTTCAAGTGATGACACGACTTCCACCTGTCCCTTGTGGTGCAGCAACCCGCCCTCCTCGGCGGGCCGCAGAACCTGGGGCAGGTCGTCGGTGCCGCACGGCGGAAACGTCAGGCCGCCGGGAGCCGGCATCAGGCCGGTGGCGTTGGCAACGGCTGACATTTCGATGGCCGACTTGGTGCCGTCGAGGAAAGAGTTGAACATCTGCGAACTCATCCGCGCCGCCTCGGCTTGCGCGGCTGTCAGGCCGTAGTGATCCCACACCGTGGCAGGCGTCGAGGTGTGATAGACCGGCAAATACCGGGTGCCCTTCCCTGCCGCCACCACCTCGAAACCACACAGGCGACCCCAATCGACGAGCTCGCAGGTCAGCGCCGGCTGATCACCGTAGGCCATCGAGTACACGATGCCCGCGGCTGCGGCTTCGCGCGCCAACAACGGCCCCGCCAGCACGTCCGCCTCCACATTCACCATCACGATGTCCTTGCCCTCACCTATGGCCCGTCTGGCGTGCGTCACGCCTGCAGCCGGATGCCCCGTTGCCTCAACCACCACGTCAACTCCGTCCGACGCAATCAGCGCCCCGCCATCGTCGATGAAACGGGTACACGCCATGCGCTCCGGCTCCCAGCCGACTGCGGTGCAGACATCCCGCGCCCGCTGCGGATCAAGGTCGGCAATCATGCTGACCTCCAGTCCCTCGCTGGTCGGCACCTGCGACAGGAACATCGAGCCGAACTTGCCGGCGCCAATCAGGCCGACACGGACAGCGCCTTTATCCCGCAATCGCCGCTGCAAGAGATGGTTCAGGCTCATCTCTGTCTCAGGGCGGGTGGGGCACCCTCCTGCTCAGCCGGGTCCGGCAGGTGGTCGCCCTCAAGGGGCTCTATGGGTGTGCAATCCCGGCGGGTTATCTCTTCAACCATGAACTGCCTGGGCAGAACCAGGTAACCCTGTTCGTGAAACTCGCTGATCTGCGCTTCCGTTAGTTGCATCGTAACCCCTTCTTGACTCTCTTCCACCCCTACACCTACCACCGCCGCCGAGCCTCTTCCATCGGCACCGGATCGCCCTTCATCCAGGCGTAGTGGGCCTTGGGATCCTCGCCGACCCAGCGTTCGTCGACCGGGTCGCTAGCCCTCTGATAGCGCGTATCGGTGCTCAGCCGGAAACGACAAGTCAGGTTCCTCAGCGAGCCGTGCATTGGGTGCTCATCCGAGGCCATGGGTATCCGGCAGGTCTGAAGTCGAGGTGGACAGGGACTGCGCTTCCATCGACCGGCCCGGGTCCGGCCTAGCTGCTTGCAATTACTGCCTGGTTCCTCCGGGAGAGGAAGAGGCTGACGAAAGCCGCGCAACTCCTGGACGCCGGCGTACCAAAGCTTGAGAGTACGTACACCGCCCAGGTGAATTGAAGCTGTCACCGGGACCCTGACAGAGCCGGGTCGGCCGCGGCAGGCCTATACCTCTGCAAGCAGGCGGGCCACTGCGAGATCCTCCAAGGCCAGACCGACGCTCTTGAACAGAGTCGGCTTAGTCCCTCGCACGAGGCTCCCGTCAAGGAGTTCAGCTAGATCTGCACGCACCCTGTCGAACGACCACCCCCCCCGGCACGCGGAGATGAGGTCGCCCGCTTCGCTAGCGGCCGCCTCACGATCATCCACCACCACGTCGCACACCTGCACGGCGTCAGCATCGGCCTCCATCATGGTCGGCGTGAATGCGCCCACGAGGTCGAGATGGTGTCCGGGGGTCAACCACCGGCCCCGGACGATGGGCTCGGTCGCCGCGGTTGCACAGCTCACCACATCTGCGGCGCCGACCGCCTCCCCCAACTCCTCCGCTACGTCGACCTCGAGACCGGGCAGCCGGACGCGGATGGCTGCCGCGGTAGCCGCTGCCCTAGACCTGTCCCGCCCCCAGACGAGGACCCGGCGGTAGGGGATCTGCCGGGCGTGGGCTTCGGCCATCCAGGGCGCGAGTGCACCGGTCCCCACAACAAGAAGCGTGGAACTTCCCGGGGCAGCCAGCTCTCTAGCAGCGAGGGCGGACACAGCAGCAGTCCTCATGCGCGTGAGCATCGTGGCGGCGGCTGCGAGGACAGGAACTCCTGCCGAGTCGAACAGGGTGTACCAGGCTTGGACGGTAGGCAGATCCCGGGTCGGGTTGTTAGGCAGAACCGCCACCTGCTTCACGCCGAAATAGCCGTCCTCATCAGCGCAAGGCATCGTCAGGAAACTCCCCCCCTGCGGGGCCTCGATCATGACCCGGTCTGGAGCGCGATAGGTCTCCTTGCGCAGGAACGATCCGCGCAGTCGGTCGAACAGAGCGGCCCAGTGGAGGGCAGAGCGTACGTCATCATCGGTAAGGGTCCGCATCCCACGAGGATATCCCAAAGGGTCGTCGGATGTGCCCCGCGGGCTGCAGGTATCCGTCCCGGTTACCGCCGGTGACAAGGGTGGGCAGACCCTTTGGACCTTCCGGCTTCGGAACCTGCTCAAGCGGCTTACGAAAAATATCATTTTGGTATCAGACCTCTACTTTTCCCCCTCTCAGACACCACTTTTCGATCTCGAACCGATTTGCTCAGCCCGGGTGCAGGGTGGTAGACTAGCACCATTGAGTACGGTCCTTTTCTCACCTCTAGCACCAATGACTTGGGCTGCAATTTCCAGAGTGGGACCTGACTAGGAGGAGGTATCCCCTTGAGAGAGGGTCAGGTCGTTCCTGTCCAAATCACAGACGAGATCAAATCGAGCTTCATCAACTACGCGATGTCGGTCATCGTGGACCGGGCCCTGCCCGACGTGCGTGACGGCCTCAAGCCGGTGCAGCGCCGCATCCTTTACGCCATGCAGCAGGAGGGGCTCTTCTCCAATCGGAAACACTCGAAGAGCGCCGGGGTGGTCGGCGAGGTCATCAAGAAGTATCATCCGCACTCCGATGCGGCCGTCTACGACGCGATGGTGCGCTTGGCCCAGGGCTGGAACCTGCGCTATCCCCTGGTAGATGGTCAGGGCAACTTCGGATCCATCGACGGCGACCCTCCCGCAGCCTACCGTTACACCGAGGCGCGCATGTCCACCGTCGGTGAGACGATGCTTACCGATATCGACAAGGAGGTCGTCAACGAGAAGGCCAATTATGACGACACCACGGTCGAGCCGGAGGTCCTGCCCTCGGCGATACCCAACTTGCTCATAAACGGTGCCTCGGGCATCGCCGTGGGCATGGCGACCAATATCGCCCCCCACAACCTCTCCGAGGTGATAGACGGCCTGATCGCGATGGTCGACCGGCCCAGCATCGACCTCGACAGCCTGATGGACCATATCCGCGGCCCCGACTTCCCCACCGGAGGGGTCATGAGCCGGGAGGGCATCCGCCAAGCGTTCGAGACCGGCAGGGGCGGCATCCGGGTGCGCGGAAGGGTCCGGATCGAGGAGCGCAACAACCGGCACTCCATCGTGGTGACCGAGATCCCGTACCAGGTCAACAAGACCTCGCTGATCCAAACGGCGGCCAGCCTAGTCCGAACCAAGCGGATCGAGGACATCTCCAACATCCGTGACGAGTCCGACCGCCAGGGGATGCGCATCGTCTTCGAACTTAAGCGGGGCACCCACCCCGAGTTGGTTCTGAATCAGCTCTACAAATTCACCCAGCTCCAGAGCACCTTCTCGGTGAACAACGTCGTCATCGTGGACAGGTCCCCGAAGGTCCTCTCCCTCCCCGAGACCCTGAGGCTCTACCTCGATCACCGGGCCGATGTGGTGCGGCGACGCACCAGCTTCGAACTGCACAAGGCGCGAGAGCGGACCCACGTGCTCGAGGGCTACCTCATCGCCCTAGACCGGATCGATGAGGTCATTGAGCTTATCCGCAATTCGCCCAATGCCACCACCGCACGCGAGGGGCTTGCGACCGAGTTCTCGCTCAGCGAGGCCCAGGCTCAGGGGGTGCTCGACATGAGGCTCCAGCGCCTGACCGGGCTCGAGCGGGAGAGGCTCCAGCAGGAGTACCGCAACCTGCAGGAGGAGATCGCCCGGCTCGAGATCATCCTCGGGGACGAGGTCGAGCTGTGGAAGGTCATCAAGGCCGAACTGCGGGAGATCAAGGAGAGGTTTGGCGACGAGCGGCGAACCCAGATCGCCACCCTCTCCGACGACATCTCCAAGGAGGACCTGATCGCCGAGGAGGACATGGTGGTGACGGTGACCCGGGGTGGCTACATCAAGAGGACCGCCATCTCCAACTACCGGGCCCAGAATCGCGGGGGGCGGGGCGTCAGCAGTCAGAGGCAGAAGGAGGATGATATCAACTCCCTGCTTCTGGTCGGATCGACCCACGACTACCTGCTATTCTTCACCGACCGGGGTCGGGTCTACCGGGAAAAGATCTACGACCTCCCTGAGGCCGAACGCAACGCCCGCGGCAACCACCTGCGCAATATCCTCCCGCTTGAAGGGGAAGAGAGGGTCGAAACGGTCCTGGCGCTGAACACCTTCGACACCGACGGGTTCTTCGTGTTCGCAACCCGGCACGGCATCGTCAAACGGACGGCTATCCGGGGATACGCCAACATCAACGTCTCCGGCCTGATCGCCATCAATCTGGTCGACAGCGACGAACTCGTCTCGGTAAAGATCAGCAACGGAGAGGCAGATATCGTCCTCGCCACCCATGATGGGCAGGCGATCCGTTTCGAGGAGAGGCAGGTCCGGGAGACCGGACGCGCCACCCAGGGCGTGATCGGCATCCGCCTCCGGGAAGGCGACTATGTCGTAAGCCTGGTAGTGGTCCCCCCCGACGCAAAGGCCGAGGCGGAGCTACTCACCGTCTCGGAGGCCGGGTTCGGCAAACGCACCCGGCTGCAGGAGTACCCTATCCAGGGCCGTGGGGGCATGGGTGTCATCACTATGCGGGTGACCGAGAAGACAGGGGACCTCATCAGTCTCGACAGGGTCACCGGCGAAGAGGAGCTGTTCGTCCTGTCCGAGGGGGGCATCCTCATCCGGACACGCGTCGGAGAGGTGAGCAACTACGGCCGGCTCTCACAGGGGGTGACGATCATGCGACTCGATGAGAGCGACCTGGTCGTGGCGACCATGGTCCTGCTGCCGGACGACAAGCTCGAACTGGCACTCCAGGAGCTGCAGGTTGAGACAGCCGAAGTCGCCTGATCTCCGCCCGGGGTATCCTGGTCAGGTGAACCGCCCTACAATCCTCCTCGACTGCGACCCCGGTCATGATGATGCCATCGCACTCGTAGTCGCAGGGGCCTTTACCAGGCTGATCGGCGTGACCACGGTCAGCGGGAATGCCTCGCTCGAAAAGACCACTCGCAACGCCCTCCTGACCTGCCAACTCCTCGGCCTCGAGGTCGCTATCCATGCGGGCGCATCGCGCCCGCAGATCGCCGAGCCCCGCCACGCCGAGTTCATCCACGGGGCTTCGGGCCTCGACGGTCCCGCGCTGCCCCCGCTCACCCGCGAGCCTGCCGGGAGTGACGCCGCCGGGTTCATCGTAGAATCGGCTTCGGACCATAGCGACCTGTGGCTGGTAGCTACTGGGCCCCTGACCAACGTGGCTGCGGCGCTGCTGCGCGACCCTAAACTCGCCGACCGACTCGCGGGGATCGCCATCATGGGGGGGGGCAGTACCTTCGGGAACGTCACCGCCGCTGCAGAGTTCAATATCCTGTCCGACCCGGAGGCTGCGGACCGGGTCTTTCGCTCCGGTGCGAACCTGGTGCTGGCCGATCTCAACCTCACCCATCAGTTCCTCCTGGGCGAGAGTCATATCGACCGCATCCGCCGGCTGGGAGGTCCCGTTCCGACGTTCGTCGCCGACCTCCTTACCTTCTACTCCACAGCCTACGCCAGAGCCTATTCCGGCAGGGCCGAGGGACCGCTCCATGACCCGACGGCGGTCCTCGCCCTCAGCCACCCGGAGCTATTCGAACGCGAGCGGCGCCACGCCGTCATCGAGCTTCGCGGCGACCACACCCGTGGGATGACGGTGGTGGACAGTCGGGGGAGTCACCGCGGAGAGGAGGCCAATCTCGACCTGCTTACGCGGATCGATGCCGAGGCCGCGTTCGAGGTGCTCCTAGCGGCCATACACAGCTACCGGGGCGGATCATGACCCGGCGCCGGAGGGAGCGGCAGGACCCGGCGGCCCTAGTCCAGTTCCGCCAGGTTACCAAGACCTATTCCAGGACCCACACACACGCGCTCAGGAATATCGATTTCAGCATCCATCAGGGTGAGTTCGTCTACATCACGGGCCACTCGGGGGCGGGCAAGAGCACCCTGCTCTCCCTGGTCCTCCGGCGCACCCTTCCGACCGAAGGGAGCGTAAGCATCCTGGGTCAGGATCTTAGTCGGGTCGCCCCGAGAAGGTTGCCATTCCTGCGGCGGCGGATCGGGATGGTCTTCCAGGATCATCGGCTCATCCCCAGCCTGAGCACCCTAGAGAATCTGGTATTCGTCCTCCGAGCAATCGGCGAGCGCGGCAATCTCAGGCAGCGGGGCTTCATCGCCCTCAGGCAGGTAGGTCTCGCTCACAAGCGCAAGGCCTTCCCGATCGAGCTCAGCCTCGGTGAGCAGCAACGCGTCGCCATTGCGCGAGCTCTGGTGACCACTCCGCCGCTACTCCTCGCAGACGAGCCGACAGGTAATCTCGACCTGGACACGGGTTGGGAGACCCTCGAGTTGCTGAGCGATATCAACCTGCAGGGCACGACTGTCGTCGTAGCGACCCACTCGCGCGACCTGGTAGATCGGCTGAAACGCCGCACACTCGTCCTCCGCAACGGGGAGCTGGTACGAGACGACCCTGCAGGAGGTTACTCCCTGTAGAGGGCCGCGCGACGGTGATCGACAGCAATCCCTGAACCGGCATGACTCCCGGACCCGGGGCTTCGCCGACCGCTCAGGCCCACCAGTCAACCTGAGTGGCGCTATAAGCCGGATCCTCGACCGCTAGCGGGAGAGCTGTGGCCCGGCGAGCCACCGCCCCCACAGGTATGCTAACGCCATGCCGCGCGCCGATATCGACCTAGCTACCCTCCGAGGGAATGTTGATATCCTCCGGAGCCACCTCGAACCCGGCACCCGCATGCTGGCCGCGGTGAAGGCCGACGGCTACGGCCACGGGGCGGTAGAGGTCGCCAGGCACCTGAGCGACCTCGGGGTGGACGGTTTCGGAGTGGCGACCGGTCGCGAGGCGCTCGAGCTCCGCCGCGCCGGCGTGACGGGCCGGATCCTGATCCTTGGGCCGGTCTTCGAGCATATCCCCGAACTGGTCGAGCAGGGTGTGACGCTGACCATCACCGATCCCGCTGGCCTCGCTGTGGTGATGGCGTCCCAGCCACCCGAATCGGCCCGCGTTCACCTCAAGGTCGATACGGGAATGGGGAGGTTGGGACTCCCCTGGCGCGAGGCGCTCGAGCTGGCCCGGACCCTGGACCGCACTCCCGACCTCCTCTTCGAGGGGATCTGGACCCATCTCGCCCGCGCCGACGAGGAGGACCGGACCCCCACAAGTATCCAGCTCGAACGGTTCAGCGCGCTGCTAGGCAGCCTCGACCGGGACGGGCTCAGGCCACCCCTAGCCCACGTCGCCAACTCGGCGGGCATCGTGGCCTACCCGGAGAGCGGCTTCGACATGGTCCGACCCGGCATCGCCCTCTACGGGTACCACTCGAGTCCGGTGATCGCCGCCCTCGAGCCGAGACTGAGGCCGGTCATGACCCTAACGGCACCGGTGACCTTTGTAAAGCGGGTTCGGGCCGGAACGCCGATCTCCTACGGGGGGTTATGGACCGCTCCAAGAGACACGGTCGTCGCCACCGTCCGGATCGGCTACGCCGACGGCTACCCGCGCCTGCTGTCGAACGGGGCCTGCGTACGCTACGGCGGCCGGGAACTACCCATCGTCGGCCGGGTCTGCATGGACCAACTCATGATCGACGTCGGCGCTGCCGGCGCGGGAGTCGGTGACCGGGTGACGCTATTCGGACCGGACGGGCCCGACGCCGAGGAACTGGCCTCCTCGATCGGCACCATCTCCTACGAACTGCTCACCTCGGTCTCCCGCCGGGTCGAGCGCACCTACCGCAGCTAACCCGCCGATCCTCGTCAGGAACAGGACGGGACGGGCCTCAGGCGGGCTCACCGTCGGTGTCGGATACTGCGGCAGATCGCCTGGGGTCGCGCGAGGCCAACACGCCGATGATGCGGCGTTCGTCGGCCTCCTCGACAGTGAACCTGACCCCCTGATAGTCGAAGGACTCGCCGACGCTGGGGATATAGCCGAATTCGCTGATCAGGAAGCCAGCGAGGGTGTCGTACTCGCCGTCGTCCCGGAAGGCCAGGTCGAGCTCGCCCGCCACCTGCTCGAGGTGGGCAGCCCCCTGAATCCGGTAGTCGTCCTCGCCGAGGATCCTGATATCCTCCTCCTCCTCGGTGTCGGTCTCGTCGTAGATCTCACCGGTGATCTCCTCGATAATATCTTCCAGGGTGACCAGACCGGAGGTGCCCCCGAACTCGTCGACGACCACCGCCAGGTGGTTCTTGCGCAGACGCATGTCGCGCAGGAGGTTCATCACGCTGAGGGTCTCGGGGACATACTGTGGCTGGATCATGAGGTCGCTCACCCGGGTCTCGGAGAGCGCCTCGGGCCTGCCCAGGTAGGGGAGCAGGTCCCGGGCGTAGACGACGCCGCGGATGTCGTCGATAGTCTCCCGATAGACCGGGAGGCGGCTGTAGCCGTTCTCGGTGGTGAGGCGGAGCAGCTCCTCCAAGCTGGCCCCCTCGTCGACGGCGACCATATCCACCCGGGGAGTCATCACCTCCCGTACCACCCGCTCCTCGAGATCGATGACCGAGCGGAGCATCTCCTGCTCCTGCAGCTCGAGGACGCCCGACGCCTCGGCGCTGCGGAGCATCAGGCGGAGCTCGGCCTGGGTGATCAGCGGGCCGATAGAGGGCTCGAGTCTGAACAGTCTCAGCACCCGGGAGGCGATCCAGGTGAAGAAGAGGCCGATCGGATAGAGCACGACCGAAAGGAGATAGACCGGACGGATTACCAGCCGGGAGAAGGGCTCGGCATTGTGCACCGCGATCGACTTGGGGGTGATCTCGCCGAACACCAGGATCAGCAGGGTCATGATCCCGGTGGCGTAGCCGACCGCCAGCGATTCGGCGAAGCCGTAGCTGCGGGAGAGCTGCAGCACGATCTGGGTGACCAGGGCGGTGGCGGCGATGTTGACGAGGTTGTTGCCGATGAGCAGGGTGGTGATGAAGCGGGTGGGGTTCTTCTCCAAAAGGGCGAACGCGCCCGAGGGGTCGTGTCCATCCTCGCGGAGTTGACGGACCTTCCAACTGCCGATAGCGGTCAGCGCGGTCTCAGAGCCCGACATCAGCCCCGAGAGCAGGAGCAGACCGACCAGCAGCAGGAGCTGGCCGAGGCTCACCCCCCGAGCACTCTCGGGCGCCTGGGCCAGCACAGTGAACAGGAGGGGAAGGGCTAGGAGAAAGAGGAGGACTTTCAGATGAAGTCTAGATCGACTAGGAACGTCTTCCATGTGCTCACGGGATTGTAGCATAGCGGCGGGAGCGCTCCGAGCGACCCGGCATGGGGCCCCCCGCCGGACCGTGGGCCCGCCAGCCCGGTCGGGAGTATACTTCGGCCCGTAGGGGGTGGTGGTGGCGCACATCGTGATCGAAGGCCCGATCGGGGTCGGCAAGACCTCCCTCAGTCGGCTCCTCGCAGAGGAACTCGACGCCCAACTGGTCCTCGAGGTGGTCGAGGAGAACCCGTTCCTGGCACCCTTCTATCACGATCCTGAGAACTACGCCTTCAAGGTCCAGGTCTTCTTCCTGCTGTCGCGCTACCGGCAGCTACTCGACCTCAATCAGGGGGCGCTCTTCGTCGAGCATGTGGTCTCCGATTACCTGTTCGACAAGGATGCCATCTTCGCCTCGCTCAACCTCTCCGGGGCGGAGTGGGAGCTCTACCAGGAGCTCTACCGGCAGCTGAGCCCCAAGCTCTCGCCCCCCGATCTCGTGGTCTACCTGCGGGCCGAACCGGACCTGCTCTTACAGCGGATCGCCGCCCGGGGCCGCCCCTTCGAGCGCGACCTGGACGCCAGCTACCTCCGCCGCCTCAGTCGCGCCTACAACGACCACTTCCAGCACTACCCCGGCCGCGTCCTTAGCCTCGACGCCGCAGCGTACGACTACGTGGTCAGCCCCGCCGACCGGGTAGCGATCGTGAACCGGGTCCTCGGGGCCACCAAGGCCGCCTGAATGTATCTCGCCATCGCCGGGAATATCGGGGTGGGCAAGTCGACGCTCACCGGCATCCTCGCAGAGCGCTACCGGCTCCACCCGGTCTTCGAGGCGGTAGACGAGAACCCCTACCTCGAAGACTTCTACCTCGACATGCCCCGCTACGCCTTCCACTCGCAGATCTTCTTCCTCACCAAGCGGCTGCGCCAGCACCTGACCGAGGTCAACGCCAACGAGCGCGTGATCCAGGACCGAACCATCTATGAGGACGCCGCCATCTTCGCCCGCAACCTCTTTGAGGAGGGGGTGATGGAGGCGCGCGACTACCGGAGCTACTGCCAGCTGTACCAGGCTATCGCCGCCGCGCTGCGCCCACCCGACCTCCTGATCTACCTGCGAGCGGAGGTAGCCACCCTCAGAGCCCGCATCGCCGAGCGCGGCCGGAGCTACGAAGCGAGCATCTCGACCGACTACTTAGCACGCCTCAACGACCTCTACGAGCGCTGGATCGAAGGCTACGACCTCTCGGAGCGGCTGGTGATCGAGAGCGACGAGACCGACTTCTCAGATCCCGCCGACCTCGCGCACCTGCTCGACTTGCTCGGCCGCCACGGCCTGACGGTGCCACCTTGAAACTCCGCACCCTGATCCGCAACGCCCTCGACCTCGACCTAGGTCTCCCCGAGGTCGAAGTCACGGGCGTCGCCCAGGACTCCCGCAGGGTCGAGCCCGGATCCCTGTTTGTGGCCCGAAGGGGTAGCGTCACCGACGGGCACCGCTTCGTCCGCGCCGCCGCCGCCGCCGGTGCGGTCGCCCTGATCGGCGAGGCTGGCGGTCGTGATCGGCTCGAGGGTCTCCCCTATATCCGGGTAGACGACGCCCGCGCGGCGACGGCCCGGCTCGCCGCGACCCTCTTCGGGCGGCCCTCAAGGCAGCTCATGGTGGCGGGGGTGACCGGAACCGACGGCAAGACCACCACCGCCTTCCTCCTCCACCACCTCCTCTCCCCCAGCCGGCCCACCGGCCTGCTGAGCACGGCGGCCGTGCGGAGCTGCAGCCGCGAGCTCGACCTCGAGGGGCACTTCACCACCCCCGAGGCCCCCGAGATCCAGCGCCTGCTGGCCACCTTCCGCGACGAAGGGTGCAGCCACGTGGTGGTAGAGGCGAGCTCCCACGGCTTCGCCCAGAGGCGCCTCGACGAGATCGCCTTCGACCTCGGGGTGTGGACCAATCTGAGCCCCGAACACCTCGACTTTCACGGCTCACTGGCGGCCTACCGGGAGGCCAAGCTGGAGCTGGCCCGCCGGACCCAGGTGATGATCCTGAACCGCGACGATCCCAGCTACGCCGCCTTTGCCGCCGCCGCGCGCCGCTCCCGGAGCTACGGGGAGGATCCGGCGAGCGACTGGAGGGCGCTCAACGTTACCCCTGAGCCCGGAGGTTTCAGCTTCGAGGTCGTCGGGCCCCAGGGCCGCGGCGCTACCCGGCTACCGCTGATCGGTCGCTACAACCTCCTCAACGCCCTGGCCGCCCTCGCGGCGGCGGTCGAAGCCGGCGTCCCCTTCGGTGACGCCCTCGACCTGCTCCCCTCGTTCGGTGGGGTGCCCGGGCGGATGCAACTGGTGCAGGCCGAGCCGTTCGGCGTGGTCGTCGACTTCGCCCACACCGCACCGGCGCTGGAGCGAGCCCTCGCCACCCTGCGGGAGACGACCCGGGGCCGGCTCATCGTGGTGATCGGCGCAGCCGGGGAGCGCGACCCCGGCAAGCGGGCCCCGCTGGGCCTGGTCGCCGCCCGCAGCGCCGATCTCGCCCTCTTTACCGAAGAGGACAGCCGCAGCGAGCCGGTAGGAGCCATCCTCGAGGCCATGGCCGCGGGGGCCCGGGAGGCGGGGGGCCACGAGGGCGGAGGGTTCCGCCTGATACCCGAGCGCCGCGCGGCGATCCGCGCGGCGCTCGGCGAGGCCCGCCCCGGCGACACCGTCCTCCTCGCCGGCAAGGGGCATGAGCGCAGCCTCGAGCGGGCCGGGGAGACGCTGGCCTGGGACGAGGTGGCCGAGGCGAGGGCGCAGCTCCGCGGGGACTCCCATGCGAGCCACTAAGTTCATCATGACCAAGCGGGAGGGGGGTGAACACAGCCCTGAGGAGCTCGCTAGTTTCATCAGCGGCTACCTGGCCGGCGAGATCCCCGACTACCAGGTCGCCGCCTGGCTGATGGCGGTCTGCTGGCGCGGGATGACCGGGCCCGAGACCGCAGCGCTGACCGAGGCGATGGCATCCTCCGGCGACCGGATCGACCTCTCCGGCCTGCCCCACCCGGTGGACAAGCACTCGACCGGCGGCGTAGGCGACAAGACCAGCCTGGTACTGGCACCCCTCCTGGCCGCCTGCGGGGCCACGGTCGCGAAGATGAGCGGTCGGGGGCTAGGCCACACCGGCGGCACCATCGACAAGCTCGAGAGCATAGCCGGCTTCCGCAGCTCCCTCTCGGACCGGGAGTTCCTGGAGCAGGCGCGCTCGGTCGGGGTGGTGATCGCCGGACAGTCTAAGGAGCTCGCCCCGGCCGACGGCCTCTTCTACGCCCTCCGCGACGCGACCGCCACCGTAGGCTCGGTCCCGCTCATCGCCAGCAGCGTGATGAGCAAGAAGCTCGCCGGGGGTGCCCGGAGCATAGTGCTCGACGTCAAAGTGGGGAGCGGCGCCTTCATGAAGACCCTCGCCGAGGCCCGCGAGTTGGCGCGGACGATGATGGCCATCGGCGCCCAGGCGGGCCGGCGGATGCGGGCGGTCTTGAGCGCCATGGAGGAGCCCCTCGGCCTCGCTATCGGCAACGCCCTCGAGGTCCGCGAAGCCGTCACCTGTCTCCAGGGTGAGGGCCCGACCGACCTGCGGGCGCTCTGCCTCACCCTCGCCTCCCAGGTATTGGCGGCGAGCGGCATCGCGCGGGGTGAGGCTGAGATCGCCCGGGCCCTCGACAGCGGTCTCGCCTTCGAGCGCCTCGAGCGGTGGATCGCCGCCCAGGGTGGCGACCCGACCAGCCTCGCCAATCTCGACCTCGCCCCCGACCAGACCCTGGTCAGGGCGCCGCGGGCAGGTGTGTTGTCGGCGCTCGACGCCCTCGAGCTCGGCCAGGCGGTCAGGGTGCTAGGCGGCGGGCGCGACGCCAAGACCGATCCCATCGACCTCGGGGTCGGCGTCCTGCTCCAGGCCAAGGTCGGCGATCCGGTCGCGGCAGGGGAGCCGGTGGCGACCCTCTATCACCGGGGCGGGCACGGCCTCGAGGAGGCCCTGAGAAGCGTCCGCCGGGCCCTCTCCGTGGCCGACGCCAGCGCGCCCAAGCCCCTGATCCTCGAGCTCCTCGAGACCTGAGACTCGGGACTAGCGGCGACCGAACGCCATCCGGGTCGCCGCGGGCAGGCGGCGCAGGGTGAGCATGCTCCAGAGACCGAAGAGGGGCCCAAACAGTAGGATGACGAAGGCCCCCTCCCAACCGAGCCACGACTGCAAGGGGGGGATCAGCCGGATCGTCAGCAGGGTGAGCAGGAAGCCGAGGCTGGTCTGCATGGTGAGGGCGGTGCCGACGTAGCGGGGGTCGCTCAGTTCACTCACCGCGGCGCTGAACTGGGCGCTATCGGCCACCACGGCGAAGCCCCAGAGCAGGGCCACCCCGGTGAGCACCAGGGGGCTTGAGAAGAAGAGCCCCACCACGGCGGCGCAGCCGCCTGAGACGATCAGGCTGAGGCTGGTGGTGCGGGTCCGGCCCCAGCGGTCGGCGAGGCGACCGGCCACCACGCTGCCGAGTCCGCCTATGGCGACGACGGCGAAGCCCGCCACTCTGGCGTAGGCCGGGTCGATGCCCGCCCGCTGGTAGCTGGCCAGCAGCATCAGCGGCACCCAGGTCCACATCGCGTACAGCTCCCACATATGCCCCAGATAGCCGAAGTTGGCGAGCCGCAGCGGCCGGTCGGCGAGCGCCCGAGCGGCGAAGCGCCAGTCGAAGGTCGCCCCGCCCGCGAGGTAGGGGCCCTGCCTGACGAAGCTGGCGGCGACCAGCGCCGCGATGAGGGCGAGCCCCGAGGCCGCCAGGAGCACCGGTCGCCACGCCGCCAGGGAGGCCGCCGAGGTCAGGCCAGGGACGACAGTTAGCAGGTGTGGGGTGGCCGATCCCACGGTGAGGGCGCCGACCAGCAGGCCGATGCCGAAACCCCGGTCCCGGAGGCACCAGGTCGCCATCAGCTTCATGCCGGGCGGATAGACGCCGGCCATGGCGACCCCGGTCAGGAAGCGAAGCGCCAGCGCCGGTCCGACGCTATCGACGTAGAGGGCGATGATGCCGTTACAGACCGCCCCGGCCAGCGCACTCCCCGCCAGCAGCCAGCGAGCGGGGATGCGGTCGGCGAGGTTCAGCAGGGCGCTCAGCAGAGAGCCGATCACGAAGCCGATCTGGACACTCATCGTGAGCCACGACTGCGCTGAACCGGTCAGGTTCCAGGCCTTGGTCAGCTGCGGAACCACCGCCGAGGCGGAGAACCAGAGGGAGAGGGCGAAGAGGGTAGCGGTGGCCAGGAGTCCGAGATTTCGCGCCTTGCCCCGCTCAGCTCCCAACTCCTGGGGCGAGGTGGTCACTATGTCCACCTTACACAACCCCTTGTGAAGGTCGGGCGCCCCATCCACGTCAGGATCAACAGGGACAAGCCAGCCGACATCCTGGTGCTGTCACACGACCTGCTGACGGTCTCAATGGATAAGTCCGAAACAAATAAAGCATTACGACTATCGTCATATAACGCGGGCGCCCTACCCTGACCGACCACGCTGGGGCTGTGCAACTTACCCCCCGGGCATCAATGGTCTTGGCAAGCTTCTCAACAAGAGCAACCGTGAGCCCTCCGGGGTCGCGCTCGAATCCCAAGCCCATCCAGGCCGTTGGCCGAGAGAGACGGATTAATAGCGCTGACACGCTATGGCATTTGGCCATCGTCTTGGGGGTTCAGCAGTACCATTGGGAAGCGAGTCATCCCGTGAGAGTTGGAGAACTCCGGTTATCCTGGAGAATGCAGACGCGTTTGGACACCACTGGAAACCGCCGTGTCGACAAGTTGAGAATCTTCAGCATACAGCCAGACGATACGTTTGCCGAATACAACCAGATACCGTTCCAGGTGGATCATGAAGAGAGAGTACTTGAGGACTGGTTTGAAGACAATTCCGACGGAATCTTAGAAGACAGCGATATCCTGATAATCGGACGGCAGGTGTCGACCGATCTCGGGAAAAAGATCGACCTACTTGGCTTAGACCGCGACGGGAATGTGGTCGTTGTCGAATTGAAGCGTGATCGCACGCCGAGAGACACCATCGCTCAGTCCCTCGAATATGCATCATTCGTCGAGCGACTCGACATAGGCCAACTTGAGGAGGTTCTGCGCTCATATACCAGCGACGAGGTGCTCGGCCTTGCCGAGCTCCACAGGGAGTATTTCAGGCTCGACACGTCGGACGCGGTGGCGTTCAACAAGGATCAACGCATCGTCGTTGTTGGGCAACACATCACTTCCGAGATCAAGCGGACAGCCTCGTTCCTGCGCACAAAGGGTATCAGGATCACATGCGTCGAGTTCACCTTCTTTCAAGCTGATGGGGGCAACCGTCTGCTGTCCCAAGAGGTTGTCGTTGGCAAAGAAGCCGATAAGCCCGTCCGAGCGGCTTCCGCTTCTCGGCCCCAGACAACCGAGGACGAGTTCCTTGCTTCACTCGATGAGAACGGTAGAGCTGTTGTCTCCCGTATTCTTGAGTGGGCCGGAGAAAAGTCTGTGTGTGTACGCTGGAGATCGAAAGGATTCTCCCTGAATGCCGAGTGCGATGGAAACCTAGTTGGATTCCTGGCGGTATCCGACGCTGGTGCCTACACGCTGTTACGTGACGCGAAGTATATGCGGAAGACTGCAGTGCCCGAGGATGTCATCCAGACCCTCTGGAGACAGGCTGAGTCTACAGGGCTCTTCGTCCAAGCGGGCAAAAAACTCAGATGTCAGATCAACCGAAAGCTGACGGACACCGAGGTGGATTCCCTCCTGAATTGGTGCGAATCTGTGGAAAAGGCTATTCAGGAGTACGGATTGAAACCGTAGCGAAGCCGTTGGCCGTAGTACCGGGCCCGTTAAACGGAAGGCTAATGTTTGGCCTGCAGCATCATGCAACACGGAGCGTCACAAACTGCACGACCAAGGCTCCAACGAACCCGCACGATCTTTCACGTCCGCTGGAGTGCACTAGACTGGCACTATGTTCAGTAAGACACAACTCGACCGCTACGCCCGCCAGATCGTCTTGCCCGGAGTGGGTGCGGCGGGTCAGCGGAAGCTCATGGGGGCACGGGTCCTCGTGGTCGGGGCCGGCGGTCTGGGTTCGCCCGTGCTGCTCTATCTCGCAGCGGCGGGGGTGGGCACCCTAGGCGTAGTCGACTCCGATCAGGTGGAACTCGTCAACCTGCAGCGGCAGGTGCTCTTCGACACAGGTCAGATCGGCAGGCCCAAGGCGGAGGCGGCCGCAGACCGGCTGCGGGCTATGAATCCGGAGATCACCGTAAGGGCCCACCCGGAGAGGCTCACCCGGGACAACGCCCTCGAGTGGATCCGCGACTACGACCTGGTACTCGACGGCAGCGACAACTTCCCGACCCGGTACCTGGTGAACGACGCCTGCGTGCTCGAGGACCGACCCCTCATCTACGGCGCCATCTCTCGATTCGAGGGTCAGCTGAGCCTCCTCCACGCGCCCGACGGTGAAGGCGTAGGACCCTGCTACCGCTGTCTGTTCCCCGAACCGCCCTTGCCGGGGAGCGTCCCGAGTTGCGCCGAGGCGGGGGTGCTCGGCATCCTCCCAGGCGTCGTGGGCAGCCTGATGGCGAGCGAGGCCATCCGCTTCCTCGTTGGGATCGGTGAGTCGCTCTCGGGAACCCTGGCCCACTTCGACACCCTCGGCACCACCCTCCACCGCATCGCCCTGTCGCGGAACCCGGGCTGTCCGGTCTGTGGGCTCGAGCCTAGCGTGACGGAGTTGATCGATTACGCGGCCTTCTGCGGGGAAGCGGTCGCCTGAGAACTTGACAGGGTTCTTCAAGAGGCGGTAGAGTCGCCTTTGCACCCGGCGCGGGGTGGAGCAGTCTGGTAGCTCGTCGGGCTCATAACCCGAAGGTCGCTGGTTCAAATCCGGCCCCCGCAACCATTGAGACCGACACTCCCTTACTGGAAGTGTCGGTTCTGTTCTTCCTGCCGCCGCCCGCCACGAACCGGCTCACCCACGCTGTCCGTGGTTTTCACGATATCCGTAGCCGTAGCACCGCCCGCCCCCGGACAGGTGGGATCCCTCGACGAAGCTTCTGACGTTACTCGGTCCAAAATCTTCCACGTTGCGGAATTTGTCCGAGATCAGGCGGTAACCTTGCCGGGCAGTTTCAACGCCAAGGAGCGGCTGGGTCGCCTCGACAAGGGCGTCGACGCCATCCGGAAAATTCCGGATGCAATAGTAGATGTCATAGGCGTCCTTGGGTTTCAGACGATTCGTGATGGCGTAACCTTTCATAGCCAACAGGGCAGGAATCGATGCCACGGCGATGCGAACGCTATTGCGGCCGCCACCGGGCATATTGCCTTCGAGGGTGACCAGCTGATTGAACCTGAGCGCTAGGTCGGCGGCGTCAGCACGCTGGACGGCAAACTGGCTGGTGAGCGGTGGCGTATTGCTACTAATCTCGGCGTCGCGTGGCATCAGGAAGTCGACGACGACGTCGATGTCGGGTCCGTCGTCCCTAGCGGGTACTGTGCGCACGAGTTGAAAGCGCCGCAGATTATCCCTCTGCTCGTAGCCATGTCCCTGGAGGACTTCGACAAGTCGAACATATTCGCCATCGCCTAGGGCCGATGGGTCGAGATCGAGATCCACGTCTACGGTGCCGATATGGGGCATGTCGGCTTGGCTCAACAACAGCCAGGGAACAGCACCGCCGATGATCGCAAACTTGCCATCGAAGCTGCCGAGGATCTGGCCGATCTCGATCAGTACGGACTTGACCGCCGCTGTCGTCCGGTCAACGTAGTCACCGGCGGATTGTGGCTCTTTCATAGCCATGGAAAGCACTTCGCGGCCAGATAGTCGGCGGCCTCACGGTCTCGATCGTTGCCATTCTGCAGATCGAGGTAGGTGACGATCGGACTGGTGCAGAAAACGCCTGGCGCCGGCTGAACGGCGTCTTCGAACAGACTCTCGTCATTCGGGATGCACAGGATGACATTTGCTCCCTTCACGGCACGGGTCAGCTTAAGTGTCTCTTTCAGCATGCGAGCACCGGGTTCGTCGGCGTAGAAACTATGTGCGCCACCGCGGGCGAAAGGCGCGAACCATTGAGCGGCCGAGTTGGACGAGTAAATGATGCGCGGACGCTGCGGGTTCGGATTCAGTTTTCCCGACAATCGCTTGCCGAGTTGTTCCCCGTGCAGATGCGTGTATCCGCTGGTGCGGTGGCCGGCTGGCTGGCGGTAGTTCTCGCGCCATGTCTTCAGTAGCGCACCAGGTTGGACAAGGACGCCGCCGCTGTCCCGTTTTTCGATCCATTCCCGTTCGAGCAGGGCTTTGCGAACGTTGCTCACGTGGCCGAGGCTCGCATTGGCTGCTTCGGCTAGGTCGGTGACGCGCCATGCCCGGTCTGGATCGCGCAGGAGGACCCGCAGGATAGCGGCTGCCCTCGGGGCGAATATTGAACGCAGAGCGCGAGTTTCGGACTTTGGTCTGCCTGCGACGGATCGCTCGATATAGACATTGTCGAATGCGAGGTGTGCGTTACCGAAGAGATCGAGATAAGCGACATTGTGATCGGTGCAGACCAATCGCGATTCTGGAGACAGGTAGGAACTGACCAGCATCGGGATAAAATGCCTGGTGACGTCCTGGTGATCGGAACGATGCAAATGCGCCATATAGCTCTCGAGTTGATAGACTGCGGAACGGGCGAAGCGTGGCGCACCATTTGACTTGACCTCTATGAGGAGCGTATAGCTGGTACCTCCGTGGCCAAAATCGATCCCCCCATCAATTCGGTGGTCGGACCCGAGATTCTGCTCGTGGCGAACCGAGTTGATCTGTATGTTCGGCACACGGTCGAGCAAGTCGCGGGCAGCGTCCACAGCCACGGCTATGACCTCCGATCCTTTCATTGTTCTAAACGCTTTCGCCATCCGATGAAAATATCTGTTTTGGTGAAAAATGTCAAGGATTTCTCTCAAATCCTGTTTTCATCAAATTGCTGATAGGCTGCTTTCAAGCGAAAGTGCTGAGGCGGCGCGCGGATCCCGAGGGTCCGCTACGATCGGGTCAGTCTCCAGGTCTCACAGAGGTCTGTCCGGCAGGAGGTCGGCTGAGCCGGTCGGGGCGGCCCTTGAGCCGACAGCACGCTGCCGGCGGGTAGCTAGTGTTTGTTAACCCCGGCCCGTTCGGCTCGGCAGGCCGATGCGCGGAATACCGGATGCCGCGGCGTGAACTACAGGACTGCTCCCTTCCAGTTGTTCGCCCAAGACGTTCGTGTCGATTAATAACATGCGCACGAATGCGCTGCCATGGCCCGCCGTGATCCGCTATGAACCGCCGTGGCTACGCTGCCAAACGACGTCGGTGTCCAGCATCGTCGACTGCGCCGGGCCCGCCGCCCACCGGCCACCGCTGCATCGCAGCCGACTACTTCCCTGGTGCCCCATACGACACGGATGTCCACCGATACCACGGCGTTGAAGCCGTGCCGCTCCCAAACCGCTTGTGGCGCAACCATGCTCGCGAACAACACTCGCGACGCGGCGCCGCTGCGGATGCCCCAAGACTCGAGGATTCCGACGACCGCCCAGGCGGAATCCCCCATCCCGAACGACATTTGGCGTGCCGAGGAGATTGAAAAGCTCATCGCGGACGCCCGTGAATTGCAGCACCCGCTTCGCGGCGGCACGTCGGAGCAACCCTGACCGCGATGCGAACATCCTACCCCCGCGCCGCCCTTCCCTGATCTCGGGTCCAGCCATCCGATGGGATTGCCCCGTTCTTCCTCGGATATCTTCTTGCGCCAGCCTCATCTCCGCCTCCGACTCGCCCCACCACCATGTCGGCCCGACAAAGCGCGCATCCGACTTACCGGACACCGGCGCGAGGCCGGGACCGCGCACCAGAACTCGGTAGCCGGTCCCGCCTCGCGGCAGCCCGCTCGGGGGCCGTGTCAGGCCGCGTCGTTCGATCGAGTCACAGCGGCGACACACCGCAACGACCTCTCCGGTAGTCGCACCTCGTATATGATTCAGGGACTTGTCCGCTGCCGGCGATGCGACCGTGGCGTGGGATCTGATAGGAGAGCTGTCGTGAACGACGATGTATTGCTCAAGTTCTTAAGCAAGGGACTGATCAACGTAGGAGGCGACGACGACAAGCTCGAGCATCTGCGGCAAACAGCAGCCGACTTGGCTGGCATTCTCGAAGAGACGCCGGCCAAGGTCTGCCCATTCGCTCTTGTGGCATTCGATCCTCATATCCCCCCCACCGACCCCACCGTCGTCGAGGTGGAGGACGCTCTACGCAAACGCTGGCAGACCTACGTCAATACATTCGCTCGTACACCAATCACGGTGTTTCGAGCGATGCTGTTGGACGCACTGATCAACGCCTGCGGTCGAAACGACACGGTGGCGGCTGCGTTCGTTGCATCCGCCCGCAACGTCCTACCGTTCATGGAGGTTGGCGACGAGCAAGAGATCTGGGCCGATATCGTCGCCGACATCGAGAAAAAAGTGGCGGAGCGCTCCGAGAGGGAATGGGCGACCCCCGCCTCCATTTCCGTGCCGGACATCAAATTCGAGTCCGTTTCTGAAGCTCAAGTCCGTATTGTATCGAAGAAGGTAAGTGCCTCCAGCCTCAAGCCAAAGTTTGAGGCAGCCGTGGGACCTCACTCCAACGATCCTGATGGCTCACAGAGAGATACCGAAGGTAATCCTCACTGGCCGCAACCCCATTCACCTGACTGGGTTCGCGAATTTGGTACGCGAACGGCGGAGGCTGTCGGGGAGGCGATCAATAGAGCGATTGGAGGTCTGTCCGTCGAAAGCCTCGACCTGCCCGGATATACCGAAGGCATTGCCGGAGCGATATCCGACCACCTGACGAGGACATTGCAAGCTGTCAGCAGCGCCGCAGCCGGTCTTCAGCGGCGAACGAACCTGCTGTGGTGGAAGGAGGCGCTGTTCTCGCCGAGCGCTCTGATGAGCTATTGCGACATGACGTCGTTCGACGCTGCGGCGCTGATGGCTTTCGACATGCACCAACAAATCCCCACATTCTCACCCGCGAGCGTCACCGCATTCCTGCGGGAGACGGTTGTCGCCCTGCCAACACTCGATCAGGACGAGACGGCCTCGATCCGGGAACTCATCAAGAAGACCCGCGATACCGACCTCCTTTCCCCGCTCAGAACGGAAGCAGGAAACCTCGTCAGCGCCCCGTCGGGCCGCTGCTCCGTTCTCGCCATGATTGGGCACTCAGACGCCATGCATCAACTCGATGACCGCGGGTTCCGAGATCGCATCGGGGTCACGCCAGACTTGGAGCTCACCTTGCCCGATTGGTCGGTTTGGATATTCCGGGAGCTTCAGGCGGCTCGGGCCGTTGCCGAAGCCTCCGCTCCGAAACCCCGGACCGCAAGGAAGCGCGCACCCAGGAAATAGACACCATGGCGGAATGTTCCCAAGAGACATGCTTCTGGTCTGACGGCGCAGGATGCAGTCTGGGTTACCTCAACCCTTCGCGTTGTCCGGCGCTGGAGGCAGCACCGACGGCGAAGCAGGATGACCAACCATCACCGGAGGCGGTGGCCATGCCTTGGTCGGGAGGCGTGCTCGGCCTCACGGATCTCGGTTTTGTCGCGGGCCCGAGCAAGCCCATCGTGCTGGCAGTCATGGGCCCGCACAATGCGGGCAAGACCACACTACTGGGGGCCTGGTATCTGTTGCTTGGATGCGGTCACCGACCGAACGACAAGCTGCGATTCTCCGGTTCCTGCTCACTTGCTGGATGGGAGAACGTCGCAAGCCCGCTGCGCTGGAAACCTGGTTCAGTCCCCCCCACCTTCCCGCCGCATACGTCCAGCACCACTGCACGAATCCCAGGGCTGCTCCACTTGGCATTCAAGCACGGCCGCGATCATCGCACGGACTACGTGATAACCGATGCCCCCGGCGAATGGTTCCACAAATGGGCGGTCAAACGCGAAGCTCCGGATGCCGAAGGCGCACGGTGGGCCGCGGAACATGCAGACGCCTTCGTGTTGGTCGCGGATCGCCAAGCCTTGGAGGGATCCGAAATGGGCACCGCGCGCACCGGTATTCAACTCCTTGCCCGACGCTTGGCCGACGAGCTTCGAGGGAGACCCGTCGCCCTCGTCTGGACCAAATCCGATGTCTCGGTCTCCGAGGAGATGGAAAAAGCGGTGCGATCCGCAGTGCTCAGGGTGATTCCGAAGGCTGTCGAATTTGCCGTCAGCATCATGCCCAACCCCGATGAAACCGAAAACGTGCAAGGATTCCTGGATTTACTTCGCTGGGTTCTCAACGTCCGGCGACCGACCGTTCAACTCCCGGAACCCGCCGACCACAATCCCGATCCCCTCTTCAGATTTGGCGCGAGGTAGGCGATGGCCGCGCTCGATAAGTCCATCCTGCTAATCGGCGAATCCGGTGTGGGCAAGTCCCACTACGGAGCCCAGCTACTGAAGCGCCTGATGCAAGAAGACGGCCGAATCCGAATGCGCGGAGCAGCCACAAACCTCGAGCCGTTCGAAGCTGTCATGGCCCGTCTGGATGCGGGACTGCCCGCTGACCATACGGCCACCTCGGTCTACCATGAAAGCCGCTGGCCGATAGTCGATGACGAGGGACGTAACGCTCATCTGATCTGGCCCGACTACGGCGGCGAGCAAGTAAAGGACATTATCGACGACCGACAGCTTCCGCGTATCTGGCTGAAGCGCATCGCCCAGTCCTCAGCATGGCTCCTGATGATTCGCCTTCAAACGACTCGATTCGACGACGACATCTTCTCACGTCCTCTCACGTCCCTGAAGGAGAACAGCAGGGAATCCCGCGAAGGGCGACTCTCGGATCAGGCCCGCTTGATCGAGTTACTCCAAATACTGCTTTACGCCCAATCGACATTAGACAAGTGCATGGGCCGGTTGCCCCGTCTCGTTGTTCTCCTGACTTGCTGGGACGAGATAGGGAGTCCGGGAAAGCCGATCGACGTGTTGAAAGAACGCCTTCCCATGTTCGGCGACTTTATCGAGAGCAACTGGAAGGACTGTTCGGTGCTCGGAATGTCCGCGCTCGAGCGGGCGCTCGACAAGGAAAAACCCGACAAGGACTACATCACCCAAGGCTCAGAGCAGTTCGGCTATGTGGTTCTTGAGGACGGTACTCGCTCCCCTGATCTGACGCTCCCGATTCGAGAGCTCCTCGCCGACCCTCCGTGACGGAAACATTGAGCGTTCGGGCCATGCAGATCGAGCAAGCCCTGTACGGCGAATGTCGCGGCGGGCACTCCCTTTTGGTCTCAAGCGGAGACGACGCGGTTTCGGCGGCGATCGTCCAGCGGCTCGACCTCCCCGATACGGCCCCGCCGAATGTCGAGTGGTCACCGTTCCTCCGCGGCTTTCCCTACCTAGACCGATATGTGCTGTCGCGAACCTTTCACGATACAGGCGCGTCGCGGGGTGGAATGGTCTTCTCCCATGCCCTCCTGGCTCCCCTGGATGAACTGGCGGAGACCTCGGATCTGCAGCCTCTTCTGAAATTGCTGGCCACTTCCGACGAGCAACGCCCCGACGCCACCACGGTGCGAATCCCCTGCACCGAAACGCCGATTCCCCAAGCCATTGACCTGATCGATGCAGCCGAGGCTCTCGGGGCGAGAGGAACATTGCCGGTCGTGCGCCTGGGCCATGTCGGGTTCGATGATCTTGTTGTCGCCTTGTGGGCGAATCTGCCGCCGGAAATCCGCCGAGGCTTCGCCTTTCGTCTGAGCTTCGGCCCGCCCGACCTCGTCGAGCAGCCAATGCCAGCACTGGTATGCACCCCCCGTGGGCTGGCGGCGCGCTGGTCCGAGTATCCGGTCATCCGCGCCGCTACGCCTAACGACCCAGGCTCCCTCGCTTCAGCGATCCTGAGTGGTCATGCAAGAGCAACCCCGCTCACCGAGTTCATGCAGCAGATGGAAGTGAAGCCGGCCACGCTTCGCAACCTGCGATTGGCCGAGCAAGCCTATCTCCTTCACATCGGCGAGCCGACGTTGGAGCGACGCGCCGGAGTCATGCGGCTTATCGAAAAACTGTCGCCGGATTCAGATGCTGGCAGTGATGGTAAGGACCTTCTTGTCCGACGGTTGTGCGATGCCTTGTCAGGAGCCGCAGCCGAAGAGATCTTGCGGCTACGGAACCTCCAGCTTTCCGCGTTCCCGGCGCCCACGCGGGTTTGGAAGACGCTCGAAGGATGGGTGGCCGGGAACAGCTTTGCCCGGGATCAGGATGTCGACATGCTCTCCGTCCTCGAGGACGCCACAACCAGCCACGCCGCTGTCCAAGACTGGCGAGGTGCGATTCGGAATGGCCTGGCGGTCGCGGCACGCTCGGCCAGGTCCTCCTTTCCCAGAGCCTTCTGGCGCTGGACCAGAATCCGTCTCGAAATCGTCACCGCCGTGTTCCCCCATGTCCCCGCCGAAGCCGGGGTCGAGGAACGATTGGCGAGCGCGACGCCCCGCACTCTCGATGAAGCGGCCGCCGGGACCCTTGAGCCGCTCGCTTTGTCTCGCGGCTGGCTTCGTCTCCACGGCACCGTCTTGTCAGCCAGTGCCTCAGCGTTGGATGCCGCGCGCCGGCAGGTCGCGGTCGATACCGGTTCCTCCTTCGTGGAAGGTCTGCGGGGGGCTCTCCCGAGCGGCAAGACGGCCGGAACGGTCGCGGGCGTCTCTCCGAAGCGCTAAGCCAGCAGAACTGGTCGAGTGCGCGCTGGAGATCGAAGACCCGCGCATGCCACGACTTGCGGGTGAAGCTGTCGCCAGGGACCCAAAGCTGTTGGCCGGACTCGATCTCACGCCGACCACGGCACAGGCGATCTGGCGCGAAGCGCTAGCGATAGAGCCCGAGTCCTGGCAAGGCCCGACCGATCCGGCGGCGGCGTTTCATTCGATACTCGACCGCCTCCTGGACGGCAGCCAGTCAGATCCAATGCTGCTTGAACAATTGTCGGGTACACCCGTCGCCGATCTTGCGAACTATCCCCGCCGACCGGAAATCTGGTCTCGCATTGGAGATGGTGCACGCCGCAACCTTCTGACTGCAACCGCCAACGGGTGGCTCAACAACGCGGCCAGCGCGGGAATCCCCTTTGTCCCCGAGCACGATCTGCAAACCGCCCTCCTGGAGGCCGACGAGCTCGAGCGGACGCTCGATGCACTGATCCCCGACCGTGTCGGCTCCGCTGTCCGAATCGTTACCGCTCTCAGTCAGTACGACCAGCAACGATTCCTGCAACTACTCACGAAATTGACATCACGCACGATGTCTTTGCCCACTCCCGATGCCAAGGGTATCGGTCGTCTGGTACTGGAACGTCAATGGGAGGATGTGGCTGCGTACCTGCTCGGTCAATTCAAGTCCGGCCGGCGGGACCTCAAACCTGCGCTCCGCGCCTGCTGTGACATGCTCGATCGGTGGGGACGTTTCATTGTTGGGCTGGTACCGATCTCCGAGTCCGAGAAGTGGGAGGCGTTCCAGGAACTGGCTGCCGAACTCTACCCCGGCGGTCCGGACGAAGACGGATTGTGGGAGCGTGCAGGTGCAGACGACGCCGACCTGTCAACCAGCGGAGACGGGAGGACGCGATGGCGGAACGCCATACGGAAAATGCGCAATGGAAAAGGACCGACTCCGTCCGCGCTATTGGCCAGGATGAAGGAGGATTTCCCCAACAACGAGCGAATTCTCCACCTTGCGGGCGATCCCATCTTCGGTGGAAGCGTCGTAGATGATGTGCGAGATGCATGAACGGACCCGGATTGGAGGCGGATGGCGTGGAAGACATCTTGCCAAACAACGCGAAGGTGACAGGAGGTTTCGCCACCGGACATGCCGTCGTCATTGGAGTCGCGAACTACAGGAACGCATCGCCGCTGCCCGATGCAGTGCTGAACGACGCGCAGGATGTCGCGGCAGTCCTGAAGTCCAATGTTTACTGTGGCTACGATGCACGCAACGTCCATTTGTTGCTCGACGGCGATGCCACGCTGGACCGGATCAGGGCAGCCCTGGCCTCCGTGTCCTGGACCAGCGGAGCTGACGACACCGTCGTTATCTTCTTCTCCGGGCACGGTGCCCGTCTCGGCGATCCCGCCGACCTCGAAAGCGCCCTTCTGCCGGTCGAATGCGACGCACGGAACCTGGATGCCACGAGCCTGTGCGAGCCGGAATTTTCCGCCGCGCTTCAGCGTTTCGCCGCGCAACGTGTGCTTGTCCTGATCGACGCTTGCCACTCTGCCGGAGCCGGGAACTTCAAGGGAGGTCGAGCGGGGAAGCCGCCTGCTCTCGGCTATAGCGAGAAGTCTCTCGCACGCCTGGCCCAAGGGACCGGGCGGGTTCTGATCGCGTCATCGAGAGCGACTGAAGAATCCCTCGTCTTCTCGAATGCCCGCAACAGCGTGTTCACCTCCCATCTACTGGACGCCTTGCGCGGCCAGACACGGACGAGCGGAGACGGTGTCATCCGCGTGTTCGAGATCTTCAACTATATCTCCGAGAAGGTGAAGCGCCAAGTGCCGGGCCAGCAGCATCCGGTCTTCAAAGCGAACGACCTCGAAGACAACTTCCCTGTCGCGCTCGACCGAGGCGGGGTCAAGTCCAGCCCTCCGCCACCCGCTTTTGCAGCCAATCCTGACGTCTGGGACCAGCTTGGAGACCTGATGCCGGATCTCTATCCGGCAGGACCCACGGATCAGGAAATCTGGGCGCGTGCGGGTGGTGATCCGTCTCGCTTGCACCTGAACGATACCGGGCGCGTTGCCTGGTTCAGGGCTTTGCGTATGCTCCGGCACGGTGGCGGCGGATCGGGAATTCGCAGGGAAACCCTGATTCGAATTGCGCTTGAGGACTACCCCCATCATCCTGCCTTGTCCGCACTGTTGTAATGTTTCGCCGGTTGCTCAGCGCCGCCGTTCAACCGAACTCTCGCGGCAACTCTGCCGCGCTTCCCCACACTTCCATCACTTCAACGAGTGCGGTGTTCACCCCCAACCCCCTCTCGGGCCGTAGTCCCTCGCGTCGGGCCAGCTGTCGGTAGAACCCGCGCTCCATCTGGAACCCGTCGCTGAAGAGACGGGGGACCCGCTGGCGTCAGGAAGACCCCAATGCGTCCAGGCATGGGCTATTGCCATCGGTCTTGACCCTCTTATAGTCACGCCGATTCCTCCCGGCTGCCAGAATCTTCTTGCTCTTGGTCAGCTTCCGACTCGGCCGCAAAACGCCCGGCGAGTAGGTAGCTATACAGCTTGAGAGCGAGCCGCTCTTCGTGCTGCTCCAGCCAGCGCCGGGCGGCCGACGGAAGCACCATCGTCCGGCACGGCTCGTCTGCAACCACCGAGGTCGCTCTCTCGTCCAACGCGTCGGCCGGCCAGATCGCGTCACCAGGGATGAACTGATAGAGACGCGCACCAGCACTATCGTAGGCGGAAGCCCGGCCGGAAAGCAGCAGTTGCAGACCTTCGCCCGGCGCACCCGGTCCTGAAAGGGCCTCGTCGGCGGAGTATTGGTGAGGGGTCAGCCACCTTCGTAGTTCTTTCACCAGGTCCTCGAAATGAATTTGCCGCTCCAGATGGCGCTCGAGGTCACCGACCGCGTGCTCCAGCAGTGAGGTGCGCCGCTTGTCTGTCAGGTTCGCGTCCGCCCTCCAAGCCGCAATGACGATCTCCTCACAGCGCTCGAGGGCACGGTCCGCATTCGGCTCAAGCAGCAACTCCCCAAATACCAAAGGGGGAAGGTTGCGCTCCAACCCGGTCCGCAACTGCCCTGACAAAGCGCTCAGTACCACCTGCACCCCGGCCGCGTTCGCTGTCTGCAGGAACCTGCCAAGGACGCTCACCGCCGAGAAGTCGAAGCCCGAGACGGCGGCGAAATCCAGCAGCAGGCAGGCGGGACGCGAAGGGCCGGCCAGGGACTTCTTGAGCTGATCGGCCAGAGGGCTGACGCTGCCGAAGAAGATGTAGCCGCGCAGCCGGTAGGCCTGCACCTGCTCGCCCTCCGCCAACAGGATGGCGCGATCGGGTACGGGACGGGCCTTGTGGCTCTGCCATTCGCGCGCGGTGAACCGGGATTCGATCGGGCTCCCCTGGCTGAGGCGCACGGCAAAAAAGACGAGGGTGGCCAGCATCCCAGCGCCCACACCCTCGAACAGCCCGAAGGAGATGATCATAACGAAGATCAGCAGAATGATGCCGTACTCGGACCAGGGGAGTCGCCTGCGGCTCCTCATAAGCCCTTCGTCCAGCATGCCGAGGCTGGCAAAGATCAGAATCCCTCCTACCAGCGGCGTCGGGACGATCTCCAGCACCCCGTCGCCAAGGAACAGCGCGCCCCCGATGACAAGGGCCGCGACCAAGCCGGTCAGCCGGGTGGTGGCCCCTAATAGCTTGCTGCGCAGCGAAGAGGGCACAATCAGGGTCGCCACTGTCCCGCCGCCCAGACCGGCAACCACGCTCGCAAACCCAGTCGCTCTGAACTCGCGGTCCCAGTCCAACTCCTGATTCCCGGCTAGCTCGAGCCCGGCGACATTCAGGATGACGCAGATGAAAGCGATCAGCATCAGCGTCAGCATGTTGGGTAGCTGACCGGCCAGCGCAGGCCAGTCCACCTGCACCAGATCGGCGGGCCCTAAGGCCGGCCACAGCCCTCCGTCCGCCGTGCTCGTGAGCAGCAGGCCCGCCGCTCTCGCCTCGTCGCCGGAGATGCCGAGGGTGGCAAGGGCAAGATGGTAGGCACCGACGGCGAGCGCGACACTAACCGGCAGGATCAGCGCATTGCCCCAGCGCTTCAGCGCGAAGTAGAGGGCGATCCCATACGCCGCGCCGGGGCCCCACTTCCACAGCAAGGGAGACTCCAAGAGCGCTGGAACCGCCCGCCAATCCGGATCCGCCCCCATCAGGGACATGGCCGCCAAGCACACGACTCCTCCGATTCCAGCTACGAATCCGGCTGCCACCGGATAGGGGATGAAGCGCACCAGGTTGGCGAGGCGAAAACGTCCGACCATGAGACAGCACACCCCGGTGGCCACTGCGCTGATCATGAGCGCGGCCGCCGTGGTGACGAACAGCGCCTCACCACGTGCGTCCACCCTGGTTGCGATCGAGGCCATGACGATCACCAGCGCGGGAGACAGCCCCGAAATCGCCCCGCGATAGCCGCTTGCGAAGGCGACGACCAGGCAGGCGGCGAAGTTTCCGAACAGCACCAGGCCGACGCCCTGAGAGGAAAAGGGAGCCAACGATCCGGAGAAGATGAAGCTCCCGAAGGCAACCTGGGCGACGAGCAGACCCAGACCCGAGGTGAATCCGGCCGACAACGCCGGAATCGCCTTCGCGGACAGGATGTCCGCGCGAAGCTCGGACCCAAGACCCCGGAGTGAGGATCTCACCCCGACCGCTTCTCGGGGTAGACGCTCGGGGCGCTGACCAGCCTCACCCAGTGCCCGCAACCCTGCGAATGAGGGCGCGGACTACCTGGCCGCTCGACGACGCACCGGGCAACCGATGCTGGAAACCACCGGGCCCTTCGCGCCCATGAGGTGCTGCAATAGGGGTCTCGCCATCCGGTGGCACGCTCAACCCGGCGACTGAGGTGATTTGACGGAAATACCCCGCAAAGCATAAGTAGGTAGACATTATGACTGGAAAACCTGAGGCTACACTTCCGATCCCTGTCCAGCGCGCCTTGAGGAAGCTTGGCGCGGATATTCGGGATGCTCGCCGCCGCAGACGCAGGCTCTGGATCGCGTCCGCCACCTCGTCGCGCTCCTGCTGGCTCCGGAGGGACTCTGAGAGGTGTTCCACCTTGCGCTAGTAGCCTGATTCGAGAGGGGGGCGGGCGCTCGGGATAGACGGCGGCAGGAAAACCCTACTCACCACGCAGGAACACCGGACAGCTAGCGACGATAGAGGCTGACAAGCCGCGAAATCAGCAACGCGACGTAGAGCACGCCAGCAACCGCCTCGAGCGTAGCCCAGACCCGCGCCACTGGGCTCACCGGCGTGATGTCGCCATAGCCCAAGGTGGTCAAGGTGGCAAGGCTGAAGTAGATGAAGTTGCTCCAGCCGATCGCCTCACCCGTCCCGGTCAGGACGAACGAGCCGGGCACCAATGTCTCGATGAACCGAAACCACACCCCCCACACGACACCGATCAGCAGATAGACCGCTGCCGCAGCGCAAAGGATGTCGAAGTTCGACTCCTTGACCGCGACGATCCGGTGAAGCAGCAGGCTGAGTGTGTAGAGGAGAAGAGAGATCGCGAGCCCGTCGGCAACCAGGGCATTGGCAACGTCACCCGCGAACGGCCGAAACCAGGTCAGCACGGCCCACGGTACTGTAAGGCCAACTGCAGCGATCAGACCCCGGAGTCGCTCGCTCGCGACATAGGCCGAGGCGAGCAGGAGAAGCGAAAAAAGGATCAGGAGCGCGACGCCGCCCAGACCGGTCACCTCGGCCACCGGTCCGAGGACAATCAGCAGAAGCAGCGCCACCAACAGCCAGAAGAAGCGGAGGCGCCCGAAGGATTTCTGGCCAATATTCATCGCGTTGATCCGGTGCATACGTCTCACGAATTGACCCTTCCTTTAAGGCTTGAGCAGCATCAGTCGTCCGAGATGCGTCGTGGCTATCAGATCGGCGACCGCCGTGGCCGCCCATTCAAGATCGCACCCGGCGCTCTCCGTAGACCAGCGCCCGCGACTCGCTCACGACCTGCTCGTGCGGAACCGCAGGATGCGGATCGCCCAGGGCTTCCCGTACCTTGGCACGGAATCATGGGTCACGGGCTTCAGCATCTGTGATCAGGCCAGCCGGCAAGGCAATACGGGTCAGAGGATGCGCACAGCATCCGAGAGTGCCAGGCCAACGCCAGCCAGCGTGTTGGCGGCTTTAGGTCCGAGTCGATTGCCCACACGGACATAGGGCACCGAAATCTGAACTGGCACTAGGGCATCCTTCCGTTTGCCAACCATATGCATCGCCATTGAGAGGCGTCAAGTGGTGTGGAGGAAATGGCTCGAATGCCCACACTGTCGGTGCTGAAACCGGCGCTCCGTCGCCGCCCTCGATCAGCCAGCACCCGAGCCGCGCGGCGCATCCGACGTCGCCAGCGCCCGCTTACAGAGGTGGGGATCGGTGCTGCCGTTTCTGGATCATTAGAACCCAGCCGTCAGGTAACCCCACTCAAACATTTCAGCTTTGGTTCCACAACAAAATCCCGGCAATCCGCCGCGCAGTGTCGGTGAAGTGCTGGACCTCGTCGGGCTTCGACCGGCTGAGGATAGAGCGCTCGCGGCAGGAGAGCTACTTCCTGAGAATCCGCGCCGAGCTTGTAGCGCCAGGTGAACGTCCCATATCCGTGCTTCCTGCCGCCTAGGAGCTCGCCCTCATAGCGGAAGCCGGCGGCTCAGGTCAAAGCCCCGTACCCGCAGTCGCTTCGCGGGTGGCTAATCGGTCCCGACCATATCCGCCCACTCCCGGGTGGTGAACCAGTAGTCGTGGCGTGCTCTTAGCCAGCCGCTCGCTTCCTGCTCGCGAATCCAGCGATTGAAGAAGGTGAGCGCCTCGGGGTCGCCCTTGCGAATCGCGAACGCTTCGCGCGTCGGCGACATCGGCTCGGGCGATACGACACGAAGCGCAGCGCCATGTCTCTCGATTTCGAAGGCCGCCTCCGGCGGCGTCGAGCAGATGGCGTCTACGCCGCCGGAGGCGGCCTCCCGGTAGGCGAGCGTGTCGTCGTCGAAGTAGACAAGCGTCGCCTTCGGGAAGTGCTCCCGCATCGCGGCCGCACAGGTCGACCCTCTTCGTGCCGTGATGGTGATCCCCGGTGCGTCGAATGCCTCCAGCGTCGTCAATCCCTTCCGGTCGGCCTGCTCGGAGCTCGCCAGGAGGATATAGCCGCTGCTGGCGTAAGGCCGTGTAAAGTCGACCACGAGCGCACGTTCCGGCGTGATCGACATCCCGCTTATGATGATATCGAACCTGCCCGCGACCAGCGCCTGGATGATGCCCTCCCACGCCGTGGGCACGAACTCAACACGGACGCCCATGTCCCCGGCCAGCTTCTTCGCGACATCGACTTCGAAGCCGATGAGATCGCCGTTCCTGTCCCGCATCGCCCAGGGGACGAAGGTCGCGAGTCCGACACGGAGCGTCCCGCGCTCCACGACCGTCTCCAGCACGCTCTGCGGCGACGGCTGCTGCGTGCCATCCACCGCCCCTGCGTTTGCCACCAAGGCCATACCGATGGCGGCCGCCGCGCCGATAAACGGTTTCAGAACTCTCATAAGGGTCCTCCCACAGCTATATTGCCCGGAATCTCCTAGCTTGAGGTCTTGCTCTGTCATGTAGAAAATTTAGCAGAGTTATCAAACCAACTCCCCAGCTATGCTACCCTCCTCTTGCAACGGGAATTCCCAGCAGAAGTTCGCGAATCCGATCCGTCTCGTCTTGGTGGCCCGAGCGCACAAATGGGGTTCGAGTCCAGAGTGGATTTCGAATCCCGCCCCCGCAACCGATTACATCAACGGCTTAGCGTTCATGCGCTAGGCCGTTTTTGGGTCGTACGACCCAGACACATTCGGAGCCAACAAAGCCCAACGAACACCAGCAGGTGCCCAAGCAGGGGCTTGTTGAAATAATATCCATTATCGCTTACATTAAGTCCGTTAGTGTATAAGTAGATGGACATTATGGCCAGAAAGCCTGAAACTACGTTACCGATTCCCGTCCGGCGCGCCTTGAGGAAGCTTGGCGCGGATATTCGGGATGCGCGCCGCCGCAGGCGCATTCCGACGACCGTGATGGCCGAGCGGGCTTTGATCAGCCGCATGACCCTCAATAAGGTAGAGAAGGGCGATCCAAAGGTCACCCTCGGCATATACGCCACCGTGCTGTTCGTCCTTGGCATGACCGAACGCCTTGCTGACCTAGCCGACCCCAAGCATGACAGCACCGGGTTGAGTTTGGAAGCTGAACGGTTGCCCCAGCGTATTCGCTCCCCCCGCGCCAAAAAGCCGAAAGGGGACGGCTGATGGATCGGGAGATTCTCGTACATATCGATCTGAACGGTGAACCCGTACGCGTCGGGCGACTGTGGTCGCGCATCCTCAGGGGACGGGAAAGCGCATCCTTCGAGTACGACGCCGATTGGCTTGAGCACCCTGAGCGGTTCGCTCTAGAGCCCGCGCTCACTCTGGCTCCCGGCCCATTCCACACTCCACCGGAAAAGGCGCTCTTCGGTGCCATCGGAGATTCTGAGCCGGACCGGTGGGGGCGGACGCTTATGCGCCGCGTCGAACGCAGGCGGGCGAAGAAGGAGGGGCAGACGCCCCGCACACTCTTCGAGGCCGACTTCCTGCTGTTGGTGGATGACGAAGCCCGTCAAGGCGCGCTCCGCTTCACGACCACGCCGGAAGGGCCGTTCCTGGCGGAGCCGGGCGGCATGCGCATCCCGCCGCTCGTGGAACTGCCGCGCCTGCTGTCCGCTGCCGAGCGGGTTGCCGACGAAGAAGAGGACGAAGAGGATCTCCGGCTCCTGATCGCCCCCGGTTCATCCCTTGGCGGTGCACGACCGAAAGCCTCCGTACGCGACCACGACGGGCAATTGGCTCTAGCTAAGTTCCCACACAAGGAGGACGACATCAACGTCGTCCTGTGGGAAGGGGGTGCCCTCGCCCTGGCCGAGAAGGCGGGGGTCGAGGTGCCCCAATGGCGGATAGAGGAAATCGGCGGGAAGCCAGTCATCCTTATTGGCCGATTTGACCGCATGGACGGTCGGCGCATCCCGTTCATGTCCGCCATGAGCATGCTGGGCGCGAACGACAACGAGGCGCATTCCTATCTGGAGATCGCTGATGCGCTCCGGCAGTACGGGGCGGCGACAAAGGATGACCTTGCCCAACTCTGGCGGCGGATCGTGTTCAACGTACTGATTTCCAACACGGACGATCATCTGCGCAATCACGGTTTCCTGTATGCAAGTAACGCCGGATGGCGTCTCTCCCCTGCCTACGACCTGAACCCGGTTCCGGTGGACATCCGCCCGCGCGTCCTCTCCACAGCCATCGATCTGGATGACGCAACCGCCTCCATAGATCTGATACTGGAGACGGCCGAGTATTACGGGCTGAAGATGGCGGACGCGAAAAGAATAGCGGTCGAGGTGGCACAGGCAGTGTCCGACTGGCGCGGCGAGGCGGCCCGCCTGAACATCAGCACGCGCGAGATCGAGCGCATGACTTCCGCCTTCGCGCATGAGGATATGGAGAAGGCTCTGTATCTGAAATAGGAGCAATCGAACGGCGACTAAGGGGAGTAGTGACGCGAGATCATCTCGCACCCCTACCAGATCCAGCGAATCCGTCCTTGGAGATGTGTACCAGACCTTAGCGGAATCCGTAGTTCTGGAATTGGTGTTGGTAGGGGGGTCATAATGAGGAGTGAAGGGGCGGTTCTCGAATAGGCTTCACCGAGTTGTACCCATACCAGGAGAAGGGAGAATGATCGAGGGATCGCTTTCCAGGCGGGGATGACTTTATCTTAGAGAATGGCTTGAAACAGATGGTCTCACATTCGAAGGGAGTAGACCTCCCAACTTCGGTACCGATGAATCAGTCATCATAGAGTTCTCTATTCGCCTCACGCTCTGCATCTCGTTCATAGTCATTTGCAAGCTCACGCATTGCTGCTGCAAGTCGAACAAACCCTTTCGCTTCTAGGGCTTCAGCCTTGTTGCGATTGCACTGCGCAAGCTCCAACTCCTCCCTTCCAGCAGTGAACCAGTGAGCACCTCTTCGATTGAACAGTTCTCTGGTGAATCCAGAACGCATCGTCTCCACATCTCTCCCATTCAATGCCGAGGCGACCGCCTCGTGGATCCAAAGACCATTGGGGTCTGCAGGAGCGTTGGTCAAGGCCTGACCGATCTGGCTTTGGGCCACCTCCCTGTGCCCTGTCCCTTCGGTAATTCTTCGCGCCTCAGCTAACCAGTTATCAAATTCCTGAACATTGAACGAGCCATCGGCGACAGTTCCTGGGCACCTTCTCCACTCGGTCAATAGCCTGTACGCATTTCGGGCAAGATTCTGCTTTTGTTCGTCTGGCTCGGCATCTTCCTGGTTATCCCCTTTTGGACGAAACACCAGACTCACCACTTCTGCAAAGAATGCAGGGTCCGAAGCCAATCGCTTCTCAAGCGTGCTTGGCGATCCGGGAGAAAATTCATCAAGCAAGGGGAGGAAGTACCATTCGATCTTGGATAGGGCTTCTTGATCGGCAGTTGAGGACTCCTGCAAACGCTTGATTACTCTGACGGCCTTCTTCGGATCCAATTGCTCAATGTCCGATGACTCTTCGAGTACCGCCAGCAATGCGCAGGTAGCCAAGTTCTCGTCGAATCGGCCATCACCACCTGCCTCTCGATAAACACAATAGTCAACACACAAGACTGCCGCGCTTGCACGATGGTATTCGATCAACTTCTCAATTGCTATCGCCAGATCACCATCCGCCAAATACGGTTTTACTTCAACGTTCCGCCAATACAGTTCCTCATCATTTTCGCCTAGTCGGTCGGCCACCCGGCGCCAGACTTCCTTTGAAAACGGCAGCAGTACCAAGAACTTGGCCTTCTGCGCTTTAGTCCAATCTCTTGCGAGTACGTCGTCAACCCAAGCCCACTTAAGTCTCCAATACCGCATCGAGACAAAACCCGCCACAAGCTGCTCTTCTGTATCCCCCGTCACGTTCAGCAGCGTAGGAAGAATATCTGCTTCCAGTTCTTCAACATCAATGCTGCCCAAGCTTCGCCCAACTTCATAGGGGAAAGCTACATTGTGGGCAAATGCCAATACGGCCTGGAAGCCCCCACTCGAAAGTATCGTCTGAACCGCTACCTGCCGAGCCTCGTCAAGACGCCTTTGCTGTTCCTCGTAGTTTCCCCTCTCCTCGAATAGGACATGACCTCGATGGCCAAACAGGCGTTGATACTTCAACTCTGGAGCCTCAGGAGCAAGAGCGTTTGCACCCTCCTCGATCCTCGATATCTCTTCCTCGGGAAGTGCCCACTGTGCATCTGCAAATTCTCGGTGCCATCGCACAAGATCGTCCAGGCTTTCCCACAACGGAAAGTATTCGGTCTCGGGTAAATTAACGACCTCCTTCGACATGAGATGATTCAAAAGGCTCTCACGGGCAGGGCTTGGCAAGTTAGGCAAATGCTCGATCAATTCGCCCATTCTCGCAGTGCTCTCTTGTGCGAGCCCTACCAGTAGCTCGGTATAAGCGGTGATCTGCTCCCAATATTCAGTC
>MPNL01000078.1 GCA_002239005.1 Truepera sp. bin119
CGTTCCCGCGACCATCAACGGGCCAACAAGGGTCGCCTTCAAGGACGCATAGCCTCGCTCGGAAGGTCTCGAGGGCCAGGTAGCACCGATAGGCTGGCCGGTCAAGCCCCTAACCGCTTGTTCCGAAAGTCTGCCGAAAATAAGGAGGGGGTGTGCTGGGGCGCGTAGCCAGAGACCTGTCCACTAAGAGCAGGGGAAGGGCCCCTTCGGTCGCCGACAGCGGAGGCACTGCCCACAGAGTGCGCCGCCCGAGTTCACCGTGAAGAGCTGCAGGCCGATATCCGGGTGTCGCTGTCGGCGACCATGCCGCCCCCGGCTGGACTCGGCGCTGCCTGCCAGGCACTGAAGTCGGCCAGAGTACGCACTTGTCCCGTCCGTCGCTGGCCCTGACGCCATCCGGCCGGTCGACGAATGCCACGCCGGTGCCGGGCGACCCGGCTCCTGCCGGTACCGCGAGCGGCTGCCGTCCCGACCAGCCAGATCCCTGGGGTCGCTGGCGTAGCACACGGGGTCGTGCCAGCATGCACGCTGGTGGCTGCCCGCAGAACCTCCGAACTCCCGCGCTTCGGTCACTAGCAGCGACGGCCGGCGGTGTCCAGGCGCACCGCTGGCTTGAGCGCCGATGTCCCCCTGAGACCATGCCTGCCGCCCCCGCCCTCGGTCTCCTCCAGCGTGCCGGGACCGAGACCCCCGCAGCCGCGGTGTAGCGGACGAACCGACGCTGGCGGCCGGGACCTGCCACTCGGGCCGGTCGGTGCCCTGCGCCCAGCAGGGTGGGGCCTGCTACGGTGCGACCCGAACAGGCCGTAGCTGAACTGTGGCTCGGAACCAAGCAGAAGTTGTGGTCATTGAGAGGGTACGCTAGACAGACAGAGCGCCCGGTCGCCTCGTCGCTGAAGTGTCGGCATTCCGGTGACAGCACCGGCGGTCATGGCGAGTGCCGGCCCGGTGAACGGCTGGTTCAGGACCTGGTCAACGACCTGCCGCCACCGAATTCACCTGAGCTTGGCCCCGCCGCCCCAGTGGCAGATCCTTAGAGCCTGTTCCCTAAGAGGGATCCCGATGGGTGGCAATCCAGTCTGATTCCCAAAACAAGGACACAGGGCTTGGAACCGGACCGCTGGCGTATATAGCGAAGCGGCGCGCTAGCGTACCGGTGCAGAGTAGGCGCTTAATCGAACCGCTGACCCCCAGGGCCGGATGGGTCGGAAGTCTTCAACCCGGTCCGGTACCGACATGCCAGGTGAGCACTTCCCAACTGTCAAGCTCGGATAAGGGCGGCCGCGCTCGAGCGCTGGGTCGGGACCACTCTTCCAACAGCACCGGGCGACCGGGTAGGTGCAGCTGCACTCACCCCGCGCTCAGTGAGGCGGATCAGCAACCCGGGCTGAAGCCGCCGCCGGTCCAGAGAACCCGTCTTCGGTCGGGTCTCGGGCCACTCAGGGTCGGGGCCGGCGCCGTCTCCGGCTGCTCGAGGGGCCACAGTGCTCGAGATGCAGCAGCTGGGACGGTTGCAGTCGCCAGCGATGCCAGGGCACTGCGCCCGGGTGGAGTTGGCTGGCAGGGGTGCGGTGGCGCGATTACCCTACCAAGCAGGGCTTGAGGTCCAGGCACCCTATCCTGGTGCCCTCGGTCCCGGGCAACCACAGCGCCCCCAGGCATCACCCCATCAACCTTCGCGTGGAGCTTTCTCCACTGAGTTCGGAGTTGCTCTCCGGAGACCTCCAACCCTCGCGCGCGAGAGTGTTGTAGTGTCGCCAAAGTTGCAGAATCCCCAAGACTCGGCCAAAAACCAACTATGACGACGAGCAAGTTGCAAGCAAGCCACCCGACAACTAACCATTCAAGATAGGGGATTATATACACGGGATTATCCACTTGACGCATACGAAACCTCTGTCTTTTCGCTTGGTGGTATGGTGAGATGAAGCACCAACTCAACCAAGGGGGGCCGGTCGTGCGGAAGGTATTTCTGGCCAACATTGTTCACACAGGGGATGACAAGCTAAGAAAGCCTGATTATCGCGAAGAGATTGTGAGTGATTTAAGGGATGCGTATAAGGATTCTCCTGGTTGAGATTCTCTGTCTACGTGCCTGATTCAAATGGGGGAATTTGTCCCCTTTTTATCAATCCTTCATAGAGCAGGCGAACACGGTAAGTGATATAGATGTCCAGACCTGCAACTTATAAACCCGTTACGATTGTGGTACAAGGGTATGGAGTGCCCGGTGGGACTCAAACCCACGACCTGAACCTTGGGGGGGGAACTGCTCTATCTATCTGAGCTACGGGCATACCGAGAGAGGAAATCGACCCATGCTCTCCACTATTGTGAGGCGTACAAGAGACAGACTTTTCCTCAGAAGGCGTAGGCAAATTGCCGAGGACGAAAGGGACATGGAGATTGCGAGGGAAAGGATAGAGGAGATCAAGGGAGATCCCACTCAACTTGTTGGGGGACGTGAGCTAGAGGAAGCCCTTAAAAGGATTGTGCAGTAACAATCCCAAAGATGTCCTAAGCTATACAAAGGCAGCTCTTAAAGGGTTGCAAAAGGTTGAACCGCCAAATCGACGCAAGGTTATAGAACGCAAAATCAATAATCTTAGGAACAATCCTCAGCTACCCGGTACGAAGAAGCTACGAGGTGGCAACCATGATGAGGGGTGGGTTTGTCGCATCCTTCCCTCGCCTCCGTATCGGGTACTCTACAGGCACACTGTCTCTGGACCATTGAGAATAGAAATACTTGACATTGGGCACCGAGATAAAATTTATCGAGGCTTGTGAGGAGGAAGGGGTTTATCGAACCCTCTCTGCTAAGCCACCAACTCCTTATACTCCACATGCTCAGCATCTAGCAATTTCAGCAGGATGTCTCGAAACAGCCAAGGGTTATCTCGGTTATTGAAGCGCCACTCCAACTCGTCCAGATAGGCGTCCAGGTGCTTAACGTTGACATGGTGGTAGGCACCGATAATCGAGCGCTTCAAGAGGCTCCAGACATTCTCCACACTGTTGACGTGAACATCGCCACGGACGTACTCACCTAGGGAGTGATTGACAGTCTCGTGGATCTGACCAGCTTTGGCAATGCCTTCATAGGGAGCCCAATCATCGGTGAAGTAAGCGGTAGTATCCTCCGCCAGTCTGTCTAGTTCCCGGGTGATCCAATGTGATTGCGCCTCATACACCGACACTCCGCCGAGTACGAGATATTGTTCGTTAGAGTTACTAGCGGAGCCAGCGTCGTCGAGGTAGAGGAGATGCATAGAAGGAAGGAAAATGCAGCCGGGTGAACCAAAGTTCAACGAACCGCCGTGGCAGCCCTCCCAACCGCAAAATCATGCTCGCATTTAACTACGGAATCAGTAGTCAGGGGCTTGACAAGCAGTTCTGACCGCTGAGCTATCGCCTCCTCTCGAGCCGTTTTCGATAGCTGTCACAGCGGCCATGGCGAAATCTCCCTCTAGGCCGCCTGGCGCGGCCG
>MPNL01000079.1 GCA_002239005.1 Truepera sp. bin119
CATCGATATAGACGAATACTGTGAGAAACAGGTCTTCTGGCTTATACTGGTAACGGGGATGGGTGGTCATAGAAACAACCATCCCCCTTTCTTTGCCTGCAGATCAAGTAGCAAACGACGTAATTACCACTCGCTATTGCAGAAACGATTTGCTCTGCAACCTTTCCGAGGCGCACGTAATCAAGCCGACTCACATCAACATGCTGTCTGGCTAGGTCGGAGACGGGCGTCCTACCTGGGGTGCACTCCAACATTTGGCCGTCCTCTCGCAGTTCCTCTTCTGTTAGCCACACCAAGTCGATTTTGTCGATACGATCACCCGCCGCTGCAAGCGCCAATGCCGCCTCTTCGATTTCAGGTTTCGTCGCTCCCCCGCACTTCCAAAAAGAGAGTGTGTCATCTTTCGTGCGCAGATCCGAGGTCACCGCGTCAGCCGAAATTTCGCCATCGGAAAGGTCCGCCTTGTGATCCCACTTAGCGCGTGCGAACTTGCGAGCAAGAAACACAGGCTAGTGTGTGAGGTCGCAAATAACGCCTTGGATGTAGTCCTTAAGCCAGTGCTCTGGTTCATCATGTCCCATTAGCACTTGAATCAGTTCCCGGTCCTCCCACGACTCGACCGCCTGAACTGCAGCATCCCTGATGTCTACGTCATCTACGCTAAGCGCCTTACGAATCAATTCTGTGCGCCATGAGTCTGTCCCAAACCGCTCCTGACGCCCGAGACAGCGCAACAGAGAGGCCGCGAAGCTTGGCTGGCTAGCGTCCACAGCCCAAGTCTCGAACCATTTGAGAACGACCCGTTCTTGCGAGGTTCGCGGCGCCTCTTGAATTAGATCCTCAGCAGGATGGTGCTCGCCGTCCTGAAGCACTTCGGCTTCAAATTCTGCGTGCAGTTTGTTAGCAAGCCACCCTTGTTCTCGTTCCTCAGCCAGCGTCTGCTCAGTGACTTCTAGCTCCGAGAAGTCGGATATGACCAACTGTGTCGGAAACATGCTTGCGATCACTAGTGTGTCACCCGAAGGAGGAGTCGCCACTACACGTAACCCCTCCTGCGAAGCTTGCGAAATCCCCAGAATCCCTATTTGTACATTTGCATCGTAGCGGGACGTTGCAAGGGATCTTTGTCCGTCGGCGACTAGACCTAGGTCGATGACATCACTCTCTTGCGGCCAGGATTTAGGGACAGGTGGTGGAGCAATGAGCAGCTTCCAAGTGTTCCTTGGTAGCTGAGCATTTGACGATCTACCTCCCGACATCCCTGACTTCGAGATCGAAACCTCATCCCACCCCAATTGGTCGCCGCGTGGTTGTTCGCTCCATCGAACAAAGGACCACATTTTGCGTGAAGGCTCAGCTACCGTAGGATTGTATAGTACCGCAGGGTCGTATCGTTCCCAATCCGCGTCTGTTCTCGAAAGACTCATGGCATCAGCTTTCGTTTGAAGCCTCGGGGCTTTGAACTTTTGAATCGCCCTCGCCCTCCCTACGAGCCAATCCTTCCATCACTTCCTTCAACAGGTTATACAGTTCCATCACGGCTGGAGGATTCATCACAATGGAAATCTCTATTTCTCTGTGAATTTCCTTGTCTAAGCCATGATCCAACTTGCTTTCAAGTTCGAGCACAGTATCAGAGTCAGGGGCAGTGGAATAAGCGAGCTCATCTGGAATAGGTTGCCGAGAATTGTACAGAGACAGGTGTGCTTGTCCGGCCGGACTGATCGCACCCAAAACACCATCCACATAAATCACTCTGTGGAAATTCGACTCCTTGTGTCGGAAAGTGATTGTGCGTTTCGTATCATTAACGGAGCTATCTTCGGGTGTCGTCATAGGCGTCCAGGCCCCCTCTATTTCCGCCCTTGATGCTAGGGCGTTTCTAGCATAATTGTCAAGATTAAAATGGCGTGCGCCATCGTCACCTGATTGCCTTAAATTCGGTATACGGCTTCACTGCTACAGCAATTTCATCGCGCAATCTCTGCCACTCAGTGCTACTACTAAATGCACAATCTAAGTGTTCGTCGAAGACCCGAAGCATCATCATATGCGCCCCGAGTAGGTGGATGATTTCGGTCTCGAATGCGCTGCTCACCGGTGAAGTGAGGTGGACCCCCAACCCACCCCGGCGAGCTGCTCTTTGAAGGGTGAAACCGCTCGGCATGACCCAGGCAGAACTGGCCAAGCGTGCCCGCATCTCCTACCCGCGCGTCAACGAACCGGTACACGGTAAGCGGAGTGTCACCCCCGACACGGCGTTAAGACTCTCCCGGCTCTTCGGCACCAGCCCCGAGTTCTGGCTCTTGGGTCAGCTCGCCTGGGATCTGTGGCACGCTATGCGGACGCCGGTCGCCCAGAAGATCCGCCGCGAGATCGAACCGGTTCCGGCCGGGATCAGCGAGGGTCGGGTCGTAGTCTGAGCCAATCTCGCCCAGATAGCTGAGATTCCGCACCCCCTGGCGGCCATGAACGGGGTAGCTGGTCTGACACTCGGCCTCGTCCGCGTTGCTCCCAGTCAGAGGGGCTCTCTCCTCACCTTCAAGTCCCCAGCTATGAGCTGGAACAGCTTAAGAAAGTGACCTGTCAACCCGCTGCCGGACCGAAGACAGGCTCGCTCTCGATAGGTCCCGGATCGCTCGATAGTGCTTCACCGAGAACCGACTCTCCGGGCCCGAGTAGCCCCTCCCGATGCCAACTCTGTCAGACCTTGTCGGGCGGTCGCGAGACTGATGGAGGAGCGCCCAACGCGTGATCTCCGCGGCCGAGTCACCCTTTCCGCTGGGGTCAGGCGTCACTATCCTCTCTCAGCAGCGCCTTATCGAAGAGTCCCCCTTCGATCCTGGCCACCCTCACTTCCAATCTGCCTACTCGCATCGCTAGGTCTTGCACGTCCCCCTTGATATCTTCCAGCTCGGCCTGGAGCTCCTTGAAGAAGTGGAGTTGCAGTCTCCAGACGAAGGCGGCAAGGAGGACTACCCCTACGAGGATCAGTATGATTTCGCCGCTATTCATGACTTCTTAACCTCCGCAGGGACTAGGGCACCGGGTCCTCACGACCACACGCTCGTCCAAAGAGCTTAGGCGCTTCGGCTTCGAGAGGACTCAACGCGGGTTATGCGCTTCCGCTTACTCAGTCTAGTCTACAACCCCACGGCGCTCAGTTGCGGGGGAGGGACACCAAGGTGCTTAGGAGCCAAACAATAACGAGTCATAACCTGCGTGGGTAGAGAAAGGAAAGGGAATTACCCCGTTTGCTACCTGAATAGCACCCCCGAGTGGAGCAGGTTGAAGGCTGCAATCTTGAGGTTTACCCGCGTTCTGAGCGACAGAAACGTCTTTACTTGCGCCGCCTGAAGGGTCAGTGACC
>MPNL01000080.1 GCA_002239005.1 Truepera sp. bin119
GTTTCTGTCGCTCACCCGTACCCGGGTCCAGCGAACCCGTCCTTGAGTCCGTACCCCCAAGGGGGGACCCCAGCCTTGGGTCCGACTTTGAACGCGGGTAAACCTCAAGATTGCTGCCTTCAACCTGATCTACTCGGGGGTGCTTTTCAGGTGGCAAACGGGGTAATGAGTTAGTTTATTGAAAATTGGTTTTTGGAACGATTCCGGGCTCTGGTTCGGTAGGCGAAGGAGCTAGCAGGCGTTTACTCTCAAGTATTCGACGAGGAACTTGTCCATTAGCTTGGACACCACAGTCAGGATGAATCTCGCATCTCTACCGTGCAACCCGACCGTTCCTGAATCCCAAGTGGTTGCCAGACCGGTGATGTCAGTTTCTAAGACACGAGCCGATCTGACGAATTCAAGCTCGATGCCAATGGCCCGTCCAACTACGTTCACGTTGACGTAGAGGTAGGTGAGGGGCCTATTCGTATCGTACAGCCGAGCCGAGCGGAGGCGGCTTTCCACAAGATTCTGAATCGACTGTTCGGTAAGACCTATCCCTGCAGCATCGGGTGGTAGCTGCTCCACAACAAGACTCATAGGCCGACAGTAGTCGAAGAGTTGGAAGCGGTCATGGTCGGTCACCTGTCCCGTTGCCGTTGCTGCGAGAGTAAGAACGACTACCGCCAAGGCCAGTATTAGCCTGCCCCGGTTGATAACCGATAGACTCATGCCGCACCCCCTTCTGCTCCGCGTTGTAGCTGGCCGCGGGGCAGTTTCACCTTACCGCGGGCGGTATACAGCTATACAGCCGGGGCCGAATATAGCGACCCGCTGAGAGGCCCGTTAAGGCCCCTCAACCGCTGCCCCTGGCCCCTGATGAGAGAGCGCCGCACCCGGCACGGTGCGACGCTCAAGCCCGGCCTGGGGCTACCTGAACCGCGCCTCGTTCAGTAGCCAGTAGGCGTCGGTGCCTTTGAGGGTGTCGTTCTCTTGGGCGTAGTCCCAGGGGGTCTCCCTCCAGGCGTTGTGGGCGACCGCGTCGGCACCGGCAGCCAGCAGGACCATGACGACGGCGGGGTTGTCGGTGTGCAGGGGGGTGAAGCCACTCTCGTTTCGAGCATTCACCCTCGCAAAGGATTCCCGAACCACCTCTATTGGTTGACTCTACTTTGGTATTGGGCTAGGCTGTTGCCGAGTGACTCACATTCAGCCCTGCGGTAGACTAAGAAAGAGGCAGCTCAGCAGCTCAGCAGCTCAGCAGGAAGTCACTAATTCAAAGGTTTCGGCCCTGTGTATGGGGTCAGGACAACTGCTTTGAACTAGCGCACAACAAAGCTGAACTTAGCAGGGGCCGCCGGTGAGTGGCCCCCCTTCCATTGCGCCAATCCGGGCGAACAGCACTCTCTGGACTGGAGACAATTTAGACATCCTCCGGGGCGTGAACGCGGCTCGAGCGCCCCCGCAGCACGCCACACGTCTGAATTTGTAGACCGGGTCTAACTGATTGGACCCACCGTTTGATCTGAACGGCCCCTAGAGTGCCCCGATAGGCCTGGCGCTGCGTTTAGGGACGCCTTGATCCTTTGTTCCTGGGAGGTAGAGTGTATGCGATCTTTTTGTCTAGTGGCGGCCCTAGCGGTGGTCACGCTCGGCCAGCAGGTGGGCGCACAAGACCAACCCGCTCCGCCGTTTGACCTCGACAGCGGCGACGTGATCACCCAAGTACTGCTTCCGACCATCATCCCCTACATCTACTCGGATATTTCACCAACTGCGAGTGACGCGCCACTGGTGCTCCGGCTGACGACACTGGCAACCAACGCCCTGTTTGACGCAACTGCTCCCTACCACCCGACAGCTGTCGGCCTCTACACGCGCCTCGACCGGCGACCGGAGGCCGAGGCAACTCCTCGCAACATCAACATCGCCGCTACTTACTCGGTCTATCGGATGTTGAACACATTCCTGCCCAGAAGGATGGATGTCTGGAGGAAGATGGTTGAGGACCTGGGGTTGGATCCCGACGACAACTCCATGGATCCGACCACCCCGGTCGGAATCGGCAACCTTGCCGGCATGGGGGTGGTCCGGGGCCGCTCTAATGACGGAATGAACCAGCTCGGGAACGAGTACAGCCGTACCTTCAATCCGCTGCCGTATGGCGACTACACAGGCTACATGCCTGTCAATACCGCGTACGAACTGCTGGACCCGTCTCGCTGGCAGCCGGACCTGCAAATCTTCGGCGCGGGACTTTACAAGATCCAGCAATTCGTTACGCCCCAGTACGCACTGGTCGAACCGTACTCGTACGAATCTCCAGAGGCTTACTCGGTGCCCGCACCGCTGGCCAGCGACCACAGCAATTTCGCCATATACAAGGCCCAGGTCGACCATGTGTTGCGCGTCTCCCAAAGGCTCACAGACGAGCAAAAGGTCAAAGCCGAGTTGTTCGACGACAAGATTCAATCACTCGGATTCTCTACAATCTTCATGGCCCAGAGCCGGGGTCTCTCGCCCGTAGAGTTAATTCAGCTCGACTTCCTGAACAACCTCGCGACCTTCGATGCCGGAATTTTCGTGTGGCAGGAGAAGCGGCGCTGGGACGCCGTTCGCCCGTTCAGCGCGATCCGGTACATCTACGGCGACAATTACGTCTCCGCGTGGGCCGGACCGGGCAAGGGGACCTTAAGTCTGCCCGCCAGTCAGTGGCGAAGCTACCTCGAGGAAGCGGATCACCCCGAGTATCCTTCGGCGTCAGCGTGCTTCTGCGAGGCCCACGCGCAGTCCATGCGCAGGTACTTCGGAAGCGATGCCTTGGGCTATCCAGTGGAAGTGAAGGCAGGCATGTCCCGGATCGAGCCCGGTGTGACTCCTGCCAAGGACCTGACCGTGACCTTCCCGACGTGGACCGACTTCAGTTCGGACTGCGGTCAGAGCAGGATCTGGGCTGGCGTTCACTTCCAGGCCGCTGTCGACGAGAGCCAGGCAGTCTGCAAGGTCTTCGGCGACATGGCTTACGACTACTGGAAGCAGCTGGTTGACGGGACTGCCCGGCCTCGCGCGCCCAGCAATGGCAGATAGGGAGCCGCGATCCCGTCCCGACCGCCGTCGCAGGTGCTCGCGGACGCATGGCGGCCACGATTCGGGGTAAACTCAGCCTTTAAATAGACCTCTTGCGAAAGTCAAGACAGGGCCAACTCGAAGTTGAAGATGCCAGCGATCAAGCTGAAACGCAACGGAATCAGTAGTTAGGGGCTTGATGTCCTCTCCTCTCCGTCCCACCTTCCGCGGCGAGGATGGCTGCAGCTACGGGGTCGTTGGCCGAGCGGATGCCGATCCGGCGCAAGCTCGCAGCTGCTGG
>MPNL01000026.1 GCA_002239005.1 Truepera sp. bin119
TGGGGACACGGTGGAGTTGTCGGTCAGTCTGATCAAGCCGATCGCGATGGAGGAAGGGTTACGCTTCGCAATTCGTGAGGGTGGTCGTACTGTCGGTGCCGGTGTCGTTACCCAAGTCGCTAAGTAGGACCCTTCCGCCACGTTCGGCTGCAAACGTTCCTGATGGTCTCTGAGCAGCCGCGCGTCCGCATTCGCGTCTGCTATGATGCTCCGATTGGGAGGTGCCATGGCAAGCGACGTACGAATTAAATTGCTGCTCGAGTGCTCCGAGTGCAAGCACCGCAACTACGCGACGCACAAGAACCGACGCAACACCCAGGGGAAACTCGAGCTACGCAAGTATTGCCCTTGGGGCCGGAAGCACACCTTGCACCGAGAGATAAAGGTTTAGGATGAACCGAATCCTTCAGTATCTTCGCAACTCCCGAGCGGAACTGAGTCGGGTGACTTGGCCGACCCGAAACGAAGTGATTCAGTCGACCCAAGCTACCCTGGTGTTTGTGCTCCTGACGGTATTCTTCCTGCTGATCGCGGACACTACCCTCGGCAACCTCATTGGGCTTGTCACCTGACCCCCCACATCCAGGGAATTTGGGAGAACCATGAGTATCGAGTGGTATGCGGTTCACACCTATGTCGGTCACGAGGAGAAGGTCAGGGAGAATATCCTTAACCGCGCTAAGTCTCTGGGCATTGCCGACCGTATCTATCAGGTCGTGGTCCCCACCGAAGAGACCGTCGAGCACGCCAGCAGCAGCAAGAAGGAGGTCGTCAACCGGAAACTATTTCCGGGCTACATCTTTATACAGATGGACTTGGGGGATAATCCCGACGAACCCAATGAATCCTGGGAGGTGGTGCGCTACACCCCGGGCGTGACCGGCTTTGTAGGTACGGCCACCCAGGCTATCCCTCTCTCGCGTGAAGAGGAGCAGCGCATGCTCGGCACTATAGGCATTACCGGATCGAAGGGGATCCCCAAAATCAAGAGCACCTTCTCGGTGGGTGACATGGTTCAGGTCATATCTGGACCGTTTGCCGACTTCATCGGGGTGGTCTCAGAGGCGAATCCGGAGCGGGGGAAGGTCAAGGTTTTGGTCTCCATCTTCGGGCGGGAGACGCCTGTCGAACTCGATTTCTCTCAGGTTGTAAGGACCTGATGGCAGCGATCTGAAGTTGGCGTCTGGCCCCCGCCACGAGCGCCACGTCTGGCAGGGGAGTTATAAGGAGGCACGATGGCGAAGAAGATTGCAGGGCTAGTGAAGTTGCAACTGCCGGCAGGTGGAGCGACGCCCGCCCCACCCGTCGGTCCCGCACTAGGCCAGTTCGGGGCAAACATTATGCAATTCGTCAAGGAGTACAACGCTGCGACTGCATCCCATGGCGACGCAATCATCCCGGTCGAGATCACGATCTATGCCGATCGATCGTTCAGCTTCATCACCAAGACTCCACCAGCTAGCTACCTGATTCGCAAAGAGGCCGGGATCCCAAAGGGCTCAGGCGAGCCAAACCGGGATAAGGTCGGAACACTCCAATGGGATCAGTGCATCGAAATCGGAAAGCAGAAGATGGCCGATCTCAACGCCAACGATGAGGTTGCTGCGGCACGAATCATCGCTGGCACCGCCCGTTCGATGGGCGTCGTCGTGGAGGGGGCACCCGATGCCTAGACATGGAAAACGGTACCGTGAACTCCGTGCGCGAATCGACCGCACAAAGGCCTACAGCCCGAACGAGGCTGTCGTCCTAGTCAAGGAGCTTGCAACAGCCAAGTTTGACGAGACGGTCGAGGCTCACTTCCGGCTCGGGATCGACCCGCGCAAGTCGGATCAGAACGTCCGGGGCACCGTGACCCTCCCTCACGGGACTGGTAAGAATATCCGGGTGCTCGCGATCGCTCAAGGGGATAAGGCAGCAGAGGCCAGAGAGGCAGGAGCTGACGAGGTGGGTGACGAAGAGGTCATCGAGAGGATTCTCGGTGGCTGGATGGAGTTCGATGCTGTGGTGGCCACCCCGAACATGATGGGACAGGTCGGTAGCAAGCTAGGCCGGACCCTGGGGCCGCGTGGGCTCCTTCCCAACCCCAAGTCCGGCACAGTCGGCATGAACATCGGAGAGATCGTAGGTCAACTCAAGGCGGGGCGAATCGAATTTCGCAGCGACAAGACCGGCGTGGTCCATACGCCGATCGGGAAGGCTAGTTTCGAGTCCGAGAAGCTTGCCGAAAACTTGCAGACATTCAAAACAGCACTCGAAGCTGCGAGGCCGGAGGCCGCGCGAGGCACCTTCGTGCGTAGCACCTATCTCACCTCGACTATGGGGCCGAGCGTGAGGGTAGCGGTCTAATCGATTGAGACACCCCACCCGGTGCATAGCAGTGGTGCGTCCCCCTACATGCGGAGCCACCCAGCAGCGCCATAATGGCGTTGGAGACAGCAGGGGCTTGCCAGGCTTAAAGATCCTGCCGAAGCGTCCGCGTTACGCTTCACGGCTGCACCTAATCGAGAGACGAGCGTTCAGTCTAAGTCAACTCAAGGATGAAGGTGACGATGGCCAGCCAAAAGAATGATGCAGCGGTATCGATGCTCAAGGGGGTACTCGCCGAGGCGAAGACCTTCTTTCTAGTGGACTACCAGGGTCTCACCGCTGGCGAGCTCAACGTGCTACGCGCCAAGGTGCGCAAAGCGGGCGGGCGGATTCTAGTCACCAAGAACACACTCATCAATGTGGTTCTCAAAGACAGCGGCATAGAGGGGCTTGCAGAGACTCTCAAGGGTCCCACAGCGTTGGTACTGGTCGACGATGACCCCGTCGGCCCCGCTAAGGTGCTAAGCGAGTTCGCGAAGGGCCACAACAAGGATCTGCCTATGCCCAAGGGCGGCCTGCTCCAGGGAGTCGTGGTCGCGGGTGAGGCAATCGACCGCATCGCTAAGCTACCTGGCAGAGTCCAGCTTCTGAGCGAGTTGGTGGGGGTCCTTCAGGCTCCGATGCAGCAACTCGTTGGGGCCCTTGAGGGACCGCAGAGGAACCTGGTTGGCGTCGTGACCAACTATTTAGAGAAGATCGAGGAGGCATAGGATGGCATTTGACAAAGACGCAATGGTTGAACAGCTCAGTGGGCTGACCGTTCTCGAGCTGGTAGATCTGGTAGAGTCGCTCAAAGAGAAGTGGGGCGTCGAGGCTACAGCCGTGATGTCGGTTGGAGCCGTGGCGACTCCCGACAGCGGGTCGGATAGTGGCGACGCCACAGAGGAGCAGACGGAGTTTACTGTCAGCATTCAGAGCGTTGGGGAGAAGAAACTTCAGGTCATCAAGGCAGTACGCGAAATCGTATCCGGCCTGGGCCTCAAAGAGGCGAAGGATCTGGTCGAATCCAACGGAGTCGTCCGGGAGGATATCGGCAAAGAAGAGGCCGAGGAGATCAAGGCGAAGCTCGAGGCTGCGGGAGCAACTGTCGACGTCAGATAGTTCTCCGAGTGCACTCTGGTCGGGGGCCAGCGTAAGCTGTCTTACCCCCTCCCTGCGGAGTTTGCGCTAGAGTGATTGTTTGTCTCTTCGTGACTCTGGTCATCGAGGACTTGCAAGGCTAGGGAGGAGAATGGAGAGTTGCGCGAATCCTAGTGGAACCCCAAGCCTCATCATTAGACTACAGAACCCTCTTTCAGGAAACAGCAGTTGCAGACGCACAACTATAGATAAAGACCTGCCGGATGTCAGCATCCAGCAGCCGGTGGGGGTGTCCTGAAATCGGCCCGATTCGAGTCGCCGAGTGCAGGCATTCGGGGCACTTCGCAATTCAGTGTAGTGCCGGTGCGAGAGGGTGTGTTCGGTGTTGCAAGAAGTGAGAGGTGAAGATGCGCGAGGTCCGGGCATTCGGCAGCATCCGTGAGGTCGTCAACCTGCCGAATCTCACCAACATTCAGATTGCGTCATACAAGCAGTTTTTGCAACTCGGTGTTGCTGCTGCCCAGCGAGAGAACGTGGGTTTGCAGGCCGCTTTCAAAGAGGTATTCCCGATCAACGAGACCGAGCGGGGGCGGCAGACCGGCCTGGTACTCGACTTTCTAGAGTACGCGCTCGACGAGCCCGAGTACTCTCCGGAAGAGTGCCGAGAGAAGGATCTGACCTATCACGCCGGTCTATTTGGGAAACTCCAGCTTGTTCACAAGGACACCGGTCTCATCAAAGAGGATCAGGTGTTCCTCGGTGATCTGCCCCTCATGACCGACGATGGCTCTTTCGTCATCAACGGTGCTGATCGGGTGATCGTCTCCCAAATCCACCGCTCGCCTGGCGTCTATTTCACAGCTGCATGGAAGGGAATGACCCGAAGTCTCACCGCTAGCATCATCCCTATGCCCAAGCGGGGGCCGTGGATCGAGATCGAGTTCGACAGTTCGGACGTGCTATGGATGAGGGTGAACAAGCGCAAGTTCCCATTTACCCTATTGCTCCAGATCCTCGGGTACGGTGACGAGCAGATCCGCGAACTGTTCGCTGAAAACGAGGAACTCGTCGACCCGACCCTCGAGGGTGAGAAAGCCTCGGGCATCACCCCCGACGAGGCGCTCCTGAGGCTATTCACGATCCTTCGCCCTGGCGATCCGCCCAAGGTCGACAAGGCCGCTAGCTACCTGTTCAGCCTGCTGGCCGACCCGCGACGTTACGACCTTGGGGAGGCTGGGCGGTTCAAGATGAATAGCAAGCTCGGCCTCAATTACGAAGCGAGCACACTGCTCGGGTATGAGGATGGTCAGTTCGTCGACTATGGCCTCGTACCCACGATCCAGTACCTAGTCAAGATCCGGGCGGGTGAAGAGGGTTACACCGAAGACGACATCGACCACCTTGGCAACCGCCGGATCCGGACCGTCGGGGAGTTGGTCGGTGATCAGATCAGGGTGGGCCTTGGCCGTATGGCCCGCGGGGTCCGAGAGCGGATGCTCCTCGGCAACCCTGATGCAGCGACGCCTCAGAAGCTGGTGAACAATCGGCCTATCGTGGCAGCGCTCCGAGAGTTCTTCGGACGGAGTCAGTTGAGCCAGTTCAAGGATCAGGTCAACCCGCTCTCCGAACTAAAGCATAAGCGCCGCATCTCTGCCCTCGGTCCGGGAGGGCTCACCCGGGAGCGCGCCGGGTTCGACGTGCGCGATGTCCACCGGACCCACTATGGGAGGATCTGCCCCATTGAGACCCCGGAAGGGGCCAACATCGGGCTGATCACGTCGCTAGCCTCGTACGCCCGCGTCAACGAACTGGGATTCATCGAGGCCCCCTATCGCAGGGTCTCGAAGGACAAGGTCACCGACGAGGTGGTCTATATGACGGCCCACGAGGAGGATGACTACATCATCGCTCAGGCGAATACGCCGCTCGACAAGAAGGGGGGGTTCGCGACCGACACCATCGTGGCTCGCAGACTGGGCGACCCGGTCTTCGCCTCACCTGCACAGGTCGATTTCATGGATGTCTCCCCAAAACAGATCATCTCGGTACCGACGTCACTCATCCCCTTCTTGGAGCACGATGACGCCAACCGGGCACTGATGGGATCGAACATGCAGTCGCAGGCCGTTCCGCTGATCCAGACCGAAGCACCGTACGTCGGGACCGGGGTCGAGGAGCGTGTCTCTCACGATTCGGGGACCGTGGTGCTTGCCGAGGAGGCTGGGACGGTCACGTTTGTCGACGCCAACAAGATCGTCATTAAGAGCGATAAGGGGGGCGAGAGGACCTATCCCCTTATCCGCTTCCAGCGATCCAATCAGAATACCAATCTCGACCAGCGTCCGATCATATCCATCGGCGCGAAGGTCAAGGCAGATCAGGTGATCGCCGACGGTCCAGCCTCACAGAATGGACGCCTCGCACTCGGCCAGAACATCCTCATTGCCATCATGCCGTTCGACGGCTACAACTTCGAAGACGCTATCGTCCTCTCCGAGAACCTGGTCCGGACCGACGTCTACACCTCGATGCACATCGAGAAGTTCGAGAAAGAGGCGCGCGACACCAAGCTCGGACCTGAGAAAATCACGCGTGACATCCCTGGCCTCTCTGAGGCCGCGCTGAGAGATCTCGACGAGGACGGTGTAGTCCGCATCGGCGCCGAGGTCAAGCAGGGCGACATCCTAGTTGGACACACCAGTTTCAAGGGTGAGAAGGATCCCACGCCGGAGGAGCGACTCCTCCGTTCGATCTTCGGGGAGAAAGCCCGCGAGGTGAAGGACACCTCGCTCAGGGTACCGCCGGGCGATGGGGGCATCGTGCTCCGCACGGTCCGGTTTCGGCGCGGCGACCCCGGCGTCGAGCTTAAGCCCGGCGTGCAGGAGATGATCCGTGTCTACGTTGCGCAGAAGCGTCGTCTGATCGAAGGTGACAAGCTGGCCAACCGCCACGGTAACAAGGGGGTGGTTGCCAAGATCTTGCCGCCAGAGGACATGCCCTATCTCGAGGACGGTACCCCGGTGGATCTTGTGTTCAACCCGCTGGGCGTCCCGTCACGCATGAACCTCGGTCAGATCCTTGAGACTCACCTCGGTCTTGCCGCGTACAAGCACGGTGTCTCGTTCGTGACTCCGGTTTTTGATGGTGCCAGCGAGGAGGAGATTAAAGCGCTACTGGTCGATGCCGCCGACCATGCTATTGCTGAGAAAGCAGAGTCCGGGTACATGGCGGACAAACGCGAACTCGAGGTGATGCGTAGAGCTGTGAAGCTCGGAATTATCCCTGGGAATCTTGACTTAGGCGACTCGCAGAGGGCCCTGCTGAAGGCTGGAAAGGCTGTACTTTACGATGGGCGTACGGGCAAGGCTATCGACGCACCGATCGTCGTCGGAATCATGTACGTCATGAAGCTCTATCACATGGTCGAGGACAAGATGCACGCCCGCTCCACCGGCCCCTACTCACTTATCACACAGCAGCCGCTGGGCGGCAAGGCCCAATTCGGCGGTCAGCGGCTCGGCGAGATGGAGTGCTGGGCGCTGCAGGCGCACGGAGCATCCTACACCCTGCAGGAAATGCTTACCATCAAGTCTGACGATATCGATGGGCGCAATGCCGCCTACGAGGCCATCGTCAAGGGCAACGACGTGCTCGAGCCCACCATCCCAGAGTCGTTCAAGGTTCTGGTCAAAGAACTCCACTCACTGGGCCTTGACGTCAAGGTCCTCGATGACGCCGAAAAGCCTGTGACCATCTTCGACGAACTAGGCCGTCACTGGTAAGCGAGGTTGTACATGAAGGACAGGGAATTCTCACGCGTCCAGATCTCGATCGCCTCTCCAGAGCGCATCCGTGGCTGGAGCTACGGCGAGATTACCAAGCCTGAGACGATCAACTACCGAACCCTTAAACCCGAGCGGGATGGCCTGTTCGACGAGCGGGTGTTTGGCCCGGAGAAGGATTGGGAGTGCGCGTGCGGCAAGTATCGCGGCCAGCGGTTCGCAGGCAAGCAGTGCGAGCGCTGCGGGGTTGAAATCACCAAGTCGACGGTACGGCGCTACAGGATGGGCCACGTCGAACTGGCCACCCCCTGTGCCCACATCTGGTACGTGAGGGATATCCCCAGCAAGATCGGTTCGCTGCTGAACCTCTCAACCAGCCAACTCGAGCAGGTCCTCTACTTCGCGAAGTACATCGTCACCCGACCGGAGGGAGCTGTTAAGGACGGTAAACCTCTGCGTCGTGGGGACTTGCTGACCGACAATGAGTACCGCAAGCTCCGCGATGGCCACCAGGAAACCTATACTGTGCAACTCGGTGAGGATGCGGTGGTCGGTGACGGTGAAGCGGTCGAGGAGGGGCAGCAACTTGCGAAGGGCGTCAAGTCGAAGCTGAACGGTGTCGCCCAGTACCGATTCTCCAGGAAGGTCTCCTTCGACTACGCCGAGTCGCGCGAGGTCCGCTTCTTGGTGCCGAAGCGCTCCTGGATTGAGGAGGAGCGTTACGTCGGAGGTCAGCCCTTCGCCGAAATCGATTCGGATCTGATCCTGACCGCCGGCGACGAGGGCGTAGTCGAAGTCCTGCCGGTCGGCAGCGACGGCGGCGTCCTGAATCTTCGCGACCCCGACGAGGACGAAGTAATCGCTAGCTACCTGATCCCCGTTGGAGTGGAGGTTGTCATCGGGGACGGCGAATTCGTTGAGGCTGGGTCCGAACTTGCGCGGGCGGTCGAGGGGACCACCCTGACGCTGCCGAAGGAGGCTAGTGCCCAGGTGCTGGCCAGCACGACCAAAAATAAGGAGACTACTCTGACTCTGCGGGTCGAATGGGCCCGCTGCGAGAGCCATGAGATCAACCCCACCATGCACGTGTTGGTGGGCGACGGTTCCAGGGTGAGCGCTGGTGAGAAGGTTGTTGGTGCCATCGATGCCGCACAGGAGATCACAGCAGCCGCTGACGGTGTGGTCCGCCTGTCCGAACCTGCCAGTATCGTAGTGTCGAGGGCGCGGGTCTACGACTACCGGGACGAGCCGCTCGTGGTGAATGGAGATCGCGTGAGACCCGGTGACGATCTCGCTGACAACGGAACCATCAAGGCCGACTTTTCGGGCCGGGTCGAGATCGACCTAGTTCGGAAACAGGTCCGGGTCGTCGAGAGCTACGACTTCGAAGCCAAGATGGGAGCCGAGGCAGTCAAGGACCTCCTCGATTCGCTCGACCTAGCGAAACTCGAGGCCGAACTAGTCGAGGAGATGAGCAGCCCCAGCCGCCACAAGCGGTCGAAGGCACGTAAACGACTCGAGATCGTGCGGCACTTCCTTCGTTCCGGCAACAAGCCTGGCTGGATGATCCTCGAGGCAGTACCGATCATGCCACCCAACCTGCGCCCCATGGTGCAGGTTGAGGGCGGTCGCTTCGCCACCAGCGACCTCAACGATCTCTATCGCCGGCTGATCAACCGGAACAATCGACTCAAAAAGCTCATAGCCCAAGAGGCGCCGGAGATGATCATCCGCAACGAGAAGAGAATGTTGCAGGAGGCGGTAGACGCACTGATCGATAATGGACGCCGAGGATCCTCTGTGGTCCATCCTGGCAACGACCGGCCTCTGCGTTCGCTCACCGACCTGCTCGGCGGTAAACAGGGCCGCTTCCGCCAGAACCTTCTCGGCAAGCGCGTAGATTACTCTGGACGCAGCGTCATCGTCGTGGGCCCGCAACTCAAGCTACACCAGTGTGGCGTGCCCAAGCGTATGGCGCTGGAGCTGTTCAAACCCTTCCTGTTCAAGAAACTCGAGGAGCGCGGTATCGTGAGCAACATCAAGAGCGCCCGCAAGTTGCTCGAGCGCTACCGCGATACCCGCGACGAGATCTGGGACACCCTCGAGGAGGTGATTCAGGACCGGGCCGTGCTTCTGAATCGGGCACCTACACTCCACCGGCTGGGCATCCAGGCTTTTGAGCCCGTCCTTGTGGAGGGACAGGCCATTCAATTGCACCCGCTGGTGTGCGAGGCTTTCAACGCCGACTTTGACGGCGATCAGATGGCCATCCACGTCCCGCTCTCGGTCTACGCCCAGGCCGAGGCCCGACTCCAGATGCTCAGCTCCCACAACCTACTCTCGCCAGCACACGGCAATCCCAACGTGGCCGCAAGCCGTGATATCATCTTAGGTCTGTTCGTCCTCACCCAGGTGCATACCGGCCAAAGGGGCACGGGCAACACCTACAAGAGCATCGAAGCGGCTCTGAAGGACTTCGACAAGGGAAAGCTGGATCTCAACTCGACCATCACTGTAGATGGCGCCGAGACCAATATCGGCTGTCTCAAGTACCGTTTCAGCACGGTCGACGAGGCGCTGCTGGCTGTGGACCGCGGTGAGATCGACATGCAAGACGTGGTCACTGTCCAGATCGACGGTGAACTGATCCATACCAGCCCCGGTCGCATGCTCTTCTCCCGCATGGTCAGGGAGACCCTGGCCGAGGACGGCGCGGAACTGCCTGCTTCAATGATCCGCTACGACATCGCCTATGAGAGAAACGCCCTAAGGGACCTGATCACCGAATCCTTCAAGATGCTAGGTATCGATCGCACGGCGAAATTACTCGACGGGCTTAAGAGATCTGGCTTCGAACTGTCAACCACGAGCGGCATCACGATCGGTATAGACGACGTTGTGATTCCCAAAGCGAAGCGGGACCTGCTCGAACAGGCCCAGGAGAAACTCACGAGGATCAACGCCGCCTACGAACGTGGTTTCGTCACCGATCAGGAGCGGTTTCAACAGGTGGTCCGCCTCTGGAACGACACGACAGAGAATGTTAAAGAGGCCGTCTTCGAGAACTTTGAAAGCAACCTCCCTTTCAATCCCCTCTACATCATGGCCCAATCCGGCGCCAGGGGAAACCCGCAGCAGATCAAGCAGCTAGCTGGCATGCGCGGGCTGATGGCGAAGCCATCGGGCGAAACCATCGAACTCCCCATTCGGGCGAATTTCCGTGAAGGTCTCGATGTCCTCGAGTACTTCATCTCCACGCATGGAGCTCGAAAGGGTGGAGCGGATACGGCCCTCAGGACGGCGGATTCGGGCTATCTGACCCGGAAACTGGTCGACGTGGCCCATGAGTTGGTGGTACGCGAGGACGACTGCGGCACCGCAGAGTTCATCACCGTCGACTTCTACACTCCAGAAGGGCGCCTGCGGTCCAAGGGCCAGACCGAGATGAGCCTCTACGGTCGCCACTTGGCATTCGACTTCAGGATCGGCGAGCTTACCTTCCCAGCCGAGAGCCTTCTAAGCAGGCAGGAACTCGATCAGATCTATGCCCGACTCTCCGACCACTCTGAGGTCACCTCCATCGAGGTGCGCAGTCCGCTCACCTGCCAGACCCGGGCTGGCGTGTGCCGCACCTGCTACGGCATGGACATGTCCACCATGCGCAAGGTTAGCCTCGGTGAGGCGGTTGGCGTCATCGCAGCGGAGTCGATCGGTGAGCCCGGAACCCAACTCACCATGCGCACCTTCCACACCGGCGGGATCGCGACTGGCGGCGACATCACCCAGGGCCTGCCACGGGTCATCGAACTGGTCGAGGCTCGTAAGCCTAAGGCGCGAGCGGTGATTTCAGATCTCGACGGGGTAGTCACTGCCGAAGAGGATGATGAGCGGGTCCGGCTCACTGTCACCAGCGAGGACGGGGCCTTCAGCAAGACCTACCGCATCGACCGCAACGTGCGCCTGCTGGTTCGCGAGGGTGATACGGTCGAAGCCGGCGACCAGCTGACTCGTGGAGCCATCAACCCGCACGACCTGCTCGAGTCTCGCGGCCCCGACGCTGTTCAGAGGTACCTGGTGGAAGAGATCCAGAGGGTGTACCGCGGGCAGGGAGTGAGCGTGCACGACAAGCACATAGAGGTGGTCGTCCGGCAGATGCTCAAGTACGTTGAGATCTTGAACCCTGGGGACAGCAAACTCCTCGAGGGACAGATAGTCGAGAAGTTCGATATTGAAGAGGCCAACAATGCCCCCCTCGAGGGGGATAAGGAGCCAGCGAGCTGGAAGCCAGTCCTGCTCGGCATCACCAAGGCTAGCCTGTCCACCAGGTCCTGGCTGTCGGCCGCCAGCTTCCAGCACACCACTCACGTGCTCACCGAGGCAGCCGTGTCTGCCAAGACGGACAGGTTAGTGGGTCTCAAGGAGAATGTCATCCTGGGTCGGTTGATCCCCGCCGGGACCGGACTTAAGGCGATCCGGGCGACCCAGGTAGTAGACGAGAACATGCTCGAAAGGCACCGGCAGGCGGAGGCTAGCACCACGCTGGCTTCCCACCCCCCTGTGGAGTCGAGGCAGCAACCCGAAGCCTAGCGAGCCTCCTTAGAGTGGGGGCCGCTCTTACCGATGCCGTCGGTTGTTATGCTCTCCCTGGTGATCCTCGCCCTCGACCCCGGTCTCAACATCGGTATCGCTATGGTGTGCCTCGATGGTACGGTGCGCCACCTCAACATCATTACCCTCAATGACTTGAGGAGTCTCAACCCCCTCCCAAGCGTTACGATCGTTATCGGGAACGGCACCGGTAGCGACCGGGTCCAGGGGATTCTCCGCGAGCAGGGCCTCAGCTTTGCGGTGGTGGAAGAGGCGGGCACCTCCCTCGAGGCCCGCGAACTCTTCTTCCGCGATCACCCACCGAAGGGCCTAGCTAAACTGTTGCCGCGGGGGCTCAGGTTCCCCCCTCGAGCGGTAGATGACTACGCAGCGTACGCCATCGCACTACGGTTCCTCAAGCGAGAGGCAGATGCAGGAGGCAATGCACATGCAAGCGAAGGCTTCTGAGGCACTGCGCAACCCTCTATAGAGTCAAGTAAGACTGCGGGGTCAGTTCAGGTTATCGTGTTCCGTGATATCCATCAGCGCCCTTGCCTCGGCGGTGTTCAGCCCCATGACGGCGCCGAACTCGCCAGCTAGGAGACGGAGTGCTCGGCGGTATGCCTGACGATCAAGGTCGGGAAGGCCGCGCTCGAGATCCCAGCGACGCAACTCACTGGCCAGCGTGGCGATCTGATAGGGATCGCCACTAGTAAGGATATCCGTTACCTTGCGATGGCGAGCGGCCCACTGCTTGGGCAGGGTGATTCGTCCATTCTGCAGACGCTCGAGGACACTCTGAACTTCATCCCGGGTGAGGGCAGGACGGAGGCCGGCCTCTTGGGGAGCTTTGACCGGTACGAAAGCGCGGGAAGTACCGTTGGGGAAGTCCACCTGGTAATACTGATGATCGGTCCCGGCAACGGTCTTAGTCGTCATCCCAGAGACCACACCAACTCCGTAGGGGGGGAGGACAACCTGGTCGCCACTCTTGAAGCTCTTAGGAGTGTCTTTCAATTCCTGCTCCTTCCAGATTCAAAAGACAACCTACTGCACGCCGTGCAGCGGTGTTTTCAGAGTAAGCTACCTCTTCTTCTTGTAAAAGGTACGTGCTTTTCGGTCCGTCTGACGTTGACCCCGTAGCACGACCACGCAGCCTATTGTAACAGAGTTCGGCGCATCGTGCACGGGTTCACAAGATCCATCTCACTCATCGGCATCGGAGTCACAGACGGGTGGAACTCGAAGGCCGAAGCCACTTGCGCGGGCCGTGATTGCGATGCCCAGAAGAAGTACCAGGGCCCCCACGAGTGTGAGCGAAGACGGCACCTCACGGAAGAATAGGAAGGCGAGCATCGTGGAACCCACGGGATCGAGGAGGGCTACGGTGGCGACAAAGGTCGGGTCGAGACGTTTCATAGCGAAATTGATTCCCGTATGCCCGACGAGTTGAGGAATCAAAGCCAGCAGGGCGATCCACAGAAAGGTATCGAGTCGGTAATCGATGTAGGGAAGCCCGGCGATGGCAGGGAGTGGCAAAAGAACCGCTGCAGCTACACCGTAAGCGAGGCCTGCATACGCGTCGAGTCTCAAACCGTGCCGCTGTGCGGAGCGACCTAGCAGGAAGTATCCTGTAAGGAAGATCGCTCCCGATAAAGCTAGGGCGTCACCCAGCAGGGGTGCGTTCCCACCACGCAGGTCGCCGAAGCCGATCATGGCCCCACCCGCCACGGCTACGAGCACGCCGAGCAGAACTGAGAGGGAGGGCACCGTTCTTAGGAACAGCCAGGAAAAGAGTGTGATCCAGAGCGGCGTCGTCGAGACCAAGGTTGTGCTGGCAGCCACCGTAGTGTAGGACAGTGATGTGATCCAGGTCGCAAAGTGTGCTCCGAGAAAGAGCCCTGCCAGAGCGCTAAAAAGTAGCGTCTGGGCAGTAAGAGGTGTCGAGCGGAGACCCCGGGCGCTGATCGGAATCAGCACCAAGCTCGCGAGCGCCATCCGGTAAGCCGCCACCACCACCCCCGGAGCGTCTGCAAGGCGGACGAAGATGGCTGCCAGGGTTACCGCCAAGATTGCGACAATGAGCACCAGATAGACCCAGACCAATCCGGGGGTCGGCATGGCGAACATCGTACCGCTTCAACATTATGAATCGGAGCCTATCTGGAGACCGCTAGTCGTAACGTGAGATCATCTCTTACCCCCTTCAAGCCGTTTATAGTGAATTATCCCCGTCTAAAACGCGACCTCTCGACTATTCCCCCCTGGTATGGGCAAAACTCGGTGAAGCCTATTCGAGAACCGCCCCTTCACACTCCATCGTGGCCCCCTACCGGCACCAATTCCAGAACCACGGGTTCCGCCAAGCTCTGGCACACACCTCCTCTGATCGCTCTGATCGGGGGGCGGGATAACCTCACGCCACCACCTACTTATCTGAGTGGGAGTGGAGATAATCTCACGCTACAACCTGAATGCTCAACCCACGCAACACGCGACTCGACCGAGCATTGATCGAGGGGTTCAGTCCGACCTGAGGAGACCTGAGTGAAAACTCTCACCCAGTTGGGGTCTGGACAGAATGCGGCTCGCGGGTTGCACTGACTGCTACCTCATTGTCATCCCGAGCTTGCAGTTCCCGTAAGGAGGACCCTATCGCAACGGGATCAGGGGAAGGCTCGACCCAGAACCTCGCCTGGGTTCCCTAGAGTTCCTGCGTCCTGATCGTTTATCGACAGCTGCACACCTACGCCGTTACCGGCATGAATATAGACCGGGAGATCGAACTCGTAACGCTCGCCCGGCTCGACGGTATCATAGATGAGGCGCTCCCCTTCATTACGGGCCTCGCTCTGGTAGACCTCTAGCCATGTGGTTTCGGTAATGGTCACAACGATGGTTCCCCCTGAAGAGGATACGGATGACTCTTCTGTGTCCAGAGACTCTTCTGTGTCCAGAACAGAGGAGTCCAGCGGGTCCAGAGCGACCTCAAGTCGCTGGTTAGTGGTGAGATCGAGCCGCTCCTCATAGGTTTTGAACCCCTCGAGGGAGATCTGTAGAAGCCTCGAATCGAGGGCTGTGACCGGGGCGTCCTCAATGGGGGTAACACCAGCTAGAGCGAAGGCGTCGATACTGACAACGGCCCCTGGTGGGTCGGTGATGATAGTGAGGAAAGTGGTGGTGGGTCCAACCGGCTCCGGTTCGACCGTATCCTCCTCGACGGTCGTATCCCCTTCGATAGGTCCTGTCTCCACCACACCCGTGTCCTGAGGAGTAGAGAACAGGAGGGAGTTGAAACCCCACAGGGCGAGCAGCACCACCGCGATGATCAGGAGAATGGACGAGAACCAGAGACCCAGGCGTGATCGCGTGCGCGGGGACCCTCCTCCGCCCCCACGCCTCTGCTCGGCAACCTCTTTCTGGCCCTCTATGAGGGACATCATGTTGCCTCTATCCCGCTCAAAGACATAGACCTCGAGCAGTCTCTGAGGATCTTCATTAACGGCCTTCGCATACAACCTCAGGAAGTTTCGGGTGTAGATCTCTCCCGGCAACTCGTCGTATCGCCCCTCCTCCAGGGCTGCGAGGTATTCGCGCCGGACGTTGGTAGCCCCTGCGATGTCGGTGAGATCGAGCCCTTGGCGGTCGCGGGCGCTGCGGAGCAGGTCACCTAGGCTGTGGGAGCGGCTGTCGCTAGAGGGATGCAGTTCACTCATGGAGAACTCCAGAAACCAGGGTACCCTCTCCCGCGCGCTCGGCTAGCGAGGTGGCAATTCGGGCGGCCAGTGCAGCATTCTCCACGAGCAACCGCAGATTGACCTCAACCGTCCGCCCTCCAGAGAGGTCCGCAAGTCGAGCTAAGAGGAAGGGAGTCGTATCCTTGCCGTAAACTCCGGCCGCTGCAGCGTCGCGGCGTGCTCCGTTCAGGTAATTTTCAAGTTCGCCCCGGGCAAGGCCTTCGGAGACGGGATTGCTGACGACAAACCCGGGTCCACCTAGAAGTAGGTGATTGATGAAAGCATGGGCGACCGCTTCGGGAGTGTCGAGACGGACAGGAAGGGGCAGGTCGGTCTCAGGAAGGTGGAAGCCAGCGAGCCGGGAGGAGCGATACCCGATCGTCGGTACACCGTAGCTCTCGAGCCTCTCGAGTGTAGCTTCAACATTAAGGATGCTCTTAGGTCCAGAGCAAACGGTGAGCAGGGGGAAGCGGGCCAGCGCCGACAGGTCGGCCGACACGTCATGGGAGTCGTGGTGAACGCCACCGATCCCGCCCGTAGCGAATACTCTGATCCCAGCCAGTTGGGCGATCTGCAACGTCGCTGCCACCGTGGTACCCGCGTCTCGGCCAAGCAGCGTCGGCAGGTTCCATAGGCTCACCTTATCAGCACCTCCGTTAGCGAGAACGGCAAGTTCGTCGCAGCTAAGTCCCACCACCGGCACGCCCTGGAGAATCCCGACGGTGGCAGGCACGGCACCCGCTCCACACACCGTCTCCTCAAGGTGGTGCGCCAGCTCGAGGTTGCGAGGCCAAGGCAATCCGTGGGTGATTAGGGCGGACTCCAACGCCACAACTGGCCGTCCCATTCGCAGGGCTTGGCACACGGTCGGGGCGATCCGCAGAGTCACAGGGTCATGATACCTCACCTGTTGGCGCATACATGAGCCGCCGACCAATGGTATTCGGAATACTCAAAGACCCCTGAGCGGTAGTGTGCTAGACTTCTAGCCGTGGAGCCCCCGGGCCTGGAGCAGGTGGCACCCTACCTGGAGCAACTGGGTTTCGGCCTAATCGCAGGATTCGCTACCGGGTATGCGCTAAAGAAGCTGGGAAAGCTGATCGCCATCGCGTTCGGTCTTCTGTTCGTCACCATTCAGTTGCTGGCCTACTTCAACTTCGTAGCCATCAACTGGATCAAGGTCGAGCACATCCTCAACCCCCTCTTCAAACCGGAATCGTTGTCCCAGGCGTGGCAGTCGCTGGTGAAGATTCTTACTTTCAATATCACCTTCGCCGCAGCATTCGTGCCCGGCTTGGTGCTTGGGCTGCGGAGGGGATAGCCGATTCGAACCCCGACCCGGCACGACCCTGCATCGGGGCATCGTAGCTACCTGCGGTGTGGGTCCGGCCCACCTGCCGGCCTACGGGTCTCCAGAAGATCGTGGTGAAGCCACGCCAACCTGAGCATTTCAGACTCAAGGTACTTGACATCGCCTTCTACCATACCTTACGATGAGGGGCACTAGCACTCCCGAGAGGCGAGTGCTAAAATCGTGACTGGGCTACCAGTCAGAAATCCAATTAGCAGGAGGAAACACATGACTTTAAGGCCCCTTGGTGACAAGGTTGTAGTCGAGGTTGTCGAGGAAGCTCAGACTACGTCGAGCGGCATCGTCCTGCCCGATTCGGCGCAGGAGAAGAGCCAGCGTGGCAAGGTCCTTGCCGTGGGGAGCGGGAAGGTCCTTGAGAGCGGCGAGAGGGTCGCTCTCGAGGTGCAGGAAGGTGACACTGTAGTCTTCGCCAAGTACGGTGGCACCGAAGTCAATATCGACGGCAAGGAACTGATGATCCTCTCCGAGCGTGACATTCACGCCATCGTCCAGTAACGGGAGCGAACAATGGCCAAAGAGCTGATTTTCAAAGAAGAAGCCCGCCGCAGCCTCGAGCGTGGTGTTAACGCGGTCGCCAACGCTGTCAAGGTCACCCTCGGCCCCAAGGGCCGCAACGTGGTGCTCGAGAAGAAGTTCGGCAGCCCCACCATAACCAAGGATGGCGTTACCGTCGCCAAGGATATCGAACTGGCCGATCACATCGAGAATGTCGGCGCGAAGCTGCTGATCGAGATCGCTAGCAAGACCAATGACATCACCGGTGACGGTACCACCACAGCTACCGTCCTCGGCCAGTCCATCGTCAGGGAGGGCCTCCGAAATGTGGCCGCCGGTGCCAACCCGCTAGCACTCAAGCGGGGCATCGACAAGGCCGTCAGCGCCGCCGTCACCAGCATCGAGGAGATGTCTCAGGCGGTCGAGGATAGCAAGTCGGTCGCCGAAGTCGCCGCCATCAGCGCCAACGAACAGGAGGTCGGCGACACGATCGCCGAGGCGATGGACAAGGTCGGTCGCGACGGTGTCATCACTGTAGAGGAGTCCAAGGGCCTCGACACCGAACTCGATGTGGTCGAGGGAATGCAGTTCGACAAGGGTTACCTGAGCCCCTACTTCATCACCGACTCCGACGCCATGGAGGCGATCCTCGAAGATCCCTACATCCTGATCCACGAGAAGAAGATCAGTGCTCTAAAAGACCTTCTCCCCGTCCTTGAGCAGGTCGTCCAGACCGGCAAGCCGTTCCTAGTCATCGCCGAGGACATCGAGGGCGAGGCGCTCGCCACGATGGTGGTCAACAAGCTGCGCGGCACCCTGAATGTGGCCGCGGTCAAGGCCCCCGGCTTCGGCGACCGCCGCAAGGAGATGCTCAAGGATATCTCCGCTGTGACCGGCGGCGAGATGATCAGCGAGGAGCTCGGTCACAAACTCGAGAACGTGGCCCTGCGCCAACTCGGTCGTGCCAAGAGGATCCGGATCTCCAAGGAAGAGACCACCATTATTGAGGGCTTGGGAGACACCGGATCGATCGAAGCGCGGGTCAGAGGTATCAAGAGTGAGATCGAAACCACCGATAGCGACTACGCTCGCGAGAAGCTTCAGGAGCGCCTCGCGAAGCTGGCCGGCGGCGTCGCGGTGATCCGAGTCGGGGCCGCCACGGAGACCGAACTCAAGGAGAAGAAGCACCGTTTCGAGGACGCCCTTTCGACCGCCCGCTCGGCCGTCGAGGAGGGCATTGTGGCTGGCGGCGGCGTGACCCTCATTCACACCACCGATGCCGTCAAAGGCATTATCGACGATCTCGACGGTGACGAGCGCACGGGTGCCCTGATCCTAGTGAGAGCGCTCGAGGAGCCGGCTCGGCAGATCGCAGCAAATGCCGGTGCCGAAGGCTCGGTCGTGGTCAACACCATCATGGGCACCAACAATGGCAGGTACGGGTACGACGCGGCCGCCGACGCCTACGTCGACGACATGTTCTCTGCTGGAATCGTCGACCCTGCCAAGGTGACGAGGATCGCGTTGCAGAACGCTGCCTCGATCGGTAGCCTGCTGCTGACCACCGAGGCGGTGATCGCGGACAAGCCCGAGAAGGAGCCGGCCCCTCCTGCCGGCGGTCCCCCTGACATGGGCGGCATGGATTTCTGAGCACCACCGGATGGGCTCCACGATCCTAGTCCTAGGGAGCGGCTTCAGCGGAGCCGCTCCCTACCCCTTATGCCGGATGGAGAGGCCCCGAATCTCATACCCCCAAACAGTGTAGGATATCGGTCGCCTACACCCAGCGAGTGCCTCGGGCACGCCGTGATCAAACCCGGCACTGCACGCCAACCCCTACAGGGACCCCGACACCCTTCAGCGCATCGGCTAGATACGCTGGCCCAGGCTGGTTACAGCCTCCGGTTCCAGAAGTCCTCAGGCTGGACATGTATGCAAACTTGGCAGGCTGCACGCTCTGCTGAGCCTCGAGCCAAGAGGAGCGGACGCGCCCCGCTCAGGGCCCTAGCAACGACCGTCCCGTCATCTCCTTGGGCTGACTCAACCCAAGAAGCTCGAGCACCGTAGGGGCCACGTCTCCCAGAACACCCCCCTTACGAAGACGCAGCTTCCGATCGTCGCTCACCACGATGCAGGGGACCGGATTGGTGGTGTGAGCGGTATGCGGTCCCCCATCCTCAGCGATCATCGCCTCGGCGTTACCATGATCGGCAATGATGACGGCGGTTCCACCCTTAGCACGCACCGCCTCCACGATCTTTCCCATGCCCTCATCAGTAGCCTCACAGGCCTTGATGGTTGCGTCGAGGATGCCTGTGTGTCCCACCATATCGGGGTTTGCGAAGTTGACCAGAATGAAGTCGTCGTTGACGCTGCGAATCCGTTCGACCATGGATTCGGCCAACCCAGGGGCGCTCATCTCCGGTTTCAGGTCGTACGTTGCCACCCTAGGAGAGGGCACAAGGTGCCGGTCCTCGCCGGGAAAGGGTTCTTCACGCTGTGCATTAAAGAAGTAGGTGACATGGGCATACTTCTCGGTCTCGGCAGCGTGGCACTGTCGGAGCGCCGCAAGACTGAGGATCTCGGCCAAACCGTTGTGGATGGAGGGGTGCTCAAAAGCGTATGGGGCGGAGAGTTCGGTATCGATCTGCATCAGTGAGGTGAAGCGAATCTCCGGCTTACGGCAGCGCCGGAATTCACCCCAGGAGGCGTCCCCGAGTAGCGCATAGGTGAGTTGCCGAGCACGGTCGGCACGGAAGTTGAAGCATAAGACGGTGTCACCATCCCTGATCGGACCGACCGGAGCGCCAGCTCGAACGATGACGGTTGGCTCAAGGAATTCGTCCGTCTCGCCGCGGATATAGCCCGCCTCGACCGCCTCGACGCCCGTAAGCGCCCTATAGTCAGCCCGGCCGCATACCACCGCGTCGAAGGCCTTCTTGGTCCGAGTCCAGCGGTGATCTCGGTCCATAGCGAAATAGCGGCCGCTCACACTGGCAATGTGGATGTCGTGGCCCAGACCTTCGATGTGCTGCTGGAGCTCTCTGATGTGGCCCAGTCCGCTATCCGGCGGGGTATCGCGGCCGTCGGTAAAGGCGTGGACGTAGACGGGACCGGCCCCTTTGCGCCTTGCTAGCTCTAACAGGGCAAACAGGTGCTCGAGGTCGCTGTGGACCCCACCCCGACTCACCAAGCCGATCAAGTGAACAGTTCCGCCTGCGGCGCCGAAGGTGTCATTCAGTACTTTGTTTTCGAAGAAGGCTCCTGTCGCGACCTGCTCCCGTATGAAGCTCAGGCTCTGCAGCACTACTCGCCCTGCACCGATGTTGAGGTGGCCTACCTCACTGTTGCCGATCTGGCCTTCCGGGAGTCCCACGGCTCGCCCTGAGGCCTGCAGCCACGTAGTGGGAAAGGACTCTCGGTAACGGTCGAAGTAGTGTGTGGCCGCTCTGGAGACGGCGTTTCCCGGGCTGTCCGGCGCCAAACCGAAGCCGTCTAGGATAATCAGGGCAATAGGTCTGGGCATGCTCTCCTCCGATAGGATACGACCGGCCAGAGGGACAGGCTGGCCTTCGCCAGCTATCCCCACCTCCCCAGGGCCCGGGCGATACGGGGTGGGAGCCGATCATAGTCGTCGGATCCTATATCGGCTAGCAACCTGTCAAGTTGGAATGCGAGGAAGCAGCGTGCTGCCGCCTCAAGGTGAGGCTTGAAGGTCGGATCGGCGAGGGCCTGGGGAAGCAATTCGGTCAGTCGATCCTCGAGGTCGGCCTGGGCCAGATATCGGGCGACGGCGCACTCCTCGTCACTCAGGTGTGGGGTGGGGCTGTCGGGATCGACCATGAGCACCTTACTGGCCCGCTGCACCCGTACCTCGCCGGCGTAACGCTGGCAGGTCTCGCACAGTTCCGGCATCTCCGAGAGAGAATCGCACAGGGGGCAAGGAACCCACCCCTCAGCCTCCTTGCGGGCACGGTAGGCGAGCATGGAACGGGCGGCCTGCATCGCAGGCCTCACCAACTCCTCCGGGAGGTCGAGTTCGCCGATCCTATGGGCCAGCCGGGAGAGGGCTTGGGGATCCACAGCGACCTCCCGGACCTCTGATCCCCCCACGTCCTCACGACCACCGAATGCACCACGTCCGGCCCGGAAGCGCACATCCCGAACATCCCGGATGCCAAAGCGGTTCCTATAGGCCTCGAGGAACCGTCCTCTCTGCAGCGACAGATGCATTGAGGTCTCGCTGTCGGGCACATCGACGTAGAGGATGCCGTCCTTGAGCGATCGGCCCCTTGTAAACGCTGCAAGTTCCGGTCCAGCCACCTGGGGCCAAAGCAGCACCGCCTCGGCCCGCCGGACCGCGCGTTTCATGCCGCCCCACTTGAACACCTTGGCCAATAGGTCGGCCACATGCCCTGAGTCACGCGACAAGAACCACGCCTCCGTCGATGCGTAGTGCGGCACCTGCAACAGATGGTGGTTCGGTGCCGCTAACCAGAGCCTGTGGCGTGTCGCCCGCCAGTCCCAACAGGTACCCGCTACGGGCGGCATCGAGCTCTGCGGTGAAGTCGTCTAAGAGCAGGACCGGAGCCTCTCTATGCTTTTCACAAAGCAGCCGGTACTCCGCCACCCGCAGGGCCAAGGCCGCAGTCCGGGCCTCACCCCGTGATCCGTACGCCTGTAGGCGGTTTCCGTCGAGGACTAGCTCGATGTCGTCACGGTGGGGGCCGACTACAGTGGTTCCGCGCGCCTGCTCTTCGAGGCGACTGTTGGCAAGGGCCTCTGGAAGCGAGGCCTCACCCCCAGGACGACGCAGGAGAACATCGAGCGACTTCAGAGGACCTGCGATTTTGCGATAGACCTCGTCGGCCAATTCCCCGATACGAGTGACGGCCCTAACCCTCAGCGCCTCCACCTCCAGACCGAGTTCGAGGAATCGATCTGTCCAGACCTCGAGGGTCGGATCCCCTCCCAACACTTTGAGGCAGGCGTTCCGCTGCTCCACGACACGATTATACTCGCGCAAAATGGCGGCGTAGCGGACCGAGAGCTTCGAAAGGACGCTGTCGAGATAACCCCTACGACCTGAGGGGGGACCATGGATCAGATCGGTGTCCTCGGGAGTAATGAGCACCGCCGTGCTAACCCGAGAGATGTCGTAGGCTCGCACAAACTGGCCGTTGAGCTTAAGAGCCTTCCGCCCTGGTGCCAACCCGACCTCAACGCGGTTCCTGCCCTGGTGGTGTTCCACCTCAGTGGCGACGTAGCCCTCCTCCTGACCCAACCGGACTGACTCGGCGATCCTACCTCCGGGGAGCTCTCCGGTAAGGCCGAGGTAGGCCGCGTGGAGCAGATTAGACTTACCCGCCGCATTCGGACCCACAACGGCGGTGATCCCTTCAGAGAAGGAGAGTGCTGGGGTGACCAAGTTGCGAAAGTTCAGTAGCGAGAGAGTGTGGAGTCGCACCCCGACAGTCTACCGCCCAGTCGGCATCGAGAGACTCGCTGAGCGGGGCACCTCTCCTACCCCACTCAGAGGGTTCCACACCTACCACAGCCCAAGTCCACAGCTGCACGGATTCGCCACGGGGTGATCGAGCCACCCTACACCGTTTGCAGATCGCTCCGATCCCTACAGGACACTTAACAAAGTTTTGATCGAAATAGCGTATGCAGATTTTTCGGAACGATTCCGAACTTATGCTAGACTCGACCCATGGGCCTCGATCCCCATGTTCTGCGCGGAGACTTCCCCATCCTCAGACGCGAGGTGAACGGCAAACCGCTCGTCTACTTCGACAACGCTGCCTCGTCGCAGAAGCCGAGGCAGGTGATCGAGGCGATGACCGAGTATTACTTCAACCATCATGCCAACGTTCACCGTGGGGCTCACACTCTCTCAGTCGAAGCCACTGAGATGTATGAGGGGGTCCGCCGCAAGGTGGCCCGGTTTCTAGGGGCGGCCGATCCTGCCTCCGTCATATTCACCCGCAACACTACGGAGGCGATGAATCTCGTCGCGCATAGCTGGGCCCGAAGCGTCCTGGAACCGGGGGATGAGATCGTCGTCACCGCCGCCGAGCACCACGCCAACCTGGTGCCCTGGCACCTGCTCGCTGCCGAGCGTGGCGTCGCAGTTCGGGGCGTGGGCCTTCGTCCCGACCACCGAGTCGACCTCGACGAGCTTGAGGAGGTCGTGGGCGAACGGACCCGGCTCGTCTCCACTTGGCATATGTCGAACGTCCTAGGGGTTATCAACCCTATCGCCCGGATCGCCGAACTCGCCCACCGGGTTGGGGCTCTGCTGCTGGTGGATGGAGCCCAGGCAGCCCCCCACCTACCGGTCGATGTAGAGGCCCTTGGGGCCGACTTCTACGCCATAAGTGGCCACAAGATGTGCGGCCCGACCGGCGCGGGAGCGCTCTGGGCACGCCCCGAGATCCTCCGGGAGATGCCGCCGTTTCTGGGCGGCGGAGAGATGATCCGCAAGGTCTTCCTAGATTCTAGTACCTATGCCGACATCCCTATGCGCTTCGAAGCCGGCACTCCCAACATCGCCGAGGTGATCGGGCTGGGAGCTGCCGTAGACTACCTCGAGACGATCGGATTGGATGCGATCTTCGAGCACGACCAGGCACTAGTGCGCTACGCCCTGGAGCGGTTGCAAGCGCTCCAGGGCGTCACCCTGTACGGGCCCGAGGGGGACGACCGGGGCGGGATCTTGGCCTTCAACATCGACGGCATCCATCCTCATGACGTCGCCACGGCCCTTGATCAGGAGGGAATCGCGGTCCGGGCGGGCCATCACTGCGCCCAGCCGCTTATGCGCACCCTCAATGCCCAGGCCATGGCCCGGGCCAGCTTCTACTTCTACAATACCGAAGGGGAGATCGACCGCCTGGTGGATGCGGTAGCGAAGGCGCGCGAATTCTTCGCGGCCTTCGCCTGACCCACAACCAGGGGTCCACCATGTTCATGCTCAACACCCTCTACAAGGAGATGATCCTCGAGCACTACAAGAGGCCTCGCAATCGAGGCGTGCTCGAGGAGGCCACGGTGATCCAAGAGGGTACCAACCCCTCCTGCGGCGACGAACTGGAGCTCTACCTCCAGATCGAAGGTGGTGTCATCTGTAAGATCCGGTTCATCGGCGAAGGTTGTGCCATCAGCCAGGCGAGCACATCGATGATGACCGAGGCGGTCCGGGAAAGGACGGTCGAGGGAGCGCTCGAACTGAGCCAGAAGTTCAAGGCCATGATCCACGGTGCCCCCCCCGCCGAAGAGCTCGGCGACCTGCGCCTTCTGCAGGGCGTCAGCAAACTCCACGCGCGCGTCAAGTGCGCTACGCTACCGTGGACAACTCTTGAACAAGTCCTCCGAACCCTAGCGAGGCTGGAGGGGGAGACCAAAAGGGAATTGGGCTGAACTCGGGTCTACCAGGGATGACTGGTCCGGTGTTGCTGTAAGGTGACGGTTTGGTGCCTTTCCAGCTCCTAACACTTAAGCCCCTAGCCTCTTTCGGCCTGTTCAACTACCCACCGGAATATTGCCGAGGCTCCGGTCGTAGACCATAGCTCCTAGAGGACGCGCCGCTGCCTTTAGGCGCTCTGCACCCGAACCCTGCGAAGCATCCTCATCGTGGTCCGGTCGAGACCTACACAAGGGAGTTCCGCACCCGACTCTTATGGCAACCGGCGACCCCCGCGCCGAGGACTGCACAATGGATGTCGATAGACTCATGTCTCACCAACACCCCTGTCGACGGTCGAAGATATCACTCGAAGAGAGCAGAGCCGACACGAACGAGCGTGGACCCCTCTTCAATTGCAACCTCGAAGTCACTGCTCATCCCCATCGACAGAACATCGAGCTTCAGCCTCTCACCCAAAACCCGGAGTGTCCGAAAACTCGGGCGGGCAGCCTCTGGATCGGGATGATACGGCGCCATGCACATGAGCCCTTCGACTGTGACGTGGTCGAGGGAACGAACGTAGCGGAGTAGCTCCGGTGCCCCTTCGGGATCGACCCCCTGCTTGCTCACCTCGCCTGAGACGTTGACCTCGATCAACGTTCGGAAGAGGTGATCACGCTTCTCACCATAGGCCTCCAGCGCGTCGGCGAGGCGCTTCGAGTTCAGCGAGTGGATCAGGTGAGCGCCTGTACAGTACTTGACCTTGTTCCTCTGCAAATTGCCGATCAGGTGCCACTCCACCCCCTCAAGCTCAAATGCCTTCTTGCGCCACTCCTGCACCCGGTTTTCCCCCAGGATGTGGTGGCCATATCTCAGGACCTCGCTCTCAATCTCCCCCACAGTCCGACCTTTCGTGACGGCCACCAGAGCAGTCTCGGTGGGGTCGCGCCCCACCCGATGGGCGGCTGCGGACATCCGCTCTAGGATACTGGGAAGCATAGGTGAGTCGTCGGTTCGGAACCCGGACCGCTAGAGCTGGGGTAAGATGGCTTTGACAAGCCTGCGGAAGGTCGCCCCCGCCCTCTCAGCCATGGCCAGAATGTCGTTGGCGGTCGCGTGTTGGTGGCGATCTGCTATTGCCATATCCGTCACCGATGAAAGGCCGAGCACGCGCATCCCCTGGTGTCGGGCGACGGTGACCTCGTGCACAGTCGACATGCCAATAGCATCGGCCCCAATAGTACGGTAGGCCCGGAGTTCGGCACGGGTGGCGAAGCTAGGCCCGGAGATGGCAAGGTACACCCCCTCCCTGAGTCGGATGTTCTCCCTCCGAGCTGTCTGGCGGGCGATCTCGAGGTACTCCAGATCGTAACAGTCGAACATCACCGGGAAGCGAGGCCCGAGCACCTCGTCGTTGTAGCCCACAAGGGGGTTGGCACCGGTGGCGTCGATAAAGTCGAGTTGGAGCATCAGGTCGCCGGCCTCCCAAGCAGGATTCAGGCCTCCGCAGGCATTGCTTACGAGCAACCGGTCGGCTCCCAAGGCGTTTAGGAGGCGCACGGGAAACGCCACCTGTTGGGAGGAGATTCCCTCGTAGAGGTGGAGGCGGCCCTGCATCGCCACGACCCTTCGCCCGGCTAGTCGGCCGAGGATCAGGCGGCCCGCATGTTCTGGCGCAGTGCTGGGAACAAACCCCGGCAGATCCCCGTACCGAATGCTAGTGACCTGATCCACCTCGTCTGCCAGGGGACCGAGTCCAGAGCCGAGCACTATGGCCACCTCAGGTTCGAAGTCGCTTACGGTGCGGACCGCCTCGACAGCCTCGGCAAGGTATCCACCGGCGTGACTGAAGCGTTCAGTAGGGTGCATGAGGGCATCATAACCGCTCCTGCGGACCGGCTCACCCTTCTTACCTCGCGTTCGAGATGTTCTCACCCGAATACAGGATAGACTATCCGTATGCCTATTCGCCGAGCCGTCCTAGTGATCGCTCTTCTACTGTCCAGCGCAGTCGCACAGGAGCTTCGAGGGGGCCTCACCGAGGTGTTGGTCGAAGGCACGACTGGGTACGCGGATCTGGTCAAGGTGATCATCAGTGCCCGTCCCGGAATCCCGGTCGAACGTATCGACCTTGAGGCCGAGCGCAATCGGGTGTACTCCCTTGGCACCTTTAAGGAGGCCTCCGTCAGTCTCGAAGATCGGGGAGCTGGCCCGATCCTGGTCATTCGGGTTAAGGAGAACCCGGCAATCTTTGAGGTGGTGCTGGACGGGACCCGGGCGCTGCAGTCTGCGCTACTTGTGGATTTTCTGCGCCAGCAGAACCTCGTGGAGGCGGGGGCTGTCTACAATACCACCCGAGCTGAGGAGGCGATCGGCACCCTCCAGGAAGCCTACCGTCAGGCGGGTTTCCCCTTCGATGTCCCCACCGTCCTCACCGTGGAGCCGATCCTTGAGGAGGCTGAGGGAGGAGCCGAGCCCCCGGTCCGGCTCCGCTACACGGTCAGCGAGAACGAACCCGTCGACGAGATAACCTTCGAGGGAGCCACAGTGCTCGAGGAGTCGAAGCTAAGGACGCTCTTCCACCCGCTCAGGCAGAATGAGGAGGGTTTCGATCTGACCCTCTACAGGACAGCAGTCGAGGCGGTAGCAGACGAGTACAGTCAACTCGGCTACCGGCAGAGCGGAGTCAATCTCGCAACCACAGAGCTTGTCAACGGGGTCCTCGCGATCCGGCTCCGCGAACTTCGCATCGTCAGTATCAACACCACGGCCATCGGCGTGGACGCCTCGGAGTTGAGCCTAGCGGTCGGCGATCTATTCAACTTCGACCTGCTCCTGGAGGACATTAGGCGTCTCGCCAAGGGCCGAAGTGGAGATGTTCGTTTAGTGCCCCGGATCCTGCCGACCACGGGCGAGGTCAGGATCTCGTTCGAACTAGGACCACCCGAGACCGCTGGACCTGTGGTTGAGGTGCGCATCGAAGGCAACACCGTCGTGCCGACCGAGGAGCTTCTCGAACTCCTTGAACTCAGCATAGGTGACACCTTCGCATCGGTCCTCGCCCAGGAGGACTTCCTCAAGGTGCGTCAATACTACGCTGACAAGGGGTATCTCATCCTCAATCAGCCAAATTTCAACTACCTCGATGGTACCTACGTCCAGCGGATCACCGAGTTGAAGGTAGCCGGGTATCAGGTCACCTTCCGGGGGGGGCGTGACAACAGCCAGGATTTCCTCGTCACACGCTACATGCCACCGGTGGGATCGGTGGTGAACGAGTTCGACATCCTCGCCGGTCTCAGAGAGGTGGCCAGGCTGGGCGCGGTGCGGCCTCTCGGTCGCGAGTTCATCGCGACCGACGCCCCCGACGCAGTGATCGTGAATCTCGTGGTTGAGGAGACCGCCACGGGTCGGTTCACCCCCTCCGCACGCTACGCGACCGATTCGGGCTTCTCCGCCGCCGCCGCCTACAGCGAAGGAAACTTCCTCGGGAGAGGGCACCGTCTGAGCGCTGACCTTGACGGACGAAGCTCTGGCCTAGGGCTAGAGCTGGGCGCCCAGATCAGCTACTCTATCCCCTGGATCTACGTAGATGTGCTCGACTTCCGGGAGGTACCCACCTCCGTGTCGGTCTCCCTCTTCAGTCAGCCAGAAGTCAACATCCCGCTAACCGCCGGAGGTAGTATCCGAGTCGGTTACCCCGGCCTACCCAACACTGAGGCCAATCGGGTCCGGATAGGCGAGTACACGACCCGAAACACAGGGATCAGTTTCAGTGTGGGACGGTCAATTCTCGAGAATACCAACCTGCTGTTTAGCGCCTTCGGGAGCGTGAGCGAGCACAAGCTCGAGCCGCCCAGTGTGAAGTGCATTTTCGATAATAGCGGCAATGTGGAGAATGGAGGGACCTGCTCCCTCCCATCCGAGGACGCAGCCCAGTTCCTGCCACAGGGGGGGCTATCCTCCTTCCTCAGCACCCGTGTGACCTACGACGACCGTGACAACCCTGACTTCCCGCGCGCCGGGGTCGCCGCCACCGGCCGGATAGGCATCGGCTTCGGCAACGACTTCCGCAACGCCCAAGGGGAGCGCAAGAGCTACCTGTTCCAGCAGGTCGAGTTCGGCATCAAGACCTACATCCTGCTCCAGAACATCGCCCCTGGCGTGGTCCGGAGTCCCAACCACGTGCTCGCCTTCAGGGTCAACCTCGGCCATCAGTTTGGCAACGACTTTCCAGCGAACCGCCACTTCCGGGTCGGCCGCACGAGCAGCGAGGCCACCCTCATTCGGGGCTACACCCTCATCGACTTCAACCTCTCACGGACCTACGCTACAGGGTCAGTCGAGTATCGCTACGATTTCGGTCTCGACACCTTCGCTACCCAGACCGTGATCGGGATCGCCTTCCTAGATTTCGGCTACGCCTCGAGCGTGCCCGACTTCCCTGATTATGGCGCCCCGATCTTCGCCGGGGCAGGCATCGGCGTCCAGGTGAACCTCGGCTTCGGCGGCGTGCTCCTCCCAGCCTTGCGGCTCGACTACGGCTTCAGCCAGCGCAACCCGAGCGGCGTATTCTCCTTCCGAATCGGACCGGTCTTCTGACCTACCCGGTTCTAGAGCTCAGATCCCTCCTGCGCGCTAATGTGCAACAGACCTCTTGTAAAAGTGGTAGTTCAACGCAATATGATCGTAACGCAAGATTGTCTCATGCCCCCTCCAAGCTGGTCTCTGAAATGAAGCTGCCCCCGTCTGGAAGGCGATTTCTCGATTATTCTTCCTTCCCCTGGTACGGGTAAATTCGGTGAGGCCTATTCGAGAACCTCCCCTTCACTCCTCATTATCACCCCCATACCGGCACCAATTCCAAAACTACGGGTTCCGCCAAGGTCTGGTACGCATCCCCAAAGGACGGATTCGCTGGATCTGGTAGAGGTGCGAGATAATCTCACGTCACTACCGACGAGAGCGAGGAGGGACTTGCACTCCTTAAGCCAGCGCCGACAAATAAGATGAGCCAAATCGACATCAAGCACGTCCCGAAGCAGAGAGGGAGGGGTCCCTGATCGCCTACCCTCTAGACCGAACTGCCAGCGCCAACCCGTGGATGAGCGGAAACACCCCTTCGCTCACTTCAAATCCCAGCAGGAGGACAACTCCACCACCAGGGATACAGCAGCACTCAGCTGCGGACACGGGGTCCGAGAAATCGAGGAGGGCTAAAATGGACCGCGCCCAGCGCTGTGCCTTCATCATCTTTGGCATCACCGGAGACCTCGGAGCCCGCAAGCTACTTCCCGCCCTCTACGCGCTCCACCGTAACGGGCGGCTCCATCCTGAGACTGCCATCATCGGATACGCACGGAGTGACCACACCGATGGGAGCCTCCGGGCGAAGCTCGAGAAATCCCTGGAACGGTTCGTCCCGGACTTCGACAGGAAGAGTTGGGCACACCTCGCCCCGCGAATCCACTACATCAGAGGTGGCTACGCAGACGCCGCTGGCTTCGCCACCCTCCACAACCACCTGAAGGGCACCGGCCTTGAGAGCCGAATCCTGTATACAGCCACCCCACCCGAGGTCTACGAGAGCATCGCCCTGGGCATCGTCGGGGTTGGACTGAATCGCTCGGAGGGTTTCACTCGGCTGGTGATTGAGAAGCCGTTCGGTACCGATCTGGAGAGCGCAAGGGAGCTGAATCGGACGCTCCTTCAGTGTTTCAACGAAGAGCAGCTATATCGCATCGACCACTACCTGGCGAAGGAGACCGCCCAGAACCTGGCGGTCCTGCGGTTCGCGAACACCCTGTTCGAACCGATCTGGTCGAACCGTTCAGTCGACAATATCCAGATCACCATGGCTGAACCCATGGGCATGGAAGGCCGAGGCGAGTTTTATGAGCAGGCCGGAGTGATCCGGGACGTGTTCCAAAACCACCTGCTCCAACTCGTTGCTCTCATTGCGATGGAGCCCCCCTCCAACTACGACGCGACGAGCGTTCGCAATGAGAAGGTGAAGGTCTTCGATGCCATGGCCCCGCTGAAACCTGATCGTGCGGTACTGGGCCAGTACGTTGCCTCGAACGGCATGCCGGGGTACCGAGAGGAGAAGGGGGTAGCGCCCGACTCACGACAGGCGACCTTCGCCGCAGTTCACTTCGACATCCTCAACTGGCGCTGGTCTGGGGTTCCATTCTTCGTCCGCTCGGGGAAGCGACTCGAGGGCAAGGCTAGTCAGATCGTGCTGCAGTTCAAGGTCCCGCCCCACATCCCGTTCACGCTTGACCGCGACCTGAAGCCCGACCGACTGATCCTGAGATTGGTCCCAAATGAAGGGATCACGATTCGCTTCAACGGCAAAGTTCCCGGTCAAGGGATCGATCTCGACCGCATCAGCCTCAACTTCTCCTACGGCAGCCGGTTCAATCGACCGATTCCAGATGCCTACGAGACACTGCTCCTCGACGTCATGCTGGGGGACGCCACCCTGTTCATGCGGGCAGACGAGGTCGAGAGTCAGTGGCGAGTGGTAATGCCGCTCATCGACCACCTGGACCTAGAGCTCGAGGAACCCCACTTCTACTCGGCGGGGAGCCTAGGTCCGAAGGCCGCCTACACCATGCTCACCGAGCAAGGGCGCCACTGGTATCGACCCTGGGATTAACCAAGAGGGTCCCTGGAGGAGTTGGTGCAAGACTGAGACTCATGTCAATTCCCAATCAATGACCCCAGGACCCCAAGCCCTGAGAGTACCTCAAACGCGGGTCTCATGAGACGACCGTCGACCCCGCGCGATTCGTCCACCCTCAAGCCGCTCAATCCCATCTCAGACCGGAACATGTCAGACTGGAGCGGTGATGAGCCCTCTCCTCGGGGTCGCGATCATACACCACCGCGTTCCCGATCTCCTCGAGAGCTGCCTCGAGCGCCTAGAGCGCTACTATCCCCGGTACCCGGTGGTGGTAGTGGACACCGCGCCGGACAGCACCTTCCTAGCTAGGTTGCAAGATCGGTACCGGGAGATCGACATCCTCAGGGTTGCTAACCACAGCTACGCCGCTGCGGTCAACGCCGGGCTCAGGCATCTCGATACCCCCCTCATCGCGCAGATGAATGCCGACGTCTTCGTGGAGGCCGAGACCTTCGCTCATCTGAAACGGCCCTTCGGTGACCCTAGCGTGGCGATGACGGGTCCGCTGTTCGTCACCGGACAGGGCCGGCGGCAGCACCACGGTCCACTCTATCGACTGAACTACCTGCGACTCCAACCGAACGGGCAGTTGCCGGTCTCCTGGCTGTCGGGCGCCCTGCAACTAGTCAGGAGAAGTGCAGTCGGCTCCGTTGGTGGAATGGATTCCAGCCTACGCTTCTACAACGACGATATCGAGTGGTGCTTCCGACTTAGACAGGCGGGTTTCCGCTGTCTCCTCGTCTCGACCGAGGTAACTCACCTCGGCGGCAGCTCGACGCCCAACTCTGCCCGCTTCCTTGTCGAGGGGTACCGTGGCGGCATGCGAATCTCGCAACGATACCGCCCCCCCTGGTTCCGGTGGCTACACCAACTGGCCGTGCGGGGCGAAGCGCAGCTACGGGCGACGATCGCTGTGCGGGGTGAAACCCGCAGCACCTACCGAACCATCAGCACTATGTTTCGCACCCGGCGCTTCGACCAGAGCCCGTTTGGATCAACCCTAGACAGGGGCAACTGAGAGCGCACACTCTGACCTGTACCGGAGCGTATTACACCGTTCCTGTAGAACGCTTGACTCCTGGCAACTCTCACACCAGCCGCCTCGATCACCGACGCCAACAACCGCCCCACTACCCATTTTCTAGGGAGCAGCACGGACTCTGCTTCACCCCCTCCACCTCACCACCAACACGTCTCAATAACCCGGTGCCATACTCGCTGAGTCAATCTCCTGCTCTCAGAACCTGCTCCCTCCTGAGGTTGCCAGGATCGGTCGCGGCCTCCCGTGGCACTGTGAAGGCGAACGTGTTTCCACCCTCCACCGGCTCTGCCCAAGCCCTCCCTCCCCAAGCGCTGGTGATCGAGCGCACGATATAAAGTCCTAAGCCGGTCCCTCTGACCTTGGGTGAGGGGCCGCGGGAGTGGAGTTCGAACAGCGTTTCGAGGTGGCCCGGCTCAAGCGGCCTGCCCCGATCCCGCACGGTCACACGTACGAAGTCGGGGGCATTGGGGTCGACCGCTGCAGCAACCTCCACGGTCGCGAAGTCGGGACCGTGAATGGCGGCGTTCTCAACTAAGTTGATAATGACTTGAAGGAGCTTGTCGGCGTCTGCCCAGACGGTCAGGTTGGGTACCTCGGCGGCAAGGCGTACCCCGTGCTCGTCGAGCGTCTGGAGCAAGACGCTCTGGGCCCGCCCGAGGATCTCGCTCAGAACCACCCTGCGCACCTTGGGAGGTGTCACGTCGACAGTGAGATCCTCAATAAGGCGGGTGAGGCGGGTACACTCCTCCACAGCCCGCCCAAGGAATCGGTCTCGCGTCTCACCGTCGAGCTCGAGTCGCAGGGTCTCGAGAGCAACACGAATTGAGGTGGTCGGGGTCCGGAGCTCATGCGAAAGTACCGCTAGGAGTTCCCGGGCACCCTCCTGGCTGGTTTTGACCTCAGTGACATCTCTAAGTGACAGGCCACCTCGAATCGGCGTCGCCAGAACCAAGCGACCGCGAGTTGCGACCTCGATCGGACGACCCTCGATGTAGGCGCGCTCGAGCCGATGGTCGCGCAGCACGGCGATAAGTGGCTGCCCTGGGACCGTCTGGAGGTCTACCTTGAGGAGTTCAGCCGCCGCCCGATTGAGGGCGATCACCCGTGCCTGATCGACCAGGACAACTCCCTCAGCGAGATCGTCGAACCAGGGTTCAGAACGGTTCACCGTCGACAAGCCGGTACCCCCGTCCGCGCACGGTCTCAATCAGCCCACTGCCGAGTTGGGATCGTAGCTGCGCCACGTGCTGATCCACCGTCCGCTCCGTGCCGATGAAATCCTCTCCCCACACGCGATCGAGGAGTTCGGATCGGGAGAACACCCGCCCCGGATGGACAGCTAGGAAGCGGATCAACTCGAACTCCCGTCGCGTCAACTCCTTAGGAATCCCCCCCAGGCTCACCCGCCCCTGCCGGCTGTCCACCAGCAACGGCCCGATCTGCACCCTGTCAGCAGGTTGAATGCGCCTAAGCAGGGCGCGTACCCGTGCCACCAACTCCGCGACACTGAAGGGTTTGACCAGATAGTCGTCGGCTCCAGACTCGAGGCCCTCGATGCGATCCATCTCCGTGGCGCGGGCCGTCAACATCAGGACTGGAACCTCCGCCCCCGAATTCTGATCGCGCAGCCTTCGAAGGAACACCAGTCCAGGCTCATCCGGAAGCATCCAGTCCAACACCACCAGGTCGGCGTTACCGACAGAAGGCCAAGCAGAGGTTGCAGAGTCGGCCTCAATCACCTGGAAACCGGCTCGTCTAAGGTGGAAGCCGACCAGCTCCCGAACAGCGGCGTCGTCCTCAAGGACCAGCACCCGCCCTCCCCTGTTCATGCGACTACCAGGTTCCTTCGGTTGCCCTGACTCGCACCCATCCGAGTCATTGTATCTCGGTCGCCGTCAGGTCTCCGTCAGGGGAAACGGCTGTCCATAACGTCCCCCATCACACAGCTGACGGAGACCTGACAGCGAAATGACATACTCGTGGGCTATGGTACGCTCGACGGCTATGGACACCCTCAATCAGGACCTCCTGGAGATCAACGCTTCCACGGTCCGCATGCTCAGCCAGGTTCGAGAGGCGGCGGGCCTCGCTCAGCAGGCTCTCATCCAGGCTGACCTTGAGGCTGCGCAAAAATGCATCGAAGGCGACGACGCCATCGACAAACTTATGAGACAGCTCGAGAAACAGATCCTGATCATCATCGCCCGACGACAGCCGGCTGCCAGAGACCTGCGCTTCCTGGGGGCCATCTATCGCTCCCTCGCAGACATCGAACGGGCGGGGGATTATGCGGTGCGGGTGGCACGCGCCGCCAGGGCCCTGGCCCAGAAGCCGCCGCTAAAGAAGTACCTCGACATGGAGCGAATCCTCACCGTGATCAGCACGATGATCGAGGTGACCATTAAGGCCCTAGCCGAGTCCGATATCGAGGTCGCCAAGCAGGCGTGGGCCATGGACAATGAGATCGACGATCTCTACCAGCAGATCGAGCGTGAGCTACTCACCTATATGATCGAGGACCCCCACACCATAAGCGTCTCGACCCAACTGCTAAGCATCGGTCGCTACCTCGAGAGGTTCGGAGACCATATCGAGAACGTCGACGAACACATCATCTTCTGGCTCACGGGCGTGCGGCTTTAGTGCCGACACCAACCACTACCCCATCGCGTCAAATACCTCTCGCGCGGAGGTGCCTCTATTAGCTAGGCTGAGCGCTGTGACCCCATCCACCCCGACTCCGAAGCGAAAAGGGAGAGTAGTCAGGCGGGTGCAGAGATTGGCGCTACTCGCTGGTGCCCTTTTCGTGCTCATCAGCCTCTACCTTCCCATCAACAGGATCGGGATCGTCAGCGCCCCACAGGGGATCAGCCTGCCACGGGTGCTCTCTCGCATCTTCCCAGGAGTGCCGAGGGTCGGCCTCCAGATCGGCCACTTCGAAGTCCACAACCACCCCAAGGAGCTGGCAGCGTTGCGCAAGAACACGGGAGGCTCGGTCGAGGGCCTTCACGAGGTCGCCCTGAATCGGGCCGTCGCCAGGGAGCTGAAGACTATCCTGGAGGCCCGCGGCATCGAGGTGGACCTGCTCCCCGCCACCATCCCACCCCGCTACCGGGCTGACCTAGTCCTTTCTATCCACGCTGACGCCAGTGACGACCTAGAGAGGCGCGGGTACAAGAGTGCGCACTTTATCCCCGCCCGCAACCGAGCCGAACCCGAACTCAAACGTGCAGTAGATGGAACCTACCTTGCGATGAGTGGGCTCCCGGACGACCACGAGAATGTGACCAGAAGCATGTTCAACTACTACGCCTTCAATCACCGACGCTATCACCATAGCGTGCGCCGGACGACGCCGGGCCTGATCGTAGAGCTCGGTTACATATCCAACTACGAAGATCGGTCATTCCTCGAGGACCCCAGCCGACCCGCAGAGGCGCTCGCCGCTGGCATCATCACCTACCTCGAGCAGAGGGGACGCCTGATCGGCAACTGAGATGCCACGGCTATTCGCCGCCATCGAACCCGCAGCCGAGGTCCTAAACACTATTCGTGAGGCTCAAGCAACGCTGCGACGGGAGCTCGCGGGAGAACCGATCCGCTGGCAACACCCTGGCCAAGCCCATCTGACCCTGCACTTCCTATGCAACTTGCCAGGGCACGTCCTGGGAACGGTGCAGGAGCACGTCCTGCCCGCCGTAGCAAGGGCCGTCCAAGGGGCGTGTCGGCACTCACGGCCCATCGACCTCAAGACTGCAGGCTTCGGTACGTTCCCCAGGGTGGCGCGGCCGAGCATCCTATGGCTGGGGGTGGCAGGCGACCTCGGGGAACTCTCCGCCTTGGAGCGTCACCTCTCCTTCTTACTCACAGGGTTGAGTTCTACCAAGCCGAAGGGGCGCTTCACCTCCCATTTCACCCTAGGCCGGGTCCGGAGGCTGGAGGGGGGAACACGGGAGCGGGTCGCCGCAGCGCTGACACTGTCCAGTCCGAAATCCGTACGCTGGACCGCGACCGAGGTCGCCCTGATAGAGAGTCGGTTGCGGCCAGAGGGTGCGGAACACCACGTTCGGATGCGGGCGAACCTCGCCCCCTAACCGGTGATCAATAGGGAATTTACCCCTCCTCCGACCGTGCTACCATGCCGTCAACATGTGGCCCGTGGGTTCCCTGCTCATCCTCGCCCTCGTGTGTGTAGCCTGTAGACTGCCAACCAACGAGGTCTCTGGTGGCGGCACGTCGGATGCGCTACAGATGGAAATCGAGGTCGATCTGAAGCCGGACATCGGAATAACACCCGTCTCCGTTCGCGTCGTTCAGGAAGGACGAGCGGTGGCTGGAGCCTCGGTTGAGATCACAGGTGACATGACTCACGCGGGCATGATCCCTGTGATCCGCAAGGCCGTCGAGGTCGAGCCGGGATTGTATCGTGCCGACACCTTCGAATTCACCATGGCAGGGGACTGGTTCCTAACAGCTGAGGTCGTACTCAGCGATGGCAAGAGGGTCAGCAAGATCCTGCCGCTGAGCGTCCAGAGGTAGCATGAAGCGGTGCCCTCTCGACCCTGGGGTCCACGACCTATCTGCTCTCGTCGCTCTGCTGCTCACCTCCGGCCTCTTCACAGGCCCTTTCATAGCCGCCACAGACTCCGGTCACAGCCATGCGGAAACGACCCCACCCCACTCCATCAGTGGCCTCCCCGTCTCACCGCACCCTCCACCCCAACCTGCAACGGCGGTTATCCACACTCTCAGCACACCCCTGCTTCGCAACAGGGTCTCTCCAGTTCGACCGCTGCATCGGCTGTTCCGATCCAACCTCACCCGTGCTCCCCCAACAATCCTAAGCCGGTACTTTCCAGGACACCGAGAGAGGAGATGGAATCGGCAGCCAGGACGGTCGGCTGGATCTGATGATTCAGCCCTTCAGGAGGAAAAACCATATGGCTCGCAAGCTCCGCGCGCACTGCACCGGCATTGGCACTAGTGCTCCGAGTGGCTCACACCAAGAGTATAGACGCGATCATACAGCCATGGACATTCATGCCCGGTTCGTGCCCAATCAACCCCTGGCGAGCATGGACCGGAGAGAGGAGCGTGTCTACCCAGTTCACGATCACTTCGAAGACGCATACAGTGCCGACGGGCTCACACCCAAGACGTACACCTCCACACTGCAGTTCGGCATAGCAGGTACCCGACTATCACCATCATGGGAAACCCCGGAGACAGTCTCACTCCTATTCGAAGTGCAGTGACCTGAACCCAGATTGGCGGTTGCTCTAATGACTCTACTTGCAAGACCCCTCTCTGCCCTAGCGGCACTCACTCTCATAGGTGCTGCTGCGGCTCACACTTTCCTTAAGAGCTCTACGCCAGAGAATGGTAGCACCCTCGCCGAGGCACCGAGCGAGGTGACGTTGGAAATGAAAGAGGCAGTGGAGGTGCGATTCAGCATCTTTAAGGTGTATCCGCTGGAGACGAGCCCGGAACTGAGTCGGCGCGAACTGACAGCGGCTGCGGAGGCGCTGATAGAGGAGGTGCTCGAGCTCCGTGACGACGACGAGGCTCGGGTGGATACGGGTGTCGTGACCGAAGAGCGGACGACGCCCACGATCACACTGTCGTTGCGTGAGGATCTCGAGCCAGGCTCGTATCTGGTGATGTGGCGAGCTCTGTCGATCGATGGCCATACCACGGAAGGATTTATAATCTTCACCTTCGATCCAGAACAGCTACCGGCGGGGGAATCGGATGTAGATCACAACCTGGCAGCCGCCGGGGACTAGGGTGCTTGCGGCGGTCAAGTCCCTGCTCTACTTGGGCACCATCTTGCTGGTCGGTGCCGGAGTGTTCGCGCATTTTGTCGGCCCAGGCCTGATCTCCGGTGCTTCGGCGGTGCGGAGGGGCTCCCTAGGGCTAGGGGTACTGCTCGGAGCTGTAACCCTGTTGGTTGCAAGCTCTCTGGACATTGCACTGACCATCCGTACCACTCTGGGTTTCCTCGACACAGAACTGGTGAGCGAATACATCCGGTTCACGAGGCACGGGAGGGCGATCACCATCCGTATCGGCCTGATCCTGATCGTGGCGATCCTCTCCCTCTCGGGGAGAAGTCACCCAAAATTTTGGGTCCACACCGCGACGAAGGCTATCTTCGTCGCAGCCGGAGTGGCCCTCCTGGCAACCTTCAGCTGGACCAGCCATGCGGTTGTTATGCAGGGCCAGGTCCCAATGGTCGCCGATCTGATCCATTTCGGAGCAGCCGCAGCCTGGGGCGGTTCCATGCTCTACCTGGCCACGCTCCCCTACTGGCGAACCCGCAACCCGGAACTGATCGCTTCCGTCGAACGCCACTCAAAGTTGGGCCTAGTCAGCGTAGTTGGACTGTTCGCCACAGGCGTCTACGCCGGACTTCTGCACATCTGGTCACCTACCGTCCTCACGAACTCTCCCTACGGTCATACGCTGATCATCAAGGTGATCTTCGTCCTCTTGACCGTTAGCGTCGCGGCGGTAAACCGACTCTGGTTCGCACCCCGGTTCCGGGACGAACAGAGGTCGGGATCGCCCGGACTGACGCGCCGTTTCGGAATCCTCGTCCGCACCGAGGCCGTCTTGCTCACAGCGATCCTGATCACGACCGGCACGCTCACGACGAGTCCGCTTCCGCACCCGTAAGGCAGGAAGGAAACAGCACAAGAACCCTCATGGCAGATCACATCCTGCCCTCCACCCCCGCCCCGAGGGCCGAACTCCCTACCCTCGGCCCCATCACCGAACAGCCCAGAGGCTTCGACCTGTTCCGGCTCCCGGGCATCAGACACTTAGTCCGCTGGAAGTACGCCCGCTTCGCCTTCCAGCTACCCCTGCTGATCCTGGCGCTACTCGTCATCATCGACGGCTTCACGGGCCGCCAGCTGGCCCCGAGAAATGTGGCCACTACCAGCGTGTGGCTGCACTACCGTGGATTGGTGGTGCTCGCGCTGGCGCTCTTCGGAAACGCCTTCTGCGCCGCCTGCCCCCTGATGTTGACGCGGGGCGCCACCAACCGATTGAAGCGGATCCTACCCGACATCGAATGGCCCCGGGCTCTGCAGAATAAGTGGTTTGTCGGAAGCCTCACCCTGATCTACCTGTTCAGCTATGAGTACTTCGACCTCTGGGCAAGCCCCTACTTGACGGCCTGGCTTGCCGTCGGCTATTTCGGAGCGGCGCTCGTGGTCGATGCCCTGTTCCCGGACGGAACCTTCTGTCGCTTCGTATGCCCGCTGGGCAACTTCAATTTCGCGCTGTCGAGTGCCTCTCCGACAATGATCACCGCCATAGACCACGACCTGTGTCGGCAGTGCAAGCATAAGCCGTGCCTCCACGGGCGCGAGACACGGGCGGAGGGGGCGGGAACCGGGCGCGCAGCCTTCATCCCACTAGCCGAGATCACTCACGCGAACAGCGAGGGCTACTTCCCCGGCTGCGAAACCAACCTGTTCGTCCCCGCAATCCAGTCCAACATGGACTGCACCAACTGCTTCAACTGCGTGCGGGCCTGCCCCTACGACAACGTGGCGCTGACCGTGCGGGCACCCTGGTGGGAGCTTACACGGGCCCCCTGGCAGCAGCGGGGGCGGTTGGCAGTGATGGCCTTCGCGGTGCTTCTCACCTACTGGGGGCTCCTCAACGCAGCGGCTATGGTCGGGCCATTCTTTGACCTAGCCCAGAGCATCTCGCGCGCGCTCTCGAGCGAGAGCGAACTGGTTGTCCTTGGTGCGCTCTTCCTGCTAGTCACCGCAGTGGGGCTCCTCACCTCTATGGCAATCTCCACGGTGGCCGATCTTCTCGGTGGGGCGGGCTTCCACCCGTGGCGCGCCCTCCAGCGGTGGGGGTACGTCACCCTCGCCCTTGGGGTCGGCTTCTGGGGCGCCCACTACCTGTTCCACTTCCTCACCGGAGCGCTGTCGGCAGCGCCGGTCTTCGCGCACTTCTTCGAGTACAGGGGCTTCGCTGTCGACCCAAACTGGCGTCTAGCCCAGATGGTGCCGACGCGCTGGCTCTTCCCGATAACAGCCTCCTTCACCGTTGCCTATACCCTGCTGGCAAGCTATGTCACGATCTGGATCGGGCTGCGGGACTTTGACCGGCGTGGAGTACTGGCCATCTGGCCAGTACTCCTCTTTGTACTGGCCTTCGCCAGCCTAGCGCTGCTGGTGTTGGCCCAACCGATGGAGATGCGAGGGACCATCCTCGGCCCGAGCTACTGACCCTAAGCACCTCCCACGCATGAATTCAGTCGAGGACCTCTCAGAGTCTGTTCCATAAGCCGAGCGACCGCCTAAGTGCTGTACCTTCTCGGTCAGGCAGCCAATCCTCGGACTTGGCACGATGTATGGGAACCAATCTACCAGATGAACATGACAGGTCTTGCCGAAGCCTACACCCGCACCGAATTCGGCCCAGATACCTGCTTGGGCATTTCAGCGGCTCGGTAGCAAGTCTCCCCTACTCATTCGCGAAACCGGACCGACCTGCGGTACGCCGAAGATGAGACCTGAGTTCCACGCTATTATTGATTCTGACGCGTGGCCCAAGAGCAACAGGTATTCTCGCTCAGCGGATCCCGGCGGGCCCTCGACGAGCGCTGGCAGCCGCGCCTGTGGCTCGCAGCGCTGCTGACAGGTGCCGCCGGGCTCGCCGGGGCGGGATTCCACCGACTCGAACTGCTCGGGCCCGACGCGGCAGGCTCAGTCGGCGGAATCACAATCGGCCTGCTGGCGGTGGCCGCAACAACTCAGGTCGCCTTGAGCTTCTACCTCGGCGACCGGACGCGCTGGATCGGAACAGCCTCCGGGATCGTAACCGCAGGGCTTCTCCCCATCGCCGGGAGTCTGCCCCTGTTCGGAATCGTCTGGCCCGGACTCGCTCTCATAGGCGGACTGCTCCTCTTATATATCCGCTCACGTGCGCAATTATCGGAGAGAACCATCAACCAACTGAGCGGCTGGCTGCTCGTGATACCGGCCCTAGTCCTGATGATGCTCTGGGTCTACTTCCCGGCCATCTACGCCCTCTGGATTAGTCTTTTTAAGGACTTTAACTACCTCGGCGCAGCCGAGTTCGTGGGGCTGGAGAATTACCGGATCGCTCTGCGCGATCCTCGCTTCCTGAAGTCACTAGCCAACACCACCTGGTATGTGGTCGGGACGGTACCGCTCAGCATCTTCCTGGGCATGCTCACCGCAATCCTGCTGAACGAGCGCATCCGCGGCCTGAGTCTCTACCGCGTGGCCTACTTCCTTCCCTACATCACGGCCCTGACGGCCGCCGCTGCAGTGTGGCGCTGGATCTACAACCCTAACGCCGGTCTGCTGAACTGGCTGCTCGGCCTCGGCGACTTCCGCTGGCTGGCCAACCCCAATGGCCTGTTCGAACTGATCCTGTCGCCTTTCGGTGTCGAGCTATCGGGGCTGGTCGTGGGGCCGAGCGTTGCTCTCATCGCCATCATGATCATGAGCGTGTGGCACTTCCTCGGCTACAACGTGGTCATCTTCCTTGCCGGACTCCAGTCCATTCCGAAGGAGTACTACGAGGCGGCGCGCATCGACGGCACAAACTGGCACCAGCAGGTCCGCTATATCACCTGGCCACTCCTGGCACCGACCACCTTCTTCGTATTGATCATCAGCCTGATCGGTTCGCTGAACGTGTTCACGCAGATCCTCATCCTCACACCAGAGGGGGGGGTGCTCAATGACACCCTCTCGGTCGTGATGTACCTGTACTTCAAGGGCTTCCGCGACTTCGACTTCGGCTACGCCTCGGCCCTGGCCTTCATCCTGTTCGTGATCACTCTGCTCCTAACCCTGCTGCAGCGCCGTCTCTTTAATCGCCTCTTCGGCGGAGAGGCAGAGACGAGATGAACTTTCGATGGTCGGTTGGACGCACCATCATCTACCTCGTCCTCACCGTCGGCGCGGCCCTGATGATATTCCCCTTCTACTGGATGGTCGCGACCTCTTTTCAGAATCGGCAGGAGACGGCCTCTAGCACACCGGTGCTGATCCCAGAGCAGATGCGCCTGCGGAACTGGGTGGCCTCCTTCCAACTGGGCCGACAGGGGCGCCCCGGCCTCCTCGGCGGGTTGCTCGGCGGGTTCCGACCGGGGCGTAGCGTGAGCCTCGATCTTACCCTCGCGAACACCAGCGGCGGGGAGGTCGAGGCCATCATCCCGAAGCCGCTCGGAGTCCTCTCGTTCCCGCTAGGAGACGATACCCTCATCGAAACCAGGCTGGTATCGGAGGGCCCGGAGGGGGGGGGGCGGGACCGGGGCACCCCGACCAACCCAGGGGAGGGGGGGAGCCTGTACCGGGTCACGCTGACCAACCAGGGGGAGAGCGCCTACAGTCGGATTCCACTCGAGGTGCGCATCCCGAAGGGGGCGACTCTCCTCTCCAGTACCCTGGCACCGGACGGGCTGCGCAGTTCCAGAAGGTTTAACCGCGTGGAGTACGCCGACATCGCACCAGGGGCGGTCGGCTACCTGTTCCGGAACTATGTAGCTGCCTGGCAGGCCGCCCCGTTCGGCCGCTACTTCTTCAACTCCGCCTTCACCGCCATAGTGCAGGTGCTGGCGGGTCTCACGGTCGCCAGTCTGGCCGCCTTTGCGCTAGCCCGCATCCCCTTCTGGGGACGCGAGGTGGTGTTCGTCCTCATCCTGGGGACGCTGATGGTCCCGGGCGAGGTGCTGCTCATCCCCAACTTCGTGGTACTGGCGCGGCTTAGCTGGATCAACACCTACTTTGCTCTGATCGTGCCGTTCATCGCCAGCGCCTTCGGCATCTTCCTGCTCAGGCAGTTCTTCCTGACGCTCCCCCAGGAACTCTTCGACGCAGCCCGCATCGACGGGGCCGGGTGGCTCACCCAACTGTGGCAGATCGCAATCCCGCTGGCCCTTCCCGGGCTGCTGACCTACGCGCTGTTTGCGTTCCTGGGGTCCTGGAACGCCCTCCTCTGGCCGCTGATCGTAACCAACAGTGACGACATGCGCACCATCCAGGTGGGGCTGCGCTTCTTTGTCGAGGAGACCGGCACGGACTTCGGCCCGATGATGGCCGCCTCCACCATGGCCATCTTGCCAATCATCATCGGCTTCTTCTTCGTGCAAAAGCAGTTTATCCAGGGAATCGCCCGCTCGGGGCTCAAGTAGAACCCTACTCCGAGTCCGTGGAACGCTGCTGACAAACTCCTGGTATCACGAACGCCGGGATACCGCCGAGCTTGCTAGTAGACCCGAAGCTCCAACGAAGCCGTCCTTGTCCGATCTCGGGGCGGTGGCGAGGTTGAGGTACCGGAAGTAGGCAGATTACGCAGCAGCACGAGTCAGGATGACTCACGCGGACGGCTGCAAGAATGCTACGGCGGGTGCAACTCGACGACGCAAATCAGGCTGAGGGAACCCCCGCTTGGTTCAACGCAAGTACAGAGCTCGAGCCCGCTGATCAAACCACGCTTGCAGTTCAGCAAATGTCTCTTCAACAGTCATTCCCCGTTGCTCGAGCAGATCCTCAAGAGGTGTTGTAAACAGCTCGACATGGATCCCTTCTCCGAATCGCTCCGCAAGAAATAGCATGATTGCCGCCCCGCCGTAATAAATGCTGGTCGTCGTGATTTCCGATTGACCGTCGAGGGTGCGGCAGTAGACTATCGTCTCTCGTTCGTACTGGTGGACACGCCGGATTAGTGAGTCGATGGCCGTCGTCCGATTGTATGCTGTTGAGTAGAAGAAGCCATCGTACGCGGAAGCGGAGAAGGCACTCCATCTGGCTGTCTCGTGATCGGTGCGGTTCTTAATCGTTGGCGGTCGCGGCGATCCTTTGGACCGACTCTGTCTCTTTGCGAACCCAAGATGCCGGGACTGGCAAGATTACAACTGCCAAGCAGCTTTCCGAGGTGATGCAAGAGCATGTGCCGCAAGACGCGGAGTACTGAGGAGGTCTTCAAAACGGCTCGCGTTTCGAGGGTATGATGAATACTGAGTAACAACCGCCCTGTCGGGAGCGAATCCAGGCGAAGCCAAGGAGGGATCATGTTGAGACGGATTGGGATCATCGCAGGCCTGCTCGTCCTCGGAGCACTGACCTCAAGCGCACTCGCCCAGACGGCCGAAGAGGAGATCGACGCCCTCTGTGCGGCCAGCCCACAGATACTCGAGTTCTGGCACGGTTTCCGGGGCGGTGCACCGCGCGAGACACTCGAGAACCTGACGCTCGAGTACAACCGCCTGAACGAAGGTCGGGTGTGCGTCCGGCCCATCAGCCAGGGGGGCTACGGCGACCTCTCCACCAAGATCCTGGCCGCCTCGGCCGCCGGGGAGTTGCCGGTCCTCGCCCAGGGGTATGAGAACAACATCGCCACCTACCTGAAGGCGGGCGTGGTGGCCGACCTCGAGGCGGTCGGCGTGAATCCGGCTGGCCTGTACCAGAACTTCCTCCAGGCGGTCACCTGGGACGGCACCCTCTACGGCGTGCCCCTGAACAAGTCGGTCCACTTGCTCTTCTACAACCGCGACCTGCTCCTGCTCCACGACGACGACCTAGCGGAGCTGGGCATCCCCCTGAATGAGGACAGCGTTCGGGTGCCCACTACGCTTGATGAGCTGATCGCAGCAGCGGGTGCCCTGACCGCCATCTACGCTGAGCCTGTCTACTGGTTCCGCCCCGCCGATCTGGCCACCTACGAGGACTGGTTCTGGACCATGGGCGGCAGCTACTACGACGACGGTGGTGACCTGGTCGTTAACAGCGAGATCGGGGTCCAAGCGCTTAAGCAGCTGGTCGAACTAACTCATGACAGGGGGGTCGCGCGGGCGATCACCGACGGCAGCTTCATCAACCAGAACTTCGGCACCGGGGTGTTCGGCTTCGCCTTCGACACCAGCGCCGCCTACCGCTTCTACCTTGGCGCAGCGAACTTCGACGTGGGGCTGGCCCCCATCCCCGGCGGCAGCGCGGGCACCCATGGCGCCAGCGTCTTCCAGGGCACCAACATCCTGGTGTTCAACACGGCTTCCACGGAGGATCAGGAGGCGGCAGCGGAGTACATCAATTTCATGATCGCGCCAGCGACCAATGCGGTGTTCGCGGTCTCCACCGGATACGCCCCCATCGGCGACGAGGCCGCCAACCTGCCCGAATTCCTCGCCTACCTAGACGAGAACCCCGACTTCTATGCCATCGTAGATCAACTCGCCACGACCCAATTCGAGCCCAATCTGGCCGAGTGGGGGCAGATCCGCTTCGAGATCCTCGGCCAGGCCGTAGTGAGGGCGGTGCTTCAGGAGGACACCGCGCAGGAGGCCCTCGAGGCTGCGCAGGCCGAGGTGGAAGCGCTCCTCGCTGGCGAGACCCGGTAGTCGTTACCTAGAAGGAGGAGACCGATGAAAAGACAGGACCGCATCCTACTCAGCCTGCTACTAGGCCTCGCGCTCGCAGGTGGGCTAGCCTGGGCCGAGAACCTGACCGTTCTTTCGCTCTCGGAGTACCACGGCCACCTGCTCCCCGACGATGACGGTGTAGGTGGGCTAGCAGCCTGTCGGACTTTGTGTGAGACTTGAGATTATACAACGGAATGAGCGGTTACGGGCTTGACTTTTGAGCCCATTCATGCCACAATAAGGACATGAACATCGTGTCAGTTTTCAAGAGTTTTCCCGACCAGCACGCCTGTATCGCGCACCTGGAGCGGGTACG
>MPNL01000027.1 GCA_002239005.1 Truepera sp. bin119
CACCCCCTCGGGGAGGCAGCTCGATCTGGCGGCTAGTTGGCGACGAGAGAAGCTGCTCGGCGGAACCTTCCGGGCAGAAGCAGCACTATCGAGCGATCCTGGTCATCTCGAGAGTGAACCGATCTTCAGTCTGGCTGCAGGGTGGCAGGTCGTCTTTTGAGCGGATTCGGCCAAATGCTGAGAGTCTTACCGGTTGCAGTGCTGCTCTGGGGCTGTGCTGTCACCGATGTCGGTAGAGACAGGGCGGCCAGAGAATGTCAGAGGGCTGTGGTGAAGTATGGGGAGCTCGTTGGGAAGCCAGTAGCGGAGGTCGACACCGCCAAGCTTCCCAAGCCTCTGCGAATCTATTCCGTCGGCAGTCTGGTCACAGGGGACCACCGACCGGAACGGTTGAATATCGTTGTCGGTGTTGACGGGAGTGTGATTGGGCTAGGGTGTGGGTAGGTTACGGGTTCGGAGGGATCGAACGCCTCTGCGGTCATCCAGGCCAGGGCCAAGGCTGCTGGCATCGAAGATCGAGTCTCAGGTCACTCCTCCGGGTTGGCTCTGCCCAGTCGCTCGCCGCTGCTGAGGCGACTCTGGTAGAGATGCAGCAGGCGGGTCGTTGGGAATCACCTACCATGCCGGGGCACTACGCTCGAGCCGAGCTTGCCAGTCGAGGGGCGGTGGCGAGGTTGAGGTATTGGGGGTAGGGTAGAGAGTGTGAAGGCCCGAAGGGTCCTATCTCGATACCTACTGGTAGTCGCAAGCGCAGGCGTACTCGCGCTGACGACGAGTTGCGACGCTTTCATTGTGGAGGCGAGGTTTAGATCGGTCACCCACTGTGCAGGGTGGAACACGTGGGAGTTCTTCCGCTGGGCCACGCCAGCAAGGGTGAGAGGGTGCCTCGCATTTGGGGCAGATGCGAAAGCGCGGAACAGGTTCGGACTTACTCCCCTGCACCATGCGAGCGCGGTCACCGACTACCCCGCCGTCATCAGGGCTCTAGTAGTTGCCGGTTCGTGGGTGGACGCCCGGACCGGGGATGGTCGGACTCCCCTGCACTTGGCGGCCCGGAGCACCGAAAACCCCGCCGTCATCGAAGCCCTGCTCGCTGCCGGTGCCAACGCAGCTGCCCGAGACATTAAAGGCTTGACCCCCTGGGACTATGCTCAAGACAATGTATTCCTTAGAGGCACAGACACCTACTGGCGACTGCACGACGGGCGCTTCAGGTAAGAGATGCAGTAGGCGGGGCGCCGGGAGTCGCCCACGGTGTCAGGGAACTACGCTCGAGCCGAACTCGCTGGCAGTCCCGAAGAGTCCGTGGGGCGGTGGCAAGGTTGAGGAACCGGAAGTGATCCTCGCTGTGCTCTGGCTCCTCGCCGTGGTGGCAGCGGTAGGCGCGGTGGGTGGGGGATGGCAGAAGATGGGAAGGGAACACCCATCACAGCTGCCCAGGCATATATGAGCAAGTTCTGTGGCAGCAACGCTCACCCATACGAGCCTACCTGCACCGATTGCCAAGTCCGATGGAGCAGATTCTAAGGCCTTCGCCTCCTTGGGAGCCAGCCACAGGTGCACCTTTAGGTAAGGGTGTGCGGGTCGAACAGTCGTCGGTATTCGTCACCGGCGTAGCGGTCGGTCATGCCGGCGAGGTAGTCGGTAACTGCGCGCTCGAGACCTAACATCTCTGCCTGGACCTGGACCTCGCTGGGGAGCATCTCAGGTGAGGAGAGGTAGGCTTCGAAGATCCGGGAGAGGATGTGATCCGCCTTCCGGGTCATGCGGATGAGTCGGTGGTGATAGTAGAGGTTGTGGTAGAGGAAGTCTTTTAGCGCTCCGAGCTGACCCGTCACCTCAGGGGAGTTCGTTACCAGCTTCTCTGGCGCCTCACGAACGTCATCGACACTCGCTATCTCCTCCGCTTCGAGGCGCCGCTGGGTGGCGGTGACCGCATCCTCGATAGCGAGGCCGAGTAGCTCCCGGATAAGCAGGTAGCGGTCGGCACTCCCGAAGCTTCCGCTGGAGATCCCCAGCCTTTGAAAGAGGACACCGATCAGGGGTACATTCGCAGTCTGGTGGGCCGTGAGGTAGCCCGAACGGAGTCCGTCGTCGAGGTCGTGGGCGTTGTAGGCTAGTTCGTCGGCGATGTTGACTACCTGCGCTTCGAGGCTAGGGTGCCGGTCCGGCTCCCACTCGCTGTCGGGGACGTCGTATGCGGTCTCGTGCTTCATGATCCCCTCGAGCGTCTCCCAGGTCAGGTTGAGGCCGGGGAAGTCGGCATACCGGTGCTCGAGTCTGGTCACGATCCGAAGGCTTTGCCTGTTGTGGTCGAAGCCGCCCGCAGCGCTGGCGAGCCGGTCGAGGGTCTTCTCTCCCGCATGTCCGAACGGAGGATGGCCCAGATCGTGTGCCAGCGCGATGGTCTCGGTGAGGTCCTCGTTCAGACCCAGCGCCCGGGCGATCGACCGGGCGACCTGGACCACCTCCAGGGTATGGGTGAGGCGGGTCCTATAGTAGTCCCCCTCATAGTTTACGAAGACCTGGGTCTTGTACTCGAGGCGGCGGAAGGCGCTGGTGTGGATGACCCGGTCCCGGTCCTTCTGGAAGGCCGTTCTGAAGCTGCTCTCCCGCTCACTATACTTGCGCCCCCGGCTGTCGGCGGCGAGGCTCGCGTACGGTGCCAGGGTCCGCCGCTCATTCGCCTCGAGGAGCTCCCGCCCGTATACCACGCCATGTATGGTAGCACCGGCCTGTCAAGGACTAAAGTGTAGGGGTGTCCGACCTGAACGCGTACCTCGAATTCGCTGTAGAGACCGCTTACCTCGCGGGGCGTACCACCCTCTCCCTCTTTCAGACGGGTCCCACCACCGACTTCAAAGCCGATGGCTCCCCCGTCACCGAGGCCGACCGCCGGTCAGAACTCCTGATCCGGCGACGGATCGAGGAGAGCTACCCGGACCACGGCATCCTCGGCGAGGAGTTCGGCGAGGAGGGTGCTGGTGCCAGCCACCGCTGGTTGATCGACCCGATCGACGGGACGAAGGCGTTCGCCCGGGGGGTGCCCCTCTACGCCGTCCTCATCGGGCTGGAGATCGAGGGGAGGATCGAGGTAGGGGTCGCCCACTTCCCGGTGCTGGCGGAGACGGTCTACGCCGCCTCCGGTGCCGGCTGCCACTGGAATGGGAGGCGCTGCCGCGTGGCGTCCACCAGGAGCCTGGCCCAGGCCTATCTCTCCTGCACCGACCCGGGCAACTTCGGCCGCTACGGCAAGGGGGAGGCGTGGTCGAGGTTGCAGCGGGCGGTCTACCACCGGGTGGGCTGGTCGGACGCCTACGGGCACGCCCTGGTCGCCACGGGCAGGGTCGAGCTGATGCTCGACCCCGTGCTCAGCGCCTGGGACGCCGCCCCCTTTCCGGTGATCCTTCGGGAGGCCGGTGGCTATTTCGGCGACTGGACCGGCACCGAGACCATCTACGGCAACGAGGGCCTGAGCACTTCGCAACACCTCCTCGAGGAGGTGTTGCAGCTCGTCCGGGGTTAGGGCGGTAGACTGAATCGGAGCTGTCCCTTAGGCGCTGGTGGTGCCGACAGGAGGTTTATGGATCACATTCCCAGGCGCAGGACACCGACGGTCTGGATCGGTGGGGTTCCGGTCGGCTCCGAACACCCGGTGGTGCTTCAGTCGATGACCGATACCGACACCGCCGATGCCGAGGCGACCGCAAGACAGGTGGTGGAGCTCGCTGCAGCCGGCAGCGAGTTGGTGAGGGTGACGGTCAACACGGTAGCGGCCGCCCGCGCCATCCCCGAGATCCGGGACCGGATCGCGGATCTCGGCCAGCCGGTCCCGCTCGTCGGAGATTTTCACTATAACGGGCACCTGCTACTTAAGGAGGTCCCTGAGGCGGCGGCGGGGTTGGCCAAGTACCGGATCAACCCGGGGAACGTCGGGGTGGGGGAGCGGCATGACGCCAACTTCCTGACCATGATCGAGGTGGCGCGTGACCACCACAAGCCTGTCCGGATCGGTGTCAACTGGGGTTCACTCGACCGGCGACTCCTCACCGAACTCATGGACCGGAATGGACGCCTGAGTGAGCCGCGCCCTGCCGGTGAGGTCCTGATCGAGGCCATGATCGAGTCCGCCCTCCGATCGGCAGAGTTCGCTGAGGCGAACGGGCTCGGACACGATCTGATCGTGATCAGCGCCAAGGTCTCTCGGGTCCGCGACCTGTGGCAGGTCTATCGGCAGCTTGCCGAGCGCTGCGAATACCCCCTGCACTTAGGCCTCACCGAGGCCGGCATCGATCTCAAGGGGGTGGTCTCGAGCACGGTGGGGCTCGCCCCGCTGCTGGCCGAGGGGATCGGGGAGACGATTCGGATATCGCTCACCCCGACTCCGGGGGTGCCGCGCTCGCGCGAGGTCGAGGTCGCCAAGGAGATCCTTCAGGCGCTGGGGCAGAGGAGTTTCGCCCCGGCCGTAACCGCCTGTCCGGGCTGTGGTCGCACCACTAGCACCCTCTTCCAGGAGATGGCCCGAGATATCCAGACCTACCTCAAGGAGCAGATGCCCGCCTGGCGGGGTAGCTATCCGGGTGTGGAGGGGCTCAGGGTCGCGGTGATGGGCTGCGTTGTCAACGGCCCGGGCGAGTCGAAGCATGCCGACATAGGCATCTCTCTCCCGGGGACGGGGGAGCGACCGAGGGCCCCCGTCTATCAGGATGGGGAGTTGGTCGCCACCTTGCGGGGTTCGGATATCGCCGAGCAGTTCAACCAGATGATCCGAAGCTACGTCGAGCGGCGCTACGGTGGGGGCGGTAAGCCGCGCTGAAGTCGGACCTGCGAGTCGGCTTGGGGAGCCACAAGGATAGCCGACCTGATGCCGGGGTTTAGCGGGACGGCGTCGTTGGTGGCTCCAGGGCCGTGGGGAGTGATAAGTGTCATCTCTCCCGGTTGATAGGTGTAGGTGTTCCCGGGGCGGAGCCTGAGCCATACTCCTAAAGGGATGAAGTGTGAGACCACCAACTACACAGAGTCGTAAGGGGGAGGGGAGATGGTAGCCACGGCAGGGATCTATTCCCGGCAGTCGACCGGCAGCCGGAGTTCTGTGGTGGCCTCGCTGCGCGGGGTAACCAAGAACTATGGCAAGGTCGAGGCTGTCCGCGAGGTGGATCTCGAGATTCACACCGGAGAGGTGGTGGCCCTGCTCGGCCCCAACGGGGCGGGGAAGACGACCACGGTCGGACTCCTGCTCGGAACGCTCCGGCCCACGCGTGGAGAGGTCGAAGTGTTCGGGCGGAGCCCGATTCGCGCCGAGAGTCGGATGCGGGTCGGGGCCATGCTCCAGATTTCGGGTGTCCCCGAGGGGCTTAAGGTGCGGGAGCACATCGAGATCTTTCGAAGCTACTATCCTCGACCCCTCACGCTCAGAACCATCCTTGAGGCCAGCGGTCTCCAGGAGCTCGAGAATCGCCTCTACGGGAAGCTCAGCGGGGGCCAGAAACAGCGGCTGCACCTCGCTCTCGCCCTCAGCGGGGATCCGGATCTGCTCTTCCTCGACGAGCCGACGACCGGCCTCGACGTCGGTTCCAGGAGGGCCTTCTTAGGTCAGATCCGGCAGATCATCGGCCAGGAGCGGACCGTCGTCCTCACCACCCACAATCTGGAGGAGGCGGACACCCTCGCTGACCGGATTGTGCTCATCGATCACGGCAGGGTCATCGCCGACGGAACGCCGACCGAGATCAAGGCCAAGACCGGGGGGAGGCGGGTAGCGGCCGTCACCCGGCTCGACCGAGAGATGATCGAACGCCTGCCGGGTGTTACCCAGGTCCGCTTGGAGGGTCAGGCGACCGAGATCTTCGCGACCCGGGCCGAGCCCGTCGTCAGAGAGCTTCTCCGTCTCGACCCAGATCTTGCCGGTCTCGAGGTGACCGGTGCCAGCCTCGAGGAGGCCTTCCTCGCGCTGACGGAAGGGGGCAGGTCATGACCGTCAAGGGTGTCGGGATCCTTGGGAGCCCGAGGAGGAATCTGCTGCGCATCTTCTGGCTCGAGGCCAAGTTCGAGTTCTTCAAGTTCCTCCGCCTCCCCATCTACTCACTTTCGATCCTGCTCTTTCCGACCATGTTCTATATCCTGTTCGGGTTGAGCTTCGGTCGCGGCGAGTTTGGACCTATCTCTAGCGCCCTCTACTACGCCATCACCTACGGCGCCTTCGGGATTATCGGGGCGGCCCTCTTCGGCTTCGGCGTCGGCGTCGCCGTGGAGCGGGGTCAGGGTTGGATGCTACTCAAGCGAGCCTCGCCGATGCCGCCCCTCGCCTACTTCCTGGCCAAGGTCTTCATGGCCGCCATGTTCGGGCTGATCATCGTCCTGATCCTGCTCGCGCTCGGTGCCCTGTTCGGCGGCCTGAGGCTGTCGGTCGGCGAACTCCTCTCGGTCGTCGGCGTCCTGGTTGTGGGAACTCTCCCCTTCAGCGCCATGGGCCTCGCCCTCGGCTACCTGGTGGGGCCCAACTCGGCTCCGGCCGTGGTGAACCTGATCTACCTCCCGATGTCGTTCGCTGCCGGGCTCTGGATCCCGATTCAGGTCCTCCCGGCCTTCTTCCAGAAACTCGCCCCCTACCTGCCGACCTACCACTACGCCCAGCTCTCACTCGGAGTCGTCGGGGCCGACGGAGGCGGGGGGGCCGGCTGGCACCTGCTCGTTCTCGGCGGCTTCACCCTTGCGTTCCTCATCGCAGCCGTCTTCCTCTACTTCCGGGATGAGGGCCAGACCTACGGCTGACCGTACACTAGGGCTTATGAGCTCGTGGTCCAGCCGAGAGGGGCCCTACCTCTACCTGATCTACCTCGCGTTTCTCGGTTTCCAACCGATCTTCGATCCCAATGCGGGTGCCGGCGATTGGCTGATCGCTGCCGCCTTGGCCGGCATCTTTCTGCCGCTCTTTCTCTGGAGCTACCGGCAACGGGGGAGAAAGTTGCTCTGGAGCGTTGCCGGTATGACGCTCCTCGGCACGGTCGGGGTGGTGCTCAACTTGAACTCCGGAGCGACCGCGTTTTTCATCTATGCGGCGGCAGTTGCGGCCAGAGTCGGATCCGTTCGGACGGCCTGGACCATCATCGGCATCGTATTCATGATCGCTAGCGGGACCTTCTTCTTTTCAGAGGTCCCCTTCCCCTTCCGCTGGGCCGCATTCATTCCGGCATTCTTGTTTATTCCGACGATCGGCGGGCTGCAGATCGTCGAAGCCGAGCGGTCCCGCAGCGATGCCCGGTTGCGGCTGGCGCAGGAGGAGATGGAGCGGTTGGCGGTGCTCGCGGAGCGGGAGCGGATCGCCCGCGACCTCCACGACCTCCTCGGCCACACCCTCTCTATGATCACCTTAAAGAGCGAACTGGCGACCAAGCTGGCCAGTTCGGATCCCGATCGTGCCGCCGGGGAGATGGCCGAGGTAGAGGCGATCTCGCGCGAGGCCCTGGCTCAGGTCCGCGAAGCGGTCCAGGGATACCGGGTGCAGGGTCTAAGCGGGGAGATCGCCAACGCGAAGCTGGCGCTCGCCGCAGCCGACATCGACTTCGATATCAGGGTCGAGCCGGTCGAACTCTCTCCGCGCCAGGAGGGGGCCCTGGCGCTCGTGCTCCGTGAGGGAGTGACCAATATCGTCCGCCATTCGCAGGCGACTCGCGCCGAGGTTGCGCTCCGCACCGAGGGTGACGAGGTGCTGCTGACGCTCGCCGACAACGGCCTGGGGGGCGGTTCCGAGGGGAATGGCCTGGCGGGGATCCGGGAGCGAGTCCGCTCTCTCGGGGGGCATTTTGCCCGCACGATGGAGACCGGCACCACCCTCGCCGTGGGCATCCCCAGTCGGGAGCAGAGAGCCCTTGGTGCGGAGTGGCCACCGCCCACCCTGAAGGTGCAACCGCAGTGATCCGGGTCGTCCTCGCTGAGGACCAGAGCCTGATCCTCGGCGCCCTCTCGGCCCTCCTCGAGCTCGAGGGGGGGTTCGAAGTGGTGGGCCAGGCGACCGACGGAGCGCAGGCGCTCGACCTGGTCAGGGAGGTCGTACCAGACATCCTCGTGACCGACATCGAGATGCCGGGACTCACGGGGCTCGAGCTTGCCAGGGAGGTTGCGGCGCTCCGCCAGGGGACGCGGGTCGTGATCGTGACCACCTTCGCTCGAGGTGGCTACCTCCGGAGGGCGCTGGAGGCGGGAGCGGCCGGCTACCTCCTGAAGGATGCACCGGCCTCCCAGTTGGCCGCTGCCCTGAGGCGGGTACATCTCGGAGGCCGGGCGGTCGATCCCGAACTGGCCGTGGAGGCCTGGGGCGAGCCGGACCCCCTCACGGAGCGGGAACGCCAGGTCCTCCGGCTGGCGGGGGAGGGCCGGAGCAGCAGCGAGATCGGGGAGCTGCTCACTCTTTCGGCCGGGACAGTTCGAAACTACCTCTCTGAGGCGATCAGCAAGCTGGGCGTTGACAACAGGATTGAGGCGGCGAGGCTGGCGCGGGAGAAGGGCTGGCTCTGACCAGCCCCCTCGCTTGGGTCAAGGTAGGGCCGGCTCGAAAAATGCCAGCGACCTGCGCTCGGGCAGCGGCGGGGCAGGGTATCGCTCGGCTAGGATTTCCTTCACCAAAGATGCACGCTTAAGTGCTACATTTTCTTGCATGGGAAAACGAGGATTACTTGCAGCAATCGTGCTGGCGCTGGCGGCCGCAGCAGCCCTCGCCCAGGATACCGAAGCCCCGGTGTTCCAGCTGGTGGAGGGTACGGAGGCTCGCTACCTGATCGACGAGGTGTTTCGTCGCCGCGACACCACTGCTGTCGCCGTCACTCCCCTGGTGACCGGCACGGTGCAGTTCGATCGGAACGACCCCTTAAGCACCTCGGTCGGCACCATCACCATCGATGCCCGCGACCTGAAGGGCGACCGGAGAGCCAGGGATCGCGTCGTCGTCAGGCGGATCCTGAATGCGGGTCTGGACAAGTACCGCTATATCACCTTCGAACCCACCGCAGTCGCGGGAATGCCCTCACTCGTCCAGGTGGGAGACACCCTCGAGCTGCAGATCACCGGCATGCTCAGGGTCCGCAACGGCAGACAAGAGGCGGTCTTCGATACGACCGTCACGGTCGTATCCGAGACCGAACTGCAGGGACTGGCCTCGACGACAATTCGCTGGCGCGACTACAGTCTCCGCATCCCCAGTTGGCCGGGGGTTAGCTGGGTCGCCGATGAGGTGATTCTGGAGTTGGCCTTCACCGCAGTCCTCCCAGATTGAGACCTCACGAGGCGGACTGGTGCCTGACAGGGCGGTATGACAGCGACCTTGCCGAGGCTGGAATAGAGCTGCCGGAGGCCTAGAGGCTAGCGGGGTTGGAGTAGGGGTCTGCTCTTTCGGGCTAGGCTGTAAGAGGGGAAGATAACCGTGTCGGGTAACCTTGGGGCCGAAGTCAAGAGAGGAACCCTCTACGCAATACTTAAGCAGGCAGGTCTCAAATAGACCTACCGAAATAGCAGTTGAAGAGCAAAGGCTATAAGGATAAATACGGGGAAGGAGGTGATGCGGAGTGAGAGTCCAGTACCCCGTACTTATTGAGGATGACACTAGTGGCTTCGTTCCCGACCTCCCAGTGATTGTGGTGGCTGGGGAAGGGCGTGACGAGATTTTGCGTCTAGCTAGTGAGGCTATCGCACTGCGCCTCTATGACCTTGAGCGGGATGGGGAGGAGTGGCCAACTCCGAGTCCGGTCGAGAGTATCGAGTGCGAAGAGTGTGAAGAGCCATGGGAGGTAGTGCTGGTTGAGCCAGCTGAGGTGAACCCTGTTTCACTCAGGCTCGCAGATGCCATCCAGTCGGCACGGTTAACGAAGGCCGAGGTCGCTCGACGTTTAGGGGTGAGCCGTCAATCGATCCACCGACTCACCGATCCGTTCTACTTCAACCACAATATGCGGAGTCTTGATCGAGTGGCTGAGGTGTTGGGGTTGGGGGTGCAGGTATCGTTTCCAAAGCGGTCTCAAGGTCGAGTGGGACCCCAGTTCCGATAACTAGCATTAACAGACGTAAAGAGAGCAGCGTTCTCGCTGGACGAGGCGCTCCGCGAGGCGTCTTGAGGTGTGCACCGTGGACACCAGCTTGGAAGCGTCGAAGCTCTTGGAGTTGGCCGCAGCAGCCTCGCTAGATCATTACTCATGTCTCGGTCCTCCCCGCTCCCTCAGCAATCGGTGGCGGGGGTTCAGCCGGTCTATTCCCTGGCTGCGCTAGTCCGGCTTCGGTGACTCTTGGAGCTTCTGAAGCTCCCGGATGATATCGCTCTGCCCTTCCCGAATATCCACCAAGATCAAGATAGGGCCCAAGAGTACCCCACTCATGATTAGAGCGCCGATACCCCCTAAGATCCCGCCCAGTATTGGCCCGGAGTAGGGATCGAAGAAGGTGCTACCGACCCCGATTCCGAACAGGACTCCCATGATGCCAAGAATCAGCACGCACAGGGTGATGGTTGTGTTGAGGTTGCCAAGAACTAACCGTCTAATAATCATGCTCCAATCCTCTCTCGGCCCCAAGCCTTGCCCCAGTCGTAGCGTCACCGTCGCTGCCACATCCAACTGAAGAAGATGCACGCTTACAGCCTGAGGTGCATGGTACCCCGCTCTACGTGGCGGACGTGCTTATCGCTGTTTCGAGCTACTGAGCGGACTGCTCTGAGGACATACCTACAGATCTCCCCAGCACCAGGCGGGCCGTTGCAAGGCTGGGGAAGCCCAGTACAGATACTTAACAGGAGGTCGAACGGCGAGAAGACAGGATGTAACCGCCATCATGGCCGCCCGCGCCGACCCCTCTGCTCCTTCTCACTCCTCATCAGCTCCCGCAACATGGCGTTCATCCGGGTCTGGTAGCCCTTTCCCTTCGACTTCAGCCAGTCGATAACATCGGTATCCAAAGGGAATTATGTAGAAGAGTGCCGAAAAACAAAAACCAAGGTCAAAGGTAAAAAGCCAGAACCAAGGTCACTACCGGACAATCCGGGCCTCGACCGCGTACCCGCCGTCTTTCTTGGCCATCCATTGGCGGGCACAGGTTTCTAGGGCCTGCTTCAGCTCGCAGGCTAACGGCTCTAGCTTCTCACGCTCTTCAGTCGGCGGACGCGGAAACTCCACAATGACAATTACCTTTGATCGTAACGGGTCCAACGATGGGGTACCGACCCGTTACAATTTTTTGGGAACTCCAATGACGAAGTGACGGCTAGGCTCATCACGTTCCTGTCTAGGCTTGTCATCGACGAAGCCACCCGTCATTCCGACCCCGATTGGGGCGGCTTGAACAAGACCTCGGCGGAAGAGTTCGCGAGCCTCCTCGTCTCTTTCCTCTAGGGTCTTCTCTCCGAGAAAATCGAATTTCATACCGCCACCTATCAGATCACCTTCGCGGACGACCCCGCAGGTTGGACAGGTCATACGTGCCGTGTTTGCATCAATGAGTTCGATGTCTGCCGGGACTTGAAAAAAGCGGCATACGAACGTTTCGTCATCACCGCGTAATACTCTGTCTTCGGACATACTCTCACTCCAGAACCGTTGATTCCGTTCCGAAAACATCCTGTTGAAACCCCGCAATCAGCCAGTCCGCTTCGGCTTCGGAATGTGACGAATGCTCACCGGCTTGGCAAGAGCCTCAATCGCCTCCTCGAAGGTCGCATTAACCCGCTTGTCCTCTTCCAGCTCCGCCTTTGAGGGTTGGTAGCTCGGGTGTACTATTTCGACCTCACGGGGCTTAGGCTTCGACATTATTGCCTCCAGTTACCTTGAGCTTTTACCCAAATCCTCTTCATGGAAGAATAACACACGTGCTTTCTTTTTTCCATATGCACGCCCGCAGGACACTGCCGACCAGATGGCTGGTCAGGGGTATGGATGGGAAGCGGTTGCGGTATCAGGACTTGATTGCGAAGTAGGGCTCAGGTAGAACCCATCTAGTGCATCCTGCACCAAAGGAGAGAACCGTTGCTTGAAGTACTGTCTAAGCCTATAGACGAAATCACGATTGCCGACATTCAGTCGTTGATCGATGAGGAAGTTCCCGAAGGTGAGCAGATTGAGTTCAAGAGAGAGCTTCCAGCAGCAAAAGGGAAGATCGACCGATGGATGACTCGCGGAGACGATATTGGCGACTATGCGAAGAGAGGGATACTTGAGGAGGTCGTTGCGTTTGCAAATGCGTATGGCGGTGTGTTGCTCATAGGCATTGAAGAGTCCAAAACGAAGCCATCGGTTGCCACCAAGATCTCACCAGTTCCACGATGTGCAGATTTAGCGGATCGTCTCAAGAATGTATTTCGTGACTGCGTGGACCCGAAGTTCGTCCGAGTTGATATCGACAGAATTTTGGCTAAAGACAGGTGCGAATGTAATGACGAGTGTGGATGTGGGGTTGTCATCATTCGGGTGGGGAAGTCGCGTCTGGCTCCACATCAGGTCAGGTTTCAGAAGACAAGAATCTGTACAATCCGACGTGCCGACCGATGCCAGGAAATGACCATGCGTGAGATCCAGGACATGACATTGAACGTATCTCGTGGTCTAGAGCGGTTGGAAAAGAGGCTTTCAGAACGTTCTGAGCGCTTTCAAGAGGATTTTAGTCGCTTCGCAGTTCAAGAGAGTGCATTCGGCATCCGCTTTACCGCCGTTCCCGTGGTGGACGAAATACGATTCGACCGTGTTTTCCATCGAGGGCGTATTGTTAGTGATCTCGATATGCCGTGGCGTGAGGTTCTCCGTAAAAGATCAGGCCACAGAGAGAGACTGGACGATGCCTTACCCGATTTTCCACCTTCACCTTGGCAACCGCGATTGCGTGGTACACGGGCGGAACGTGAAACCCCTGACTCTATTCCAAATTACCTGCCCTCGTATTCTAGTTACTTGGAACTTCATACTGATGGCTTGGTCGAGCTTGGTTTTCTTTCGATCACTGACGAAAACAATGTAGAGCGCTACCTTCTTGACCCTGACTGGCCTATTGTCATGTTTGCGAACCTAGCGGTTTGGGCTGATCACATCAGAAATAAAGCTGGTGCTCCCACTGCCGAATATGCTCTTGAGGTGGAGACACGCAATCTGGGAAATGCTGGGGTCGTGGGAAAGTTTGGAGGGAAAGTCGTTCATGGAAAACCGCGTTCACTCCCTAGACTTCCGAACACAGAGTTCCCCAGATATCCTTTGAATGATCCTGATGATATCACCGGACTTCTGGCAGTATTCTTCTGTGATTTCTGGAATTCGATGGGTAAGGATTGTGAGGACGCGGATTTTATCTTGGTCTAATAGCTGTTGTTGAAGGCAAAGGTCGTCTTGTGTTACGACCTATGACTCCTCAGTCAGATGGCAAAGAACTCCTGAGTGCCGGTCCCCCGACTCGCCAGAATCCTGAAAGGCTTGCAAGGGGTGGTACACTGGCCCTACATGGATGAGAGCGAAAAATCGGCGAGCAACTGGTCAGCAGCAAGGACTGAGACCCGGTTATGCCGACACTAGATTTCAAGGGCAAGCAGCACATTTACGCCCATCACCTCACTGTTCCTTATCGACCATTGGAGCCCGATACTGGCCGGTCGCTTAACCCGACCGGTGTGGACGACAACCTCATCATCCACGGCGACAACCTGCACGCGCTGAAGGCCCTGCTGCCTCGCTACGCTGGTCGCATCAAGTGCATCTACATCGACCCGCCCTACAACACCGGCAACGAAGGTTGGTGCTACAACGACAATGTGAACAGCCCGTTGATGCAGGAGTGGTTCGAACAGCACGCCCCGGTGGACGGCGAGGACTTGGAGCGCCATGATAAGTGGCTCTGCATGATGTGGCCGCGACTGCACTTGCTTAAGGAGTTGCTGGCGGATGATGGGGTCATTTTTGTATCCATTGACGACAACGAACAGCACCGTTTGCGGATGATGATGGATCAGATTTTTGGGGAGGAGCATTTTGTTGCCAATATCACGTGGCGCAAAAAGGCCGGGGGCGGACAAGATAGTGAATATCTTGCCCAAGAGCATGATTACGTGTTGAGTTATCGCAAGAGTGAGCACTTTAAGCTGGAGTTCCGAACTGAAGAGGTTACCGCAGACGGTTTCAACAAAACTAAGAACGGGCGCAAATGCAGATTCATCAAGCTGGAGAAATGGGGGGCTAGTGCCCTGCGCACGGATCGCCCCACGATGTTCTATCCGATAAAAGATCCTGACGGAAATGACTTTTATCCCCAAGCCCCCAACGGTGCGGAGGGTAGATGGCGAAAGTTGCCAGAAAAGCTGGATCGAGATCACATTCACTGGGAGAAAAGGAAAGGACATTGGACTCCGCTGGAAGTCGAATACTTTGACGAAGTATCGGGGCAAAAAATAGTCAAAGACCGCACAATTTTCTACGACATTGCCACAACCACTGACGCTGCCAACGAGCAGAAAAACATTTTAGGGCAGAAAAAACTAGACAACAGCAAACCGGTCGGCTTGGTACACAGATTACTAGAAATCTCTGCGTCCCCCAAATCTATAGTGCTGGATTCGTTTGCCGGTACCGGCACCACCGCCCACGCTGTCCTTGCCCTGAACAAAGAGGACGGTGGCAACCGCAAGTTCATCCTCGTGGAGTGCGAGGACTACGCCAACACCATCACCGCCGAACGGGTGCGCCGCGTTATCAACGGCGTGCCCAACGCGAAGGATGCGTCGTTGCGGAAAGGTCTGGGCGGCTCCTTCAGCTACTGCACGCTGGGCAACCCAATCGATGTGGAAAGGATGCTCACCGGCAAGAATCTACCGGAGTATTCGGAACTGGCCGCCTACCTCCTACATACTGCATCGGGTCTGAGTACCAGCGGGAGTCTGGAAGCGAAGAATGAAGACGGCCTATTTTACAGCAATGACGATACAGACTACTATCTGCTGTATCGCCCCGATTATTGACTGGTTGCGCAGCGACGCGGCCATTCTTAAAGGCGAGCAAGCTCAACGGATAAGAGACGCAGGCAATAAGGCGGTAGTGTTTGCTGCCGACAAGTACATCGGCCAACGGCTTCTTACCGATATGGGCATCACATTCTGCCAGATACCCTACGAACTGCACCGGCTGGGATAAGAGGGTAAACCGTGCAATTGAAGGAGTACCAGATCCGCGCCTTGGACGCCTTCACCCGCTGGCGGAATGAACTTACGGCGGCGCAGGCAAGGTCGGAAACCGCCATTGCCGCTTTGGAGCAGGTAGGGGTGAATATTACCCCGGATATACGCAACTATCCCAAGAGTGCTTGGCAGAAGCTGGCCGAGGCTGGCGAGGTGGCAGCCAGTGCTGGGCCGTATGTTGATCGCACCGCCGAAGCCGGTTATTCGATACCGCACGTCTGCTTCAAGATACCGACCGGTGGGGGCAAGACGTTGTTGGGCGCTGCTGCGCTCGAACGGCTGAATCAGAACACCGGGCTGGTGCTGTGGATGGTGCCTAGCAATGCCATCTACCGCCAAACCAAGGCCGCACTGTGGGACCGGGAGCATCCGTACCGGCAGATGCTAGAGCGGGCCAGTGGCGGGCGCGTCAAAATGCTGGAGAAAGACGACCCGTTCACCGCAGCGGACGTTGAGCATTTCCTCTGCGTGATGCTGATTTCATTGCAATCAGCTAACCGGAAGAACAACAAAGAGTTCCTGCGAATGTTTCGGGATTCGGGCCGCTATTCCACCCTATTCCCGGACACCGACAACGTGCTAGGCGATGCTGCCTTGTTGCAAAAATATCCTGATTTGGAACGGGTCACGGGAGATGGGCCGGTCAAACACAGCCTGTTCAACGCTTTCAAGATGTTACGTCCGGTCGTCGTACTTGATGAAGCCCATAAAGCATACGGCAGCCAGGAAAAGCACGGTGAAGAGTTTGTACGTTCGATCAACCGCCTGAATCCCAGCTTGGTGATTGAGTTGTCGGCCACCCCAAGCCATTCCAAAAGCAACCTGCTGGTGGATATTTCCGGCGTTGATCTCAAAAGCGAAGAGATGATCAAACTTCCGGTACAGGTTACGTCTTTCACCAACGCCGAATGGAAGTACACATTAGGAGAGGCTCATGCCCAGTTGGAACGGCTGAGCAACGAGGCCGTGTCCCTACAACACAGTGAGGGTCGCTACATTCGACCGATTGCGGTGGTGCGAGTAGAGCGGACGGGCAACGACCAACAAGACGGCAAGCGCATCCATGCCGAAGATGTGCGGGAACAGCTGACGCGGAATCTAGGCGTACCCGCTTCAGCCGTAGCTGTCCAGTCCGCCACGAGCAAGGAATTGGTCGGCGTGGACCTGTTGTCGGAGTTGTCGTCGATAAAGTGGATAATCACCAAATCGGCGCTGATGGAGGGCTGGGATTGCCCATTTGCCTACCTGCTGGTGATGCTGGATAACACCAGGGCGAAAAGGGCTATCACCCAGTTGGTAGGGCGGGTGATGCGCCAGCCTCATGCTCATCTTACCGGGCGAGAAGCTCTGGACCAGTGCTATGTCTATTGCCAGGATATAGGTGTGAATGAGGCTGTGGATCACGTAAAAACAGGTTTGGAGCAGGAAGGAATGACTGGGCTGGACAGTGACGTTCGAGGCCAAGGAGCGGCGAACCTAAAGCCAGTGGCGATCAAACGCCGGGAGCGGTTCCGTGAGGCGGAATTCTTCCTGCCTCGGGTGCTACATCAGGACGATGACTGCGGGTGGACTGAACTAGAGTATCAGCGCCACATTGCACCCCACATAGACTGGGATGGCATCGGACCGCCCAACATATGGGGCGCTCAAGCCCAAGGCCCGCAAGGTTCGACTGCGACCGTTGACCTGGATGCGGAGGCTGCCCAGGAGATATACGACGACCCCCAGGAACTGTTCATCGACACCAGTGTGCAAATCTCCTGGTACGCACGTCGCATTTCCGATGTGATGCCGAACCCTTTTCAGGCGGCTCGCATTACTCAAGAACTTGTCCAACAGATGTATGACTCTGGTCACGATGACGACGCCATATATGCTCAACGTTCCCCACTGGCGGCGCAATTGCGGGACCACGTAACACAGGAGGCGGACAAGCAGGCGGAGCAGGTCTTTCGGGCCAAGTTGGCCAATGGCGAAATCCGCTTTGACCTAGAGACCAGCGACCACAATCATCGCCTTACCAAAAAGCCGCCCGAGATACTCGTGTCCGACAGCGACAGGCAATTGCAGGGTTACGGGCGTTCGGTACAGCTTAGCCTTTTTGAACCAGTATTTGAGCGGGATTTCAACGGACTGGAGCGCCGATTCGCCTTTTATCTGGATGAGCAAAAGGCGCTACATTGGTGGCATCGAGTAGCTGTCCGGCAACAGGGCGAGTATTACCTGCGGGGTTGGCGGCGCGACCGCATCTGGCCCGATTTTGTGGCGATGGCCGGGGAAACTGGCGGCAAGCCCAGCGTGCTGGTTTTTGAGACCAAGGGCGAGCACCTGAGGGACAATGACGATACCAAGTATAAGGAGCGGGTATTCGCCGCTTTGGAAAAGACCTTCAACGCAGGCATAATGACCGTTCACAATGGACCGGCCAAGGGGGTATTCCGCCTCGTTTTTAACCAGAATGGCTTCTCCGATGTGCAGGCCGTCTTTGATGGGTTGAGCAGTCCATAAGGGGAATTGAGCGCCCTATCCCCCGTTGTGACCATCCTCGCTCGAACGCTCAGACCCAGCTCCCCAACTGCCTCCCCCCTCACACAACGGTCAGTACTACCACCCCTTCCAGTTCTTGACAAAATCCTGCGTCTCTTTGACCCCAGCGCGAAGTGGCTTGACTAACTGTCCGACGTATCGGTAGAAGCTAGTCCCCAGTGGTTTCTCTGGCAATAAATCAAGCTCTTCAAGTCTTTTCCTGAGTGAGATGTAAAGTTCGTTTGATACTGACCCCTTCTTTGAAAGTGCATACAGCACACCTTCAATGTGGCCAGCCAGGATTTTATTCTCCTTTTCGCGTTCTTCTCTTGTCAAAGTATGTTGCGCTAAATCGATCATCATAGAGAGCATTATACCGCTTCCAGAACCGAACAAAAACCGTTCGTGCTAGACTTTCCCTTGCAAACCCTTCAGGTTCCCGCGAGTCGGGCTACCTGCGAATACAACAACCCACCGAAGGTGAGGGATTGATCCCCCGAGCCAGGGTGAATAAGCAGGGTTTCCTCTGTCACAACCTGAAGGAGTTTGCAATGGCCCGGCACTGACATATCCAGTGTCGGGCGGGAGGTGTGACGTGGGAAGAGGGGGATCGATATCGCTCATAGCCTTTTGCTTGTTCTCGGTGTCGGGATGCTTCTTGCCAGTAGAGACCCCCGTTGGGCCACAGCCCATTATCGAGGAACGGCCCACTCTCGAAGAACGGCTCACTGTCCTTGCCAACATTCTCGACGAAGAAGTTGATGAAGAAGTCAATGAAGAGGTTGGCGAAGAGGTCAACGGGGAAGTCGCCGTCACTGAGGAGGTCGCAGAGGAAGCCACTGAGGAAGTCACCGAAAAAGGGCGAGCGTGGCATACCGCAGTTTGGAATTTGGCTGCCAGGTGGGGCGGCTTCTTGTGGGACAGGCTCTTGAAGGCTTGGGGGCTCACCAAAGAGGCTGGGGCTATAGCAATCAAGCTGGGCATAAACTATGTGGCCGTAGCATACGAACACGGCATAGGCTACGCAAACGGCATGATTAGGGTTTCGGCAGCCGCCTTGGATTCGGTCACTTCCTCCGACGCTTATAAGGAGACGTTGGACGTACTCAGCAACCCCGGCATCTTTATTGACGCTTATGGAAGGTTGTCAAGGTTTGCACGTAATTTGGATTGGTCGAAGATCGATCCGATTAGGTATGTCTTTGCTGGAACCCGAGGGGTTGCGCGCTCCTTGGAGGCGGCAAAAGGGGTTTGGGAGACAATCCCCAAAGCTATTAGGGCTGCTGGTCCAGAGGCTACGGCGAGATATCTAGCCGGTAAGGATTGGAGTCATATCTACCCTCATAGCCTGGGTGGGAGCAATGATCCCCGTAACGGCATCTTTGAGGACAGGTACTTCAACCGAGCTAGAGGGGCTGCCATTATGACACCGCGTGAATACGGCGCAGCACAAGCCGTTTTGCGGGGCAATGCCTTTCAAGTCACCTTGCAGCAGACAGCCCAAGGTGCTCTAAGGGGCGGCACGATTTCGGCAGCAGTCTTAGCAACGGTTGCTGTATTGGAACTCGGATTGCAGTACCAGCAAGGCGAGATTACGGCAGAAGAGATGTACCTTGAATTCGGCAAGACGGTTGGTGCAGCGGGGCTAGCCGGTGCCGCAGTTTCAGGGTTGGTAACGGCTATGGCCTTAGCTTTCCCGCCCATCATCCCTGTGGTCACTGTGATATCGGTGCCGTTGGCGATTGTCGGCTTCTCGGTGCTCGGGAGTAGACTGATAAACGCTGGCAAGGGTTGGTATGAGGTCTTCATAGAAGAGTCTCCCTTGAGGCCAGAAGCATTACGATACTGGTTAGCGAAACGCTACGAGAGCGTGAGGAATGTTGTGCTAGGCCGTAATGCTGTAGAGTACTCGTTCCTTGACTGTTGGCCCAGTCCCAGCATTGAGCACCTTGTTGAGCCCTATAAGATACTCGCTGTACTTAAATGTTGAGGGCTCAGCTTCCACTGCTAGCCCAGGCACAGGTATTCGGGACAAGGGAGCGTTGGTATTGGTGAGTTAGCGAATGCGGATTCTGTGGTTGCTAATCACACTGCCCTTTAGGGTCGTCTGGTGGCTAACCAGGCTGCCCTTTAGGGTCGTGGCGGTCCTCGCAAGGGTGGCTCTCTTCGTGGTAATTATCCTCATAATTGCCTACCTTGTCGTCTAGCCCATCTGATGTTACCTTGCCCCAAGAGATCGAGCGCCGGTCGCTGCACTGGCGCCCATGTCTTCCATGAAAGGAACAAGAATGTCCGAAGAAAAAGTACACCTTTTTCGTACGAAAACGGCTTTATGCAATAATCACTGTGCGCGTGTTTGGAGGGGGGTATAGAACTTAGGTGCCAGTACCCGACTATCAATCTCTCATGTTACCCCTGTTGGAGTTGGCCGATGAGTACGACTTCCTCCAGCTTCGTGAAGCAATTGATCTCCTCGCGCTGCGTCTGAACTTAACGGAAGATGACAAAAGAGAGCTTCTGCCAGGTGGGCGGCCAAGATTCTACAATCGGATAACCTGGGCACAAAGCAATCTCGCAAAGGCAGGTTTATTGGAATTCCCAAAGAGAGGACACTTTCGCATTACCGAACGAGGCCGCAGCGTTCTTGCTGGTGAGCCAGCCAGGGTTGACAACAAATTTCTTGTGCGATTTGAGGAGTTCAAGAAGTATCAGGACCAGTTAAAGCAAACCCGCCAGCAACAGGGCTCACAGGGTTCGCGGGATTCACAAACTGGTCCGATTCCGATTAAGCCTGAAATCCCCAAAGATACACCAGAGGAGAATCTTCACAAGGCTTATGTGGAGCTGAAAGAGAAACTTGCTGCCGAGTTGCTGCAAGGGATCATGGAATCACCTCCCGAGTTCTTTGAGCGATTGGTTGTGAAACTGCTAGACCGCATGGGCTACGGGGGGTCTGAGCAGGAAGTCGGTGAAGCAATAGGCGGCTCAGGAGATGAGGGGATTGACGGAGTTATCAAGCAAGACCGTTTGGGCTTGGAAGTCATCTACATTCAAGCAAAGCGATGGGAAAACGCTGTCGGTAGACCTGAGGTTCAGAAATTTGCTGGCGCCCTACAAGGCCAGAAGGCACGAAAGGGAGTATTCATCACAACGTCAACCTTTACCTCTGGGGCAAAGGAGTACGTGACGAACATTGATACCAAGATCGTCTTAATTGAGGGAACCCAACTTGCCGAGTTCATGATTGACCATGATGTTGGTGTGACCACCGAAGAGACCTATCGGTTAAAGCGGATAGATTCAGATTACTTTTCGGAGATGTAAGGGCTAAATGGAGTCCTTCGTGTGAGGTGCCCAGGGGATAAAGAGGTTGCCCCTCCTGCTGTAGCGAGGGGCGTCGAATCTTCCCGAAAAGGTGTCGGTTAAGCTCTTATCGCAGCACTCACGAATTCGCCCCGTTCGGTAACCCGTTGTCTGCAATCAGCTCACGGTAGCGAAGCCGCTTACCATCCATGCCGCCAGTAACCGCAGCGATGATGTCGATGGTGTCAAGCTCGCGCAGATTGTGACGAGCGGCGAACTCTTGAACGTAGCGGTCGAGGTGCTTGGGCGAGAGTTTGTGGAACGTCCCTTTGTGAGCCCTTTTGAGGGTTGACCAGAGGGACTCGATGCCATTGGTGTGCACGTCGCCCTTGACGTACTCAGAGAGCGAGTGCTTGACCGTCTCATGGTCGAACGGAAGCGACTCATAGGCGCTGGCTTCATCACTGTAGACCGTAGCGCCAGGGGCAGCGTGGGTGCGGACAAAGTCCTGTAACGTCTCGGCGTCGGTGCTCTCCACTACCTGGGCAGCAACCCGGTTACTGTCGCGGTCTTTGACTCCAGAGACCGCTACTTTGCCGACAGGACCGCGCCCTAGCCCCATCTCTGCCAGCTCCCTACGCTTCGCATTGGACATATTCTTGCGCTTCCCGCCGAAGTATGTTTCATCAACTTCCACCGGTCCTGCGAAGACCTCCCCCTGTTCGGACAACGCAACCCGCAGCCGGTGGGCAAGGAACCAAGCGCTGCGCTGGTTGATATCCAAGTCCCGGTGCAGCTTCATGCTCGATACGCTCTTGAGGCTAGTCGAGAGCAGGTAGGTGGCAATCATCCACGTCTGAAAGCCAAGCTTGGAACCTTCCATCACCGTTCCGGTCTTAGCGCTGAACCGCTTAGCGCACTCCTTCTCACGGCAACGGAACGGCATGGTTTTGTGCTTGGCTCCTGTCTGTACATTGGTCGAGCCGCAGTGCGGGCAAGCAACCCCATCAGGCCAACGACGCTCGATAAACCACGCCTCTGCCGTGGCGTCGTCAGGGAACTGCTTCATGATCTCGATAAGTGAAATGCCTTTTCTGTATCCTTTTCCAGCCATGTCTATATTTTACAGGAGAGTGCCGAAAAAGTCAAGGGGTTTGTGGGTGAAATCGGTGGCGTTTTGAGATAACATAGGGCCAAGTTGGCTACGGAGCGGTTTTCGATCAGGTTCCTCGGTGAAGCCGTAGAGTCGGGAGTCATTGATGTAAAAGACCTCGCCCCTACTCTTCTTGCAGTTGGCGAGTTGATAGAAGAATCCAACCGAGTGCTTAATGGGGACAGGGCCTCGGTGAAGGTTGGTATTAGACCAGATTTTCAGTCCGGTTCGTTTGAGGGCACGCTTGAGCTTGCGGTCTCGTTCTTTGAGTTCGCCAAGAATGTGTTCAGCAAAGACAAGCCGCTGGATGCACGACAGATTCTGGACGCCATTGGATTCTCAGTCACTACTGTCGGAGCGGTTGCTGAAGCCATCCCTTCCCTGTACGAACTTGTACGCAGAATCGGGCTACGTAAGCCAACTTCAGTAATGAAGCTAGAAGCAGGTGATACTAGGCTAACCCTTGATGACGCAGAGGTGCTAAAAACTCTTGACCTGGCGGTTGACCTGTACAGCGACGATAAGGTGAGTAGGGCTTTGGTGAGGGTTGGAAAAGCACTTACGGAGCGCACAGGAATCGATGCCATTCAAATGGGCATTGCGTTACCTGGGTCAGACAGTCTTCCCATGGAATATACCAAGAAGGATGCGCCCATTCTGGAAGCTTTGGAAGAGAAATCTGAGGCTTTTGAGGTTCTTGGGGAAAGTACCTCAGTGCGTGTTTTTGGCGTTAAACGTGTTGATTTCTCGGGTGACCTTAAGTGGGCACTGCATGATGGCAAGAATCGGTTTCATGCCAGTATTCTTGACACCAAGTTCTTGCAGCAAGTCCAGCACGGAGAGATTGCATTTGCAAGTGATACCCTTATAAGGGCAGAGTCTAAGGAGATCCAAACGCTTACCGCTACTGGCAAGCTGAATAGCAGATATGAGATTTTGAAGGTACTCGAAATTATATCGGCATCAACGCAGGGAAGGCTTGACCTCCCTCAACTACCTGAAGATGGGGATGAAGATGAACAGATCTGAACGTAAGGACGCTCCCCAGCCTCCTCCAGCGTGGAGGAGGGGATGGAACCCAAAACCTCCCGACATCAAACCTCCGACAGTTGTCCCGTTTAAGCCCGTTCCACCATCGAGGCCCACCCCACCACCACCTAGTAAGCCCCGCTCGGGCTAGTACCCCTCAAAATTGGATGGATGCTGGGTAAGTTCGCGGCAGTTTCGGTTTTGCCCAGAGGTGCTCGGAAGTGCAGATTTCCGACGCTCAGTGTGGAGCTATAGGCTAGGGCTGTGAATGTACAGTGCTTAACTCAATTCGGACTAATACTAGACATACTGGGTGTGACCCTACTGTTCTTCGCTACAACATATAGACGAATAGAAGAAGAGTTTGGCTATGGGTTGGCACAAGAAACTGTAGACATGGCAACCGTAACCGTAGAGAACCCGGAAACCGGGGAAGTCGTGACCGGAGTGTTGGAGCCCGGTGGTCAGAAGATCGAGGATCTCAAAAGGCAATTACCGGACATGGGTAGAAGGGTGAGAGGAAATCATGCTCGTGCGCGAGTGGGCTTGGGTTTAATAGTCTCGGGTTTCGTCATCCAACTGGTCGGTACGTTCTCTTTCTAGGCTCGAACCCTACCTGTTCTGAGCGGCATGACATTCCGCTGTGATACAATGAGGCTGCGCTGAACAACCATCCTACGGGGTGGAATTGACGTTCGGCGTAAAGGGGGTGGCCATTGTGGAAAACTTTGTTTCCGCTTTGGTACCTCGAAGCCGACTCCCTATCGAGTAGGATGCCGGTTTTGCACCCGGCACTCCCGGATTCTGGAACGCCGGATCGGAGGTGGCTCCTGCTGGTAAAGGTAGGACTGGGCCACCTCACGATGGCGGAAAAGTCTTTGGGGCGGTTTCGCGCTAGGCTTCAGCCTGACAAAACATCAGGTCGTGTGCGCGAAGGTGACCTACAACCGTGTCTGAGCGGGAATAGGCGGCCCGTTTGGAGTCCCTGCCCAGGGATGGAGTGTATCCGCTAGTCGGAGAGCCTAACCTTGGGGGCACAGCCGCTGCTAACGGCATGGCCCAAGGTGCAAAGCACCGGTGGGAACGTGGTCGGATTCTCAAAATCAGGGTCTACGTAAACCCTGGAGGAGGGTTACCTGGCCACGTTCACCTTTTTCTCAACTCCTAGCCCAGTTCAAGTGCAAAATCCCCACCCCCTTCCCACCCCATGTGCAATAATTACCGTATGTTACAGAACAGATTGGCTACTGACGGCACACATGGCTATCGTGATACACTCCCGCCCAAGAAGGAGTTGATCGATTACATGACCGACCAAGAGAGAAGGGCGAAACGAGGAGAGACGCAAGAGAAGATAGAGGACGCTGAGGAGTTCCTACAACTTATCGAAAAAAGAATTGGGGAGCACATAGACGAGTTCGAACAAACAGTGGGGTATCTCGAAAACGAATTGAAAACGAAAGACGGAGCCCCAACGTTTGGGCCAAAAGTGGGCTCCGAATTTGACTACCCGGCTAAGGGGGGAGTTGAAGAACTAATCACTGGCCTGAGAGAAAAAAGAAGTGAACTCTCAAACCTTAAACGGGAATTAAAAAGGTACATAAGGCGCTAAATGGTTTTCGACCTTGGATTTCGGCACTTTCCTACATAATTCCCTATCCAAACGGATATAGATGCCCTTCTTCGGCTGTGGCATCTGGAGCTCGACCCGCTGCCAGAAGCTTTCATCGGCCTCCGGGATCTCCGCAGAGTCGATCTCCTGATCCTGGATCGCCTCAATCTCCTTTAGTCGCTTTGCTGAGATGCTCATAGTATGCCCTCCGCTCTCTGGAGTTGGCCTTGCGGGCCGAGATCAGCCGAATTCGGCCACTACGGCTGGTGTGAACCACGACGATGACGACCGACTCACTGAGTTGCAGCTGATAAAGCGCTCCTCTCCATAGTCCTGGCGCTTATCTGGAGCAGTAGGTAGGCGCCCGGAGAAGATGACGCTGGCCTCCTCGAAATGGATGCCGTTCGTCCCATGACCTCCTCCGATGCAAAGTGGAACGGTAAAGAAGGTTGAGAGGACATCTTTGGAGTTCCAGTGATTTCCTTTGAGTCCGTTGCGTCAGAATCTTGCTGCCTCGCCTGTCCCTTAGGCCCAAGACCAGTGCTCCCTACGCCCTCAGTAGCCGCTCGATCCCGGACGGATCCGCTGGATCCATAGCGAAGTCCAGGCTCTTCTGCTGTTAGCCCTCGAGAGGCCCAGCGGCGTAGCACCGTCATGCTGGGGCATCGTGGGCGATTCCCAGCCGCCTGCCTGCTACGCCTAGGCCAGCGTTGTCCCGGCTGCGGCACCGCAACTCTTACCTAAAGCGAGCGTCGTTTAGTCGCCGGTAGGCGTCTGTACCGCTGAGGGCTTCGTTCTCCTGGGCGAGGTCCCAGGGGGTGTTGCCCTCGTGGCCCCGAACGGTCGCGTCTGCACCGGCGTCGAGTAGGGCTTCGACGATGGCGGGGTTGCCGTTGGCCCAGGCTGCAAGGTGTAGGGAGGTCCAGTTGTACACGTCCTCCCGCGCATCCACAGCTGCCCCAGCGTCTATCAGGACTGTGATGACAGAAGGACTGTCGTTGTACCTGGCTGCAAGATGCAGGGGGAGCCAGCCGTACGCGTCCTCCCGCGCATCCACAGCTGCCCCAGCGTCTATCAGGACTGTGATGATGGCGGGATTGTCGTTGAACCGGGCCGCAAGGTGCAGGGGGGTCCAGCCGTACCGGTCCTCCCACGCGCCCACATCTGCCCCAGCGTCCAGCAGGACTGTGACGATGGCGGGACTATCATTGAACCCGGCTGCAAGGTGTAGGGGGGTGTTGCCATCGTCATCCCTGGCACCCACATCTGCCCCCGCAGCCACCAGGGCCGTGGTGACGGCGAGGTTATCGTTAAACCAAACCGCCCAGTGCAGGGGGGTGTAGCTCAACCCGATGGTCCGAGCATTCAGATCTGCCCCGGCAGCTAGACAGCTCTCCACCTCTGCCGGCGTGGCCGACAGGAAGAATAGGCTCGTGTTCCACCCCTCACACCCCTGGGTGAGCCCCTGGCTCGCTAGTGCGAATACCCATCCGGCCACCAGCAGGTATCTCAGTCTCATGGTTTTCCTCCAAGGTCGGACAGCCCGGCTTCGTTGGGCCTGTAGACCCCGTCTTTGCTTCGGGTCTACCCCATCCTACTTCCGATACCTCAACCTCGCCACCGCCCCACGACCGGCCAACTCCGCCCGGGCATAGCGCTCCGGCATCGTCGGCCTCGAGGCCACTTTCGTCGAAGCGGCTCGATCTAGGAAACAGACTCTTACAGGGCCCTTGCTTAGACCTAGACGAGTACCCGGCCGGATAGGTGGATCCATCCCTGGCCCAAGACGAACTCAGATCCGCTCACTCGCACCGCCTCACCCCAGCAGGGGCGATTTTTCTAATAGTTGGGACCTTCTCGAGCGGGCCTGACAGAGTCTGAGTCTGAGAGGACTGCGTCGAAGAACAGCTGCAGAATCACCTCATCCGCGACCCAGCTAACCCCCGGCCAGTTGGGGATGCGGAGACCGTAGTCGCGCCAGAGGATCGTCGTCGAGGCCTTTCCCTTTAGCTTCGTCTCGGACATGACCCTCACGGTCGCATCGAAGACCGCCTCGTTAGTGCTGTCGCGGATCCTGAGCATGCCGGTGATCTGCAGCTCGAGGGTGTCTCCCACCTGGACGAGGGGGGGCATTCCCGTAATCGCCGTGGGTTCGAAGGTGATATAGCGATACTGGTCCCGATTCGCTTGCAGGATCCGCCTGATGACGACGCGATCCCTGGCTCTCCTGTCGCCATCAAGGTCGCGGGCATCGATGGTGATGGTGCCGACCGAGGTGCTTAAGGGGTCGTTCCGATCGAACTGCACCGTGCCGGTCACCAGGGGAGTGATGCCGATGGCAGTGGTATCGCGATTTCGAAACACCTCGTCGATTCGGTAACGAGCCTCCGTGCCCTCCACCAGCTGGAAAACCGGGGCTCCCATATCCTGGGCGAGGGCTGCTGCGGTCGCCAGCGCCAGGATGACTGCTGCAAGTAATCCTCGTTTTCCCATGCCAATTACTATAGCATTTACGAGTCCGTTCCATAAGCTGCGGGTGGCCCTGTTCCATGGCGTAGCGCGTCACTCCCTGACCCCCAAAGCTAGTAGGTGGAACCCTTACTGACCTTGGGCGGACGCTCGATTTATGGAACGGACTCTGAGGACTCTCTGGGGGTGCAGGGCAGCTCTTGCTGTCGGTCACTCGCCATCCTGGCTCTCGTAGGGGCAGGGCCGGTTCGGCCAGCTTCCTGAGCCGCAAAGCCGGCCGCTTCAAGATGGAGACGCTGCTGCCGAGATCCGGCAACACCTTCGGGGTAGGGCCTAGGGTGGCACCCGACTGCTGCTCCGAAAGCCAGCTCCGCTCGGTCCCCCTGCCCGCCGGGTGGGTGCAGGGCCGAAGCTCGACCACCGGGCGCGGTACGCTAAAGCCATGAAGATCTACACCCGGACAGGGGATGACGGCTCCACCGGCCTCTTCGGGGGTGGGCGGGTGGCGAAGGACGATCTCAGGGTTCAGGCCTACGGCTCGGTGGACGAGGCGAACTCGGTCCTCGGCCTCGCGAGGGCGGCTGCCGCAGGGCGGTTCGGGGAGGTTGACGGCCTGCTCGAGCGACTTCAGAGCGCCCTGTTCGATCTGGGGGCAGAACTGGCCTGCCCCCGGGGCAACCCGGCGAGCGCTCACCTGACCCCGATGACCGGGCGCGACGTGTCCGAACTCGAGGCGGCGATCGACCGCTTCAGCGCAGAGACCGAGCCGCTCACGAATTTCATCCTGCCCGGTGGCCACCCCGCCGGTGCGGCTCTTCACCTCGCCAGAGCCGTGACCCGCAGAGCGGAGCGCACGGTCGTAGCTCTCGCCAGGGAGCAGGAGGTCAATCCTCAGGTCCTGGCCTATCTCAACCGGCTCTCCGACCTCCTCTTTACCCTGGCCAGGGTCGTGAACCAGCGGGCCGGTGTCGGCGAGACCTCCTGGACCAAGCGCGAGGGTTAGGGTGGCCGCTGCGGTCCCGTGCTCGACGCCAGAGTACGCTAGGGAGGCAAGGACGAAGGGGAGCTTCGACCGGGCTGATCAGGGCCTGGGGGACCTCAGCGCCTCGAGGTCTTCGATCCCCCTGGCGTCGAGGATGCTGAGGAGTTCGCGGTTAAGGTTCCGTGCCCAGCCGGGACCGTGGTAGATCAGTCCGGTGTAGACCTGAACCAGGCTCGCCCCCGCCTCCAGCCGCTCGAACAGATCGGCAGCGCTGTCGACCCCGCCCACCGAGATGATGGGCAGGTCGCTGGCGGCGACCAGCTGCTTAAGGATCTGCAGCGACGCCCGGGCCAGAGGTCTGCCCGAGAGACCGCCGGGCTCGCTCGAGGCCACACCCGGCCTGGAGCGGGTGGTGTTGGTCGCGACGAAGCCGTCGAAACCGTGCTCTTCGGCACCGGCCGCTAGCTCCTCGACCTGTCCGGGCTCCAGATCCGGTGCGATCTTCAGCAGCAGCGGCTTGGCGCCCAACGCCGTGCGGAGGCCGGTTACGGCCTGGAGCAGCGGACCTAAGTGCTCGGCCGACTGAAGCTCGGTCAGTCCCGGCGTGTTGGGAGAGCTGATGTTCACGACGAGATAGTCGGCGTGAGGCCAGAGTTGCTCCAGCGCCGCCCGGTAGTCGCCTGCAGCCTCCTCGGTGGCGACCCTCATCGTCTTGCCGATGTTGATGCCGACCGGGATCTCGGGCCACAGCCCAGCCCGCCGAAGTCTGGCGAGGCGTGAGGCGACCGCCGTCGCACCGTCGTTGTTGAAGCCCATCCGGTTGATCAGTGCGCGCTGCTCGGGGAGCCGGTAGAGCCGCGGCCTCGGGTTGCCCGGCTGGCCCTCGGCTGTTACGCTCCCCAGTTCGACCGATCCGAACCCCAGCGAGGCCCAGGCGGGGAGGGCGACCCCGTTCTTGTCGAGGCCGGCGGCGAGGCCGACGGGGTTCGGGAAGTCGAGACCGAGGCAGCGGACCCTGAGGCGGCCACTCGGGAGGACGAGGTGTCGGGTCAGGGCCCTGAGCAGCGCCGGCCGGTGCGAGAGCGCCGCGAGACCCCGGAGGGTGAGTTCGTGAACCGCCTCCGGATCGAAGTGGAACAGGAGGGGTCGGATGAGGCGGTACATCCGCCCCAGTCTACCCGCGCCCTGGCCAGGGAGCCGGGGCGGCCCGAGTGAGGCGGATTCGATGTTGGGGCTAGCCCGGAGCGTGTTAGACTTACCGGAGTGGTGGATGAAAGCCGCTTTTCTGTCGTTCAGGACGCATTCCAGGGCACGCTCAGCGAGCTCGCCTATGCCTTGCGGACTGGGGATGTCGCCTCCGCCGATATCGACCTCGTTGAGCTTGTCCGCTCCTTCCTGACCTTCTTCGAGCGGGTCGCCGCTCGGGATCTCGCCTCCGCTAGCGAGGCACTCCCACAGGTAGCGCAGATCGTGGAGCTGAAGATCCGCCTGCTGCTCCCTCACCCCCCGGCGGCCGCCGAGGAGGAGGAGCCTCCGGTGGGGGAGGAGGTCCTCAGGGTGGTCCTGGAGCTGGAGAAGTTCGAGGGCGCGGTCGATTTCCTCCGAGGGCGCCGAGACCGCCGCCGCCTGCTGCTTCCCGCCCGGACCGAGCCCCCGGTCTACGCCCGGCCAGAGCCCCCGGTGCCGATCTCGGTGGGGCGCCTCGCCAGCCTCGCCTCCCGCTTTCGGCTGGGTGCCTATTTTGAGGTGGCGGTCGAACGCTTCTCGCTGGTAGAGGCGATGCGGCAGCTGGCTCGTTGGCTCTCCGGGGTCGGCCGAGGCGGCTTCCGGGAGCTGGTCGGGGGGCGCGGCTGGGCCGTGACCACGATCCTCTTCGCAGGCCTGCTCGAACTGATCAAGGAGGGGCAGGTTCGAGCGCGACAGGCCGAGCCCTTCGGCCCGATCGAGCTCGAGCGCTGCGAGCTCGAGCAGCGCGAGGTGGCCTGACCGCGTCGGCCAGATGACGGCGAGCCCTCCCGGGCATGCTACGCTTCCGTCTGGGCAGATCGTGCCCCCGGAGGACCGATGGATCAGACTCTGAAGCTGTACACCACCCAGTGGTGCGGCGACTGCATCGTCACCAAGCGCTTCTTAGACAAGCTCTCCGTCCCCTTTGAAGAGATCAACATCGAGGAGGATCCCGAGGCTGCCGCCTACGTCATGCGGGTTAACGAGGGGCGCCGGAGCGTCCCCACCCTGGTCTTCGGCGGTGAGGCGACCAGCCTCTCTGGATTTTCGAGGGCGAAGCTCGACGCCTTCCTGAGCCGGCACGGACTCGTCTAGTAGACCCGAAGGGGGTGGCCCCCCTGCATGGTAGCGTTGGCTATGGCTCTCGGGTCTGCGGACGGTGCTGGGGGGAAGGCGGAGCGGATTCGGGAGCTGTTCTCCCGGCTCGCCCCCAGGTACGACCTGTTAAACCGCCTGCTCAGCCTCGGCCTCGACCGGCTCTGGCGGGCGGAGGCGGCGCGGGAGGCTTTGACAGGGTCCCCGGCCTCGGTCCTCGATGTGGCGACGGGGACGGGGGATCTCGCCTTCGCCCTGAAGCGCCGGGCTCCCGGGACCGGCGTGACCGGGATCGACTTCGCCGAGCCGATGCTCACCCTGGCCCGGGAGAAGGCGGCCCGGGGGGGGCTTGAGGTCGAGTTCCTGCTAGCAGACGGTTCGGCGCTCCCGTTCGAGGAGGGTCGGTTTGGGGCGGTCACCGTAGCCTACGGCCTGCGCAACTTCGCCGATGTGGGGGCCGGCCTAGTGGAGTTCTACCGGGTCCTGGCACCCGGAGGCCGGCTCGTCGTCCTGGAGTTTACCGACCCGGGGCCGGGCCCCCTGGGGCGCCTTGTCAGCCTCTACTGCCGGACCGTTCTCCCCGCCATCGGGGGTGCGCTCTCCGGTCGTGGCGACGACTACGCCTACCTGCCCGCCTCGATCGAGGCCTTCGCCTCGGCCCCGGGCCTGGCGGAGCAGATCTGCGGGGCAGGCTTCCGGAATGTCCGCTTCCGGCGGCAGGGTCCCGGCATCTCGACACTTCACCTTGGGGATAGACCTTTATGACTACCGAACTAGCGACCGCCGGCTTCGAGATCAATACCGACGCCTTCCTGATCGAGCCCGACTGGGAGGTCTTCGCCGCCGAGCACGACCGCCGCTACGGGCTCGCCATCTCCTATCTGAAGAGCCGGGTCAAGGGGGACAGCTACGACAACCAGGTGATGGAGCTGCGGGTGGGCCAGCAGGGCTTCTATGTCCAGTCGAGGCGCTTCCCGGCGGCCTTCTTCGGCGACACCACGGCGCCGACGAGGGGCTTCATCACTGAGGAGGAGGCCGAAGGGATCGCCTGGGAGGCGATGGCGCTCTACCGCTCCGGGGAGGCCCAGTCGCTGACCTGCGTCTACAGCGCTCAGGACCCTCCCGACGTCTTCTTCGGCTACCGGGTGGTGCGCCAGCAGCACTACGAGTTCGGGATGCTCCGCCCGAACCTGCCCCTCCACCTCAGGGCCATAGTCGACGCCGACGAGCCGTTCGGCCCTCTAGGGTCTGAGAGCGGGGTCCTGATCTACCAGCGGACCTCCGCAGGCGATCACCTGCTGCTGCGGGCGCCGGGGCGCAGGCAGCCCTTCCAGGCCCGGGGTGATATCGACTGAAGCGGGAGGTGCCGGGAGCGAGGCCGCCTGCGCCTCCGCCGGGCTCGACACCCTGCTGGTGACCACCAGCCTCGATACGATCTACGCCCTTGCTCACGACCGGTTTGAACTGGAACCGCCGGCCGGAACCCTGATGGCTGGACTCCTCGGGGTGGGGCGGCGCCGCCCTCACCTTGGGGACCGATGATACCCCCGGGATGATCGCCGACCGGATCCTGGGCGAGACCTCTACCAGCGAGGCCCCTTGGCGCTGCGTGGTCTGTGCCACTAATAACCTGACCGTCCGGGGAGATATGGCCCGGAGAGCGCTGATGTGCCGGTTGAGCTCCAGGCCGAACCTGAGACCCGGATCTTCCGCCGTCACCCCAGGCTCTTAAATCACGTGAGAAGGGAACGATCACAGTTGCCGCTGGCCGCTCGGATCCGCTCCGCCGTCGCCTGGGTAGGTCCCGACGGCTGCGATCCCTAGGAAGGCAATGCCGAGATCAAAGCCGGTGCCCAACCGGAACAGGCCGAGGCATTAGAGTTCCTCGGCGCCTGGCAGCAGGCCTTCGGCTCGCAGGAGATTCGGGTCAGGGAGACCGAGGAGCGCTGTCGGGGGACTTGGCCAATCCGCTCTGCGATACAGATCTTGCCGAGGCGGTGGCGAACCTCTCGGTCGCCCTCCTCGAGGGAAGGTAGCACTGAATACCCGCTCGCTGGGCCGCTGGGCCAGCGAGACCGGCCGGGCCGTTCGTCCTCCGGGAGGGGAAAGCGGACTACCGGGAAACCGACTCTCTGGTTTGTCGAGAGCTAGGCGGACTCGCTCGACCTCTGGAGCGCTGCCGGGCTCACGACCCCGACCGGACCGACAGCAGGGGAGCAGACCCAACCACCATCACGACCCCCACCGGCACACTGCGAATGCGGCGGCTCCTGGGGGATCCGGAGACTGGTCGATGCCGAGACGGGTGAGACCCAACAAGAGTGCAGCGAGTGTGGCCGATTGAGGCGACTAAGCAGAGAGGGGAGGGTGCGATAATAGAGGCGTAAACGGGGGATGGCGGCAGAGCAGGCGAAATGGCTGAATACATCATTGCGTTCGACGATAGTGGGGGAAGTGGCCGACTTGTAGATGGGCTCGGCAGACCTATGACAAAGGGCTCTTTCCGCCCCTTTCCGACGATTGCAGGGGCAATGATTCGGAAGGATCAGTACGAGCTATTCTGCGAACAGTGGCAGAAACTCTGTAGTGATATCGGCCGTGACCTTGGTGTTGCCTCAGCCCCTATCCACGCACGTCTCATGTATGGAAGAGTTCTCCCTCCAGATCGAAACCCCTATGCCGAGAGCGATGGGACCCCCAAGCTCGATTTCAACAAGACGGTCGAATACCTGTCCCGGGCCGTGGAACTCTTTGGTGATTTCAGTAGCCAGGCCCGTGTGGCGACCACACTGACTATCACCGCTGCCCGAAGCGATCTAGGCGAAGGATTGGTCCGCTACTATCAAGATCCAGAGTTTTATGCGGAGATGATGTTCCTTCGTGAAAATAGCGAGGGGCGGTATAAACGCATGTACCAGAGATATCAGGCGAAGAGTACCAGTGCATTGTTGGCGCTCTGGATTCAGCTTGTTGCTACGTTTGAGCAGTTCGCACATGTAATGCGGCTATCCTCAGCGGATTTCGTCGTAGACAGCTTTCAGGACTCTGCCGGGATAGACTCTGATGAGTTCCTGGAGTACGCAAAAGAGATCATCCAACTCGAGTATATCGGCTCAGGCAAGATTGCCAGCGATCCAAACAATGAACCCTTGCTGCAGTTTGCCGATCTCTGGGCTTACATAACGCGGCGACATAAGGAAGCAGCGGAGCGCGTTATTGGGACCGATCAAGTAGTAGAGGCATTATACAAGAAATACAATAAGATGGCATCTATCGGGTTCCCCCGGGAGAAAATGAAGGGCCTGAAAGCCGGACTGTATATGCGTCGTCCAGACTGGATTCCGAGGGCCGTTGCGCTACAATATGCTCTAGCCCGCAAAGAGATAGAGGACCTCAATCCAGATTTCGCAAATCGGTATCTCCTCTCTGTTGAAGAGTTTCTGCATCGAGCGCTTGACCGGTACCGGCAAGGGAGAGGAGAACAGATAGTTGGATACTCTATTCTCGAGGCTTCAGCCCTACAAAATGGCGGAGACCCCGCTCGCTGCGGGGCCCCGTAACTGTACGGTAGTCTTTCTGGATGCAGATGTCAACAGCCCCACAGGGAGGTCTAGCCTGGAAGAGGATCCTCCTGCTGCGAGCGCCGGGGCGCCGGCAGCCCTTCCAGGCCCGGGGTGAAGGTATCAGTTGAAGCAGGAGGTGCCGGGAGCGACCAGGGAGTATCAGCTCATCGTCGTCGGTGGCGGCATCACCGGGAGCGAGGCCGCCTACGCCTGCGCCTCCGCCGGGCTCGACACCCTGCTGGTGACCACCAGTCTCGATACCATCTACGCCCTGGCTCACGACCGGGTCGAGTTGGAACCTCCAGTCGGGACCCTGATGGCTGGACTCCTCGGGACGGGGCGGCGGTCGGTGGCGGCTCAGGCCCTCAGGAGCGAGGCCAAGTACGCCCTGGAGGGCCTGGCAACCTTGCACCTGCTCCAGTCGAGCGTGACCGGCCTGATGATAAGGGGGAGTGTGGTCCGGGGGGTCGCCACCTGGGAGGGTGTCGACCGGTTCGCCCCCCGGGTCGCGCTCTGCGCCGGCAGCTTCCTCGAGGCGCGGCTGAGGATCGGCGAGCTGGTTGAGACCGCTGGCCGGCTGAGCGAGATGGCCTACGACGATCTCTACCAAGACCTCCGTGGCAGCGGTTTCGAGTTCGAGGAGGTCGTACTCGAGCTCCCCGCCCAGGAGGGTGTCCTTCCCTATACGGTACGTTGCAAGCGGCTCCGGGCCACCGAGGTAGGGGCAGACGGATTCTCGCTGACTCGCTTCCCAGGCTTGTTCGGAGCCGGGGTGTGCCTTCGGGGTGAGGTCTGTTATGAGGAGGCTGCCGCCGACGGCCGTGCGCTCGGGCAGGCGATCGTGGCCGCTGTCCAGGCTCACCCGTAGTCGCTGGTGTCGTCTCTGGAGTTGAGGTAGCTGGCGATCGGTCGGAGTTCGTGGGCGTTCGCCCAGGCGACCTGAGTGCCCTGGGGGGTCGAGGCGAGCAGGCGGAAGGTGTAGGGGCCCTCTCCGTTCCGGCTGGCGATGATGTAGCGATTGTCCTGGTAGATGACCTCATCCCCGACCATGAAACTAGCCATGGCTTAAGGATACGTGAGGGTGGGGTTTCTGGGATGGGTGCTTGGCGACATTTGCCGGTGGGCTGAGTCAGAGGCCAGTCACTGTCGGTATCGACTTGAAGTTCTCCCTAGATAGCGCCAGCTTTCAGTGTTGATTTGCTACCACTAGAGGCGCAATCGGTGGTGACGTGAGATCATCCCTTCCCCCGACCGGAGAGGTGGGTGAGCGAAGCAGTACGGCGAGACCGGGTCATGGTGCTCAGCTTGAAGTTGGGAGAGGTCGCGCTCGTGTCGAGCGGATAGCAACAGTCCCGGGGGGCAGCGGCTCAGTCAGCGTATGATCCGCACTCGCCGTCCAGTACCAGCTGCGCAAACTTCGGCGTCACGGCGCCGTCGTAGCTGTCGAGCACGCGGTCGATCTCACCCTGAGACAGCAGGAACTCCGCTGCCGCCATCAGAGCACTCTGCACACCGCCACCGAGCCAGGTAGCGGAGACCTGCTCTTCGAGGGTCGGGTAGTCATACAGAGCGAGCACCCTGCCCACCTGCTCCGCAGTGCCGGAGACACTCTTGGCGATCGCTATGGCGTTGTCGGTCCCCGGGCCGTAGGCACTCGGGTCAGCACGGTAGTCGGCAGCGGCAGCCGCAACCAGCTTGATCCACTGGCAGGTAAGCTCGGGATGTTCGTCGGCGAACTCTCTGCGGACGACCATCGCATCGAAAGTGGCCTTGCCCCAGTTGCTGAGTTCACCCGACGTCAGCAGCACCCGGCCCCGCTCCTTCAGCCGCTCGAGGGCGGGGTCCCAGACGAACCCGCCGTTGATCTCACCTTGTTCCCAGGCCGCAACCATCTCCGGCGGTGACAGGTCGACCAGCTCGAGGTCGTCCGCTGAGATCTTGAACTGCTCGAGGGCAAAGATCAGGTGGAAGTGGGTGGTGGAGCCGAACGGTACCGCGATCGTCTTGCCGGCGAGGTCCTGCGGGGCGGTGATCGACTCGTCGACCACCAGCGCCTCCGCGTCGTTGATGTTGTCATAGATGTAGATGACCTGCAGATCGACACCCTGGCTGTAGCCCGCCGCCGTCGGTGGGGAGCCGCTGAGGGCGATATCCACCGAACCCGAGAGCAGGGCACTCATCACCTCAGCGGGGCCGGTCAGCTCCACGAACTCGATGCTCCTGCCTCCAAGCCCGCTCGCCTCGAGCTCTTCCAGCTGCGCCTTCCACGGCCCGTACACGAGCTGATGGCCGATGGTGATATCGGCGGCGTGTACGCTACCGGCTGTGAGCAGTGCCGAGGCTACGATCAGCGCGGCTTTGTAGAGTCGCTCTCTCAACATGTCAATCACCTCATCATCGTCGTTGCCGACAAGATTTCACCCGGATTCGTGAAGACTCAGCGGGTCTCTACCCACTGGTATGGGCAAAACTTTGATGAAGCCTATTCGAGAACCGCCCCTTCACTCCTCATTATGACCCCCCTACCGGTACCAATTCAAAACCACGGGTTCCGCCAAGGTCTGGTGCACATCTCAAAGGACGGATTCGCTGGATCTGGTCGGGGTGCGAGATGTTCTCACTTCACTACCGATATTCCGGCATTCCAATGTCAGTTGGCAAACCCGCAGCGATGCGGACCGTCTCCACACTGAGATAGACGATCCGCCGGATCGCCGTAATCAGGTCACGCGGGTCCGCAAACCAACCGTTGGGATCGTTAAGGATGCCACTGCGCTTGTCTCGAGTGACCCGGTAGCGGTCGATGAACCAGCCGAGTGGAGTCCGCCCGTTGACCTCATAGCGGTGTGCCTCGACCGGGATGTCACAGAGTTGGATGTGATCGTTGATGATGAGTACCGACTTCTCCAAGAACGGACTCTTCGGGTCGTCCTTGAACCTCATCGCTCGAGTGCCGATCCGAAAGAGTTCGGGTTTAGACTCGAGGACGGGGTCCCCCCCTGGGGGTACGGACTCGCTGGGTCCAAAGAGATCCCCAAGAACGGACTCTTCGGGTCCGGGTTGACCCGAGACCCTGACCTCGAGCGGATACTCTTCACAGCTCTCATAGCCTAGATGCAGCGCTGCCAGGTCCCGCCCAGCCTCGACGAAGGCGTGGAAATCGGGTGCGAAGGGAACCCGGGGCAGTTCCTTTGCAAAGTTGTTGGCGAAGCGCTGCCGGTAGCTAGGCGCATGCAGAACGCCGTAGACGTAATCGAAGATGTCGTCCTTGGTGATTGCGTTGTCCCGGTAGTGGGTGCGAAAGGTGCGCAGGGCGGTATCTGAGATGTTGTCGAAGCGCTGTACTCCGGGATTGTCATAAAGGACCCCGCCACCCGGACTCTCCACATACCGGTAGCGGGGGAAGCATTGGCCAAACGCGACGAAGTGGAGATTCGGCATCGTATCGACCATGAGGGCGGAGAAGGGCCTGGTTGAGCCGATGCCTGGTACGCAGATTGCTCGGTTCTCGCTGTCGGTCGCCGGGAAGATCCGGTCCAGCTGGTACTTCCTATTGACGAGCACGTAGTCGACATAACAGTGCTGCTTGACAAAAGGCCGGTACTGGGTCGACCAGATATTGTCAGCCGAATAGACTACGGTCTTCCGCCGTCGGAGATTGTCCTCTAGCGCTTGGTCCCAGCGAACGTTGGTGGAGTGCCGGCGTGAGATGGCTTCGACATCCGGGTTCGGATCTCGTGACGCCTTCAACTCCTTGAGAGCTCCGAGATAGTCAGCCACCATCTTGCGTGCGTTCTCAGCGCAGGCGTCGCGGGAGAAGTTGTAGATGTAGGCGTCGCGGCTAGTTGCCAACCCTCTTGAGTACAGCCCAAAGATCGCATCATCCGCCTTGCCGGCCTTCGCGTCCTGGGATCCGAGCGGATAGAACTCCTGAAACGCCTCATCACGCTGCCCGATCCAGTCGTGATGCTGGTCAGGCTTGACCTCGAGCCAACCATCTAGCCCTGCGATCGATCCCGCCTCGCCGAGAATCCTCAGCTTCTCCTCGCGATCCAGGTAATCGCCGATATCGCGGTAGCGGATGCGGCGGTCGGTGGCAGCCGGATTACGTACCAGGATCGTGATTGCTACTGGTGCTCGAGAGCCTTGGCCGAATGCATTGTCTCCCTCGGCGCGCCGCAGTTCTCCGGATGTCCGTGCGTTCCCCCGCAGATTCAGCACATAGACCGAACTGAATTCCTCTGCTAAGCAGGCACGAATTCCCGAATCTGCGTTTCCGTCGATCCAGGAGCCGTTGGTGACAAAGGCGATCACGCCCTGCTCGCCGATCCGGTCTGAGGCCCAGCGGATCGCCATTTTGTAGCTGTCGTAGAGGCTGTTCTTCAGCGTCGCCTTGGAACGGACCGCGTAGGTTTCGGCGACCCTTTGCTCGAGCTCGGGATAGTCGACATTAGGGTTATCGTCCGCCGCACTCCGCTGCCCCGCAGACCAGGGCGGATTGCCGACGATGACTTGAATCGGCAGCTTCTGCTGGCGCTCGACCCGGTCACTGTTCTCGGGGAGCCAGATCTTCTGGAGGCCAGCCCGCTTGCCGTGCAGGTTGAAGGTGTCGGTCAGGGCGATGCCGCTGAATGGCTCATAGCTGCTGGCGTCACCGCGGCGACCATGAAACGCCTCTTCGATATGGATAGCCGCGATGTAGTAGGCGAGCAGGACGATCTCGTTGGCATGCAACTCTTCACGGAACTTCCGCGCTACATCCTCATCGCGGATCAACTCAGACCCGGAGGGTCCGACCTTGCCGAGCAGCCTAACCAGGAAGGTACCGGTCCCGGTGAAGGGATCGAGGATGTGCACCCCCTCATCAGTTAAGGAGCGCCCGAACTCCTGACGCAGCACCTGATCGGCACTGGCCAGAATGAAGTCGACGACCTCGATCGGGGTGTAGACGATGCCCAGCCGGTCGGCATCCTTCTTGGTTGCGGTGATGAAGAAGCGCTCGTAGAGTTCGGTCAACACTCGCTGGCGGGCATCGCTGTTATCTAACCCCCGGGCCCGCTGACGGACACTCTCATAGAAGCCCTCCAGGTCCCTCGTCTCGTTCTCCAGACCGAACTCACCGAAGTCCTGCTCTAGGGCCTCCAGCCGCTTCGCCACCGGGTTCTCAGCAGCAAAGTCGTAGTGCTCAAAGAGTGCTCCGAAGACCGGCCCGGTCAGGATGTGCTGGGCCATCATCCGGGTCGCCGACTCGCGAGTGATCGAGTCGTTGATCGTCTCCTGGAGCTCTGCCAAGAAGGCATCGAACCATTCACGCAACGTCTCGTTGGCCGGGTTGGCCAGCAGCCCCTCGATCCGGGAGATGAGTCGGGGGAAGATCTCGGCGACATCCTCGGCCCAGCTCTGCCAGTACTTCCGGTCGCCGCACTTCTCGACGATCTTGGCGTAGATCGCGCCGGGGGGCAGGTCGAGCGGGGGTAGGGGCCCGACCTTTCCGTTAGGAGGTGGGTCGATGATGATCCGACCGTTCGGATTCTTGTTGAGGTCGAGCTGATTGATCTCCACATCGAAGCGGTCGTCGTGGGAGCGCAGGGCCCGAAGTACGCTCCAGACGGTAGCGAACCGCTCGTTGTCATCCAGGGCTGCTGCCGGGTCGACCCCAGCCGGGATTGTGACTGGCAGGACGATGTAGCCGTACTCCTTGCCCTCCGCTTTGCGCATGGTCCGGCCGACCGCCTGGACGATGTCGACATGGGAGTTCCGTGGGCTCATAAAGAGCACCGCATCGAGCGCCGGTACATCGATCCCTTCAGAGAGACAGCGGGCGTTGGTGAGGATCCGGCAGCTCTCAGCAGCACCCTGCTTCAACCACTCGATCCGTGCCTTGCGGTCGAGCGCATGATGCTTCCCATCTACATGGCGGAGGTCGCAGCGAAGTGCCTGTGTCTGCTCCTCCTCAGGCAAACGCTCGATAGCCTGATCGACGATTCTGCTCCAGTGCTGTTCCAAATTCTGCGATGACTTGATGGTGTTGGTAAAGGCGATCGCCCGAGGGAGGTGGGAACCGTTGGTCGAATCCCTACGTACTCGCTCCCTAAGCGCATTCCAGCAACCGACGATCTTCGCCGTGTCGGTAAGGTCGATCTCACTATCATGTGATGTCAGGTGCTGCTGCAGCACCGCATCGACATGCTCTTCGGCAATAGTGAAGATAATGACCTTGTAATCGGAGAGCAGATCCTGCTCGACGGCACGAGAGAAGGGGAGCCGGTGGAACTCCGGTCCATAGGTCGCCGGATCATCCATCGAGAAGATCTCGACCTTGCGGTCCACCGCCTTCGCCTTGGCACCCTCGGTGTAGAGCCGGGGGGTGGCGGTCAGATAGAGGCGCTTCTCAGCCCGGATCCGCTCCTGGTCATGGACCAGCACGAAGGGAGAGGTCTTAACGTCGGATTGCTCGATTCCGGTAGTCCGGTGGGCCTCGTCACACAAGATCAGATTGAAGTCCGGTGCCCCCTCATCCTGAGCCTGTCTCACCAGGTCGAGCGACTGGTAGGTGGAGAAGACGACCGTCAGCGCCTCCGGCCTCTCTTCCTGAAGAGCCTGAGAGATCTTCTGGGGATCGGTGGTGACCGGTAGCTCCAACTCCTGCAGTGAGGCATCCTCGTCGGTCCGGCCGGCCCGGGTATCGGAGCAGATCCCGATGTAGCGATGGGGGACCTCCTGCTGGGTCGCCCACTCTCGCATCGACTGCTGGAAGAGCGAGATCGAGGGGACCAGGTAGAGTACTCGGCCCCCGACCTTGGCAACAGCCTCTGCTATCCGGAGGGCGGTGAAGGTCTTACCCGTCCCACAGGCCATGATCAGCTTGCCCCGATCAGACTCCTTGAAGCCGGCGACCACATTATCGAGGGCCTCTTGCTGATGGGGGCGGAGCCTAAAGGGTTCGGCCCGGTAGACCAGATCTTCCGGCCTACCAGCGATGAGATCGGGCCAGTTGATCGGACGGCCTGCCAGATCGCCGAACCGGAGCACACTGCAGGCGGGTTGCAGTCCCGCTAAGGTCTTGCTCGCGTTCGGACCCCAGGAGTCGCCGGTATCGACGATGATCCGGCTGCCGAACGGTTGCCGGGCCGAAGCGGAGATGAACGAGTCGATCTGCCGCTTCGAGATCACCGTGCCGGGGGCGTAGCACTTGCACTGGATGGCGCAGTAGCCCCCCTCGCGCTCCTCGGCTACCAGGTCGATGCCGGTATCGGTACCGGAGAGGCCTTGCTGCAGCCCCGCCCACTCCGACCAGAGCCAGACGTTGGCGAAGCGTTCCTGGTAGAGGGGGTCCTGCAGGAAGTAGGCCTTCATCAGCCGCTCGAAGAGGCGGCCCTGATGGGCCTTGGAGTTGGCGCTGGACCGGATGTGATCCAGGGTGCTCTGGAAGTCGCTGATCATTCGTTAGCTCCTGCAAAACCTGTGAAGGCGTTTCGGACTCTTTTGAAGATTTTAACTTGGGAGACTGCCAGCGATTATCAGAAGCGACTCAAGTCATGTCTTGATCTTCAACGCCATGGGATTACGACGCTCCTCCAAGAAGTCTATTGTCAGTCGGCATCTCACCATCGAGCGGAGACCCTGGCAAGCAGTGGGTCTGGAGGGTTTCCGGTAGGTCTTCGGCATTCGTAATGCCACCGCACTTCCTCACACCGCTGCACTGGTTGGCTACCTCGCGTTGCTTGTCGCTCTGGGCATCAGCGAAGATGGGTCTCGGGAAGTCCTCGCGGTTGAAAGTGCTGCTGGAAGCTGGAAGCGATTGGAATGGTCTCGAAGCCCTCTGAGTGGAGTACTCCCCAAGGACGGATCGCATCGAGACAGAGGGCCGAGGCCAAGCCTGTCTTTCCGCCACCTCTTGCAAGTGACAGGCCTGCCCGCATGATACCCGGCTTGAAGGCCCCCCGGAGGAAGCGCCGCTGATAGGGCAGACACCGGAAGGGTTGGCCCCGTAGGTCGCCGTCTCCTACTGACGCGGCCTCAAGGGAGGCGATTAGGGCCTTAACATTCACTCAAAACGATTGGGGTCATTTGGAGAATCTTGACGATTATCTATCCGCCGAAATCCGCGGTCGCGAAGCAGGTCTCGCACCTGTTCGGCGGTCCACTCCCTCGGCAGGCTGTATATGCGGCTATCTGCCACACATCTCCGGTCGCCATTCGCGTCGACCCTCCATTCAATGCCTTCAAGCCTCACGGTGTAGTCCATCGTTTTGCCTCACTCTCCAAGCCCCTCTACGTAGTCCGCCACCCCCGCCCACGCTGCCCGCCCTCTGAGCGCAGACGAGCGGTGCCATACAGGGGTTCATGCTGCCTCTGCGTCAGCAGCTAGCAGACCGGACGTGGTGAGAGCTTCGGTAACGGAGACGCCAGCCCCCACGAGGCGCTGAAAAGCCGAAGCTCGACCTACCAGGTCGTGAGCGTACAGGCCCGTCATATCGAGGGATACTGGCGTCTCTAGCTTCGCCTCTACAACCCCTGCCAGAGGTTCAGTAGTCGCACTATACCACCGCCTGTACGCTTCCCGCTGTGCGGTGCCGGCGCTGGCTACGTCCATGAGATCCGGCGGGACGCCACACGCCGCTAGGACAGCGCCGCGCTGTGTTGAGCGCCGTCGGTGGCTGGCCATAGCCGAATCGAGACCCAGGCAGCAAAGATCGACTCTTCCCAGGTGTTGGTTGCCATGTGGTTCGACGATAGTATGGCTGAGGCTTGCGAAGTCGGCATAGAACCTGCCGAAAGGGATGCTGGCCATGAGCCCCGGCTGAACTCAAGAACGATCACTTCTCGCCTAGCCGCAGGCGGCTGCTTGGAACTAAAGACCTGTGTCGGGCCGAGCAGTGATCGTGCCGCTACAGTAGGGATGGGCACGGAACGTCTCGAGTTCAGACTGTGCCCCTACTTGCGATTACGGAGACCTTGCACTACAAGTACCAGAGGGCTATTTGTGGTTTCGGATCGGCTCCCACGACGAGTACCTGCGCATGATTGCGGCAGCTCTGAATGTCCGATAAGCCAAATTTATTGGAAATCGGTTCAGGAGGGCAAGCTGGCCCGAAGATTACCGACCGTAGCACTGGCCGGGATCGCGGTCTTCTCTCTGGCAGCGACCGCCACCGATTCTGGACACTCCGGTCCGTCACCACCTTCCGACACGACTACACCGTCTTTGAGTTTGCTGACCAGACCGTTACCGGCGGTGCGCTCCAAGGTGTAAACACGATTATCGAGAGCAGCGGCGGCCCCTTCAAAGAATCTTCATAAGCTGCCAGTAGGCTACTAGAATGGATACTGGATCGAGAGCAGAATGAACCTGACGAGAAGAAAACTGATGAAGAAGCTGGGCCTGTTCTGCATCGCAGCATTGACGGGTTCCGGCATTCGGAGCCCCGGTGCGTTCAGCAACCAGACACAGACGCCAGCGCCGGAAAGCCCTACGCACACTCCACCTACCACTGTGGCAGGCTCTACCGCGTGGCCCATTGACATTGACGACACCCCCGTCTGCGTACTGACCCCACAGGCGACCGGGGGACCTTTCTACTTCGACGCGAACCAGGTACGACAGAACATAGTTGAGGACCGCGTCGGAGCACCGCTGCGGATGGCTGTCCGAGTCATGAGGGTGGACGATGGCTGCGCGCCCCTAAAGGATGCCTTGGTAGACATATGGCACACCGACGCCGGAGGCGCTTACTCCGGGTATCCCGGCCAGCCCGGCGGACAGGACACGTCTGGCCGGACCTTCCTTCGCGGGATCCAAGTGACGGACGCAGCTGGCGTCGCCGTGTTCGACACCATCTATCCCGGTTGGTACCCCCGCCGTACGGTCCATATCCATTTCAAGATCCGCTACAGAAACAATACCTATGTGACCTCCCAATTCTATTTCCCTGACGACTTTACTGATAACGTCTACAGCCGGCCGCCCTACAGTAACCGGCCCGAGCGCACTACGCGCAACACGAACGACTCCGTGCTGCGAGGAGATCCCGCAGAGAGAAACCTCCTCGCGTCGGTCACGGAAGATGGAGCTGGCTACTTCGGCACAATCACCTTCGGGGTAACCGTTTAGTGGAGAGTTGTTTCAGGGAAATCTCCCACCGAAGGGTTCGCAATTCAGATACGGGCTCAACCGCTCAGCCCTTGCCCGGATCAGACATTTGGACCTCATTCTCCAAGCCGTCCGAAGAAAAAGGCTTTGAAACCGACCCTCTGAGAGCCCCGTTAAGGCCCCTCGAACGTCTCCCAGGTCGCTGACTGGAATGAGCCGGCTCAGCTACCCGCTCTGCAGCTCCTGCACCAGCCCTTGCCATGCCTGTTCAGAGGCCCCCAGCTCACGGCCCCGATATGCCTACCCCGTAGCCGATTATTATTGGAAATGGGATAGACCCTTGTAGAATGGTCTCAAGCGGTAGCCATCACGAGCGAGTATCCACCGTAAGGAGATTGTGAGATGAGTGTTGCACAGCCTGGGTTTGGAGGAGCAAGAGCCTCCGATATCAGAGACCTTAGGGACCAAACAGAAGAGAACACAGACCGGATCCTGGCAGAGCTAGGAGCGATACGGGAAGTACTAGAGCGGATCGAGAAACACCTGGAAGCTAGAGAAGGAGTAGCCCAGAGTATCTCGATGGGCTGAGAGCCCCGTTAAGGCCCCTCAGAAGTTTTTATCCATCCTACCGGGGTGAGGCAGGGCTAGTTCGCTTTCCGGGTGGATTGCCAGGGGGCATAAAATATGGGCAGACCCACAGTCACAGGACGCATAAACGCAAAAGCGTTAGAGCTGCTCGAGCAGTATCCAGCGGGTCTGCGCTGGATAGAACTGCGTAAGCGGATAGAGGCATCAGACCGCGCTTTTCATCCGAAAACGGTTAACGGATGCATCTGGAAGTTGATCGAAAAATATCCTGACAGGGTCTATAAGCCATCCAAAGGGCTTTTCCGGTTGCTGAAGTATAGATCTGCCGAACCTTGCTGACGGTGTGGCGGCAGTTGCAAAAATAGATCCAGGCGCTCGGCAACTCGAGGCGGGAGTCTCACTACGCTGTGGACAGTACAGTTCTTTGACAAATGTATAGAAAGTGTACTATAGAATGGGAGATGCCAGAAGCCCAACAGCCGCATCTGGAGGTATGGCAATGCCTTCGAGGCTATCGGGATTGGTGATCAGACCAGCGACCGATCCGCCGCAGATGCAGCGAGCCCGGCCGTGATCGGCCCGCACATTGCCCGCAGCCAAGGACGGACTCTCCGGGTCCGGGTGAACTGCTGACAGTGGGTTCCACAGACCCGGAGAGTCCGTCCTTGAGTCGGACCTTGGAGGAGCACATGAACGAACTCGCCACCCGTCCCCGCCCAGCTCGAGCTACCGGTAGGCGCCCGCAAGCTCGTTGAGTCCTCGGTAAGTGAGAACACCACGCCTATAGCAGCGTCCCGCACCGGTTTATGCCACCGACCTCGAGCAGAGCGGTGCCGGGACCGCTGCCTACCTCACCGACCTGTTCGAGTCCGGCCGCCCCCTACTCGTCAAGGAAGTGTACTAAACCGCAAGCCAGCGACAGACCTGTGAAGGTGATCCTCCCCGAGGTGCCCTTGGGCCCTGATTGGATTGGAGTGGCAGAGAGGAGCGAAGATGACCGAAGTAGAGGAGCGGACCGCTACTAAGAGTGACATCGACGAACTGAAGGGCGACATCAACCAACTACGCTCTCAACTGCGTCGGGGGATTGGTGCCCTGGTTGCTCTCATACTCGTTCTCATCCTGGTCCGGTTCTTCTTCAGTGCGCTCGCGATGCTCCGATGATTGCTAACCCCTGAACCGCCACCGGCGAGCCTGCCACTGTATCCCGTCTCGCTGTCGCAACTCGCCATGGCATAGTCACGCCGGTTGCCACTCGATTTGCAGATAGAGGAGTAGGGGATGGTGGGTTTTCATGAACGGAATGAGCGGTTAGGGGCTTGACCCCTTAGACGCGTAGCCCTATACTATCCTTTAGGAGACATTAGCTGGAAGCCCGTAAGTCGGGTTTCCGCCTAATACAACAACCAGTTCGCCTTATCCGGT
>MPNL01000028.1 GCA_002239005.1 Truepera sp. bin119
ACGGACTCTTCGGGTCCGCCACCGGTAGTGGTTTGCTGTCGATCAGATGGATCCGGTCATCCCCCAGCACCGATAGAGCGAGCTTGGCCACTAGCCTCTCGGCATTCCGCAAGATCCGGTGATAGCGGCTGTAGTGGGGCAGCTTGGGGACCCGAAGCAAGAACCTCCAAAAACAGACTCTACGGGTCTACGGGCCCAACGGAGCCACAAAGGCGGACAAGGACGGCTTCGTTGGAGCTACGGGTCTTGTCCGTCTGGAACAGATCTTCTAGCTTATACTGGTGTCGGGGATGGGGATTCATAGAAACAACCATTCCCCTTTCTTTGCCTGCAGATCAAGTGGCAAACGACGTAATTCCCAATCTAAAGGTGGAAAACTCCAGTTCGCAATGGCCCGGTTTTCGGGGGAAGGGTCAGAAGCCCTGCTTATTCACCCTGGCTCGGGGGATCAATCCCTCACCTTGGATGGGTTTTTGTATTCGCAGGTAGCCCGACTCGCGGGAAACCTGGAGTACTTGCAAGTTCCATTATAGCCACAAATGTTCTATAATCGGCTTAGTCGGGAGGGAAAATGAACAAGACAACGGTGAGCACCAAACGCCCCCGCCCCTCCAAGCACGACGAACCGATCAAAATCGACGCCTCACCTGAGGCGGTCGCACGCTCGCTCTTTAATGGGAAGCCGAAGAAAGAGTGGCGTTATCTAAAAGAGGGTGGGAAGTAGGTTTCGTGGTAAGGTGGCTCTAGATTTGAAACGCCGGGGACGACGACACCAACCCAGCCAGGCAAAGGTCCACAAAGACCGACAAGGGCGGCTTCGTTGGGCCTGTAGACCCGTAGAGTCCGTCCTTGGTCAGTCTTGCGGGGACGTCCCCTTCGGTTGGGCGACGGAAACAGCGATGCTATGGTCGCCCACTCTGCATCGGTAAGGTCACTTTCATAGCGCACCGCTTCACGCTTATACTGCTCGCGAGCGGTCTGATTCCAAGGCATGTGGCCCTCCAAGTCTGGTCTGTCGAACTACTTGGAATACCACGCCTTGGGCGGCCACTCGATATTATGGAACAGATTCCAAGAACGCCTGCTAACGACACATCGTCGATTCCACCCTGTTCACAGCGCTCGTATCGGAATGGATCTCGCTCACACTTCAGCTTACGACTGAAGTTCACGGTTCGCTCTAAGGGTCCCCTAAAGCTCCCCCGCTCCGGTAGGAGTCTGCCGGACGGTCACGGGGGCGGTTTCGGGTTACCCTTGCCAAGGGCAGGTTCCCGCTTCGGCGTGCACTGCCCCTCTCATGCAATCAGAGGAGGTCTGCTACCCGGGCTGCCAATATGAGCGAGATTGCCGAGTTCTTAAGGGGTAAGACCCTCCTGATCACCGGTGCCACTGGTTTCCTCGCCAAGGGGATGGTGGAGAAGATCCTGCGCGAGGTTCCAGACATTGGGCGGATCTATCTACTCATCCGTTCCAAGGGCCAGGTGAATGGGGTCGCACAGGCTCCGGAGTACCGGCTGGAGCGAGAGGTTCTTGGCTCGAGCGTCTTCAGCCGGCTGCGTGAACTGCACGGCCCAGAGTTCCTCGGATTTGCGAAGAGGCGAGTCGTAGCGCTGGAGGGCGACCTCACCCAAGATCACCTCGGCCTCGGCCCGAAGGACTACCTACGATTAACCAGCGAGGTCCAGGTAATCATCAACAGCGCGGCCACAGTGATCTTTGACGAGCAACTCGACAACGCCATCGAACTCAACAGTCTGGGCCCTCGGCGCCTCCTGGAAATGGCGTGGGCTTGTCGGCAAAGGCCCCTATTCTTGCATGTGTCAACTGCCTACGTGAGTGGCCAACTCCGTAAGGCGTTCGCGGAGAAACCCCTCCCTGTCGACCGGACGATTAAACAGCTGATGGGCCGGGGGGACAATGAGCCCTTCGATCCGGAGAGGGCCATCCGGGAGATGCTGAAGGTTTGCCATGAACTCTACGAGGCGTCCCGTCAACCGCAACGCCTCAAGGCGTTCCGTCGAATGCTCGCTAGGAGGAAAGGCAACGAGCAGTCTAGGGGGGCAAAAGATAGGCAGATCGAGAATCTGCGGCTCCGCTGGATCAGGAATCGGCTAGTGCGCGAGGGGATGCGCCGCGCCCGACTCATGGGCTGGCACGACAGCTACACGCTGACCAAAGCCCTAGGGGAACAGCTGATAGCCAGGAACTGTGGTGACCTAGCCACGGTCATCATCCGCCCCTCGATCATCGAGAGTAGCCTCTCTGAACCGGAGCCCGGTTGGCTCGACGGTCTCAAGGTGGCTGACGGCATGATTGCACCGTTTAGTAAGGGGCGGCTGCCAGACTTCCCGGGCAACCCCAGGACCATCATCGACCTGATCCCGGTCGACTTCGTCATCAACGCCACGTTGGCAGCGCTACCGCGGGCTGCACGCGAGGGCGGGCTCCGGGTCTACCACGTCGCCAGCGGGGTGCAGAACCCACTCCGGCTCAAGACCTTGGTCGACCTGTGCCACAACTACTTCAAGCGCTTCCCGATGCGGGGGAGGCAGGGCGAACCCCTGCGCACCGGGCGCTGGACCTACCCGTCGCCGTGGCTATTCCGGCGTTGGGTCTGGCTCCGTTACCAGTTCCCTCTCGGTCGGCTCCAGTGGCTTTTGGAATGCTCCCCTAGGCTTTTCGGCGCCATCCACCGCCTGAAGCGCAGGGTGGCACTCCTGCGAGCGATCTATGACAGGGCGGTCTACTATTCGCGGATCTACAGCACCTATACCCGTTTCAACTTCGAATTCCTGACCGACAACACTACAGAGCTATTCGGGTCGCTCTCCCCCGAGGATCGAGAGGCGTTCAATTTCAACGTCCAGAGGATCCAGTGGCGTGAGTACATCCAGGAGGTGCACATTCCGGGCCTCAAACGTCATGTGCTATTCACTGGAAGCGGTAGCCCCACCGCTGACCGGGGATCACGGCCGATGCCGGAGGATGCCACCCCGAGCAAGAATGTGTCGACAGGAAGAGGCTAATGGCAGTCGAGGAAATCCCCGTCCAGGGGCCGCCGCCACAGGTTGTGAGGCCCCTGGGAAGCTACGACGAGGCCGCGCAGGCGATCATCGAGGCGCTGAGCCGGGCCCGCTGTTTTCAGGGTTGGGACCCCACAGAACTCGTCTGGCCGGTAGCCGGCACGACGGGAGGTGAGGTCGATCTTGCGGGGCTTGAGAGGCGCCTCGAACTAGTCTCCGCCATCGACCGGGGCATGCCAGCGCTCCGCAATCGGCGCCTGAAAGAGGCCTATGGGCATTTCAGTCAAGCAGAGGCTGCCTATCACGAGGGGACGCGGATCTACCTCCGGCTCAAGAAGAGGTTTGTCGACCTTGGGCTCGGGGACGAGGAGGGGTTCCTGCACCTCTATCAGTCGCTCCTAGTCGACACACTAGCGAAGGTAAAGCCGAGCGCCCCGGCCCCCGGTGAGGGCGTTCTTCACGACCTCGGGTTGGCTCGGCCACCCTTGGAGCACGCGCACCGGGCGGCCCAAGCGCTGCCAACTACCGCCCTCGACGACCCCCGCTGGTCGGAGTGCTTCACCATTGTGTCTGGGGGGATCGAGACCGAGGTGTCGCTCCTCGAGGGCCTCTCCGAGGTGGTGCAACGCACCCTCGATCAACTCGCGGCCGGCGATCTGCTGGCGACGCACTACAACGTCTACAGCAACTTTGCTTGGTTCGGGGGTTCGGTGTGGAAGGTAATCGTCGAGGCGGATCTGCTCCGACGGCGCCTCGCTGGCTCCAACGATGTAGCGGAAGCGATCCTGGCAGCCCTCGCCACGGACATTCGGCTCGGCGAGGAGATGTTGCTTAAGTTCTTCCGGGCGCACCTAGAGGAGCCAGCTCAGATCAGGCCGGTAGCCTTCTGGTACGGTCAGCCCTACAGCTACCTGACGCGCGATCTGATCGACACTGTAGTGAGGGTGGTCGACCGTTGCGAGCAACTGGCTGGCAAGGTGGCCAGATCCAGGCTGTCGAGCCCCAAGCTCCCACCACTCCTGACCGGCCAGACCGAGGGGTGTTTTCTGGAGTACCCGGACTCGGGTCGACAGGGAACTCTCAGCGGCTGGCAACGAAGGGTAAGTATGGCCCGCTGGCTGCTGTCCTCATGGAAGATAGGCGGGCTCAAGAAGAGTCTAGCCCGCGCCAAGATCGGGCGGAGTGCCCGGCTCGAATTGGCGTGGCGACAGTGGCTCGACTGGGCCGACACCACGCTGCGACACTTCAGGATTGAGGTGAAGACGCGGATCGACCCGGCCTTCTTTGGGATCGCCCAGGACCTCGACCTCGCCTCGGGCAAGCACAAGGTTGTGTTCTTACCAACCCACCAGAGCCTGCTCGATCACCCGGTAATGTACCGCGTGCTCAGTTCGCTCGAGCTGAGAGAGGCCATGGGTTGGGCGGGTGTCCAACCCTGCGTGATGCTCGCCCGGACCAATCTAGCCAGGGCTGGTGTGAAGTTCGGCCCCTGGTCGATGACGATGTTTGGCGCTCCCTCACAGGCCTTTGACAGGCTACTCGAGGAGGTCGACGGCTACGTGACGCGGGATCTTGCCAGCGAGGCTGGCTCGCCGCTCAAGCGGGTGGTGGCGATGCTCGCCGAGAGGCCCGCAGTGATCTATCCGATGGCAACCACTGCTGCCTTCGGGACACAACTGTTTCCGCTGCAGCATCTGCTATTCGCGGGGCTGCCACAGGACGTGATTATCATCCCGATCGCGTTGCGGGGCATCCACTCGCTGTGGCCGAAGATACCCAAGGGCAACCTGAATCTTAACCCCGGAGTCGTTGAGGCCGTGGTATCACCACCGATGCTGGGCGAGACGACCCTGATGCCCAAGAGGCGCTCCCTCCGATTCCAACTGGAGACGGCCTCGCTTGTGCAGGCTGTCCACATCACCAACCTACTGAACCCGGAGGTGAGGGTGTGACCCAGCCTGTCCATGACCGGGCTACGGGCGTTAACTACGATCCCTCCGGAGGCGAGCGCCACGCGCACAAATGGGGGTTCACCGACACCTACTTCGAGTTCGATAGTCCCTCCACCGTCCGCCTAGCGGGCAATCGTTACCCCCTAGCGGGCCACACCCTACCCGCCTTCATCCCATTCGTGGAGGCGATGCTCGGTATCCCGCTCCGGGCCGAGGACCGCCAAGAGGAGAGGGTTGATCCTGCGGTCCCTGACACGAGCGCCACTGGGGACCTCCTCGAGGCCTTAGAAGGAGCGCTCGATGCTGATCAGGTGTCGCTGGATGACCGAGAACGCCTGATCCACAGCCACGGACAACTGAGCGTAGACGAGGTCTACCGAATCCTTTACCGTGACGCGCTCGAGCGCGTTGTCGACGTGGTGGTCTACCCGCAGAGCGAAGAGGACGTACGGACCCTGGTCGAGCTAGCGGACCGCTTCGATATCGTATTAATCCCTTACGGCGGGGGCACCAACGTTAGCGGCGCCCTGGCGATCCCCTCCCAAGAGCGGCGGACGGTGGTCTCGGTCGACATGCAGCGCATGAGCCGTATCCTGTGGATCGATGAGGTGAACCGGCAAGCCTGTGTGGAGGCGGGGATCTCCGGCAAGGAGTTGGAGATGGCGCTGGGAACGAAGGGCTATACCTCGGGTCACGACCCAGACAGTGTGGAGCTGTCGACCCTGGGTGGCTGGATCGCAACCAACGCCAGCGGGATGAAGAAGAATCGCTACGGCAACATCGAGGACATCGTCCTCGAGGCCACCCTGGTGACGCCAGCGGGCGTGGTCGAGACCCTTCACATCACCCCTCGGAATTCGACCGGCATCCAGCCGCGCGCACTTTTATTCGGCAGCGAGGGTAACTTCGGAATCGTAACCAAGGCCGTGATCAAGATCCACCCTCGACCCGAAGTGCAGAGCTACGGCTCGCTGGTCTTCCCCTCCTTCGAAAAGGGGGTTGAGTTCCTTCATGCGCTCCGCAAAACCGGGGTGCTGCCAGCCAGCATCCGACTTGTCAACAACAATGAGTTCCGCTTCGGCCAAGCTCTGCAGGGGGAACCTACCTTCTGGGGATCTTTGCGGAGGAGGCTGCAGAGGTTTGTGCTGTTCCAACTGAAGAATTTCGATCCAAAGAGCCTGGCCGCCTGTACCATCGTGATGGAGGGGACAGCCGCAGAGGTCGCCCAGCAGCGAAGGACGATCTTCCCGCTCGCCCGAAGTTACGGTGGTATCAGTGGAGGGTCGAGCGGCGGCAAGCGCGGTTACATGCTAACCTTCAGCATCGCCTACATCCGCGATTTCTTCAACCAGTACCAGATCCTGGGCGAGACCTTCGAGACCTCGGTGCCCTGGAGCCGGATCCACGACGTGACCCGGTCGGTAACGGAAGAGTTGGAGAGGCAAACGAAGGTCCACGGGGTCGCAGGTCGACCCTACCTCTCATACCGCCTCACTCAGACCTACCACACAGGCGTCTGCATCTATTTCACAATGGGCTTCAGCGGCGTCGGCCTCGACCGTGCCGACGAGGTCTACCATAAGATCGAACAGTGCCTGAGGCAGGTTATCCTCGATCAGGGCGGTTCGCTCTCACATCACCACGGGGTTGGCAAGATCCGCCAGCAGTTCCTGCCCCAGATTCAGACGGAGGGCAGCATCAAGGTGTTACAGGAGCTAAAGAAGGCGGTCGATCCCAAGAACATCTTCGGCGCTCGAAACGGCGTCTTCGATTGAGTCAGCTGCCCAGATTCACCGTGTCACCAGTAGGGTAAACGTGCTCGCCGGAAGAACCGCAATCGTCACGGGCGCATCGTCCGGACTAGGCGCCGCACTAGCTCTCAAGTTCGCCCGCGCCGGGGCCCGATTGGCTCTTTTCGGCCGCCGCAAGGACCAGCTTGAGGAGACCGCTCGAAGCTGCGAAGCGGCCGGAGCCGAGACCCTTGTCGTGCGCGGTGATGTCACCCGGCCCGGCGACTGCGAGGCGCTAGTGGCCCGCACCGTGGAGCGCCACGGCACCCTCGACTATCTCGTCGCCAACGCCGGCATGAGCATGTGGGCGCGGTTCGACGAGATTAGGGATCCCACCCTGTTTCGGAACCTCATGGAGATCAACTATCTAGGCGTGGTCCACTGCCTGTTGCCCGCGCTGCCACACCTGAAGAGGAGTCGAGGCATGTTGGTGGCAATCTCCTCGATCCAGGGTGAGATCGGAGTGCCTCTGCATAGCGGCTACGTCGCCTCGAAGCACGCCCTGCAGGGGCTAGTGAAGACCCTGCGGATAGAGCTGCAGGGCAGCGGGGTGGACATCCTCACCGTACTCCCACACTGGATCCGTGGGACCGGCCTGCGCGCGAACGCCTCCGGCCCCGACGGTCGACCCCTAAGCCGGACGGCGCAGCGACACAGCAGTGAATCGATCTCGCTCGAGGCCTGCAGCGAGGCTGTCTTGAGAGCGGTCGCCCAGAGGCGCAAGGAACTGGTCATCCCCTGGAAGTTGAGGCTCCTACCTTGGCTGGAACTGATCGATCCGAGGCTGGTTGCCTTTTTCGTCGGCCGGGCGGTGCGCGAGCAGCGCAACTAGGCCCGGGTGACAGCACCCGGAGGCCGGGGCCGGTTCTCCTGCCCCGACCGTTGTGGTGGTATATCAGGCACTCGGGCAGTGGGTAGCGTAAGTAGACCCAGTGAGACGTGCTGTCATGGGGCCTCGAACCCTCTGAGCCGGTCTCACCTGCTCCATCATAAGTGAGGCCGGGGCCGCACTATCACACGCTGCATCATCCCTTCCTGGGCGGGGGCGGTCCCACCCTAGCAAAGAGGACACATGCTGCGCTATCTCCCCTCTCTGGCCGACAGGTATCGATGCCCTTCGTGCAGTGGCTGGCGTCTCTCGTGGCGTGGAACTGGAGCCATGAACATAAGGCGCGCAACTGTAACGACGCTGCGACCAAGGTTGGGAGCCCATTCAGACCGGATCCCGATACCGCTCAGGGCCCCTTCGACTGCTAGCGGGAAACGCCCATTGGCGGGGGAGTGAGATCCGAGCCAGTTGCTGGTGTGGAACGTCGGCTGCGTGGCGGTGACGGAGATCGGCACCCTGGCTGCGGCGGTGCTGCCCTTGCTCAGCCTCGGGAGCAGCGAACTCCGGCGCCGGACCTACCGATCCCGACTCCGTGCTACCATGGCCTGATGTCAGAGGGAGGCGGCAAGCGGTGCACCACCAGAGATGTTAATTAAGAAGCAACCCTTCGAGCCCTGTCCGACGGGCACCTACGCAGAACTTAAAGGCTGGATCCGGGCACAGGGTCTGCTTGAGAAGCAGCCTGGCTTCCTGAATCGCAGGATCCTGGTTACGCTGGGCCTGCTAGCAGCCAGTCTGACTCTCCTGTTCCTCTCCGACAGCCTCTGGTTCCAACTTCCGAACGCGGCACTCATGGCCTTCACCTTCGGCCAGATCGGCTTCATCGTCCACGATACCGGTCATCGGCAGGCCTACCGAAGCCAAGCCAGGAACAACTTGATCGGCGTACTGCACGCGAATCTGTTGCTCGGCATGAGTTTCGGCTGGTGGGTAGGCAAACACAACCGCCACCACGCCAACCCCAATCAGCACGATCTCGACCCCGACATTGGCATGCCGATCTTTGCGTTTACCGAGGAGGACGCGCTCGCGAAGCGCGGCTTTTACCGGTTCATGGTCCGCTATCAAGCCCTCTTCCTCTTCCCGCTCCTGTTTCTTGAGGCCTGGAGCCTGCGAATCGGGAGCATCTACTTCCTGCTCCGCCACAGGTCACGCTACCGGGCACTCGAGATAGGCCTCATGGCGCTGAACTTCGTCTGGGTCGCAGGCGTGGCGGTCACGACGCTCGGGGTGGTGAAGGGGCTTATCTTCCTCGCCGTCCAACAGGCGCTGTTCGGCTTCTATATGGCCTCGGTGTTCGCACCGAACCACAAGGGCATGCCGGTGTTGGACAAGGGTGTGGAGATCGACTTCCTCCGGCTGCAGGTCCTCACCGCACGCAACATCCACCCCCACCCGCTGACCGACTACTGGTACGGGGGCCTCAACTACCAGATCGAGCACCACCTGTTCCCAACCCTGTCCCGGAACCGACTCCGGGCGGCCCACGAGATTGTCAAGCCGTTCTGCCACAAGCATGGCATCCCGTATCAGGAGTCGAGCATGCTCGGCTCCTACGCTGAGATCTTTGGCCATTTTCACAGGGTCAGTGCGCCCTTGAGGAGGGGGTTGCGGAGGGCAGACCGGTAGGGCTCGCGACGGCAAGGCAGGTATGTTGTCCCACGACTTGTTTTTGCACCGCTGATGGCGTATAGTTAGTACCGTTCCGAAAAACCTCACTAGGCTTTTTCGTGACGCGGGCAGTTGCCCGGTAATGCAGTTGGCTGGACCCGGATCCGGCGGTAAGGAAACAGGTAAATATGATTGCAGGAAAAGTGAAGTGGTTTAGCGACGAAAAAGGCTACGGCTTCATTGAGCAGGCCGACGGCAACCCGGATGTATTTGTACACTTCTCTGCTATCCAGGGCCAAGGGTTCCGCAGCCTCAATGAGGGCGATGAGGTCGAGTTCGAAGTCGAACGCGGTCAGAAAGGTTTACAAGCGACCAACGTGGTGGTGACCAGCGCAGCGCCGCAGAGCCCCCGCTACTGACGAACGGCTCCCACAAAACAAAATAGTCGATGTTGCCAGACCGCTTGGCTCAAGCTGGGCGGTCGTTTCGTACTGGGCTTCCTCAGGTTTAGTTGCCAAGCCGATTCGTGACCTCGTCGAGCCGCTTCATCCAGACCGAGGCGCTCCTGCGGAGCGCCTCCAATTCGCTCTGAAGCTGGGACGTCAGCGTCCGGGCTGCGGCGCTATCTCCACGACCTAGGGCCCCCTGCTGTTCGGTGAACATCTTGTGGTAGCCATAGAGCCTGCCCCGAATCTCCTCCAACTCCCGTTCGACCGTCCCCTTAAGCTCCCGCCAGGAGCGGTCGTGCGCGCCGACACGGGCAAAGATCTCCTCCAGCCTAGCGACTCCCTCCTCGAAGCGGACAAAAACTGTATCGAACCTAGCATTCAACAACCCCTCCACGGCCTCGCTGATGATCTCGGAGACGCCGTAGCAGATGCTTGAAAGCCCCTCCAGATAGGGGGCGGAGAGGGCCCTGGAGCCCCTGCGAAACCCTCTAATGACCCGCCACGACAGCCACCAGATGAAGGTGCCAACCAGGATTAGGATCAGGAATCTTACCATTGCATCCGCATTATGAGCCTATCCTAAAAACCAGTGGGATGTTGCAGGGCGTTGCGGGACGGGAAGCTGGGATAGCGTCTAGACTGTGGCAATGAGCAGAAAGACCCCAAGCCGGGCCGTCCGAAGCGGGCTGGCCCTGCCACCAAGACCGATCCCACCACCGGCGCGTTCCAGGTCTCCGAAGAGCTCTGGGAAGTGCTGGAGCCGTTGATCCCCAAGCATGTGAACACCCATCGGTTCGGCGGCGGCCGACCCCGGGTTCCCGACCGCACCTGCGCCACTGGCATCTTCTAGGTGCTGCGCACCGGCTGCCAGTGGAAAGCGTTGGACGCCACGGGAATTTGTTCCGGGTCCACCGCCCACCTGCGCTTTCAGGAACGGAATCAGTAGTTAGGGGCTAGAAAAGCTGCTGAGCTAATCTCTGGAGGACGTGGCCCGGTGGCTGCTCAGTCGGGAGCTTCTCGAGCACTTTCCCCAAGGTCTTTAGCCTCGAAGCGCCGAACAGGATCCTCCACGGCGAAGTCCCAGATCGGGGAAAAGTCGCGCGACTTTTCCCCGATCCCCAAGTTCTGAGGTTCGATTGCTAAGCTGCAACCCCCACCCCGAGGCGGTGAGGCCGAGGTAGAGAGTCACGGCATTGGCATATCCGTCGATCTCAGCTGCCCGGACCATCGCCTGCTCGAACGTCTCCCCGACCCGGAGTCGGGCGCGGGGCAGGCCGACCACCGGGGGCCGATCTGTATCCGGCAGACAGGCGACCACGTGAGCGAATGATCGAGCAGGGTGACAAAGAGGTTGTTGGCTGGCTGAACAGGACCATATCTATCTCCCTAGCCCCTAACTACTGATTCCGTTCAGGAATGGGGTGCCGCTGGGGTGTTCCTGGAACTGTGGCGAGTGGGACTGGAGCGCTATGACGAACTGAAGGGTCTGGACTGGAGTTGGCTGAGCATGGGCGGCGCCATGACCAAATCGCCCCTGGGCGGAGGGAAAAACCGGCGCCAGCCCCACGGACCGAGGCAAAGGCGGGGTCAAGCGCAGCCTGTTGACCGAAGCCCAGGGCGTTCCGGTGGGTCTGGTGGTGGACGGGGCCAACCGCCACGACATGAAACTGGTGCGGGCCACGGTGGACAGCCTGCCCGTGCCGCGACCGGCACCCAGTTCGGACCAAGACCAAGGGCTGTGCCTGGACAAGGGCTTACGACTTTGAGGAGGTGCGCCGCATCGTGGACGAGTTCGGCTTCACCACCCACATCCGCAGTCGGGGCAAGGAGGCGAAGGCCATCAAAAGAGAGGCTGGGTTCAAAGTCAGGCGCTGGGTGGTGGAACGCACGCACAGTTGGCTGAACCGTTTCCGGCGCATCCCGGTGCGCTGGGATAAATCCCCCGAAAACTACATCGCCTTTCTGCTTTTTGCCTGCGCCCTCAGAACCGCTGGGTTATTAGGATAGGCTCTATGTCCCGACCGAACCGCTCACAGATGTTGGGAGCGGGCTCGACGCTGATCGGCGTATTCTGCCACGAGTTGCCGAATGGTATTGACAACCTAGGTTCAAACCCCGCATCTTGCAAAACCTATTGAGTATACACTCAGTGAAATCCATCGGATCCCACCTCGAAGCTGGAGTGTCACATCAGGGGACCTAGCCACAACGAAGACGAGATCCTCACTCAGCGCCAGCAGCGGGCGCAGGCCCGGGTTGAGCAGATCCAGAGGGTCGCGCTTGAACTCTTCGCCTGCCAGGGGTTCGCCGCCACCTCGACCCGGCAGATCGCCGAGAGAGCGGGAACCGCCGAAGGCCTCATCTTCCACTACTTCACCAACTAAGGTGGATCTACTAAAGGCTCTCGCCACCCAGAGACATACCCTGGCTGGCGAGATGAATGTGATCCTTGAGGAGGCCCAGGACACCCCCATTCGCGAACTGCTCCGAAGGACCGCCGAAGGCTGGCTTCGCCTCATGCGGCAGGAAGATCATCTCGTCTCTATAGCTCTTAGCGGAATCACTGACCCATCCCGAACTGCAACAGGCATTCAGCGAAATCACCGAAATGCAGATCGGGAAGCTCACGGCCTATCTACAGACGCGGGTCGAGGCAGGGGAACTCCGGGAGGATCTCCCCGTGCGGGCCAGCGCCATGATGCTAACCTCACCTCCCTCCGGGATCAGCTCCTGCGGGTCCCCCGGATGACGATGAGCGGGTCGGTGAACACCTCCATGACCTCTTTGACCCGGGAGGGCTCCTCCTGAAGGTGGGCCATACGAGCACGCTTGAGGTCCAAAAGCTCCTCGAACTCCGCGTCACCAAAGCCAGCAGCGGCGAGTTCCTCCCCATGCTCCCTCCGCCACAACAGGAGGCGCTCAAGGTTCTGTCGGTGCATTGAGAGGGCGTAGTCCGCGCCCGCCTCGACCGGAATACGATCATCACCGGGCGCTGCGAGCATCAGGTGACCGTTGACCTGGATATCCCCTAAGCCCTCATCACGGAAGCCCCACACCAGATCCTGATTGACGATACTGTGATCTACCTGCAGTAGCTGCGGACGAACGGTCCGCCGCCACACCCGCCACAGCCGATGGTTCAACTCGTCGATGCGGTGGTCACCGGGCAGCGGGTAACGACCATGGTAGTGAGGCAATCCATCGGTATGACAAAAGCAGACCACAGCCGAGACCACGCCCCCCTTCCGGACGACCCGGATCTGCTCGCGCAACCCCGCCGCAGGATCACTCATGATACATAGCACCGTGTGGCTGGTCACCATGTCGAACGACTCGTCTGCGAACGGAAGCTGGTAGGCGTCCCCGCACACCACCTCGACACGATCATCGAGATTTTCCCTCTGGAGTTCCCTACGAGCCTGGGCAATCAACTCCTCATCCGCGTCCAGCCCGACAATCTGGACTCTTTCTAGTGTGCGGGCCAGGAGCCGGGTCAGGAACCCGGAGCCGCACCCTACGTCGAGGATGCGAGTCCCAGGGCGGGCGCCCAGGTATTCAGTGAGGAGGGGAATAAACTCGGGCCGATACATGTAGCGCCGACCGACCTCTAACCGCTCGCCCTCCCAGTGGCCGACCCCCGGCGCTGGCATCTCAGAGGCTCCGTCTTGGGTCATTCGCTCCCTCCCCCTTCATCACAGGCTGCCCTAATCGCCGCCGGGTCCCAGGCGGATTCGGGATATGACCTGTCTGAAATCCACCCTCGTTCTCACGATAGCCGACCTTGGCCATCCCAAATGAGGCAGGGCCGTGAGGGAACCCGGATTGGGGTTGAGGACCTATCACCGCCACCAACCCCCTTCCAACTAGCAGCCGGAATAGCGGCGTACCCTGTAGTACCCGCTCTCCACCAACAGCCTCAAAGCGGAACGGCTGGCCACGCAGGCGGAATCGGTACCGTACACGGCAATCTGTTCACTTGGTCTCGGCGTGGCGGTTTTGACTTCAAAGACTAAAGTGTTGAAGAGGGCCCGGAATGTGCTTAGGGTGGCATGTCCAGCCACCAAGTATTATTACCCGCTCGAGGCAATGAGAAATTTTACGCTTTGTACCGGAGTGAACTCCCATAGACTAAGCTATTGGCTTCAGTTCTGCTCGTACGAGCCAAGCGACTTTCGTCGCAGGGTCCCGGAACGAATCCTAGCATTCGGCGGGACCCACTTTCTTTCCTTGTCGAAGAGGGACGTACGGTGCAGTGGATGCCTTAACAGCCCTATGCTCAAGGACTTGATTCACCAAGGCGTTTACGAGACCATCGGTTCGGATCGGAGTCGAGCTACTTCCCGCGAGGCTTCGTACTAGGCCACCTCCAGGATCAACTCCGCATCTGCTACCAACTCAACCCCCCTGAGGAGGACATCGGTGCCATCTTCGGCGGCAACGCTGCCCAGCTCCTCGGGCCTGAGGCCGAATGAGTGAGGGGGAGCGCTTCCACAAAGTTTACCGAGACACCGTCTTGCACCGCTCCAGCAGAGGGCATAGGGATCCCCCCGTTATTCCCTCTTCACGGGCACAACTCCGGTCTCAGTGGCAAGGTGAGTCACGGCGATGTCCCGCACGGCGGTGGGAAGCCTCGGCACCACCAGTGCTCGGACCACAAGGCCGACCCGCGGTACCGCCGGGTTCAAGAGTGGGAGAAGCCTGTCGTAGTAGCCGAACCCGTATCCGAGCCGTCCTCCCAGACCGTCGAAGGCAAGGCCGGGAACCAGGGCCAGTTCGATGACTCCGGCATCGACTTTTGGCTCGCTTTCAAGCGGTTGCAGGAAGCCGAAGGGGTGGTGCTCAAGGCAACTCCTCTCGTGACGGTGGATGCTGAGGTGGCGCCCCGGCCCTGGCCATGTGCGAGTGACGAAGAAGGCCTTGCCAGAGTCCGCTTCGAGAGGGGCAGGATCCGGCTCTGAGTCGAACGCTAGGTAGGTGAGGACATGCCGCGCCTCGCAGTAGGGTCCCCAGGTTTGAAGGCCAGCCACGATGCCCGCAACGGCCGCTGGGCTCGTCGCCTCGCCCCGAGCGCGCCTAGCCCAGCGGCGCCAGGTCTCTTTGGAGGCGTCGGTGGAGGGAAGGTCCACATCCCAAAGCTTACATGGAGCGAAGCACAGGGAGGCAAAGCAGGACCTGTGCTGCCCCCAGAAGATTTGATGGGGGAGCAGTCGTTTGCATGGATGGGGCTGAGGCGACTAGGAGCGGTTAGCGCGATTGGTTAAAGAGTTTACGAGCGGGTGCCGGAGTTGAGCAGGCCCGGAAGTGCCCGCCAACCCCCGTACCAGTTTGTAAACGCCTGTAAACGGCGATGGCTCATCAAGATGAGCAACTTGCCTAAGACTGGTGTGCTTTTGGAAGCTCTAGCTATCTCATCGACACCACCTCTAGGGTCATCGTGCCGTCGGCTAGTGGCGCATGTAGCCCAGGTCAGAGTGTTGGAACCCTAGGGATCCGCAAAGAGTCCGGCTCGGGAAGCTCATGAGTACGAGCAGTACAGTATCGGGCAACTTCCTAAACTCCTCTAGTCCCGAGCACCACAGTCCTCACAGACACCGATCAAAAATCGTAGACACACATCATTACTCTCTTGCCACCATGTTAAGGTGGATCTCGATACAGTGAGCAAGGACGTCATTGAGGCTTTTCTCAACGAGATGCGCAGGCTCCACAAGCGTGAGGTTGGGGCGGTGAACCTGCCAGAGGGGACTCGTGAGTACGTAGAGGAGCGGCTCCACGAGGGTGACATTGAGACGGTGATGTTCATGCTCAAACTCGGCTACCTCATGGGGCTGCAGACGGGCTTCGCCGCCGCACAGGCTGGGGAGCGGCAGGTACCCCCTGCCTCGTCGACGCGGGGGCCGCTCCAGGCCTGACCCACTTGGACACTCGAGGGATTCCCATCAGCCCTTAGGTGCCTTTGAAGTACCTTCCCCGTGCAGGGGACCAGAGGCCGAACCCCTCCCTTGACGCGACTCATCGACTGAAGATCGTGCGGCCGTTCCCGCTCAAGAACAGTGGGGTTCTATTGGGACTCCCGAACATCGGCCCTGGGATCCTAGGCAGAGATCGGTACAGGATCGGAGTCGTCGTCGAGACCGACACCAAGGTGGTGATCGTGAACCCGACTGCGACCAAGCTCCACTAGGTGCCCGGGGGCTGGACCTCTCATCAGTACCTCTCCCTACAGGTTGAGGAGAGGGCTGAACTCGAGGTCTGTCCCGAACTCACCATCCCCTTTCCCGAGAACGATCCTCGCCAGCACATCGAGGCGAAACTGCACCCCGCAGCGGTGTTCACCATGGCAGATATGGTTCATGGGTCGGGTCGAGCGGGGTGAAGCGTTCGCCTTCCGCCAGCTCTCGACCCGCCTTCAAGTCCTCCTAAGCTGTAACAGCACCCCTACCCATGTACGCCGACGCACTCGGACTCGGCGGGGCAGAGGGGCAGGGAAGAATGGATCGTCACTCCTACCTCGCCTCTGGACTCCACTATGGGCGGTCGCCCTAGGCACCGGCGACCCCGGAGACGGCTGAGGCCATCCTGGTGGTCGACCACACCGGTCCGTCCCAACTATGCCTGGACCCCAGCCCACAGCGTTCTGGCCTATGGTGGCTCCAACCTGCTCGACCGATTCATGTCCTGGGGCCGCTCACGCAGCCACCCAGATCCCCAGAGAGGACATGGGGTATGGATCCTCCAGCACTCACGGGGTACGCTTCCAGGCATGGCGGCCCTCCTACTTGTCCTCGCCCTGATCATCGCCAACGGCATCCTCGCCATGTCTGAGATCGCTGTGGTATCGGCCAACCGGGTACGCCTAGGGCAGGCGGCTGAGGCGGGAAGCGCAGGTGCCAGGCGAGCGCTCGAACTGGCCGAGAACCCTAACCGTTTCCTCTCAACCGTCCAAGTGGGAATTACGCTGATCGGCGTGTTCGCCGGTGCCTTTGGTGGCACCACCCTCGCTGTACCGGTCAGCGAGTGGCTTGCACGGTTACCTCGGCTCGCACCCTACAGCGAGGGTCTCGCCCTGATCCTCGTGGTGGCCGTCATAACCTATCTGTCACTGGTCGTGGGTGAGCTGGCACCCAAACGCATCGGACTCGGCAACCCCGAGGTGGTTGCCACAGCGGTGGCAGGCCTTATGCACGGGCTCTCCGTTGCGACCGCCCCCGTCGTGGCGTCTCTCTCGGCCTCGACCGAGGCGATCCTCTGGCTCCTCCGCGCGCAGCCCCGGACCACCCCGCAAGTGAGCGAAGAGGAGATCGCTACGCTGGTGGAGCAGGGGCGCCGGGCAGGCCTCATCGAAGCAGTGGAGCAGGAGATCATCGAGAAGACCTTCTGGCTCGGCGAGCGGCGCGTCAATGCCGTTATGACCCCGCGGACCGAGATCGCACAACTCGACCTCGCCGACAGGCCGGAGGCACTGGCACGAACGATAGCCGAACGTCCCTTCAGTCGCTACCTAGTCACGGACGGGAGGATAGATGAAGTCGTTGGAGTAGTACACTGCCGGGAGCTACTGGCGCAGGTGCTCTCCGGCAACACCCCTACCCTACCAGCCGCCACCCAGGAGGCGCTGTTCGTGCCTGAGACCCTGCCCATTTTTGACCTTCTCGAGCGCTTCCGAGAGGCCAGCAGCCACTTCGCAGTCGTGCTCGACGAGTACGGAGGTGTCGAGGGTATCGTGACCATGAGCGATATCGTCGAGGAACTCGTCGGGGAGGTCGCTAACCAGGAGCCAACCGACGAACCTGAGGTGGTCCACTATGAGGACGGCTGTCTGCTCGTCGACGGACGCTACGATATTGAGGCCCTCACCGAGTCGCTCGACCTGCCGGACTCGTCCGGCCTCACAGCGGAGGGCTATCGGACGCTCGGGGGGTTCATCGCCACCCGCCTAGGGCGCCTGCCACAGATCGGGGACTCCCTCGAGTTCGGTGGCCACCGTTTTAAGGTGATCAACATGGACCGCCTGCGCGTGGAACGGATACTCATCAGTCCCGCTCCCGAAGGTGAGGAGGAGAAACAACCCTGACGTTCGAACCGCAGCCAAAGACCCCCTCTACCTCGGAGCGATCCCCGGCCTACGCCGGCCGCGTCCCCTCCCAAACCCCAAGGGGACACAGCTCATGACAGCACGCCTGATCGACCGAATGTTGGCCGTGCTCGAGCACGACATTCTGCCTCTAACCAGGGAGGGAGTCGGCCAGGGAAACAAGGTGTTCGGGGCGGCGGTCCTGCGCAAGCCCGACTTGGGGCTGGTGGTCGCGGGCACCAACGAGGAGACCAGAAATCCGCTCTGGCACGGTGAGATCTCCTGCCTGAATCGGTTCTGGGCCCTGCCTCAGGAGTCCCATCCCGCGCCGACCGAATGCCTGTTTGTGTCGAGCCACGAGCCTTGCTCACTGTGCCTCTCAGCCATCACTTGGAGCGGGTTCGACAACTTCTACTACCTGTTCCGCTATGAGGATACGAGGGATGTCTTCGGCATCCCCCACGACCTAGAGATCCTGCGGGAGGTGTTCCGCTGCGAGGATGGTGACTACGCGGCCGACAATGCCTACTGGAGGAGCTACTACCTCGGCGACCTTATGGCCGAGGGGACCGCGACTCAACGGGAGGCTTGGGCCGCGCGGGTGGAGAGGCTCCGCAGCGCATATGGGGTCGTTTCAGAGCGCTACCAATCCGGAAAAGGTGACCAGAAGATTCCCCTGGGGTAGGGTGGCAACCGAGCCGCCCGTGAAGAGGAGAGATGACCCACGCCTTCGACCTATCCAGCCGCACCGCCCTCGTGACCGGAGCAGGCCGCGGCATCGGGCGCGAAATAGCCCGGACCCTGGCAGGTGCTGGGGCCAACATCATCGTTGCGGAGATCGATACCCAGACCGGTGAGGAGGCTGCACGCGAACTGCGGGAGGCCGGCTCCACCGCCTTCGCCCTGCCATTCGACGTGCGCGACCCTGGCAGCGTGCGCTCCATGGTCGACGCCGCCTTCGAGCGGGCCGGGGAACTAGATATCCTGGTCAACAACGCCGGGGTCGCGATCAACACCCCTGCCACAGAAACTTCGGACGAGGAGTGGAGGAGCGTCCTGGATGTCAACCTGAACGGCGTCTTCTGGTGCTGTCGCGAGGTCGGTCGGCGAATGCTGGTTCGCAGGCGGGGTGCCATCGTCAACATTGCCAGTATGTCTGGGATGATCGTCAACAAACCCCAGCCGCAGGCCCACTACAACGTTTCCAAGGCCGGGGTGATCATGCTCACAAAGTCGCTAGCGGCGGAGTGGGCGAGTCGGGGCGTTCGAGTGAACGCGGTATCGCCCGGCTATATCGGAACTGAGATGACCCGCTCTGGAATGAGCAACGAGGAGTGGCGACAGACTTGGCTTGAGATGACCCCCTTAGGCCGGGTTGGAGAGCCGTGGGACATCGCTCATGCCGTCTGGTATCTCGCCTCTGATGCTTCCCGGTTCGCCACCGGTACCAACCTAGTGGTCGACGGCGGCTACACCTCCTGGTAGGGGAAGCCGGAGTCGAACCGCGCGATGGCATTCGCGCCTCCTCACCCTTGGTGATGCCGTAATCCCTTACTCACATACCTTTCCATCCCCATCTCTGTCATCCATGTACGGGTAGGCCGGGTCCTCGAACGTCACTACCGGAACACCCTGCTCCTTAGCCTCAGGGCAGGTGATTCGACCGTTCCCATCGCTATCCCAGATGGACAGATCGAAGGGCAGAGTTAGCTCGAGACTCGAGCAATTCGAGAGAACCTCATCTGCGGCTGCAGCTCGAGCTCATCGATGGTGAGGCCGTACTTGCGGCGGATCTCGAGAGAGCGATCGACGTACCAGCAGCGGTTGTACTTGGGTAGCCATTCAGCCAGGTCCCGGCCTGACTTCCCGCTGTTGATTCGCCGAGGCGTAAGGGTGAGGTTCAGGGGGTCGGAGGCGAAGTGTTGCCTCGTCTCCGGGCTGGCGGCGCAAAGCCCGCTGTCGTGAGCCTCAGCGAGCGAGACGATGTGCTCGATGGTGAGATCTACGCCCTGTGTAAAGACCGTACCGGTATAGATGTCGTAGATGCCGCTACGGTGGTCGAAGGCGACGGTGAGCTCGAGCGGCTGCCGATAGGGGTAGAGAGCTCGATCGTAGTCGCTGCAGCGGCTCTCTGGAGCTAGCTCGAGGCCGAAAGACGATTGCTGAGCGAGAGCGAAGCTCGGAGCGAAAACGAGGATGGCAAAGAGAACGAACAACCTTGTGTGCACTGCTTTTACCTCCTATCCCTCTGAGAGTCGAGCTTCTTTGAGCGCTACCCCGAGATCGCCGAGCGCTCCTCCCCCCTCTCTGCGAGGGTCGATCCCACCGCTGCAACACTGATGAGCAACAGTGCCGCTAACTGCTGCAGGCTAAGCCGATCCCCCAGGAACGCCACACCGACCAGCGCCGCGACCGCCGGCTCGCTGCTCAGCAGCACCCCGAAGGCACGAGGGCTCATGCGGCGCATGGCCTCAAACTCGAGCGAGAACGGAATCACGGTCGAAACGAGCGCGACTGCAAAACCGATGACGAGCCACTTAGGCAGCAGGAGCGCAAGGCCGCCGCTCGCGAGACCGGAGGGGAGCAGCACTAGCGCTGCGACCGTCATGGCCAAGGCAAGGCCCTCACCGCCGGGGACCTGACGACCGAGCCGCCCCCCAAAGACGATGTAGGCGGCCCAGCAGACCCCTGCTGCCAGTGCAAAGGCGAAACCGACCCCGTCGAGCCGGATCTCCCCCAGCGGGGCCAGCAACAGGATACCGCCCACGGCCAGAACGACCCACAGGTACTCCCGGGCACGGCGAGATGCGACCACCGCAACACCTAGTGGCCCCAGGAACTCAATCATGACCACCACCCCGAGCGGCAGCCGCGCTACCGCCTGATAGAAGAAGAGATTCAGGCCTGCGATAGCGAACCCCGTTAGCACTACCCAGAGCAAGCTGCCGCCGCTCAGGCGGCTAGGGCGTGGCTGTGACAGGGCGAGCAGCACCAGCGCCGTGAAGGCGATCCGGACGAACGCGGATCCCACCACCCCAAGGGAGAAAAATAGCGTGGTGGCGAGCGCCACCCCCAGGTGGATGAACACGATCGCCAGGAGCACCAGCAGAGGGGCGGGGGCCGCGTGGAGGACCACCCGAAATCCCAACTCAACCCGCCGTAGGGGCGCTGCGGCCAGCCGGTAGAGGCGGCAGAAGAGCACCATAGCGCCGTTCGCAGCCCTTCCGCTCTCAGACATGCATCACCGCCCACGCAGTAAACCCCAAACGTAACCGGGGGTCAAGCCAGCCCCAGCGGCACCGACGCCCGGCACAGCAGACCCCTTTAGAGCGGCTACCAGGCTCGTCCCAACTCGCTCTCAAGCAGCCCAAGGCTACCCCGAGACGTTTGGGATTTCGAGGTGGAGTGGGACCATTCAAGAAACTCCACCTAACAGGCGCAAGCAGAGGCGAGGGAGCGCGGCATCGCGCCGATGCCCAGAGATCATCCAGTCTACCGGTTCATGGGTGATGCCGACGGAGACGGGGTGGTCTGTGGGTGAAGACCTGCAACTCAACCCGCCGGGGGCTAGCACCGCTATCAGTGTCGCCAGCCAGATCCGCCCTGACTACTGCTCGTGTGATCGCGTAGTCACCAACCATGTCACAGGTAGATAGCGTCCTTGTGCTACCCTTTGACTGGACCCGGAGAGTCTTACCTTGAGCGCAAGGCGGAGGCAAAAGATGAGATACCTACCGGTTTGGGGCGTACTCTCGCTAGCGGCGCAGGCATTTGCTGCAGAGTGGAGCACGTTAGATCTCTTTAGATCAGCCACGCTGGAGCCGGTGGTTGACTGCCTTACTGTTGGAGCGTAGGTGAATACTCGGGACGAGGCCGGCTCTACACCTCTGCACGGTGCTGCGGCCAACGGTGATCCCGCCGTCATTAAGGCCCTGATAGAGGCGGGGGCAGAGGTAGATGTCCGGAACGAGTACGGCCTCACTCCCCTGCATTTTGCGGCCTGGCCCAACGACAATCCAGCCATCATCGAGGCCCTGATAGAGGCGGGGGCAGAGGTGAATGTCTGGGATAAGGACGGCGACACCCCCTTACACCGTGCCGCTTGGCTCAACGACAACCCCGCCATCATTACAGCCTTGGTGAGTGCCGGGGCAAGGGTGAACACTCGGGACGAGAACGGTGACACCCCCCTACACCGCGCCGCTTGGCCCAACGACAACCCTGCCATCATTGCTGCCCTGGTGAGCGCTGGAGCAGAGGTGAACGCCCGGGATGAGGACGGACGCACCCCCCTGTACTTTGCGGCCGGGCTCAACGACAGTCCCGCCATCATTACAGCCCTGCTGGACGCTGGAGCAGATGTGGCCGCCCGGGGCGAGGATGGCTACACCCCCCTGCACGCTGCAGCCGGGCTCAACGACAACCCTGCCATCATTGCTGCCCTGGTGAGCGCTGGGGCGGAGGTGAATGCCCGGGCGGAGTCGGGGGAGCAACCGAATGTTTGGAGTACGGACGAGGATGGTGCTACCCCCCTGCACTATGCGGCTCGGGACAACAACAACCCCGCCATCATCGCAACCCTGCTGGACGCTGGAGCAGATGTGGCTGCCCGAGATACCGATGGAAAGATACCCTGGGACTACGCCAAGGACCGAGAAGAACTCAGAGGTACAGCTGTCTACTGGCGACTAAACGAAGGGCGCTTCAGGTAATTCTCTCCCACCTGCCTGCTACAAACCGGATTGAGACGGTGCTCCACTCCCAGGGTAGACTGAAATCCAGACGGCGCCAGCGAGACGGGGAAGGTGCTGCTGACCAACCAAGCCGGGTGAACATCGCGGTGCCGAGTCCGATTACCACCGCCTGAAGAGAGGAAGAGAGGGAACCATGGGAATGACCACACAACAGCTCGGCTTCAACACCGCCTCGCTCGCAGGCATGTCGATTCAGGAAGCTGTGGAGACAGGGCGTCGCATCGGGGTGGGGAGCCTAGAACTGCTCGGTTTCGACGGGCAACGGCACTCCCAGGGGACCTTGGCAGGCTTCTGGTTCGATCGCCTCAGCGATCGCGAGAGGGCGCAGCTCAGAGCCAGCGTTGCCGATTTTCGGCACCGCTCGATTCACGCGCCCTTTCTCGATGTGCCGCTGTTTACCGTCAATCCCGAGGTGAAGGCGCTGGCGATCAAGCAGATGCAGGAGAGTGTGCGCGCAGCCGCCTACCTCGGGGCGCAGACGGTCACCGTCCATACCAGCATCAAGCGCGGCTTCGCAGTGGAGGAGTATTGGGACGAAATGCTCGACACCTATCGGCAGTTGGGCGACGATGCGCAGGACCGTGGGGTATGGGTCGGCGTGGAGAACCTCAACCTGCCCGACAACGCCGACGATTACGTGCGCCTGATCCGCGAGATCGACCATCCCAACGTGGGCGCGACCGTCGACACCGGTCATGTCATCCACTTCGCACCTCGAGAGCTTATCGGCACCGCTGAGGGCGTGGCACGTTACAACGACATCTTGCAAGACCTGACGGTCCGGCTGGCAGACAAGATCGTTCACATCCACCTGCACGACGTGCGCGCCAGCGACTGGCGTGACCACTGCGAAGTCGGCACCGGCATCATCGATTTTGCGCCCTTCTTCCAGATCGTGGCGGCGTCGGGATACGATCGAGCGATCTGTCTGGAACTCGAAGAGCCCGACAAGTTGGGAGCGCTCGAGCGCAGTGTAAGCCGCGCCAAGGACTTTCTCCCCAGCCCGGCTTGAGGGTCGCCTACTCCTTCATGCCGGTGAGCGCAATGCCCTTGATAAAGGCTCGCTGGCTTATCAAGAAGACGAGCAGCACGGGCAGGATGCTGATAAACGCCACCGCCATGGTGAAGTGCGGCTCGGAATAGTATTCCTCGTTGAAGCGGGCGAGGCCGAGCGGCAGCGTGAACTTCCCCTCCGAACTCAGGATGACGAGCGGCCACAGGAAGGCGTCCCAGGATCCCATGAAGCTGAAGATGGTGAGGGCAGCGAGGGCGGGTCTGGTCAGCGGTAGGACGATGCGCCAGTAGATGCCGAACTCGCTACATCCATCGATCCGGGCTGCGTCCAGCAGGCTCGAGGGGATCGAGGTGATGTACTGTCGCATCAGGAAGGTGCCGAACCCTGACGCGGTCAGCGGCAAGATCACTCCGAGCCGGGTATTGATCAAGTCGATATCACGGAGAAACAGGAACACGGGGATCAGGGTGATCTGTTCGGGGATCATCATGGTCGAAATGACGACGACGAACAGGATGGCGGCACCGAAGAAGCGCAGCTTGGCGAAGGCGTAACCCGCCAGCGTCGACACCGCGAGCACGATCAGGGTGGTGACGGCGGAAACGAGAAAGCTGTTCAGGAAGAAGCGGTTGAACGGGCCCGAGCCCCAGGCGTCGGGGAAATTGTGCCATTGGGGTTCGGCCGGGAGCAGCACCGGCGGCACCAAGATGATCTCGCCAGGCGTCTTCAGAGCGGTGACGACCATCCACACGATGGGAAAGGCCATGACCAGACTCGACACGATGAGGAAGGTGTAGACCAGGGTCATCACGAGGTTGCTCCCCAGCCTGATCGGTTCACTCCGTGCCATCAGGTCCAACCTCAATAATAGTCGCTGCGCAACAGCCGCAGCTGAATCAGCGAGAGCAGCAACAGCCCGAGGAACAGGACCACGGCTACCGCCGCGGCGTAGCCCATGCGGAAGTGCTCGAAGGCGCTTACGTAAATGTAATACACGAGCGTCGTGGTGCTGAAAGCTGGACCGCCTTCGGTCATCACGAAGACCTGGGTAAACACTTGAAACGAGGCGATGGTTGCGATCACGACGGCAAAGAGCAGGGTGGGACGTAGCAGCGGGAAGGTGATGTGAACGAATTGCTGCCACACGTTGGCCCCCTCGACTCGAGCAGCTTCGTGGTACTCATTGGGGATGCTTTGCAGTCCCGCCAGGAAGATGACCATGTTGAAGCCCACCCCGCCCCACAGACTGGTCACAATGATGGCGTTCATGGCGGTATCGGGATTGGCCAACCAGCGAACCGGTTCCGCGCCAAAGGCTTGCAGGATCTGATTGACGGCCCCGCCGTAAGCCCCGAACATGAATCCCCAGATCATCGCCACCACCACCCGGGGAATGATCACGGGGATGAAGAAAATGGCGCGGAATCCGGCCTTGAACCGAATCGGGGCGTCGAGCAGCAAGGCCAGGCCTAGCGAGATGGCCACCCCGACCGGCACCGTACCCACGGCGTAGTAGACTGTGTTCCAAAAGGCGGTCTTGAAGCGGCGCTCGCCGAAGAGTTCACGGTAGTTCGCCAGCCCCACGAACTCGGGTTCCTGTCCGGTGATAATCAGCCACTTCTGGAGACTGAGCATAAAGGCCTTGAAAACCGGGACGAAATAGAAGGTGGTTGCCAGGATCAGGATCGGAGCAACAAACAGAAGCGGCGTCGCCATACGCTGCAGGCTCGCCACCAACGACCCCGGTCTGTTCCTGTCCATCTCTGAAGGTTGCTTTGCAGGGGCGCCCCGCTAGGCGGCGCCCCTGCGCACTGTCGGTCAGCTAGTTGTAGGTCGCCAGAATCCGCTCGATCTCGGGGCCGGACTCCTCGATGAACTGGTCGGGCGTGATGACCCCCAGCGAGAGTTCCTCGAGCTTGCCCCGCAGGAACAGGTCGATCTCCGACCAGGCTGGGCTCGACATCTCGTTGAGGATGGTGGGGGTAATGCCCCTGGTCTGTTCGGTCATCAGCAGCTGCATCTTCGCGGCGTCGTCGCCAAAGGCCGCGGCGAGCGCGTCGACACCGAGGTCTTGTCGGGCTGGTAGGTTCGAGCTGATTTCGGCCAACTTGAGGACGCTTTCGGGCTGCATCAGGAATTCGATGAAGCGCCAAGCCTCTTCGGGATGCTCGCTCTGCTCGAACATGATCAGGGGATTGGCCGTCCCCAGCGTGGTTGGCATGATCGAATAGGTCCATTCAAAATCGACCATGGCTTGGTCGATGCTGGCTTTGGAGAAGTTTCCTCCAGCCACCTGGATGCCGACCTGGCCCGACAGGAACAGCGGCCAGATCTCTCCTGGAGTGGCCCAGTTGTCGGGCGGCACCAACTCGTCATCGAAGGTCGTCTGGATCTCGGCCAGCATCTCGCGGGTGACATCGTTGTCGAGGTTGGGTGCCGACAGGTCCGGGGTCAGGATGCTGCCACCCTCGGCGACAAGGTATTGGGAGAGGCGCGAGGGCGTGGAGTTGGGCCAGTGGCTAAAGGGGAAGCGAACCACACCTGCTTCTTTAAGTTGACGCCCGACCTCGATGAGCTCATCCCAGGTCCAGGCGTCTTCAAACGTCTGAGGAATATCGATGCCGGCTGCATCCAAGGCCGTCTTGTTGACGACCAGGGACTGAATGTTAAAGGTGAGAGGGACGCCGATGTGAGCACCTTGGTACTCGAACTCCCCCCAATGAAAGTCGAGCAATTGGGAGACGTAGTCGTCCGGGACGCGGTCGTCCAAAGGCACCAGGACGCCCTGGCCAGCGAACGCGTTGGCCCAGCGGTCCAGCACGTAAGCGACATCCGGAGCATCGCCCCCGAGGATCCGGGTCGTCATGGTCTGCATGAACTGGTTGTAGGGAATGCCCTGTAGCTCGATTCCGATGTCGGGATTGGCCGCTTCGAAATCCTCGATCAGCACTTCGAAAGCATCCCCATAGACACCGGCCATAAAAACGAAGCGCAACGTTACCTCTTGCGCTGCCGCCGTCGTCAAGAACAACAACGCAGCCGCGATGAAAGACTGCACCACAAACTTACTCACGGAAACCTCCCTGCACAGAACACACTCGCACTTCAGAGACTGGCGAACGACCCGCTATCCCCCCTTTCGCGTGAGATTATGCAGAAACCCCTGGTTTTGGAATCGGTGCCGGTAGGGGGGTCATGATGACATGATGAATAGTGAAGGGGCGGTTCTCGCATAGGCTTCACCAATGTTGTATCTCAATACCAGGGGAAGTGAAGTAATGATCGAGAGACCGCTTTCCAGATGGGGACAACTTCATTAATAGAGATACAGCTTGATAAGGGTAATCACGTTAAAAACGACAACCCCCCCTTTTTTTGCTCTGGTAAATTATAGCACATTTCTCGTATCTCGTGACGTCGCGACTCCGTATGCCGGGGCTCTCCAGGAACAATCCCCTCAACTCTATACCCGACAGCGGGTACAGAGGCGTTGCGGCAAATGCCTTGACGGTGGTCGTAGGCACCGCGCGGCTACCCTGGGCGCTATGACTCCTCAAGAGCTTGACCTATTTCGAGGAACAGCGTCCAGCAAAGGACGCGCACCAACCAGGATGACAAACAACCCGGTCAGTACGCATCCTAACAGGGTGTGTATAGACCTGCAGAGTCCAGCATATGCCACCTCGAGAGCGCCTACCTCACTGGCCTTCTCGACCTCCAGCACAAGACCCTGAAGGTCCGACTCTACGGGTCTGAAATGAAACAGCAAAAGCTGCTACCTTTCAGCATTCGCCACAGCGGTGCCCTCCTGGCACGCGACACCACGCCATACCAGACTTCCCTGCGGCAACGTCTCCAGAGAGCCCTGCCAGGCGGAGTCCTCGCCGTGGACCCGCACCCGATCCAGCATCAAGGCAGCCACATCGAAGGTGTTGGTCGAATCTACAGCAGTAGCGAGAACGGAGTCATCTGGGACCACACCTACCTTTCAAGCGCCCTCGTATATCCAGGGGAAGATGCCTACCCCAGATCGGACTCTTCGGGTCCGCCCCGAGCAGAGGTTTTCTTGCAGCTGACCTGATCACCATCAAACATGAAGGGGAGAGAATTGAAGGGACCGGTCGCCACTACTCGTCATCAACCCGAGGCGTCTGCTGGGGCCACACCTTCACCAGCAGCGCCCTCGTGAGTCCTGGTCAGGATCCTTATCTCCGAGGACGGATTCGCTGGATCCGTTGCGATCCGTTCCCAGACAGCCGAATGGCCACCCGAGAGTACCCGAAGCTCATCCCCAGCGAGGCGCTCTCTAACCTCGTTGGGGACTCAATCATGGCAGGGTACGAATTCTCGGGTCTGCTAGCCGCTGCGCAGTTCGCCACCAAGCTGTCGTTACCAAGCCTGAAGCTCTTGGGGGTCCCTTTGCTGATGCGTTACCGCACCAACGCCAAGATCATCGTTGGTGACAAGATCATGAAGGTCCGGGAGCTGGCCGAGCGCTATCCGACCCGAAGAGTCCGTCTGGAACAGGTCTTCTAGCGTATGCTGGTAACGGGGATGGTGTGTCATAGTAAACCCACCTTCCCCCTTCCCTTACCCTCGAATCAAGGTAGCAAACGACGTAAGTTGTCAAACCCCTGCTTCTCGCTACCTTCTTGGTCGTCGGCCTCGACGTATCCGGCGCTCAAGGCCTGCCGCTGCAGGTCGCGACGACCGGCGTCGACGCATCCCGCGCCAACACTCCCGTGGGAGAGATCCATAGATGGGAGGGTCCGATCATGTTCGATGCTGCTGTGCACTTAAGCCGGTGAAATACGGACTATCCCACCGGTGATTGAGCAGGAGGTTCAAAACAGTAGCACCGATTTCAACCACTCTACTTTCACATCCCCGGGACGTCTGGGGCAATTCTCAGTCGAGCACATCGTGCGACCGGATCTCCTGTTCCTCACCCAGAGTGAAGACGACGCTCTCAATCCCACCGCTGAAGGGGAACCCCTTCGGGTAGAGGGAGCTCACAGGCGAGAGGGCATCGACACCAATGGAGAGACCGCCCCAGGAGATCATGTTCCGCGCCATATCCACCATAGTGGCCTCCGCCATGACCTCCCCATCGACTCGCAGTCGGCCGGTCCCGCAGTACTTATCGGTACGATCAAACTCGAAAGCCAAGAGGCGAGTGCCTGATGCGACCGAGGCGCTCGAGGTGAGACGCTGGCGGCGACCTAGGTAGTTGTACTCGTGGACTAGGTGGCCGTCCCGCAGGTAGAGGACGTAGCCGCCACTCACGTCACCAACGGCGACGAGGACACCCTGCTCTGTGCCCTCGAGGGGGGCAACTCGAGCCTCGATCCGGTAGGAGCGGTCGAAGATGAGCGGGGTGGCGCCGGCCGGGATCCGCTCCATACCGGGCAGGTAGCGGAAGCGCGTTCTGCGCCGTGGTGACCCTGGCAGCTGGTAGGTCGAGGAGCGGACCGACAGGTAGCGGTCATCGAGAGGGAATACACCGTAGCGGCGGGCCTCCCGTTCCCACAGTTCGGCCAACTCGACGAGCTTCTCGGGGACCTCGACGGCAAGATCTCTACACTCCGAGAAGTCCTCCACGACGTGGTAGAGCTCCCAGGGGTCGTCGTCGAAGGGGCCGCCCTTGGTGTGGAGCGTGAGGGCCTTCCAGCCGTCATGGTAGATCGCCCGGTGGCCGATCATCTCGAAGTACTGGGTGGAGCGGGTCGAGGGGGCGTCAGGCGCGCTGAAGCTGTAGCGCATACTGACCCCATGGTAAGGCATCTGTGGGATCCCCCGGATCTCGTCTGGGGGGGTGACATCCAGGAGGTCGAAGAGGGTTGGGACCACGTCCACAGCGTGGTGGAACTGCGACCGCACGGCACCCGCCTCCCCAATCCCACTGGGCCAGGAGACGACCAGGGGGGTCCGCACCCCGCCCGCGTGGGTGTTCTGCTTCCAGCGCTTGAGTGGGGTGTTCTCGACTTGGGCCCAGCCCCAGGGAAAATTCACTTGGGAGTCGGGGCCGCCGATGGTGTCGAAGCGCTCGAGGTTGAACTCGACCGTACAGAACCCGCTCTCCTCGTAGGTGACGATGTCGCAGCCGCCGTGTGGCCCACCCTCCTGGCTGGCACCGTTGTCTGAAAGGAGCACTACAACGGTATCGTCGAGCCGGCCTAGCCCCTCCAAGAACCCCATGAGCCATCCAATCTGGTCATCAGTGTGATCCAGGAAGGCAGCGTAGGCCTCCTGCATACGGGCGTAGAGCCGCCGCTGGTCCGGGTTCAAGCTCTCCCACGGCTCCACGCCGGGGTTCCGGGGTGCCAACTGCGCATCCTCTGGGATGACGCCGAGCCTCTTCTGGCGGGAGAATCGCTCCTCCCGGGCCACATCCCAACCGCAGTCGTAGCGGCCACGGTACTTCTCCAGGTAGGTCTCGGGGGCCTGGTGGGGGGTGTGGGCAGCTCCGAAGGCGAGGTAGAGGAAGTAGGGCCGCTCCGGCGCAACCGAGACGTGGTCGCGGACAAATCCGATGGCGTGGTCGACCAAGTCCTCGGAGAGGTGATAACCCTCCTCAGGCCTACCGGGCGGGTCGACCCGGTGGTTGTCGTAGACGAGGTCGGGGTAGTACTGATCGACGAGGGCGTCGAGGAAGCCGTAATAGCGGTCGAAACCGCGGCCGAGCGGCCACTGGTCGTAGGGGCCGGCGGCGGTGGTCTGCTCGAGCGGAGCGAGGTGCCACTTGCCAACGCACATCGTGGCGAAGCCCCGTTCGCGGAGGACCTCTGCGGCGGTGGCCGCCCTGTCTGTGATCCGGCCGCGGTAGCCAGGGTAGCCCGTGTCGACGTTCGACAGGTAGGCCATGCCGACACTGTGATGGTTGCGCCCGGTCAGCAGCGCCGCCCGCGTCGCGGAGCACAGGGGGGTCACATTGAAGTTGTTGTAGCGGAGGCCCCGTCCGGCGATAGCGTCCATGTGGGCCGTATCGATGTCAGAGCCGTAGCAGCCGAGACTGCCGAAGCCGACATCGTCGAGCACGATGAGCACCACGTCAGGTCTGCCTGCCGCGTCACTACGGGGAGCGGGCCACCAGGGAGTGGACTCGCGAAAGGTGCGACCGATAACCCCCTCAAACGCTTCGGATTGTGGCATGGATCCTCCTCACAGGGCCGATATAGAGCGGTTGGGGTGCCGCAATTCAGGCCACCATAGAATGGCATGATAGTTCCTAAAGGCACATCGGGGAGGGGCCTATGACCTTCAGCTTTGCTACCGCTACCAGGGTTGTCTTCGGGCCGGGTAGTGCCCGCAAGGTCGCCAAGCTGGCAGCAGGCCACGGCCGCCGGGCTTTCGTGGTGACGGGCTCGGCGGCCGCGCGGGTGCAATTCCTGCCTGACGATCTGGCTCGCGAGGGCCTCAAGGTCGAGAGTTTCCGGGCCGTGGGCGAGCCGTCCATCGAACGGGTCGAGGCTGGGGTGGCGCAACTGCGCGCCGCCAGCAGCGAGGTGGTCATCGCCATCGGCGGTGGCAGCGCAATCGATACGGGCAAAGCTATTGCGGCCTTGGCGTCTAATGAGGGGGCGGCCTTGAGCTACCTCGAGGTGATCGGAGAGGGACGTGCCCTGACCGCCCCTCCCCTGCCCTTCCTCGCACTTCCGACGACCGCTGGGACCGGTGCGGAGGTGACAAAAAACGCGGTGCTCGCCTCTGCGACCCACCGGGTCAAGGTGAGTTTACGCAGCGACGCGATGCTACCCCAGGCCGCCGTGGTGGACCCCGAACTGACCGTTTCGGTGCCGCCAGACATCACCGCCGCTACCGGCATGGACACCCTCACGCAGCTACTCGAGCCGTTCGTCTCGCATCAGGCCAACCCCTTGACAGACGCCTTCTGCCGAGCGGGACTAAGGGGTGTCTCGTGGGCGCTGCGACGGGTATACGCCGATGGGAACGATCTCGAGGCCCGTGAGGCGATGGCACTGGCGAGCCTGCTCGGCGGGCTGGCACTGGCCAATGCGAAGCTGGGCGCCGTACACGGCTTCGCCGGGCCGATCGGCGGGCGCTCCGGCGCTCCGCATGGGGCGATCTGCGCGGCGCTGGTGCCACCCACAACTGCGGCGAACGTGGCCGCGCTCCACACCCTCGACCCGCACCACCCTGCGCTGGAGCGCTACAACGAGGCGGCACAACTCTTAACCGGAAGTCCGGTAGCGGTCGCGGCAGACGGGGTGACCTGGCTGGCCGACCTAGCTCGAGATCTGGGCATCCCCCCCTTGTCGGCCCACGGCATTCGGCCGGACAACCTCCCGGAGCTCGCCAAACAGAGCGCCCGCTCAAGCAGCATGAGAGGAAACCCGGTGGAACTCTCCCACGACACCTTGGTGGGCATCCTCGAGGCCGCACTGTAACCGGGTACGGAAGGGATGAATATGGACGCTAGTGCCGAACTCCCCGCGAGCATGAAGGCGGTAATCTGCCACGGCCCTGAGGACTACCGACTCGAGGAGCGTCCGGTACCGCGACCAGGGCCTGGTGAGGTAGTCGTCCGCATCGGCAGCACCGGGATCTGCGCCAGCGACATAAAGTGCTATAGTGGCGCCCCACTCTTCTGGGGAGATGAGCACCGGAAGGGATACTGCCAGCCGCCCGTCATCCCCGGTCACGAGTTTGTCGGTGAGGTGGTCGCCCTCGGCGACGGCGCCGATGAGAGGTACGGCCTAGAGCTCGGCGACCATGCTGTTAGCGAGCAGATCACCCCCTGCTGGGACTGCCGCTACTGCCGCCGCGGGCAGTACTGGATGTGCCAGGTGCACGACATATACGGCTTTCGCCAGGCGAGCTTCGGCTCCTGGGCAGAGTATATGGTGTTCCCCGCCAACGCACTAAACTACAAGGTTCCCAAAGGCCTTCCGCTGCACCACGCGGTGTTCATCGAACCGCTGTCCTGTTCGATCCACGCCGTCGAGCGAGGCGAGATCCGTTTTGGTGATACCGTGGTGATCGCTGGCTGCGGCCCGCTCGGCCTAGGCATGGTAGCAGCTGCGCGGATGAAGAGTCCAGAGCGGCTCATCGCGCTCGATCTGAGCGACGACCGCCTCGAGGTGGCCCAGCGCTGCGGGGCTGACCTGGGTATCAACCCCGACAGGGTCGACGCGGTCGAGCAGATCTTGAATCTCACCGATGGCTACGGCTGTGACACCTATATCGAGGCGACCGGCCACCCGGCCGCAGTAGAGCAGGGACTGCGCATGATCCGCAAGCTCGGCACCTTCGTCGAGTTCAGCGTGATGCGCGAACCGGTCACCGTAGACTGGACCATCATCGGCGACACCAAAGAACTGACTATCCACGGCTCCCACTTGGGGCCCTACTGCTATCCGACCGCCATCCGCATGCTCGAGCAAGGGCTGTTGCCGATGGACGAGATCGTCACCCACCGACTGCCGCTCGAGGACTTTGAGCAGGGGATCGACTTGGTCGCCTCGGGCCTCACCTCGGTTAAGGTGACGCTCGAACCTTGAGGCCCGCCCGTGATCTGGCCGCCATCTGGCAATCGCTTTAGCGAGATCGTGCGGGACATATTCGAGGACACCCGATCCGAGGAACGGACCGTCCCGATCGGGGGCGTCTTGCAGAGACCCTGCCCACTTAGGTGCTGAGCAGGGGTTGCAGACGATGGCGTCAGCAGCCTGCGTGCATGGTTTCCTCTCCCGGTGCTGGCCGCACCCTTGACCACTCACAGCAGCCATTACACACGATCAACGGGAGTTTGCCCGCCGCGCAACAGCTAGGTCTTCGGCAAGCCCCTCGACGATTCGCGTGGCCTCTGACGGCTCGACTCGGTATGATCAGGACCGATCCTCAGGTTCCCCGGAGGTGCCGATGAGCCGGATCGACCGCGTTCAGATTCGCGAGTTCTCCTTCGACGTTCCCGACATCGGGCTGGAGCAGGCCGCCGCTGGCATCGGCAACATGGCCTACGTCAAGGGCGCCACCCTGACCGCGCGACGCTTCGCGGTGCGCATCTGCAGCGACGACAGCGCCTGCGGCGAGTATGTCACCCACTGGGTGGGCACGCCGGCGTCCCTGGCGCAGGCGGTGATGCTGGCGCCACTTCTGCTCGGACGCGACCCGGACCGGCGTGAGCAGATCTACGACGACCTAAAGCGGGAGCTGCGCGCCTACGACCACATGGGGCACGGCGCGCTGGACATCGCCCTCTGGGATCTGGCTGGCAAGCGGCTGGGCACCTCGGTGTCGCGGCTCCTGGGCGGCTTCCGCGAGCGGCTGCCGACCTACGCCAGCACCTACCACGGCCAACTGGGGCCCGGCGGACTGAACACCCCGCAGGCGTTCGCGGACTTCGCCGCCGAATGCCAGGCTGCCGGCTTCGCGGGTTTCAAGATCCACGGCTGGAACGATGGCAACGTGATGCGCGAGATCGAAAACCTGCGCGCGGTCCGCGCGCGGGTGGGCGACGGCTTTCGTATCATGCTGGACCCAGCCTGCCAACTCCGCACCTGGAACGACGCCCTGGCAGTCGGCCGCACCTGTGACGAGATCGGCTGCTTCTGGTACGAGGACCCGTATCGGGACGCTGGCATCTCCGCCGAGGCGCACCGCCGCCTGCGTGAGCGGCTGTCAACACCGCTGCTGATCACCGAGCACGTCCGCACCCTGGAGCAGAAGGCGGCGTTCCTGATGGCCGGCGGCTGCGACATGATCCATGCCGACCCCGAGTACGACCTGGGCATCACCGGCGTCATGAAGATCGCCCACCTCAGCGAGGCGTTCGGCCTCGACCTGCAGGTGCACGCCTGCGGACCCGCCCACCGGGCCGTGATCTCGGCGCTGCGCAACACCCACCTGTACGAGCTGGCGCTGATAGGTCCCGGCATGCCCAATGTGGTCCCGCCCGTATACGAGGGGTACAGCGATCAGCCCGACGCGGTGGGCGCCGACGGCTGCGTGCCGGTCCCCGACGGCCCCGGGCTGGGCGTCGGCTACGACTGGGACTTCATCGAGCGCAACACCACCTCCGCCCACGACTTTACCGGCGACCCAGGATAGCTACCGAAATCCTAAGGATTCCACCCCGAGTAGAAACCGTTCGCTCGATTTTCCACCCCCATGAAAAATCATTAGCTTGAGCGTATGATCGGATCCCTCGACCGATACCTGACTACACAGATCCGCTCCGACCTGAGCAGGAGGGGGGTTCCGCTTAGCTCTGTAACAGCCCCGTCCCGAGCATAGGCTGGGCCGAGCAATGCAACATAGGGCCGGCACTCTGGGATCTGACGCCATATATTAGGTTGAAGCAGAGTGCGGACTCCCTCACTCTGCCTGCGCATATGGGTCCCTCCAGTGCACCACCCCCAGAGTCACCCATTTCGGGCTCGCGGGTCCAGCACGATCTGGACGCTATCGCCGAGTAGGTTAAAGGCGAGAGTGCTTAGGAAGATCATCAGTCCTGGGAACGTCGCCAGCCACCACACTCCGCTCTGCACGAACAGCCTCCCCTCGCTAACCATTGCGCCCCAGTCGGCAGTAGGGGGCTGGACGCCGACGCCTAGGAAGCTCAGGCCCGCCACCGTTATGATGGCGCTTCCCAGATCGAGGGTGGCCTGCACTAGCACGGGCGTCATGAGGTTCGGCACAATATGTCTTCGCACCACCGCAAGCTCACCTGCGCCGAGCCCCTGGGCCGCCTGCACGAAGGCGCGCTCGCTCAGGCTGATGGCCTGTCCGCGGGCGATCCGGGTGTACCACGGCCACCAAGTGAGGGCGATGGCGAAGATGGCGTTTGCTAGGTTTGGCTCGAGCACCGTGGCGACGGTGATGGCCAGGAGGAGCGGGGGGAACGCCAGAAAGATGTCGGTGACGCGCATGATGACCTCGTCGAACCATCCACCGATGTAGCCGGCAAGTGCCCCCAGAGCCGTGCCGACGAGCAGCGCAATCAGCACAATACTAAAGGCTGCAAGCAGCGACGTGCGACCTCCGTAGAGCACGCGGGCCAGGATGTCACGGCCGAGTTGGTCCGTGCCGAAGGGGTGGCTCAGACCTGGGGGAGAGAATTTCTCGAGGATGTTGGGTTCGCCCGCACCCTGGTCGGCGTAGGGTGTGAGCCAGGGGGCGGCAACGGAAGCGAGGATGACCAACAACAGGAAAATCAGGCTGGCGGTCGCGAGGCGGTCGCGACGAAAGGTACGCACTGTCCGGTGCGACCTCAGGCCGAGTAGCGGCCCAAACAGGCGTCCCAGCAGACCGGTGGAGGGAGGGATACGGTCCTCGAGCATCCCTATCTCAACTCGATGCGCGGGTCGACCGCGGCCTGCAGCAGGTCCACCACCAGGTTGATCAGGACATAGATGACGGTAACGATGAGGGTCACCGCGAGGATAACGGGAAAGTCGGTCGCGATGATCGCGTCGGTGACGTACTTGCCCACCCCAGGCCAGGCGAAGATGACCTCGACCAGCACCGCCCCCGTGATCGAGTAGGCGAAGGTCAGGCCGAGGACCGTGAGGACCGGCAGCAGGGCGTTCTTGAGAGCGCGCCCGAAGAGCACCCGGTGGGGAGGCAGCCCTGCGGCGCGAGCTGTGCGGATATACGGTTCGCCGAGCACCTCGATCGTCGAGGCGCGAGTCATCCTCGTGACAAGGCTCACCGGGTAGGTGGCGAGCACCACGACAGGAAGGACGAGGTGCGCCAAGGCATCCCGCCAAGCCGCCCAGTTGGCGGTCACGGCGGCGTCGATCAGGTAGAAGCCGGTCACCGGGTCGATCGGCTGACCCAGCATGATCTCGCGGCTCAGGCGCCCACTCAGAGGCAGCCAGCCGAGCGCGCTGAAGAATAGCAGCTGCAGCAGGATCGCTAGCCAGAACGACGGGATCGACACCCCGGCGATGGTGACGACCCGTGCGATCGAATCCAGCATCCGGCCCCGCTGGGAGGCGCTCACAACCCCGACCGGGATGCCGATGGTGAGAGCCAGGAGCGTGGCCAGGAGGACGAGCTCCATGGTTGCGGGAAAGAAGGTCCTTAGGTCCTGGCTGATGGCGCGCCTAGTCTTGAACGACTCGCCCAGATCCCCGCGGAGGACATTCCCGATGTAGCGGATGAACTGGCGGGGCAGCGGATCTTCGAGGCGCAGGTGCTCACGGACCGCCTCGAGCTGCTCGGGTCGGGCGCGGGCACCCGCATAGAGTTGAGCCGGATCGTTCGGCACAACGTTCGAGACGGTGAAGGTGATAGTGATGACTCCGACGATCACGAGGAGGGCCAGTGCTAGGCGCCGTGCGATGAAGGCCAGTACGCTCACGAATCGTCCCGGTCTGCCGAGCTATGCAGCAGGTTCATGCTCACCTGCCTGCACCTCACCCTCTTTAGAGCCATGGTGGTCCGGGTATCTGACGACGCCAGCAATAGTGTGAATGGTGCGGATAGTCTCGAGGAGGCGCTCATGATCGCGGTAGCTTAGGGTCACGTCAAAATCATAGTCGCCGGAGACGATGACAACATAGTCGGCCTCGGGGAAACCCGGCCAGTCCTCACTCGATGTCTCGACCCCACTTCGACCTTGACCGCAACAAAGGCGGGGGCCGGAAAGTGCTGTGGTAGGGATCGACGCGCGAAAATTCGCTGTATCCCTCGAGTCGGGGGTAGCGGTGCTTAACGGTGCTGCCTTACCTAGTTCCAGCTTCACCAGGGCTCCCCTCCCCTGCACACCGGACACAGGGCACGGACCCGATCTCCAGAAATATACTGTGAGATTCCGAGAGATCCAAAGTGAGTTGACAGCTGCTCGGGAAGTTGCAACAATCTCTTTGCCTCAGAAGCCTTAGCAGGTGGCTGTCCGAAGCAGGGGGTCTCGTGAGCAGCAATCCATATCTGGCTGTCGATGTCGGGGGGACTTTCATCGACTTCGTGCACTTCGATCCGGCACAGAGAGATCTGCTGGTGGAGAAGATCCCCTCCAGCGGTAGTTTAGAGGCCCGCTTCTTCGAAGGGATCGATCTACTCGGCACCGACCTCTCCGACATCCGGGTGATCGTCCACGGCTCCACTTTGGTGATCAACACCATCGTACAGGAGAGCGGCGCCCGGGTCGGCCTGATAACTACCAAGGGTTTCCGCGACGTGCTCGAACTGGGCCGTGGCAACCGCCCGGAGGTCTACAACCTTTTCTACAAGCCTGTCCCTCCTCTAGTGCCCCGCTATCTGCGTTTCGGCGTCACGGAGCGACTGGATCACACCGGAGAGATCCTTAAGCCCCTCGATGAGAATGGGCTTCGGGAGAGCCTCCTAGCCCTGCTGAATCAGGGTGTCGAAGCCATCGCCATCTGCTTCTTGCACGCCTATGCCAATCCCATTCACGAAAGGCGAGCGGCCGAGTTGGCAAGTGAGCTATGCCCCGAGGTGCAGATCTGTACCTCGTCAGAGATCGTGCGGGAGTTCCGCGAGTTCGAACGGACCAGCACGACCGTCCTCAACGCCTACACGCAGCCCCGCATGGGCAACTACCTGCGCCGGCTCGAGCGTGGCCTCACTGAACGGCGCTACCCCGGCGCGTTCGCCGTGATGCAGTCCTCGGGTGGTGTCACCTCGAGCGCTACCGCCCGGCAAGTCCCCATCCGGACCCTGCAGTCGGGTCCCGCAGGGGGCGCTATTGGCACGAGACGGTTGGGAGAAGCGCTAGGTCTAAAGAACCTCGTCGCAGCCGATGTCGGCGGCACAACCTTCGATGTCACCCTCATTGCCGACGGTTCCCTGCCGGAGCGCTCCCAGGCCTGTTTCAACGGACGACCTGTGCAGCAGGCAACCATCGACATCATCTCCGTGGGAGCGGGCGGCGGCAGCATCGCCCACCTCGATGCCGAGGGGGGCCTGCAGGTCGGCCCGCAGAGCGCTCAGGCAGAGCCCGGACCGGCCTGTTTCGGCCTGGGAGGGGTCGAAGCCACAGTGACGGACGCACAGCTCCTCTTAGGCCACCTCGACGCCATGAGCTACCTCGGCGAGCGGATGAGGCTCGATGTCGACGCGGCCGAGCACAGCATTCGGGACCGCGTCGCCACCCCCCTGGGACTCTCCCTCAAGGAGGCGGCGGCAGGTATTGTGCACCTTGCCAACATGAACATGGCTCACGCCATCCGCCAGGTCACGGTGGAGCGCGGGCACGACCCGCGCGAGTTCAACCTGGTGAGCTATGGAGGGGGCGGCGGGCTGTTCGCCTGGGCGCTCCTAGAGGAACTCGACCTCCGGGGGGCCATCGTCCCCCCCCACCCCGCCACCTTCTCGGCCTGGGGGCTCCTCCAAACCGACTATCGCGAGGACCTGAGCCGCACCTTCGTGAAGGCACACGCGGCAACAACCCCGGCGGAACTCGGCGAGCGCTTTGGCGAACTCGAGAGGGAGGCGAGGACCTGGTCCACCGATCAGCGACTCGATAATGAGAACGTCAGCCTGATACTCACCCGGTACGCTGAACTGCGCTACCAGGGACAAGAGCACACCCTGAGAATCCCCGTTCAGACAAGTGACCTCAGCGGCCCCGCCCTCGACGACCTGCGCTCCCGCTTCGATGCCCACTACGACCGGGCCTATGCTCACGCACTGAGCGACCACGCCCTAGAGTTCGTAGCGCTTCGCCTCACCGCCTCCCTTACCGGCGTGAAGCCGACGCTGGCGAGGCTCGACTCCGCCTCAGACCCCGTCGAGGAGGCTGCGAAGGGACGACGCCAGGTCTCTTTCGGCACCAGCCACGAAGTCGTAGAGTGCCCCGTATTCGAGCGAGGCCGCCTCCGGGCTGGACACCTCCTCAGCGGCCCCGCCATCGTCGAGGAGTGGAATAGCACCGTCTTGGTGCCGCCCTCGCTGAGGGTTGAGGTCGACGCGTTCGGCAACCTGCTGTTGACGGTGAAGCGGTGAGCGTCGACCCTATCACCCGGCAGGTCATCCGCAACGCCCTCGGCGCAGCTGCCAGAGAGATGCAGACCGCACTCGTGAAAACCGCCCACAACCCCCTGATCTACGAGGTTCAGGACTTCGGCCTAGTCCTAACGAACCGCCTCGGCCAGATGGTGGCTGAGAGCTCCGGCCTGCCCGGCTTCCTCGCCTGCTTGCCACCCACCATCCAGAGCGGCATCCAGAGGGTACGCTTTGCCGAGGGGGACATCCTGCTCAGCAACGAGCCGGACGACACCGGGACCCACATCAGTGACACCGTGCTCTATCTGCCCGTCTTCTTCGGGGGCAAGTTGGTCGCCTTCACGGCCGTGATGGCGCACTGGGCGGATATCGGTGGTATCACCCCTGGTGGCTGGTGCCCCTACTCGATCAGCCTTCACCAGGAAGGGATGATCTTCGCCCACAATAAGCTCTATAGCGGAGGCGTGCTCAACGAGGAGTTGCTGCGCTTCATCCTGCGGAACGTCCGCTTCCCGAAACTTGTCGAGGGCGACCTTAATGCCAAGATCTCGGCCTGTAAAACGGGGGCGCGACGCTACGCCGCGCTCTGCCAGCGCTACGGTGCCGAGGTCGTAGAGCAGGCCATGTTCGAAGTCTTCGCGCTCTCCGAAGCGCGCATGCGGCGCGAGATCAGCGCCATCCCCGACGGTAGGTACCGAGCTGAAGGGAAGGTCGACCATGACGGCGTCGAGTTGGGCAAGGCCCACACCATACAGGTGAACGCCACCGTCGCTGGCGATGAGATGACGATCGACTGGACCGGTACCGCTCCGGTAGCCAAGGGCCCCATCAACCATCCGCTCGTCGGCACAGCTGCGCTCTGTGCTACGACCCTCAAGTCGCTTACCATGCCCTTCGACGCCACCAACGACGGGCACCTCCGCCCCCTGACGGTCACCGCCCCCCCTGACACGCTGGTGAGCGCTGCCTACCCTGCGCCCTGCGACTCCTACGGCTACGTCGCCGAGGTGATCGTGCACCTCATCGTACGAGCCCTGGCCCAGGCCATCCCGGAGCGCTGTCCCGCCGCCACCTACCAGATGTGCGCTTACAACCTGTCACGCGAGGGGAAGGACCCGTTCATCTGTGGCGAACCCGTCGACGGGGGCGGGGGTGCGCTGCCCCACGACGATGGCCCCAGCGGAATCATGTTCGCTGGCAACGGCGACGCGCCCAACACCCCGGTCGAGGTCATCGAGAGCCGCTATCCGCTGCGCGTGCTGCGCTACACCTTTAACCTCGAAAACCGCGGCATCGGCAAGTATCGTGGGGGCTTCGGGGTCATCCGTGATCTCGAGATCCTCGAGAACGGCATCTCACTGCAAACCAGCACCGAGAATAATCGTCACCCGCTATGGGGCTTGGCGGGCGGCGGCGACGCAGGCACCACCCAGATCCTCATCAACGCTGGCACCGACCACGAGGTGGAACTCGATGACCGCGTGACTTTCTACCCTGTCAGCAAGGGTGACACGGTGAGTCTTCGGACCGCCAACGGCGGAGGCTGGGGCGACCCGAAGGAGCGCGACCGGAGACGGATCGCACACGACGTGCGCAACGGCCTCTTGCGCCCAGAGGAGGCCGCAGAGCAGTACAGTGTGGACCTAGCCGAGTTGCAAGCCCTGATATGAGGAGACCCTACTCTTGAGAGGGTGAAAGATCGGGATGGGAGATCACATGAACATACAGTGGAATCGACGTCTCAGCTTCGCCAGCCTCGCGACAGCGCTGCTCATAGCGGGGTTCGCGCTGGCGCAGCAGCCCCAGGGCCTGGCCGCCTTCGCCAGCCCGTCAACCCTCCCGGACCTGGACCCGAGCACCGGCTTCAGCAGCGAAAACGCCGTCATGGCAAACGTTTATGAGACCCTCACCTTCTACACTGTCGATGGTACCGTCATCCCCAAATTGGCAGCCGACTGGGAGATTGCTGAGGACGGCCTGAGCTGGACCTTCACCCTGCGCGAAGGGGTTACCTTCCACGACGGCTCTCCCCTCACTGCTGCGGCCGTCAAAGCCTCGCTCGAGCGCACCATAGAGCTCGGTCTAGGTGCGGCCTTCATCTACTTTCCGGTAGCATCTATCGAGGTCGTCGACGACCTCACGGTCCGCTTCAACCTGAACTACCAGGCACCCATGGACCTGATCCTGTCGAGCGGCTACGCCGCCTGGATCATGAGTCCCACCGCCGTGACGCAGGAGGGGGCTTGGTTCAACGCTGGCAACGGCAGCGGCACCGGACCCTACATCATCGAATCCTATAGCCCCGGGGAGAACCTGGTACTGCGCGCATTCCCCGACTACTGGGGCGGCTGGTCGGAGAATCAGTTTGGCACGGTCGTGATCGACATCATCGAGGAGCCCACCCTGCGCGAGCAGATGATCCGCAGCGGCGAGACCGACTTCACCTTCAATCTGCCCTTCGACAGCTACCCTGCCCTCTCCCGCCTAACCGACGTGGTGGTCGACAGAACCCCGTCGTTCCAGATGCTCTACGGCCTCTTGAACACCCGCAAGGCGCCCCTCAACAACCCGACCGTGCGGCGAGCGCTGGCCTACAGCTTCCCCTACGACCTCGTCACGGAGAATCTCTACGGTGGGCTGGGCAGCCCTGCGGTGGGCGCCGTACCGAGCGGCATGTGGGGAGCTCTTACAGAGGGCGGAGCGAGCTACGATCCGGAGAGAGCGCGGCACCTGCTCAGTGAGGCCGGGTATCCAGACGGCGGTTTCGAACTCCTCTTCACCTACGCCGCAGGTGACCTCGAGGAACAGCTCGTCGGCGAACTGTGGAGGGCGGATCTAGCCGACCTAGGCGTGGACCTGCAGATCCAGGGGCTCACTTGGGAGGCCCAATGGGACCTGGCCAAGAGCGATCCCGCGACCGCCCAGGACATCTTCACCATGTACTGGTGGCCCACCTACATCACCCCCTATGATTTTCTGTTCAGCATGTTTCACAGCGAGGACGAGCCCTTTTTCAACCTCAGCTACTACAGCAACCCCGACTTCGACACGTTGATCGACAGTGCAGACGCCCTGAGCGGTACGAGTCGTGAAGAGGCCGCAGACCGGTTCCGAGAGGCGCAGCGGATCCTTAACGGTGACGCGGCGGCGATCTTCATGGTCGAGGTCCCCGACGTGCATGTCATCCGCAGCGATATCCGCGGCTACATCAACAACCCCGCCTACCCGCACGTGGTCTTCTGGCACGACCTGTCGCGGTAACGAGCTTCCCCGCCGGAAGAGCCCAGCCTAGTAAGCTGGGCTCTTTGCTGGGCCGCCCGTAAGCTACCCGACCCGCACGATCTGCTTGCCGATCTTATTGCCGGTGAAGAGTTGCAAGAACGCCTTCGGGGCGTTCTCGACGCCCTCGGTCACGGTCTCCCGGTAGCGCACCTTGCCCTCGGCCAGCCAACGTGTCATATCTGCCTCGAATGCGGACCGGTGTGCCTCGTGGTCGCTGATGATGAAGCCCTGAATCTTCAACCGACGGGCGATAACGAGAAACATGTTGTTGGGTCCTGGCCGCAACTCGGCGTCGTTATAGCGAGAGATCGCCCCGCAGGCAACGATGCGGCCGTAGGTGTTCATGGTGGCCAGGGCAGCCTCTAGGGTCTCGCCGCCGACGTTGTCGAAATAGATGTCGATGCCGTCGGGGCAGGCGGAACGCACCGCCTTGCGGAGGCTACCGGCAGCCCGATAGTTGAAGGCCCCGTCGAAGCCGAGCTCGAGCAGGTGGGCGACCTTCTCATCGCTGCCGGCGCTGCCGACCACGCGGCAGCCTGCGAGCTTGGCGATCTGTCCGACCACGCTGCCGACGGCACCCGCAGCGCCAGAGACATACACTGTCTCCCCTGGTCGCGGCCGACCGATCTCGAGTAATCCATAGTAGCCGGTGAACCCCGGCATGCCGAGTACTCCCAAGTAGGCAGAGAGGTGCTCCGCGTCGTCGGGGAGTCTGCGAAGACCCCTCTCAGCGGACAGGGAGTAGTTCTCCCAGCCCAGACCGGTCAGAACCGTATCCCCCTCGGCAAATCCGGGGTTGCGGGAGGCGATCACCCGGCCGACCGTGCGGCCGGGCACGACCTCGCCGACCTCGAAGTTGGCAGCGTACGTCCGCGCGGCGTTCATCCGGCCCCGCATATATGGGTCCACCGACAGGAAGAGGTTTTTGACGAGGAGTTGCCCCTCACCCGGCGTCGGTGCCTCGCCCGTGCGCACCTCGAAGTTCTCAAGGGTGACCATGCCCTTAGGGCGACTCTTGAGGATGACCTGGGTGTTGTTCATCTCCACTCCTCACGTCGCGGCCACGTCGGGAGCGCCCGACCGACAACCGCGGAATGCCTGGATCCCAGATGTAACATGGACAGTCCGGGCCGCCCCCCGAACCCGCGATACACGATCCCGGCATCACCGGCGAGGGATGATGACCCAAAGATCGATGCTCGACCCCCAGCAACTTCCCCATCAACTGACAGCGATCGCCGAACAGGCGGAGGTGTTCGTCAATCAGAGTCGGACAGCCAAAAACGGAGACGGAGTGCCCAGATCGAGCCGGAACCGGATGTCCTCGATGACACACGATAGCGTCTGCAGGATTTAGTATCTCGACCATGCAAACCTCACAGGGTTCCAGAGAGACCAGGAGCAAAGCGGCCGAACCGATCGATCTCACTCTGAGGCTGAGGCCGTGAGCGGCGGACAGCCGAACATTCTGCTCATCATGTCGGATGAGCACGGCGCAGCCTTCTCCGGCACCTACGGTCACCCGTTCATCGCGACGCCGGCGATGGATCGACTGGCCGTGGAGGGGACAACCTTCGACGCGGCCTACTGCAATAATCCGCTCTGTGTACCGTCGCGCCTGTCGTTCATGACGGGCCGCTACACGATGAATTGCGAGGGCTGGGACAACGCCAAGCCCCTCAGCATCGATACGATCACCTGGCCTTACCTGTTGCGCCGGCGGGGGTACGATACCGCACTCTCCGGCAAGATGCATCTGATCGGCCCGGACCAACTGCACGGCTTCCACCGCCAACTCGCCTCCGATCTGCACGCCCAACTCATGCACCCGGTGTTCCCGTGGGAGGACGGCATACCCGAAGCGACCGAGCCCTGGCCGGGGGTGTTCGAGGCCGGACCACGGGTGCCGGCCCAGGGGCGCCAGGCGGGCGTCCCGACGGAATCGTCGCCGGAACCGGCCATTCCCACCGGACCTGGGACTACGCCCGAGATCATCGCTGATGATGAGGCGACGGATCGGACGATCACCTACCTCCGGGACTACGCTGCCGGCCGGGGTGAGCCTGGAACTGCGGCCTCCGCCGGACGGCCCTTTGCGCTGTGCGTCGGCCTGATCGCCCCACATTTCCCGTTCGTGGTGCCGGAGCCCTATTTCTCCCGCTACTACCCGGAGCACGCCGATCTGCCAAACCTGCCACCGGAGCACCTTGCCGACCTGCCGCCAGCCGCCGAACGGCTGCGCCGGGCGTTCGGCTTCTGGGGCCATAGTGACGAACAGATCGGTCGGGCACGAGCGGCCTACTACGGCCTGGTCACCTATCTCGACGACAAGATCGCACAGCTGCTCGACACCCTAGACGAGACCGGTCTGACAGATCGGACCGTCGTTATCCACACGTCGGATCATGGTGAGATGCTCGGTGAGCACGGCCTATGGAGAAAGATGTGCTTCTACGAGCAGACCGCGCGCGTGCCGCTGCAGATCCGCTGGCCGGGGCGGGCAGACGCCGGCAGGCGGGTGGCCCGGTGCGTCTCCCTCGTCGACGTCACTGCTACGATCATCGACGCAGCCGACGCCGACGACCCCGCTGCATCCCTAGACGGCCACAGCCTAGCGGGCCTGATCGCGGGAGACGAGGTGGACTGGACCGACGAGGCCTTCTGCGAGCATACCGCCCACGGAACCGATCGACCGCGGGCCATGCTCAGGAGAGGTACCTGGAAGATCTGCCTCTCCGGAAGAGATGCTGCTGAGCTCGAGACCGAACTCTATGACCTGGCCACGGACCCGGGTGAGTTCGACAACCTGGCTGGACAGCCTAGCGCAAGAGCGAAGCAGGAGGAACTGACTCACGCCCTCCTCGGCCGGTGGGACCCGGCCCAGATAGACGCGCGTATCCGCGCTTCACAGACGGAACGAGCGTTGCTGCGCGAGGCGACCGGTAGCACCCCCCTGTTCTGACGCTAACAGTCTGTCGGACATAAGCCGTCCAACGGAGTTGATTATGCGTTTAAACAGCGGTTCTCAGAGCTGATGGGCAGGGGTGACCCGGGTTATTCGCTCTGGGCGGGTGTGTGTCAAGGGCCAATCAAGG
>MPNL01000081.1 GCA_002239005.1 Truepera sp. bin119
TGTGTGTTGATCCTGCTCAGAATCTTTATGGGACGAGTCCTAGGCCACCAATGCTGCCCAATCCTCAAAGAACCCCGGGTAGGTCTTCCTCACGCAGGAGGGGTCTCGCAAAGAGAGGTCTATCCGGAGGCCTGCTACAGCGAAAGCCATAGCCATCCGGTGATCGTCATAGGTGTCGATAACGATCCCCGTGGGCCTAGCCTCCAGAGGGTGAATCACAATGGAATCTTTCCCCTCCCAGACCTGTGCGCCCAGCTTTCTTAGTTCCGTCGCGAGGGCGCTAAGGCGATCGGTCTCCTTGATGCGCAGGTTCCATATGTTGTCGATCTCGACTGGGGCGTCAGCAAAAAGGCCGAGCACAGCCAGAGTCTGTGCCTGGTCAGGCATATCGTTTAGGTCGAAGCGTCCCCCCTTAAGCTGGCCGTCCGGCGGACCTATCAACTCGCAACTCTCGTTATCCCAAGTCACCCGGCAACCCATCCGTTCGAGGACCCAGGCTAGCCTGCAATCACCTTGCAGCGAGTGGCGGCCTAGGTTCTCGATCCTGATCCGCCCCCCGGTAGCAGCGGCAGCCGCCCAGAAGTACCCAGCCGCCATCGCATCCCCCTCAATCCGGTAGGGGCGAGCCCGATACCTGGCTGGCCGGACACTGAACTGGGCGTAGCCGTCCCGCTCGACCTCGACGCCGAAGTCTCCCATGAGTTTCAGGGTCATGTCGACAAACGGTTTGGATTGTAGCTCCCCTGTGACGGTGAGCGTAACAGGAGCGCTGGCGTAAGGCGCCACCATAAGGAGGGCCGACAGGTACTGCGAGGAGCGACCACCAGCGATGCGAGCCTCGCCACCGGGAATTCCTGCGGCCTCCACAATGACAGGGGGGGAACCTGTCTTAAACTGGGTTCCTGCCTTCACGCCGAGACCTACGAGAGCATTCAGCAGGTCTTGGATCGGGCGCTGCCGCATCCGCTCGGTGCCATCGAGGCGGAAGCGGCCCCGACCGATAGCAACGAGCGCGGTCAGGAAGCGTATTGAGGTGCCAGACAGGCGCAGGTCTAGCTCCGCAGCGCGGGCGGGAATGCGCCCCCCGTTCCCCTCCACCCGAAAGGTCGTCCCTTCCACCTTGATCGAGAAGCCGAGGTGACAAAGGGCCTCGATCATTACCTGACTGTCCTCAGCAATGAGGCTCTTCTCAAGCACGCTCCACCCCTCGGCAAGGGACGCGAGGATCAGTGCACGGTTGGTCAAGCTCTTCGATCCAGGCACCTCGATGGACGCGTCGACCGGGCCGGTCGGTGTTAGGTGAATCATCTCGGGATAGTCCAGCATGGCCCTAGAAAGGATAGCACCCTCAGGTTACGGTAGCAGTCCCAATGCTTAAGGTTAGCCGCAAGCTTATTGGAGGAGCTGCACCACTCTCAATTGCTACTCGGGGGACCTCCCTGATCCTTCATGCGGCTCAGCTAAAGACGTTCTTGTCGCTCAAGGGGCGGATGAACCTCAAGATCGCAGTCTTCAACCTGCTCCACTCGGGGGTGCTATTCGGGTAGCGAACGGGGCGACCAGGAATGACATTGCAACCAACGCGCAGACCTTCGACGTGGCGATTTCGACCCCGAGGGCGGCGAAGCCCTCGCGAATCCTGTGCCGGAGGGCAGCACCAGATGCGCGTGACTCCACTTTGGATTCGAACGATTCGGCAGCCTGGAACCACCTAGTAGTAGCGGTGTGCCTGGGTATCATGGCGATTATGAGTCTCCCTGCTGCACTCGAGAAGATCGTAGGGGCTTTCAAGATGGCACCGAAACCGCTCAAGCTCCAGCTACTCTTGGAGTTCGCTGGAAAGGTCAGGGACCTCCCTCCCGAGTTGCAGCTGCACAAGGGCAGGATGGAGCAAGTGACGGAGTGCCAGACGCCCTTCTTCCTCGCTACCGAGTACCGTGAGGACGGACGGGTGATTCTCCACTTCGACGCCCCTCAGGAGGCACCCACCACACGTGGATTCGCAGGCATCCTTACTCAAGGACTCAACGGCCAGCGGGCTGACGCAATCCTCAGGATTCCCAACGACTTCTACCTCGAGATGGGGTTGGGACAAGCCATCTCACCCCTGAGGTTACGAGGCATGTCGGCCATTCTGGCCCGCATCAAGCGGCAGGTCCACGAGCAGCAGAGTGCAGACTATCCAACAGAGACCTAAATCTGCTATCATTGCCGAGTTGCGCTGATGCGGGGTTGTGCTGTCCCGCAGGGAATCCTTACAGCCTGACAGAGGGCCCTCAACTGTCATCAAGTATCATCAAGGAGTATCATGAAGAAAAATATCCATCCCAAAATGGTCCCTTGCAAAATCTACTGTGCAGGGGAGATAGTGCTTGAAACCTACAGTACCAAGTCCGAAATCACCGTCGACGTGTGGTCGGGCAACCATCCCTTCTACACTGGGCAGCAGCGATTCATCGACACTGAAGGCAGGGTTGAGAAGTTCCAGAAGCGCTTCGGTGACAGCTACCGTCGCCAAGCCAAAAAGAAATAGTTGTTACGCCGCCCACCCATCTACAGGGCGTCCCTGTCCCACCAGTCCTTCCAGAAGACATCTCGTTCTAGAGGCTTCCTGACCAGCGTCTAGCACACTCAATTTCCTTAACCATCAAACGAATC
>MPNL01000082.1 GCA_002239005.1 Truepera sp. bin119
TTCGGGCCCGAAGAGCCCCTCCTGCCCCGAAGACGAACGGATTGGTGGAGCGCGGTCCTGGCTGAGTTCTTCCGGATCAAGCTAGCCGAGACCTGCTATGAGAGCGTCGATCTGCTCCCAGCCGATCATAAGATTACTGTACTCATCGCCCATGATCAGACTCCCTTTGCTCCCATACCTTAGCGGCTTGCTGGTAGTCTGCTGTACGCTCTCCATCATCCAGATGACCACCACCCCACCACGCTCGATCATCCCGAAGATCGGAGGTCTAAGGTTTATCCTGCGCGGCACCACCCCAACCTCGTGTGAGGTGGCACCTTCAATCCCCTCTTCCTTTAGCTGCTATCCTCCTGAGGTTCCCTGTATGCCCGGCAATGACATAGAGCTCATCGAATTCCAGGATGCCTTTCGGGTTGGGGATCTCTTTGTCACCACTCCCTCTCTGAGTGGCTAGGTCATGCTTCGAAAGGTTGAGTCCCATGAAGCAAAGGTAAAGAATCCATACGTCTAGGGGTTGGTGGTGACCTTTGAAGATGGGTCCTGTGGGGTCTATCGAATTGAGCACAGCAGTTTCCTTGTCAGCAGTGGCGTCGTTTCGCTATGGTGCTTGGTGGTTGTTGTGAAAATCTTTCCTGACAACAGCTGCTGAGTTGCAGTGGGGCAGCGGATGTGTCCGTGTGGCCATCTGAGTTACCAGGCTTTTTGGAAGACTCTCTCATCATCAAGAAGATCTTACAAGTAGAGGATCATCCATTCAGATTAGTGGTGATCTCATACCCTTGAAACCCAAATATAGAGCCTTTCGTTCAGACTCTGAGTGAGCAAGCTCCCCCATGACAGTGCTAGGCTTGACCTTCCCAGGTCCAACAGACTACAATCACTCTAATGTGTAACTTACACACCTTAAGAATATCACAATGAAGCCGATCCAGGTTCTTCTCCTCTGCGGGGGTCAGTCCGAAGAGCATGATGTCTCACTCGCCTCCGCCCGGTCCGTCCTCAAAGCTGCAGGGCCCACCTTCGAGATCATCCCAATGATTATCGATCGCTCAGGCAAGGTGCACCCTCCAGAAGCCTCCCATGCTCTCCTCAGGGGCAAGCGCCCAGGGACTATTGAGGCCACAGCAATCACAGATCTCCCCCACAGGTGCTACGACGTAGTCTTCCCACTACTTCATGGGCCCTTTGGAGAGGATGGAAGCGTTCAGGGGCTCCTGAAACTCGTGGGACTTCCCCATGTGGGTTCGAGTATCTTAGGGAGCGCTGTCGGGATGGATAAGATCGTGATGAAACAGGTTTTCGCCGGGCACGGCTTTCCACAAGTCAGCTCCCAACCAGTGACGCGGCGGGAATGGTCAACGGACCCGGACTCGGTGTTGTCTGCGTGCGCGACACTGGATCTCCCCCTGTATGTAAAACCGGCCAATCTCGGCTCGAGTGTCGGGATCAGCAGAGTGGAAAAGTCAGGTGAGCTTGGACCAGCACTAGACGAGGCCCTCGCCTACGACCGCCGAGGAATCGTCGAGCAGGGACTTGTCGGGGTTCGAGAACTCGAGGTGGCCCTACTCGGAAACGACCACCCAGCGAGCAGTCCGCTCGGCGAGATCCGATATGACTCAGACTTCTACGACTACCGGACCAAGTACACAGATGGACTAGCCGAACTGCACATTCCCGCCCCTGTCTCTGCCGAGGTGACTGCGCGCTGCAAGGACCTCGCCCGGAAAGCCTTTCTCGCCATCGACGCTGCTGGCTTGGCTCGGGTCGACTTCTTCTATCGCCCCGAAGACGGCGCAATCTTCCTCAACGAGATCAACACCATGCCAGGCTTTACCCCCACCAGCATGTATCCGAAATTATGGGAGGCAGCCGGGCTCTCTTACCGCACCCTGATAGACCGGCTACTCGAACTAGCCCTCGAAGAGCGCTGACAGAGGCACCTACGCAAGCTATACTGGAGCCAACACCATCTGGAGGTCGCAGCCGCCAAACCAGAGCTCCCAGAAAGCAAACGGGCCGAGCCCGACACCTCGCAGCCCGCTCCGCTACTCAATCTCAATGCAGCCCGCGTCCTGCTTCTGAACACGAGCTACGAGCCCCTTCATGTCTGTTCGGTGAAGAGGGCTGTCTCTCTACTTATGCACGATGTGGCGGAGCGTGTCGAGAACGCCGAAACCGTTCTCCGCTCTCCCACCCGGATCTTCATCGTACCCAGCGTGATCCGCCTCAAGCGATACGTCCGGCGTCCTATACGCCAGCGGGTGGCCTTCAATCGCAAAAATGTCCTCCGGAGGGACAGCCACACCTGTCAATACTGCGGAGCTCGCAGCAACGACCTGACATTGGATCACATCATACCGAGGAGTCGCGGTGGCGCGACCGCCTGGACCAACGTCGTCGCCTGCTGTCAACGCTGCAACGCCCGCAAGCGGGACCGGACGCCTGAAGAGGCGAACATGGCTCTGCGCTGGCGCCCAGCCGCCCCACGGTTCCTTTTCACCTCGGCCTACGGATTCCTCTCCGACCTCGACCCGATCTGGATGAAGTACCTACCCAGCCAGAGGTAGCTCTTTAATCTGAGTTCGGAGTTTGTTCGGATCAGGACAGGAAGTTCCGGGCGATCCCCCCCAAACTCAACGAAGGCTTCCTGGGCCCGGTGTTTGTCAGAGGAGTCGATTCGACGCACGGGCCTTTGCACAGAGAAGGGATCGCTTGTTGAGGTTCTCCAGTTCCCGACTGGTGTGGCGGGAATTGGGTGTGACGAAGCGGGTCGCGCTATGAGGGGGCTCGCCGTTGTACCAAT
>MPNL01000083.1 GCA_002239005.1 Truepera sp. bin119
CCACAGTGGTAGCGTTGTCACAGATCGAGAGCGTGATAGAAGTACGGATTCTCGCTCCGCTCGGATCGGCTTCGAGTTGCGCCAGGGCTGCTTCGATTCCCTGCAATGTTGGAATCCCGATCCCGGCCAAGCGTCCAGAAAGCTCCAGGTTGACCCCTACTGTTACCTGCGCCATTGCAGAACTGAAGAGAGCGAGCACGAGGGTGGTAAGAAGCCTAGTCATGGGGGGATTATATTAGCCACTGGTAGCCTACGACTAGAAGCTGGATACAATTTGGCATGAGCCGGTCGTAACATGAGATTATCTCTGCCCCCGAAGGGGGAGGCCAGTCCTGGTGCATTCTGCACCATGTGAAAAATACCGACCGACCTCCCATAGCAAGTCTAGGCTCTGTCTGAAAGACTATGCCAACACCCGGACCCGAAGCAAAAACGCCCAAAGCCGGGGTCCCCCGCTGGGGGTACGTACCCTACGGGTCTACGGGCCCAACGAAGCTGTCCTTGTCCATCCCTGGATGGCGTTGAGCATCAGGTAGGGATCGCTTCGTCTTCTGCCAGTGGTGTTGGGTGGTGGAAAGCACTCTTCGATGAGTCGCCACTGCCGATCCGTCATAGCCTCTGGCCATGACTCCAGGGTAGCTCCAAGGCCGGATTCGCTGGCTGGGCTCGCTTGGGCGTTTTCAGACAGAGCCTAAGGGGTCAAAGCCAGCAGCCCCGGCTAGAGGCGAACACTGCCCGGTCCGGGCCAGTAGGGCGACAATCCTCAGCCCTCCCTGGCCAGGTCGGGTCTCCGCTGGCGCCAGTAGCGTGACAGGCCCAGCACCGTCAACTCCGCACTGCTCGAAGCCTGGTAACTCTCGACCAGTTCCGGGGAGGCAGCGGCCAGGTCCTCGGCACTGAGGGTGCGGAGACGGGAGGCCAGAGACTCCTCGTCCTCTCCCCGCTCGAGCCCCTCGAGGATGGTCGCCGCCCAGCGCCGGTTCTGGCGCGCCACCTCAGCGAGGTGCTCCTCTACCGCCCGGACCTCCCCGAAATGAGTCAGCAGCAGGCGGACCGGGTCCACCTCTGCAAGCCGCTCCAGGCTGGCCTCGTAGAGCTCGAGGTCGACCTCCGGGGGGAGCAGAGCGGGCCGGACCACAGCCGAACCGGGCAGTCGAATCCCGGCCGCATCGCCGCTGAACAGGATCTCGCTGTCGAGGAGGTAGGAGACGTGGTGGGAGGCGTGCCCCGGGGTATACAGGACCCGGATCTCCCGCTCCCCGAGCTGGAGGGTTTCCCCCCCCACCACGGTCCGGAGGCGGGCCTCAGGCACGGGCGTCATCCGACCCCAGAGCCGGTCCAGCGACCCCCCGAAGAGGCGCCCCGCACTGGCCAGGAGCCGGGATGGGTCGATCAGGTGACGGGCACCGGCCTCGTGCACCACCACCTCCGCACCGCTCAGCTGGGCGAGAGCACCGGCCGCGCCCGCGTGATCTAGGTGGATATGGGTGACCAGCACCTGCGCAAGCTCGCTGGGGTCGTACCCTGCGGCCCGGATGGCGGCCACGACCGCTTCGAAGGTCGATCCCGGGCCCGCCTCGATCAGCACGAAGCGGTCAGCCACAGTCGGGACGAGATAGACGCCGATGGTCCCCGGACGACCCTCGTGGAGGGTGTCGAGCAGATAGACCCCCTCAAGCGCCTGGAAGGACCCCCTCCGAACTCCCGCGTTCACACCGGTTCGCGCTCGACGACCGCCTTAAGCTCCCCGACTCCCTCGACACTCACCTCGACGCTATCACCCACCTCGAGGGGCCCCACACCCTCGGGGGTGCCGGTGAGGACGACATCACCCGGCTCCAGGGTCATGAACTGACTGATGTAGCTGAGCACCTCGGGAACGCCGAAGATCAGATCCCGGGTGTTCCCGTCCTGCCTCAACTCGCCGTTTATCCGGGTCTGGACAGCCACTGCGGCGGGGTCGAGATCGGTCTCGATCCAGGGGCCGATCGGGCAGAAGCCATCTGCACCCTTCGCTCTGGTCCACTGAAGGTCGGAACGCTGGCGGTCCCTGGCGGTCACGTCGCAGGCGCAGGTATAACCGAGGACGTAGCTGAGGCTATCCTCGGCTTCGACCCTCCGGAGGGTCCGGGAAATGACCACGGCAAGCTCGCCCTCGTAGTGGAGGTTCTCCGTCCAGGTAGGGTAGGGGATCGGGTCCCCTGGCCCGCGCAGGCTGTTCGGTCCCTTGAGGAACAGTCCGGGTTCGGTCGGGAGGTTCTCCGCATCACCCCCCATCTCACGCACGTGGTCGGCATAGTTCTTACCCACACAGACAATGATCCGCGGCTCGCAAGGTGGGAGCAGGATCACATCAGAGAGGGGGGTGGTGACGCCACTCCAGCGCCCCATCATAGCGGTGAGCTGCCGAATTTCGCCCCCGTCCAGTTCGCCCCAATGGACGCCATCGAAACTCCGGTACCGAATTCGTTTCATGCCAATCTCCTAGGATGAAAGCTTTCGAACACGATTACATCGTAATCCAGTGAAGACCTGGAGACGCCACCTCATTCGGTTGGGAACGATGGTGGTACTAGAACCCGTCACAATAAACACATTCGGGTTCGCCGTGGCCTATCCCACCCAACGTCATACTCGAAGGTCTCTATCTTCGGGTAGAGGTGGCTCGGTTTATCCGAACAGTTTCCGGGTCATTGATAAGTGGAACCCCGCCCTGGTCAGGCCGCCACCGAGAAAGGCTTTGGCTGGTTTAGCTATGCCTGATCGGGCGTCTGCCCAGCAAGCGCTGAA
>MPNL01000084.1 GCA_002239005.1 Truepera sp. bin119
TGACGAATCCGACCCGAAGAGTCCGTCCTTGGCCGTTTAGGATCATCGCTTTGAGAATCTGGCCCGTGGTGATGATCTCATCCGGGCTGGTGCCGAGCCGGTCGTTAACCCCCTCCACCAGGCCAATCCGGTCGATCACACCGGCAATGATGCCGAGGTGATCAAGGTCCTCGATCCGTAGCTCTGACACCTCTGCTGTGGCCATACATCAAAAATACCTAGCTGATCAACAGGGGGTGCGGAATGTGGGTATCGATACAGGTTCCATCTACTACCCTGTGGGCCGGGCGAAAGCCCGGACGGCCTCAGGACTCGGGGGAGTTGGGCGGCGTGCAGCGTTAGCACTGGCCACTGTGATGACCGGTCAAGCGATATACGGTGATCTATACTCGCTTGGGTAGAATCGTATATTAAGTCCCAATGCTAAGGCCAGCTATGAATCCTTGGTGGCGTCCCGGCGAACAGTTCCTCCCCATAGACGCTTCACAATGATCGGAGTCTTCACATCTGCGTGGACGCTTTCGATCTTCTGATTCAGACCATCCATGTCCTGCCCCATCGTAGTCTGTAGAGCGCCTACGATACTGATCAGCTCCGTTATTTTTGAGTCGAGGATGTCAACACGACTGTCAACTCCCGAGATCGATTGGGAGCTCGCTTTGACGGTTTCCGCTATCCCTTTCAACTCTGTGCCGTCGAGCAGATCAGCTCCAATCTTAAGCACTTCAGCTACCTTTGCCTGTGCCTCTTCCAGCCCCTTAAGAATGTTTGCTGCCTCAGAAGCAAAACGTGCGACCTGTCCTGCCGTGTCTTGGAGGCTCGCATTTGCTCTTTCCTCAGCCTCGCGGAGTTCGGTCAAGACCTGTAATTGATTTCTTACGTTGGCTAGCGCTTCCGCCGATTCCGCAAATCGTCGAACTACAGCATCAAATTCCAGTGGATTGCGGCCCTCTTCTGCCATGAGTCACACTACCCTATTGCCGAAGCAAGGTCTTTCGATAGCTGGGCTAGTATTTTTGCCAGAGCAAACACCCTCACACCTAGGTCAGAGCCCGGATTGCTTATTGCCCTTGCGTCAATCTGAGTAATTGTCTCTGTCGCCAAGCCGAGACGGTCCGCCACATCCAAAGCTAGGGACAGTCCGACAAATGAGTCGGATTCGAGAGAGGTCAATAGGCGGCTGGTGAACTCGTTGAGCTCAGTCTCCGAGACCCCGTATCTTTCGCGGGCCGAGGTTAGAGAGGCCTCTAGATTCGCAGTAAAGTCCTGTAGGTCGCCCTCTGGATGAATAATCTCTGAATAGGCTCTGGCGTACAGAAGGCCGGGATGGAAGGGAAAGGAGGCAAGCAGTCTGGCAGAGTTGCCGCGAAGCTCCCTGGCATCTTCCACCCCTTCTAGCTTAGACAGCTCCTGCTCCCAAACCGCATAGTCGAACTCAGTGGACTCGACGAGGGTTTCCAAGACAGGACTGATATCACCTCTAGTCAGGTAGTCCAGCACTCTATCTCTCAGCCCGGCACCTCCAGATGAGGCGTCGCGGGCTGCGACGTACATTTCGCGTAGGGAGCGGCGCCTCGATTCCACGATGACGTCGTAGATGAAGACGATGAGCTCTCTTGCGGCCCTAGAGACAGCTTCTCGCAGATCCATACTGTTGGCTTGGGCAGCGAATTCAGCCACAGAAAGGTGTTGGGCCCCGGGGTCAGTGCGTTTGACAAATCCGACCAGCGCATCAGCTATTCGAGTAGACGAGATGCTTGCCAGGTTTACCACAAAGGTCGATTCGACCAAGTAATCCTCAACGACCCCTAGAAGCATGAGCCTATATATGGCGCGTTCTCGTTTGCTGGCCTCCTTGTCCGTCCCCTTGGCCAACTCGATGGTCTTTCGGCATCCCAGGTTTGGCAGGAACTCGCCATCGTCCACTACTCGCTCGACTTCTGCCAATTCGACTTCCACGCCCTTGAACGTGTCCAGCAAGAAATAGAGCTGCTGGGTAATTGAGTCGTTATCGGCCCGCCGAATGGAAGCGTGCTCACGTCTGACGCCTTCGAGACTGCCGTCCATGATGGTAAGCCTGTCACTCCGCATGCGGTCTTGCTCATTCCAAATGAGCAGACAATAACGTCGTTTGCTACTTGATCTGCAGGCAAAGAAAGGGGGATGGTTGTTTCTATGACTCCCCATCCCCGTTACCAGTATAAGCCAGAAGACCTGTTCCTCACCGTATTCGTCTATATCGATGACTGGCTCAAACCCTATCAGGATCTACTACCCCAGCAACCTGCCCAGAAAGCGACCTACAGCGAACTCTTGACCATCGCAGTCGTAGGTGAGATCCTGGCCCAACCGTATGAGAGCACTTGGTACTGGATCGTCAGTCAGCTCTTCCGGGAACTGTAAGGACGGACTCTTCGGGTCCCCAAACTACCCCACTACACCCGCTACCATCGGATCTTACGGAATGCCGAAAGGCTACTGGCCAAGCTCGCCCTCTCAGTGCTGGGGGATGACCGGATTCATCTGATCGACAGCAAACCACTACCGGTGGCAAAGGGGAAACGCTCGTCCTGGTCGAAGCTTCCCGAGGCCAGGAAGGGGTTTAGCACCATGGGGATGGTATTCGGCTTCAAACTACACGCCTTGACCAACCTTGAGGGACTGTTCGAGAGATGGGCTTTCGCAGCAGCGAATCATCCTGATGTCAGGCTGG
>MPNL01000085.1 GCA_002239005.1 Truepera sp. bin119
GGCCGCCGCTTCATCGGGGAATCTCTCGAACAGGTCAAAGACCGTCAAACCGTTGCGGAAGCTCTTGCCAGCCACGACTGATCGTACTTGACATGAAGTGGTCTGTCAAACTAGGTTAGTAATTCCCATAAAAAGACTAGCCTCAAGATCGGCCTGCTGCACATTTTCGTCGAGTGCTGCTCTGACTTCGGGGAGGAGATCTTCGATGATTTTCGGAGGGGGAGGGAGCACGATGTGAAAGGTCTGGCCGGTGATGCCGGTGGCCCGATCTGACCCGAGGAACAGGACTGTTTCCGAAACACGGGCATCGTGTGCGGGGTCGGAGGCTGCCCTGGAAGGGAAGATGAGATTGATTCTGAGTTTCTCGGTGTGTTCCTGAAGGCTACCTGCAAGCCCTTGGAGCGCCCCTCGCAAGGACACCATCTGAGGCTCGTTGGCGCTGGTCGGCGGGCCGACCAGAACAAACCAAGGGCTCGTCCTCTGCTGGGAGGCGACCTTCAGGGAGAGGAGTGAACTCCTCAGGTTCTCGTTGAGCAACTCGGCATGCTCAGTCTCTGTCAGGGAAAAAAAGGGCGTGTGACTCTCATAGCTGGCGACGTGAACGACCCCAGTGGGGCTCCCGAAGATCTCCCGTACCTTGCCGAAGGCGTTACGGACATCTAGCTGCGTCGACATATCAGCCTGAATGGGGATGGCTTGTCCACCCTGTTCCTCGATCTCCGCTGCAGTCTTCGTGGCGAGTTCTGCGTCGCGGTCGGCACACATTACGTCGTGGTGTGCCCGCCCGAAGGCCAAGGCGATGGCACGACCATAGCCCTGGCCGACATTGGTGATCAGCACGACGTTGGTGGCCTCCATATTCTCCCTACCCTACCGTCCCACCTAGTGGCATCACAAGGTCCCGAACGGAGTGTCGAAGGGGGTAGGTTGACCAGGGTGCTAGCGCTTCATGGGTGTCGGTTTGTATTTCCATCTGATGCAGGATGCACCAGGACTGGCCTCCCCCCTTCGGGGGCCGGGAATAATCTCACACTACGACCCATCAGTCGGCGGCAGGGTTTGACCGGACCCTCCGGGTGCCAGGGAGGTAGCGGTTGGCGAGCAGGGCTGTGGCGAGACAGATGATGGCGGCGGTGAAGAAGAGGCCTCGGTAGGTCTCGAACCCGATCAGGAGTCCGCCTAGGGCGACCACGAGCCCTCCGAGGAGAGGTCCGACCAGGCGAGAGGCTGCGACGGCGGCGTTGTCGAGACCGAAAACCGAGCCCTCCTCACCGCGTTTAGTGTAGTGAGTGAGCAGTGCACTGATCGATGGGACGAGCCCGCCCAAGGCGGCGCCGACCAGGGTGTTAAGGATCAGGAATTGCCAGCTCGTGGCGGTCAGGCCGAGTGGAAGGTAGAGGAGGGTGGCGGCCAGGGCCGAGCCGACCAGGATCGGCTTGTGGCCGATGCGGTCCCCTAGATGACCGAGGTAGATCGCGCTTACGGTGCCCGCGGCCGAGGCCGAGCCGATGGCCAGCCCGGTGACGATGCCAGTCAACTCCTGGTTGATCACGATGCTGGCGACGAACAGCGGCAGGAAGGGCATTAGCATGTTGTGGCCCAACCGCGTTCCGAAGCGGAGCAAGTAGGCTAGGTTGACGCCGGGGGCGGTGAGCACTTGCTTCCAGGCTGCCAGGTAACCCCTGGGGCCGGCTCGGCGGGCAGCGGGATCCGGGGTGAAGCCCTCGCGAACCCACAGAGTGACCAAGAGGCCACCGAGGAGTAGCAGCACCGAGGTCACGATGAAGGAGGCCCGGTAGCCAAAGAGGAACTCCAATCCCCCGCCGATTACCGGCCCGATAGCGACGCCACCCCAGAGGGCGGTCTGCATCGCTCCCATGGCGTAGCCCATGCGTCTTCTGGGAACGGCGGCGGCAACCAGCGAATTCGACGCCGCTACCATTCCGGTGATGAGTCCCTGCACCGCCCTGAGTACCACTAACTCCTCGGCGCTGCGGACAAACCCCATCAGCAGGATCACTGCGGCTCCTCCGAAGAGGACCCGTTGGATCATGAGCTTGCGACCGTAGCGGTCTGCTATCGCCCCCCAGATGGGTGAGGCGATCATCACGGTGAGTCCCTGGACGCTGAATACGGCAGCGATCCAGAAGAGGATGTCGGTGTCCGTCCGGGATCCGAGATCCCGGACGTAGCTGGGTAGAAACGGGAAGATGGTCGAGAAGCCGATCGCGGTTAGGAACTGTGCCGCGAACATCAGGTAGAGTGTGTGCTTCCAGGTGTACATTAAGCTCCCAGAGAGGGGACGGAGCTGGGGGAGGGCGGCGTTGCCAGACGACGCTCCATCCTACCCCGTTCGGTGCCCTTCTCTGTCCCACCCGCTCTTGATCGCTCAGCAGGTAAGTCTGTAGAGTTAAGTGATTAGGGTGAGGAGAATGGTGTACCCTCTCGACTTTCGAATCTGTACCCGCTGCTAGGGCAGGCCCATAGGAGTGTAGTGTCGATATATGTCAGCGTGAACATGTGGCCCCTGGCCTTAGAACGGCGCTCCACCATATCTACAGCTACTTGGGGACACTAATCGACCGGTAACGGGTCGGTCGAGGGTTCTATGGCGGTGACGCTCCCCCACACGAAGCCTGCTTGGATCAACCGCCAGCCCCGCTGGCTACTAGC
>MPNL01000086.1 GCA_002239005.1 Truepera sp. bin119
TGACCCTTATCGTGTTGTCGGTGATCGGGGGATGCTCGGGTGTCTTGGGTGTGACGAACGCAGCGCACCATGCGTCGGCCGCCAGCTTGTTTCTCGTATAGGTGTCCGACTGCTGGAGTTCATTGAACATATCTGCCTTGGCCGCCACATCTTCGGCGTCTCGCTCCTCCTCATCGTCGATGCCCACTACCTCTCTGGCGAGGATCGAAATGTCATCGGACGGTGCCCATTCGAGGTCGAACATCTGTTGATTCCGCTGTTTCCGCTCTTTGAGGTTCGTTCTCCTTAGATGGACTAACCACTTTGGGTCGTCCCCGGTGAGCTTCTTGAAGGCCTTTTGGGGGATGCCGTCAGCGAGAAGTTCGGGCGTGGTGCCGAGGAGGCTGTTGCCGCAGACGATGTGGTGGTCCAGGAAGCCGAGCGGCCGACCGTTGTCGTTGGCCTCCAGCCAGAGGCTGACCTTGCAGAGTTCCACGGCCATGGGGTTGATGTCGATCCCGTAGACACATCGGCCGATGACGTCGCGGACCGCGGTGCGGAGGTCGGCCAGCGTGGGTTCGATGCCCTCTACTCGCACGGAGGCGAGCCTTCCTGCGATGCGGTGGGCGGCGGAGATAAGGAAGTGGCCGGATCCGCAGGCGGGGTCGAGCACTCTCAGGTCGAGGAGGGCTTGCTCGGGATCCGATGAGTGTTCGGCTTCGTCGAGGATGGGGTCTAGCGCTTCGTCGAGCAGTCGTTCTATCAGCGATTCGGGTGTGTAGTAGCTGCCGGTGAGCTTCCGCTCGGCCCCGGCAGCGCTGACCAGCTTGAAGGTGCGGGCATCGACATTTACCTCGGGGTGCAGCTCCAGCAGAGATTCGTAAACCGATCCGAGTTCTCGGGTTCCCAGGTTGCGGTAGTCCACCTGGCGTACTGCCTTGGCTTCGACATCGCGCACGAGGCATAGGTTCTGTGTCGCGGCTAGAAGGTGGCGGTTCTCGATGGAAGCTCCGCCGAGGTCGGCTATCGATTCGAGTGACCATAGGAAGCTACCGAGTGGTCTTAGCCCGAGGGCAGGTATGCCGGAATGGCCGGCGTCGAGGGCGGACATGGTGATCTGCAACGATCGCCAGAGGTCGTCATGGGAGGTTCCCCGCCGGGCGGCTGCCAGTTTCCGCAGCCGACCGACCGAGTAGAAGTCCTGGTAGCGGCGTCGGGCTGTCCCGTCCGTGCCCGGAGCGAGTAGCAGGTCGCGGCTCTCGGCCACCAGCAGGAATATGAGCCGGTAGACGAGCCGCAGGAGTTGGCGGAGGTAGTCGACATCGGCCAGATCGCCGTTGTTGAGGCGCGCCCGCAGTGCGCTGTTCCCCCGGTGGGCCAGGAACCCTTCGCCAAGCGAAATGATGGCGTTCTCCACACCCTCACGGAGTCGATCGAGGGCGCGGGTTCCAGCGGCCGCTGCTTCGGTGCTCCACTGCTCCAAGACACACTTCTCGGGCGGATTGCCCTCGAAGCGAGTCCGGTGGCAAATCAGCCAGAGCAGGACGAAATCGCTGTAGGCCTTCCCGTCGAAAATGCCTTCGAGGTCGAACTCGCAGTAGGCGGCGCGGGTAAGTGAGGCGTTGTCGCGCAGCACGCGCAAAACGAGGCCGTTGGAGACGATGCCCCATAGGTGGCCATCCGAACGGTTGAGGAACTCCTGGACGAGGCTATGAGGTGAGACTCTTGCAGCGCCCTGCACCCCCGCCATTCGGCGATCCACAGGCACGCGGCATCCGAGCAGGTGGACCGGCACGCTGGTGTCCCACTGATGGCTCACCGGGTAGTTCTTCCCGTCCACAGCCAGGTTGCGCACCAGCGGCAGGTCGAAGAAGCCCAGTTCCTCGAACAGAGGACGGAGCCAGCGGGTGCGGGTGAGCGAGGTGGCGGTCAGGTCGGAATCGGTGAGCAGGGATCTGGCGTGGCGGAAGGATCCCCACACGCCTACCAGGCGGTTCCATGAGCGCGTCACCGCGTCCCGGACCCGCTCACCGGGTACCAGGCCGTAGTCGGTGGGGTCGAGACCGGTGAGGGTCGGGTCACCAGATCCGATCCGGTCGAGCAGGTCGCGGGGCAGTAGCGCCCCTAACGACGTCACATTGGTGGCCGTCATGGGGCCACCGCCGGTAGGAACACGTAGATGCCGAGAATGTCAGTGGGATGCTGGGCGCTGACCCGCACCCGTCCGGAACCTCGGCCCGAACCCCGGGCGACCGGACCGACCCGACGCCGGTCGGCGGATCGGACCCTGGCGTGGGTGGCGGCCAGGGATTCGGCCCGCCCGTCGGCTTCAGAATGGACGTGCGGACGCCAGTGATCTTCGGCAGACAGGACTTCATCGATGAATTCGCGAGCTATCTCTGGATGGACGTTGCCTGACGGGATGGCGGAGAGGATGTGCTCGGCCTTGAGCGACGAGAGCCACTTCGGCGACCGGGGCGGGCCTGCGAAGGCGAGCAGCAATGCCTCCTCGGCGAGCATGTGGTGGAACCCTCGGCGGCTCGTGGCCGCTATGGTCATGCGGGAACGGCAGAGGAGCAGGGTGGTGCGGCGGGCGACATGGCCGGGACGCATCACGCCCCCGCGAGCCGCGACCCCCGCCGCG
>MPNL01000087.1 GCA_002239005.1 Truepera sp. bin119
AACTGGCGTGGCGTGGTGTGACATGGTGAGGTCTGGCGAGGCGTGACAAATCAAAAGGCATGTCAAGGCAAAACACCCTCATTACAGCCAACCCGAATATCGCACCAACTACACTGTAGCTACTTCCGACATTCATCCATCACCTCCTGAAAGATATCCGAGCTAGGATTTGCCCTAGCTCGAACTCTGCTTTACTGGCCATTGGTATATCAACTACTGTAATCATCGCCGCGAAGTATGTCAGAAAAAACACCGCGAAACACGGGTCGTGACAAAACGAAATGCTGTAAGGAAGAATAGACATAAAACCTCCCTGTACCAATGGCGCGATAGCAAAATAATGTAGCCGCTTCCAACATTCACTTATCACCTCCTGTGTGTTGGGTAATTTGTGATAGTATTATCCTACCACACAGAACTTTGCCCGTCAAGAGTTTGTGCCCTCCAGGACGGCGTTTTTCGGATTTCAGATGGAGACTATTCTACACTTTGTGGAGGGGGAAGTAGGGAACTGCTCTTCGGACCTTACTCGGTCTCCAACTTGATTATCCCTTCTATCTCTAGCCCCGTCTCTTGTCGAAACTCGTCGATAAGGTGTCTCACCGTTTCTATATCTACTTCTCCAGGCTCTATATCTCCGAGCTCGTTGTGGAGGCGCTTCATAAACTCGTCGAGTTTCGCCATGATCCCGTCAGGTGACGGGCCATCCACCTCTCCAAGATCCCAAACCACCCTGGGCTGATCCAAAACCATCCAGGGCTCATGCTCATGAGCGATCCAACCAAACTCACCGCTATACGTCGCTTCCAGCCCTTCCATTGGGCAGACAACCATCTCACCCGGTTCTGGTTCAGTCGGATGGCATTCGTACAGAGACACAGCGAGCGCGACGGGGAATAGCAGTACTGTAACTGCTACTGCAATGGACTTTCTTCGGTCGGGAAATATCATCTGGCAATCCTTCTCACGCTTCATGAGTTTTCCCTACCGCCTAACCCCAATCAGTCTCTCTTCAACATTTAGGTACAGCAAGTACATAATAGGACTGAGGAAGGTGTTCAACACTGGGCCTGGGCCAACAGTCAAGGGCCGAGTACTCGTAGTACTCGTCAGCAATACGGCCCAGCACAAGGCCCCTCATGCTCTCGTAACGTCTCACCAACCAGTATCGCAATGCAGCTGGCTTCAAGGGCGACTCTTCTATGAAGACCTCATACCAACCCTTGCCAGCCCTTATCAGTCTGCTCCCCAGCACTGAGAACCCGACAATCGCCAACGGTACCGATATCACAGTGACCACAGGGATGATAGCCGGGAAAGCCAAGGCCATAGCCGTTACCAACCCCGAAATGGCAGCGCCAGTTACCCCTGCTGCACCAACCGTCTTGCCGAATTCAAGGTACATCTCTTCTGCCGTAATCTCGCCTTGCTGGTACTGCAATCCGAGTTCCAATACAGCGACCGTTGCTAAGACTGCTGCCGAAATCGTGCCACCCTTTAGAGCACCTTGGGCTGTCTGATGCAAAGTGACTTGCAAGGCATTGCTCCGTAAAACAGCTTGTGCAGCCCTGAACTCATGCGGCTTCATAGTGGCATTCCCTCTAGCCCGGTTGAGAGACCTATCTTCAAAGATGCCGTTACGAGGATCATTGCTCCCACCTAAGCTATAAGGGTAGACATGGCTCCAATCTTTACCGGCCAGATATCTAGCCGTAGTCTCCGGCCCAGCAGCCCGTATTGCCCTGGGGATTGTCTCCCAAACCGCTTTTGCCTCATCCAAAGAACGCGGAACTCCTCGGGTTCCAGCATAGATATACCTGATCGGATTGACCTTCGACCAATCCAAATTCCTTGTATATCTTGACAACCTCCCATAAGCGTCAATAAAGATGCCGGGGTTGCTGAGTACGTCCAACGTCCTCTTATAGGGAGCGGAAGAAGTGACTGAATCCAAGGTTGCTGTCGAAACCCTAATCATGCCGTTTGCGTAGCCTCTGCCATGTTCGTATGCTATGGCCGCATAGTTTATACCCAGCTCGACTGCTGTAGCCCCAGCCTCTTTGGTGAGTCCCCAAGCATCCAAGAGCCTGTTCCACAAGAAGCCGCCCCACCTGGCAGCAAAATTTCAAGCTGCAGCATGCCACGCTCGTCTCTCTTCATTGACTTCTTCATCAGAAAATAGTTTGCATTGGACATATTCCTAGTCACTAACCCACCAACTCCTGATATATGACTCGCTTCCCCTCAACCTGCTGGATAGCCCCAACGGTTCGTTTGCCAACTTATTCGGGTGGGGTATGAGATAATCCCACTTTACGACCTGTTTTTTCGGAGGCGTACACATGAGGAGATTGCTATGACATCAGATGGCCTCACCCAGCACGAGCCAGACTTGACAGTGCCAGAGCTGCCGCAGCACATCCTTGATACATACGCCCGCTTGTGGCAACTCGAAACGTGGTTGCGTCGGCTTGTCTATGTTGAGTTAAAAGCTTTCGGAACAAGCGGTTAGGGGCTTGACCGGCCAGCCTATCGGTGCTACCTGGCCCTCGAGACCTTCCGAGCGAGGCTATGCGTCCTTGAAGGCGACCCTTGTTGGCCCGTTGATGGTCGCGGGAA
>MPNL01000029.1 GCA_002239005.1 Truepera sp. bin119
CGTTCCCGCGACCATCAACGGGCCAACAAGGGTCGCCTTCAAGGACGCATAGCCTCGCTCGGAAGGTCTCGAGGGCCAGGTAGCACCGATAGGCTGGCCGGTCAAGCCCCTAACCGCTTGTTCCGAACATCTATCGGCTGCTGTAGGAACTTGCACCTGCGGGCCTACGGTCATATCTACTCAAACCAGTGAGCTACGACCAAGGGCATCACTGCAGAGACCATGGACGGTATGTCACTGGCAAAAATCGACCGCATTATCAACGAGCTTCGTTACGGGCGGTTCTGGTGGACTCCGGTGCGCCGGGTCAACATTCCCAAGCCTGGCGGCAAGACTCGCGCCTTGGGCATACCGACGGGGCCGGACAAGCTGCTGCAAGAGGTCATCCGGATGATTCTGGAAGCCTACTACGAGCCGCAGTTTTCCGACCACTCCCACGGCTTTCAGCCCGGCCGGGGTTGCCACACCGCTCTCAGCAACGTGGTGAACTACTGGTCTGGAGTCCTTTGGTTCGTCGAGGGAGACATCAAAGGGTGCTTCGACAACGTCGACCACGATGTCCTGCTGTCGGTGCTCGGCGAGAAACTCCACGACAACCGCTTCCTCAACCTGCTCAAGTACTTACTGGAGGCAGGCTACATGGAGGACTGGAAGTATGGCCGCACGCTGAGAGGTACCCCGCAAGGTGGTGTGATCAGCCCCATCCTCGCCAACATCTACCTAGACCGGTTGGACAAGTTTGTCGAAGACGTGCTGATCCCAGCCCACACCCGAGGCACTGGAGGCCGTTACGGGCACGGCCAGCGGCGGTGAAGGCAACGACCCGGACCTCAACTCCAACTCCGGCCCGCCTCCGTCTTGGCCTGGTCGGGCCTATAACGGCCAAGACACTGAAGAGCCGGGTGCGGTGAAAGCCGCACGTCCGGTTCAGAGGGGGGCCGACGGAAAAGTGCTCCGGTAACACGGAGTAGCTCGCCGGCGGCCTCCCCTACTCAAGAGGAGCTACGTCGATCGGACAGTAGAGCTCGAGACGGAACGGCTCTCGCTTGGAGCCGACGCCGTCGTGCGGGCTGCCGTGGAGTGCGGCCGGCCCGTAGCACATGTGATGAAGATGCAACGACACCTCGCCGCCAAGGGTGTCCCTTCGAGGAGGTGTCGGTCGACGAGACCTTACACCCGGCGTCGCACGCCGAGCATGGGCTGATCGCCAGCGAACTCAGGCGGCTCGGCGTCGACGGGGTGAGCCTCGCCCCGCGCTATGTCGGCCGTTTCGAGAAGGACATCGACTATCTCGGCACTCCGCAGGCGCTACCTTCTGCAGGGCCTTGGCCACCCCCTTGGGTGTCTGAGTGAATTCGCGCACGGTTGGGCAAGAGGGTCAGGCGATATCGCTTAGGGCCTCGTCGATCAGGTCACAGCCAGCTTCGAGATCCTCACTGGTGACATTGAGGTGCGGCGCGATGCGGATGACGTTTCCGTGGAGCCCCCCCTTGCCGATCAGCAGACCGCGGGTGCGGGCAGCGCCGATCAGGGCGGTGGCCCGGGCCGCATCCGGGGTCTTCTCCCGCCCGGGCTCGACCAGCTCGAGCGCCTGCATCAGGCCCAAGCCGCGCACCTCTCCAATGAACGGATGCGCCTCTTTGGAGGCCTCGAGGCGTGCCCGCAGGCGAGCCCCCATAAGTTCGGCGTTGGCAGCCAGGTTGTGTTCCTCGATGTACTCAATAGTGGCTAATGCCGCAGCCATGGTGACCGGGTTGCCGCCGAAGGTGGCGAAGGTCAGGCCGTCGACGGCCTCGGCGATCTCGGGGGTGGTAACGGTGCAGCCGATGGGGCTACCGTTGGCCATACCCTTGGCGAAGGTCATGATGTCGGGTTCGATCCCCCAGTGCTCGATGCCGCACAGGTAACGGCCGGTGCGTCCCCAACCGGTCTGCACTTCGTCGATGATGAGCACCCCACCTGCCTCCCGGATCAGCGGCAGAATCCGCTGAAAGTAGTCCTGCGGGGCCACGATGAAGCCTCCGACACCCTGGATCGGCTCGGCCATGAAGGCGGCGATCCGACCGTCGGTCACCGTGGCCAGGGTCTCCTCGAGATCCTGGACACAGAGGTCGAGGAGCCTCTCTTCGTCGAGGCCGACCGGGGCGCGGTAGCTGTAGGGGTTGCGCACATGCCTGATGCTGCCGTCGAACACCCCGCCTAAGCGCCAGTTTCCGTGTGCGGTGAGGCTCATGGATACCAGGGTCCGACCCGAGTAGGCGTGGCGCAGAGTGATAATGTCCGGGTTGCCGGTGTACATCCGGGCGGCCATGACGGCGGTCTCGTTCGCTTCGCTGCCAGTCGAGGTGAAAAACGACTTCTGGAGTCGCCCGGGGGTGATGGCGGCGACTTTCTCCGCCACCCGGACCATGATCTCGTTCAGGTAGAGGGTCGAGGTGTGCTGGACCGTCTGGAGTTGCTCGGCGGTGCGCCTGGTGACCTCGTCGTTGCAGTGGCCGACCGAGACGGTGAGCACCCCGCCGAAGAAGTCGAGGTAGCGGTTGCCCTCGATATCCCAAACGTACTGGTCCTTGGCCCGGTCTACGACCAGCGGGGTGTCTCCATAGTAGGGTGAGACGGCTGGGAAGATGAACTCTTGGTGGCGATCGAAGATCTCTTGGCTTCGGGTCTTGGTAGGGATCACTTGGTCCTCCTGGGCTCTCTGAGTCGGCGGTGCGAGGCGGTACGTCAGTCTATCTCACCTGCTCGGTCGCCTCTCCGCTATTCACTCGGGAACTCTGCCCCAATGTTCGCTTGAACGTCGGAGAACCATCGCTACCTCACCGAGGTGGTCGCGGAGCCATTCGCTGCCGTATGCCCGCTCTCAGCATGAGGAGGGCTGCCACCGGGAAGGGTGACCCTAGGTAGTTTCATCGTTTAGCCCCGCCGATGTAGGTCGCCCCTACTGTGAGCGGGGTGCGTAGCCGTCATTCGCAGTTCATGACCTTACAGCAACCCTGGCCGACAAGGCGGTTCGGCCCTTATATGATGTTCGAGCAGCAGCCAGTTAGGGAGGTGCTTCCGTGAGTGCTATCCACCTTCGACCGAGATCTGGTTATGCCACCCCCCTCGGCTGAGGCGTTTACCCTCGACCTGGCGGGGTTTCGCACCTGCATCTCGGTCGCTCGGCGGGAGCTCGAGGGGTTGCACCTGCCACTACTCGCCGAACTCGGGTCACGCTTTAAGGGGTCCGACCGGATCATCGTCCTGCTGGCGGGGCCCCCGGGATCTGGTAAGACGACCCTTGCTGCCCTTTGGGAGGAGCTTGGGTGGAGCACAGGTGTGCCTGTGCAGGCGCTGCCCATGGACGGATTCCACTTGCCCAATGTGGAACTGGACGCCCGCACCACCGTTCGGGATGGCGTAGCCGTCCCGCTACGGCGGATCAAGGGGAGTCCGGAGACCTTCGATCTCCCCGCCCTCCTGACCGCCGTTGGCGGTCTCCGGCGGGGGGAAGTGCTTTAAGTGGCCACGGTACGACCGGACGCTCCACGACCCTGTTCTGGACGCCCTTGAGGTGGGCGAGCGGGGCGCCCTGATTGTCGAGGGTAACTACCTCCTCCTCGACGAGCCCGGTTGGCGCGACCTTCGGATCTTAGGGGACCTGAGCATCTTCGTCGAGTGCCCCGATCCCGTAGCGCGCGAGAGGATCATCGCGCGCTACCTGCGTGGCGGCCGGTCGGTCGAGGCTGCTCAGAGACACTACCTGAGGAGCGACCTGCCCAATCTCGAGTGGGTCGGGCGGAGCCGACTCCCTGCCGACATTGTCCTGCGCGTCGAGTCAGGTCGGAGCCTGCGAAGGGTGGAGGGGCCTTAGTCTGCCGACAGGGAGTAGCTAGGTGCCCCCGAGACCGGTTGAGCCGCGTGAACCGGCCCGCGGCGGCAACCAGGAGACGGGTGCAGGTCTTCCTGCGCCCTGCACTTACCTTGTAGAGGCGCTCTACTCGACCCCGATAGCTTCGAGCACACTGGTGTCCACGACATCGGCGAAGCCGACGCTCTCGTTGAGGAGACCCACCTCGACGAGGAGTTCTACGGAGCGTTCCCAGGCACCCTGGTCGATCGCACCGATGGTCGAGTACATGTCGGGCTGGACCAGTTCGGCCACCCGGGCCATCTGCCAGGTCTGATGGATGAGAGGGCTCTGGGTCGAACCGGAGCCGGCGCAGGTGTCACCGCAATAGCCGAGTACGATAAACACCGCCTCGTCGGGGTTGTCCACGGCAGACTGCCAGCCGCGCAGGGTGGCGCGGAGGAAGCGCTCTGCGACCTCCCGGCCGCTGACACCACTCTCCTTGAAGTCAGGGTCGGCGAGCACATCGGGGGTGGTGAAGATCAGATCCTCGAGGAGAGCCGCGTCGATATCGGCCGGGTCGAGCACGGTGAGGCTGGCGAGTGGGAAACCGAGGCCGACGATCTGATCGAGTTCGTTGTAGATCATGGCGCTGGCGACGTCCACCTCGTTGGGGAAGACCAGGGCGGGATCGAAGGCGTAGACCACGATGCTAACATCGGGGCTGCCGACGGTCGGGTCGAGATCGGAGGTGAGTTCCTCAGTGGCGAAGACCGCCTGTGATACAAACTCGTTGCCGAAGCCCCACACACCGACTGTGCGGCCCGCCAGATCTCCGAAGGTCTCGATGCCGGAGTCGCCGAGCGCCACCATCCGGTAGCCCGAAGTCTGGAAGACCTGCGCGACCTGGACCACGTTGAGGCCCTGCTCACGTTGGACTAACATGTTGGCGATCCAGTCGGTGCCAAAGTCGGCGTTGCCGCTCGCGACCTGGACCGTGGGGTTGACGTTGCCACCGTCGAGCACGGTCACGTCGAGGCCCTCCTCGGCGTAAAAGCCCTTGTCGATGGCGACGAAGTAGCCGGCGAACTGCGACTGGGGGAACCACTTCGACTGGAAGTTGACGGGGATGAGATCCTGGGCGGTTGCCAAGGGTAGTGCCGCGACGAACAGAGCGAGCAGGCTTAGGACGGTTCTCTTCATAACACTCCTCCTTAAGACTACTGTGGCGGCTTAAAATCGGTTCTGACGCCAGCGCCCACTTGGTGGGGTCCATGGTATCTTACCATCCTTTTATGCCCCCTCCTCTCGGAATGACGAGTGCCAGCCGGTGAGCCGGCGTTCGAGCAACGACAGAAGGCCGTAGATGGAGATCGATATCGCACTGGAGAGGAAGATGGCGGCAAACACTACGTCGTAGGCGCCGCGACGGGCTGACAGGCTGATGCGCTGCCCCAGGCCTTCGGGTGGCCCGGGGATGAGGAATTCGGCTACGATCACGCTGATAACAGAGAGCACCACCGCCAGCTTCAGGGCATTGAAAAGGAAGGGCAGGGCGTTGGGGAGCCTTAGCTTCCGGAAGATCCCCCACGGTTTGGCGCCGTACGCTTGGAGCAGCTCGAGCTTGAGCGGCTCGACTAGGACCAGCCCCTGCACGGTATTGAGCACGACGGGGAAGAAGGTCACGATCACCACCACCGCCGCCTTCGACTCCCAGTCGACTCCGAAAGCGCGTCCCAGGACCGGTGCCAGCCCCACGATGGGCACCGCCCCGAAGGCGGCGGCCAGGGGAAGGAAGCCGCGCTGGAGGAGCGTGCTACAGGCCACTGCCACCCCGACAAGGAAGCCGCCGAGGAGGCCGACGCCGAAACCGAGCAGCACCTCCTTTACGAAGGTCACGTAGCTGTCGTTAAGCAGCACCGGGTAGCTCTGAGTCAGGACCTCGACCACATGGTGTACCCCGGGGAAGATCCCTTTGGGGACCTCGAAGCCCACTACCAGGCCCTGCCACACGAGCAGCAGGACCAGCGGGACGCTGCCGGCGGGGATGGCCCCGCGGAGGCGTTGGAGGAGAGGCCCTTCGTCCGGGTCGGCCTCGACCAGGCTGATCCGGCCGGTGGCGGCCAGACTTGCTAATAGGAAGCCCCAGAAGAGCAGCCAGTAGCCCGGGCCGCCTCCGCCCTCGAGCCGCAGGAGTGCGAGCAGGGCCCCAGCGAGCCCGGAGGGGATCAGCAGCGCGACCGCTGGGGCGCGCCCGGTCGCGGCGAGGAGTAGGACCAGGGCGGTCAGGAGCGTCCCCGGCAGGCCTGCGACCGCAACCCCGAGCGATCGGTCGTCCACTCCGTAGGGGACGACCAGGCCCAGGCCGGCCATCAGGGCGGCCGCTAGAGCGGACCAGATCGGTTTCACGCGCGCTTCCAGGGGGCGAAGATCCGCTCGAGGAGACCCACAAGTGCTACCAGCCCGATGCCCAAGAGGCCCGAGAGGATCAGCAGGATCCACACGTCGGCGACATTTCCGGACTGCACCTGTCCCAGGATCTGGAAGCCGAGACCGCGGCGGTTATTCGACTCGGTCTCGGCCACAAGGGCGCCCACCAGTGCCGCGGCGGTACCGAGTTTGAGGCTGGTGAAGAGGAACGGCACTGCGGCTGGAAAGCGGATCTTGAGAAACAGTTGTGATGGCGTCGCTGCGTACGAGCGCATTAGATCCAGCGCCAGCGGGTCGATAGAGCGGAGGCCCTTCACAGTCCCTACCACCACCGGGAAGAACACGATGTAGGCACCGATGAGGGCGGTGGGTAGGAGGCTTGTCTGGATGGTGATGCCGAAATTGCCGAGCACTAGGAGGAGTACCGGGACGAGCGCGATGATGGGGATCGTCTGCGAGGCGACGACCCAGGGTAGGAGGGCGCGTTCGAGCGGCCTGAGCAGCACGAATACGACCGCGAGCAGGATGCCGACGATGCCGCCTAGGCCGAGGGCCGCCAGGGTGCCCAGGGTGGTATAGAACGTAGCCCGAACGACGTTCCGCTCGTCATTGAGGGGGAACTTGCTCATAAACGGCGCCACCCGCCTCGCGATCCAGTGGGGGAAAGGGACCGGATGTTGGGGCAGGGCCAGAAAGCACTGGTATAAGGTAGGGCCGCAGGCAGGCTCGGAGTAGTAGCTATACTCCGCCACCCACAGGACCGCCCCCGGCATGGGCGGTTCAGCCAGCAGGACCTCGCCTCGCTCGGGATCCACTAGGAGGTAGTCCGGGTGGAGGCGCAGGCGGGCGTTGCGGGCTGGGGGCTTGACAAATACCACCTCGGTGCCGCTGTGGTGATAGTCGATACCCTCGATAAGGACCCGGCCGTCCAGGACAACGAGACCACTCGCACTCTCGAAGGTGAAGGTGGCCCGCTCGCCCGATACCCGCTCAGACGGCCGCTCGCCGTTGCCGCGAAGGGGGCTACCATCGAGATAGAGGGCGCGCCCTCTATCGTTCTCCAAGACCGGAGTATGTTCGAGGGTAAAGAGGCGGTTGGCTCCGTCGCTCTCGCCTCCGAGCCGCTCAGCCAGTCGCACCACCTCCTGCGCCCACTGGAGTGGGGCTGCGGCCGGGCGTGCAAGGGCGACGATGCCGGCTGCGGCGTCTAGCACGGCGTAGTCTGCAGCGATGCGCCTCACCTCGCTGCCGAACGGGGGCGCTTCCGAGAGGATCACCCGGCCCTGATCGAAGTTGAAGCCCTCACCCTCAAGGAGCAGTCTGTCAGCGACCAGGACCGGTCCCTCCGCGCCCTCGAAGGTGAAGTCGAGCCGCTTGCCGTCGGGCCGCTCTGCGGCGGGGGAGATGCCCTCCTTAAGGAGCCTAGTTCCTGCGTAGATCGCGTCGGCACCTTCCCCGGCCAGCGCCTCGACGGGAAATCTGTAGAGCAGGTCGGTCAGTCGCTCCGGGACCTCACCTGGTACCAGGAGAGGTCTGCCAGCTGCCGCCGCGACCGCGTTTGCGTCGGTGTCAGGTTCGACCTCGAGCGGATGGCCTTCGAGTACCAAGACCGACCTCCCAGGCTGTGGAGAGAAGGTGATAGCCCCCCCTTCAGCCAGTGGGGTAAGGTCGCTGGGTGCCAGGGACGTGACCAACTCCTTCCTCCACTTCCGCAGGTCGCTTAAGTCGCGCCTAGCCAGCGGTAAGCCAAACACCAGGGCCAGCGGGTAGCCGAGTGCGATGACTGCGGCGAGGACTACCAGAATGGGAAGGACCTGCCTGAACGCAGGCACTAGTGGCCCCCTCGGAGCGCCTCTCGAACTTCGGTGGCGAGCTCGAAGAACCGCTCGGATTCCCGGGTCTCGGGGTCCCGAGGGTAAGGGAGATCCACCTCGACCACCCTCTCGATCTTGCCGGGACGGGGAGTCATGACCACGATTCGGCCCGACAAGAACACAGCCTCGGGGATCGAGTGGGTAACAAAGACCACAGTCTTCCGGGTCTCCTCCCAGATCCTTAGCAATTCAAGGTTCATAGCTTCTCGGGTGATCTCGTCCAGGGCGCCGAAAGGCTCGTCCATCAGCAGGAGCTTGGGGTCGAAGGCGAGCGCCCGGGCGATCGAGACCCGCTGCTGCATCCCTCCAGAGAGCTGCCAAGGGTACTGCTGGTGGAAGCCGCTGAGCCCCACCCGCTCGAGGAGTCGGGCCGCCCGTAGACGCCGCTCATCGCGGGGGACTCCCATGATCTCAAGGGGGAGCATCACATTCTTGAGAACCGTCCGCCAGTCGTAGAGGACCGGAGCCTGGAACACGTAGCCGTACTCCCGGTCGAGCCGCGCCTGGCGTGGCGACTTCCCGGCCACCTCGAGGCGGCCGGAGGTCGGTTGGATCAGATCCGCCACGAGTCTTAGCAGCGTCGTCTTGCCACAGCCAGAGGGGCCGATGAGGCTAACGAACTCTCCGTTAAGCACCGAGAGATTGGCATCCTGCAGCGCCACCGTTTCGGCACCCCGTTCGCTGTAGACCATCGAGAGGCCGTCGACCTCGATGACAACCTCGGTGCCCTCACAGCCTGTGGGGGCGCTGGGGCGCGGTTCGACCACGACTCCTCAGCTTACGGGCTCACGCCGCAGCAGCTCTCCGCGGGTCGGATCCCCTATGAAGGTGCCATCCCGGACCTGAACCGCCCCGCGCACCGTGACCACGCTCGGCCTGCCATCGATCTCCATCCCCTCATAGCCGCTATAGTCGACATTCATGACCTGTGTGGAGGCCGATAGCTTGCCCCGATAGCGGGGATCGTAGACCACGAGGTCTGCATCGGAACCGATCTGGATCGTGCCCTTGCGTGGGAAGAGGCCGAACAGCTTGGCCGCACGGGTACTGGCTGCGTCGACGAAGCGGTGGATGTCGAGTCTGCCCCGGCTTACCCCGTAGGTGTAGAGCAGGTTCACCCGGTCCTCGATAGCGGCGATGCCGTTCGGGATCTGTGTGAAGTCCTCCCTGCCCATCTCCTTCTGGCCCCGGAAATCGAACGGGGCGTGGTCGGTCCCGACGGTGTCGATGAAGCCCTGCTCCAGCGCCCACCACAGGGCCCGCTGATCGCGGAGTGTCCTCAGCGGGGGAGACATAACGTATTTGGCACCCTCGAAGTCGGGCCGCTCCGCGTAGCTGGCATCGAGGATTAAGTGGGGAATCACGCACTCGATTGCGAGATCGACGCCGCGACTCTTGGCGGCCATCGCGGCGGCCAGTGCCGCCTCACAGCTTAAGTGCACGACGTAGCCCTTTGCGCCGGTCGCCTCGACGAAGGTGGCGAAGTGGGAGGTCCCGTCAGCCTCCACCTGCACCGGCCGGCTCGGTTCATGCCACTCGGGGCCGGTCTTGCCCTCGGCGAGGAGTTGGGCCTGGAGCTGCGCTATCAGATCGGCGTTCTCAGCGTGGGCGGTAACGATGACCCCGAGTTCCTTTGCTAGGGCGAGGACCTTAAACAGCTCTTCGTCATCCACACCGAAGAACCCCTTGTAGGCGAGATAGACCTTAAACGAGGTGGTGCCGTCGCGCACGACCTCGCGGAGCTGATCTGCGGTGGTGGTGTCGAACCTAGACACCCCCATGTGGAAGGCGTAGTCGCAGGCGCTGTTGCCAGCGGCCTTGGATTTCCACAGCCCGTAGCTCTCGAGGGGATCATCAAACCGGGTGCCCGCACACATTTCGATGAAGGTGGTGGTGCCGCCGATGAGCGCCGCTTGGCTACCGGTCGTGTGAGTGTCTTTCGAAAGGGTCCCCATGAACGGCAGGTGGATGTGGACATGAGGGTCGACAAATCCGGGGAAGACGTACTGCCCGGCCGCGTCGATCTCCTCGGTCCCTGGGGGCACCTTGAGAGCCGGGCCGATGCGGGTAATGATTTCGCCTTCGCAGTAGATGTCGGCTCTGAACCGGCTGTCGCCGGTAATGATCTCGCCGTTCTTGATAAGCAGGGGCAAGGGTTCCTCCTCCGTTCTCTAGGTCTTGGGGGTGGCGCTAATGGATGTCGATGCCGACCTCGGCGCGGTAGCGTTCCATCTGGTCCCACTCGAGGATCTCGGGCCGCTCCGAGACGAGTTGATTCCAGGTGACGCTCTTGCGGCCCGAATCGACCTCGACCATGCTGATGCACTCGTCGACAGGGCAGACAAGCGAGCAGAGGTTGCAGCCGACACAGTCACCCTCCCGGACCAGGGGCTGCGGCTTCACCTCGCCAGCGTAGGTGGTGGGATCGATCTTCGCCCCATCCACGGTGAGGTCGATGCACTGGTGGGCTCCCTCATCGCAGGCGACGTAGCAGAGGTTGCAGTTGATGCAGGTCTCGGGGTCGATCCGGGCGACGACCTTGTAGGAGAGGTCGAGGTTGCCGAAGTCACTGATCCGTGGTACTGACAGGCCCACGATGTCTCGGACCGAGGCGAGGCCCTTCGCATCCAACCAGTTACCGAGCCCGTCGGTCAGGTCCTCGATGATGCGGAACCCGTAGTGCATCACCGCGGTGCACACCTGCAACGAGGTGGCACCTAGCAGCAGGAACTCGGCCGCATCGCGCCATGTCTCGATCCCTCCCATGCCGCTGATCGGGAGCCCCCTTGTCTGCACCTCTTGGAGTCCGGCCACGGCGGATAGCATGTGGAGCGCCACCGGCTTGACGGCGGGCCCCGCGTAGCCGCCATGGCCGGACTTGCCGCCGATATCGGGGTAGATCTTAAAGGTGTCGAGGTCAACACCGATGATCGAGTTGATGGTGTTGATGAGACTTAAGGCGTCGGCTCCGCCGCGCACCGCAGCGCGGGCGGGCGGCGTTACGTCGGTGACGTTGGGAGTAAGCTTCACGATCACGGGGATAGTGGCTGCCTCGGCCACCCAGCCGGTGATCATTGAGCAGTACTCGGGGACTTGGCCCACCGCCGAGCCCATCCCCCGCTCCGACATGCCGTGTGGGCAGCCGTAGTTGAGTTCGATGCCGTCGGCTCCGGCATCCTCAATGCGGGCGACGATGTCCTGCCAGGTCTCAGGCTTGGACTCGACCATGGCCGAGACCACGACGGCCCGGTCTGGCCACAGGCGTTTGACCTCCGCGATCTCCCTTATATTCACCTCGAGGGGCCGGTCGCTGATCAGTTCGATATTGTTGATGGCCACCAGCTTCTGGCCGCCGAACTCGAAGCCGCCGTAGCGATTGGAGACGTTGAGGATCGGCTCCCCGATCGTCTTCCACACCGCTCCCCCCCAGCCCTGCTCGAAAGCCTTGTTGACCTGATAGGCGCTGTTCGATGGGGGGGCAGAGGCGAGCCAGAACGGGTTAGGGCTCCTGATGCCTGCGAAGTTTATGGAGAGATCGGCCATGGGGCCTCCCTAAAGGGCTGCTGCCGCACTGGAGAGTTGGGCGTGGATGCTTCGGGCGGCGATCTTGCCATCCTCGGTTGCGGTCACGGTCATCGCCTCACCGACCAGGCGGATGCAATCTCCGCCCGCGAAGACCTGGGGGTTGGAGGTTCGGAGTTCACTATCCACTTTCAGGTACCCACTCTCCTGCTCGAGGTCGAAGGCCTGTGCGAGTGCGTGCGGTGCCTCCTGACCGATGGCTCGGATGACCTGGTCGCAGGGCAGCACCCATTCGCTGCCCTCGACCGGCGCGGGCCGGCGGCGACCGTCGGGCCCGGGCTCGCCGAGGGCTACGCGCACGCACCGCAGTCCGGTCACCCTACCGCCCTCTCCGATCACCTCTACGGGCTGGTTGAGGAAGCGGAACTCCACCCCCTCGCTCCGGATGAAGTCGACCTCAAAGTCGTAGGCGGGCATCTCTGTCTCACCCCTCCGGTAGACGATGACGACCCGTTCAGCGCCGAGGCGCTTGGCGATGGTGGCGGCATCAATGGCGGTGTTGCCCGCCCCGATGATGGCGACCTCGCGGCCGACCGGGAGGTCGGCCAACCCTTCGAGCCCGTCTTTCTCGGCGAGCTTGGTCGCCGCGATGAACGACAGGGCCTCGGTCGAGCCCTCGAGGTTCTCACCGGGGATGCCCAACTGGGGTACGCTGCCCATGCCGGCGCCGATGAACACGGCATCATAGTTCTTCAGCAACTCTTCGGTCGGGATGTCGCTCCCCACCGTGACTCCGGTTCGGATCTCTACGCCGAGTTGGCGGATGAACTCCACCTCCTGGAGTGAGACCCGGATCGGTTCCCGCATCACCACGATGCCGTAGGTGGAGAGACCGCCTGGCAGTTCATTCTTCTCAAATACCGTGGTCCGGTAGCCGAGCTTGGCCAGCTCCCCTGCGCAGGTCAGCCCTGCAGGTCCGGCACCCACGATTGCCACGGACCGACCGTTATCAGGCGCGGGTGTGAAGGGGGCTAGGTCGAGGCTGTAGAGGTAGTCCATGGCGTAGCGCTGGAGCCTGCCGATCTCGATCGGCTTGTGGTCGCTACCAAGGACGCAAGCCCCTTCACACAGCTCCTCAACCGGGCAGACCCGGCTGCAAGTGGCCCCCATCAGGTTGGCTTCTAGGATGGTCACGGCCGATCCGGTGATGTTGTCGGTAGCGATCTTCTTGATGAACGTTGGGATGTCGATCGAAGTCGGACAGGCCCGGATGCAGGGAGCGTCAAAGCAGTACAGACAGCGATTCGCCTCAATTTTCGCCTCACGGCGGCTGAGCGGCGGTTTCAGCTCAGTGAAGCGTTCAGCAAGGACCTCCAGGGACAGGGGGGTGGTAGCCATCAGGGATTCACCAGCCGTCATGCAGTTCGGGGCAGCGGTCGTGGTAGAACTGCCAGAGGTCACGAACCTCCTGGATCGACTCTAGGTTGAGGTCCGCCGTGATCAACTCATCCTGATCTCGGCTGCCGACCGCCACGATCTTCCCACCTGGATTCACGAAGTACGATAGTCCATGGAATTTGCTGGTATCCCAGGATTGCTCGTGCCCTACCCGATTGATGACTCCGACGAAGTAACCGTTGGAAACGGCGTGGGCCGGCTGCTCAGGCCTCCACAGGTGCTCCGGTAGGCCAGCCGCTACCGCTGACGGGTTGAACACGATCTCTGCACTGCTGAGTTCCAATGCCCGTGCCCCTTCTGGGAGGTGTCGATCGTGGCAGATATAGATACCGATATTACCCACCGCCGTTTCGAATACGGGGTAGCCGAGGCTTCCTGATCGGAAGGAGAACCGCTCATAGAGGCCGGATCTCAGGGGAATTTGGGTCTTGCGGTACTTGCCTAGATAGCTCCCGTCAGCGTCGATCACTGCGGCTGTATGGTAGTAGGCACCGGTCAGTTCCTGTTCGTAGACCGGCACCACGAGGACCATGCCATGTCGCTTGGCGAGTTCCATCATCATCTGGGCGATGGGTCCGTCCGGGATGGATTCTGCGGTGTCGTTCCACCTACTGTCCTGGCTGGTGCAGAGGTAGGGCCCGCAGAAAGTCTCTTGGAGGCAGAGTACCTGCACCCCCTGCCTCCCCGCCTCCTCAATCAGGGAGATATGCTTGTCGACCCTAGCCTGCTTGATGGTGCCGAGATCAGTGTCGCTGGGGGTGGACGCCCGGACCAGTCCACCTTTGACAATCCTTGGCATGGCTACCTCCGTTTCGGTGGCGAGGCCTAATGAGTGATGTCGGTCCTCGCCGGGTGCCGCCACACCCCACAGACTTGCCGCCTTGGGGGCACCCGGCGTCAGGCGGCATGGGCTAGGAGTTCCTACAGCATACCCATCAGGCCCCGCTAAGGGCGTGGCAGTATGGGGCGGAGACCTGCACTCAACTTGGCCTCCACGGGAGAGGGGTTGTTGTAGGGTCGCGGCCCCCAGAACTCTCAACGGGGTCCCGAAAGTACTTCGCTAGAAGGTCCACACTCCTGTGGGCTGGCGTTGTCGGTGTGCCGGTGTGCCGGTGTGAGCTTCCGGCTCGCAGGGATTCCTATCGGTCGGCATTTCCCCTGGTGATGAAGCTGAATCTTCAGGGTTCGAACGTCGACGTTTCAGCGTATAGATTGCGACGCAACCCACCGTGCATATTACGTCGTTTGCTACTTGATCTGCAGGTAAAGAACGGGGGATGGTAGGTTGTTATGATTCCCCATCCCCGATACCGGTATACGCTAGCAGACCTGTTCCAGACGGACTCTACGAATCTTGTCCGTCCTCGAGTCCGACTTTGAGCGCGGGTAAACCTTAAGATTGCAACCTTCGACCTGCTCTACTCGGGGTGCTATTCAGGTAGCAAACGGGGTTATTGGCATATTGCTGTGTTATAGTTTCTAAACCTCAGTTCCCTGAGGATGGTGGTTGTGACCCTGCCTCGTACCCTCTGTCTGCTCGGCGTGCTTCTCGTTGCCAGGGCGCTCCTGTCGCTGACGGTAAGAGCGCACGAGCCTCACGTCTGCCCAGAGGATTACCCCGACACACCCGCACTGGCCGGACATGTTGAGCAACGGGAGATCGTGAGCAGGTTGATCGACTTCGACGAGATCGTTGGCATCGGGAGGGAGTGGTTCGTCGCTGTCGTGAACTCCTGCGACGGTCAGGGCCGCCCGGCAACGACGGGAGCGGGCAACAAGCGTGCCCCCGGCCAGCCGGCCTTCATCCGCACCTCGGCTCCCGATTCGAATTCCTGTGCTGGCTGCCACGTCCAGCCCCGGGTTGGCGGCGGCGGAGACTTCGTCGCCAACGTGTTTGTTCTCGCCCAAGACCGGGACCCGGTGACGGATCGCGTGTCGGCGGAGTTCAGCAACGAACGGAACACCCTGGGCATGTTTGGATCGGGGGCGATCGAGATGCTCGCCCGCGAGATGACGGCGGATCTGCAGGACATCCGTGAGGCCGCCATCGCCGCGGCGGCCGAGAGCGGTGAGGTGGTAACCCGGTCGCTAGACACGAAGGGTGTGAATTTCGGTAGCGTCACTGCCTTGCCCGACGGCACTGTCGACACGAGTGGGGTCCTCGGGGTCGATGCCGACCTGATCATTAGACCGTTCCACCAGGCCGGAGTGGTGGTATCCCTCCGAGAGTTCACCGTAAACGCTTTCAACCACCATCACGGCCTACTGGCGGAGGAACGTTTTGACCTCAATCTTGCTAAGGGATTCGACTCGGACTATGACGAGGACGGCGTTCACAGGGAGCTGACGGTTGGAGACATCACCGCTGTCACCCTCTTCCAAGCCGCTCTGGGCACGCCGGGGCGGGTCCTGCCCGTCCTGGTCGACGAGCAGCAGGTGGTGGATCTTGGAGAGCGTCTGTTCGCACAGGTGGGTTGTGCCAGCTGCCACGTGCCGAGCATGACCCTCGAAAGCCGGAACTTCGTCGAGCCAAACCCCTGGAATCCGGCCGGGACGTTTAGCGACACGGCGCAATCGTACCGCTTCGATCTGACCGCTGAGGGGGAGCTTCCGCGGGTGGAGGCTAGGACAGGTGGTGGGGCGGTGGTGCGGGCCTACACCGACCTGAAACGCCATAATCTCTGTGACGAGGAGACGGGGTTCTATTGCAATGAGCAGCTCGCACAGGGGCGTCCCAACCAGATGGGTGTGCCGGGCCAGAAGTTCTTCCTCACCCGGAAGCTCTGGGATGTCGGCAGTTCCGCCCCTTACGGCCATCGCGGAGACCTGACGACGATCACGGACGCAATCCACTATCATGGTGGTGAGGCGAGGATGGCCAGGGACACTTTCCTGAATCTCGACGTTGAGGGCCAAGCTGCTATCGTCGCGTTCCTCAAGACACTCCGAGTCCTCCCGCCTGGGTGCGAAGAGCTGATCGTTGAAGAGGATCACGTCTGTCTCAATTGAGGAGCTAGGCTTAAGTCCCCTCTGGGTTCGAGTAGGCTTTGGTCACGATGGACCTGTGGTCTACGACCTGCTTAGACGGGCCCACCAACTGTTTGCAAGCTGGATGAGATGGGATGTGCTGAAACCGATTCCGACAAGGGCAGGGTATGGGGTGCAGCCTCGGGTGATCACGTCGAGTGGCGGGTAACTGACTTGGGGCGCAGGGTGGTGCCGGGGGCAGTCTCTGTGTAGGCCGCAACCTGGGTTGGAGGGATGTCTAGGTTGCCGATCTGACAACCGGAGAGGGCAGGTGAAGGCACAGTTTCTGGGGTCCCTGGCAAGAGCCAGTGGGAGCTTGGTGGAGCCTTGTGGCAGTCGGGGAGCGCCGGTAAGGGCAGGGTTGAGCAGGTCGTCGTGGATTCAAGTTGAACTCTCTCCCCACCCTTGCAGAGGGATGGCCCCTCGTTCCCAGATGGCTGCGCCGTTCCTCACGACGAGGTCGAAGGTGCTCGAGATACCACCTCTCGATGGGCTCCACAAGGGGGTACCAACACGCCAGGAGGCTCGGCTCCTCGCGCGCCGAGAGTCGTTTGTGGCGCGTCTCCACAGGTGCGTCCACGGGTACGGACAGGTCGATCGGATCGCTCGGTTCGGGGCGGATGGAGAACAGGCAGTCGAGCACAATGACACTTCGGGGCTCCCGCTCAACGAAATCCGTTCGCATAAGATAGGTCCCATCGGGTCGAGCAGCCTCGAAATCGTAGATCTGCCACTTTGCAGACTTCCCGGTCAGGAGTGGTTCCAGGGCTTCGATGCGCAGGCGTTGCCAGTCGAGAGCGTCCGCAACCCTTGCCGACGGTGTGCGAGCATACCACTCTACATCCGGGATGTCCGAAGTGATGAAGTTGTCTGAACTAGAGCAGCGTCCAGTGTTCCCGTGATCAGGTGGGCCAGAGTGGACTTCCCAGAGCCGCTGCCACCGTCGAGAGCAATCAGGATCGGGCCGTCGCGTTGAGCAATCAGGTGACGAGCTTCGGCGAAGATTGCGTCTGCAGTGGCTTCTGAACCGGAGGTTGGGGTCGGGTCGGGACCTGACCGATGCCTGAGTCCCTCAGCACACCAGGGTCTCCTGTCTGGTCGAGTTCTCTGTTGCTCCGCAAGACCGCGAACACCCCTTCCCAACCGTACGGCCTTTGCGATTCAGGCGCGCAGAAGGCTGCGAGATCGAGGGCAGTGCCGCGCGACCTCCTTGAGGGGGGCGGGTGTCGTCGGTAGCTCGGTCAGCCGTAGCTCCCGTGGGGTAGGAAACCGAGGAGTCGGCGCAGGCGTGGGTTGGCGTCTGCGTAGATGTGCTCGGGCATGAGGTAATTCATGAACGGGTAGTACTTGTGGCCGATGATGCGACGTGCGTAGGTGACTTGGGTGATGTAGCGGGTGCGGTCACTCCGGTTGGGTCCGCCCCGGTTCCAGACCTAGTTGTTGAACAGAACGACGCTGCCCGCCCGGCCCAGGTTGTAGTGGATCTGGCTCTCCCACTCGGTGCCCTCGAGCCTCTCAGGGGGCGTGGCGCCGAACAGATGGGAGCGGGGGATCACTTCGGTGCCGCCGTGCTCGATATCGGTGACATCTGTGAGGTGGTAGTTGGCGGTGAAGAAGAGGACCGGGAGATGCACGTTGGTCGGCGGGTCGCCGTGGGTGACAATGTAGTGAGCGTGATCGTCCTGGTGCCAGCTGGTGATACCCCCTCCCGGAGGGCTCTGGAACGAGTCGTTGTGGATCACATGGCAGTTGGGGGCAATCAGCACCTCAGCCAGACTGACGATCGGCTCGAGGTCGAAGAGCCGCACATTCAGTTCGCTCGTCTCGAACAGCCTGTGACTCAGCCGGGTCTTGTCGCTGATGCGATTGAGACCGTTCTTGTTCTCTCGTAGAGCCCGGTCGAGGTCGTCACGCAAGGTCGTGCACTAGTCGGGCGGCAACACGTTCTCGAGGAAGAGAAAACCTTCTCGGTGAAATGCCTCCACCCAGGCCTCGAGTTGCTCAGGACTTGCCATCTGGCCGGCCAGGTACGTGGGTACCCCTCGAGTATCCATGATTGAGGGTTTATTGTACCGTAGCCGCTCGTGGGTCGTAACGTGAGATTATCTCTTACCCCCTTCAAGCCGTTCCCAAAACGAAGTTATCTCCGTCTGGAAGGCGATTTCTCGATGATTCTTCCTTCCCCTGGTACGGGTATAACTCGGTGAAGCTTATTCGAGAACCGCCCCTTCACTCTTCATCATGACCCCCCTACCGGCACCAATTCCAAAACCACGGATTCTGCCAACGTCTAGTACGCATGTCCTCTGGTAGGGGTGCGAGATAATCTCACGTCACTACCCGCTCGTGACATGAGACAATAACCCCGTTTGCTACCTGAATAGCACCCCAGAATGGAGCAGGTTGAAGGCTGCAATATCCGTCGCCCCAACCTCCCCGACGCCTTCCTCTTTTCGCAGACTATCCTGCTACATAACCCGTCGTTGTAATAGTAGGAGAGCCGCTGCCGGGTAATGTGCCGATAACGGCCAACGGTAAGATTGTGGAGAAGACGAAGGTTCCTAAGCGACCATAAACAGGTAGAGGGTATTTTGCAAACTCGGTCAGGCTCCAAATCTTAGAGTTTGAACGAAAAGTCATCATTCCCGGGATCAACCGATCTTTCCAACCAGTCGGCATCTTGCTACCCGTCGCATCATGAACCGGCAGGCTGCCAGTTTCACCCAGGCCATCGAACTCGCAAGGGTTCGAAGGGCGGATTCTCGCTAAGCCACCAGCAGTCCCAGGACGAACGATGCAACTACTATCCTTCTCATAGGACCAGAGCTAGGACTGCCAGGACTTGTTTCATTCGTCGTACTCCATCCTCGGCCTGTTCGCGCCGACCGGGTGCTTGTTGGCCATGACCTGATCCCGGATATCCAGGAGTATGCAGATCGGGCCGAAGTAGAAGATGCAGAGAAAAAAGCCGGTGACCAAGCCCAGGAGAGCCCCCAGGAGGATCCCGACATCTCCCAGAGGCTCCCTGATACCTAGTGCTCCCCCAACAATGGAGCCGATCATGACTACCGCAATGCCGATGTCGATCAGTCCTGGAACTGCCCGCACGATTAGACCCCTCATGTTCCCTCCTTAGATTCCGAGGATTGAAAGGGCGATCACCGCTCCGAACACAACCCCGACCACGATATAGGTGGCGGCTATGCGGAGGGAGATTCGATCTCGCTTCCGCAGGAACAGTGTGAGCTGAACCAGGAAGACGACCGCGATGGCCAGGATGATCCAGTTCAGGGGACCCATGGGCTAACTCCTTTCGGCTTGGAGGTCGGTTATCGCTTTGCCGTGATGAAGTACGATCCTGTCGATCTTCTCCCCCCTCCGCTCTATATCTTCGATCAGTCTCTCCTCAAGGTAGTCCAGGCGAGCTTCGAGCTTGCCTATCAGTTCCTCAAGGTGGTCCAGGCGAACCTCAATCCCGCCCAACCTGGTACGCAAGTCCTTGAAACCGAGATGGAGGAGCTTTATCTCAGAACGGATTGCCCGCATCTCGTCGCGGACACCGGTCAACATCAACCGGTTGATGGTCACCAGGATGACGCCCACGATGATGATGACCAGGATTTCGGCGGTCATGCCATTACCTCTACCTATCAGTTATGAAGGCTAACAGAGGGTTATGTCAACAAAGCTGTATACTAATCCCACCACGGTTCCGCTCTAAGAGCTTGAACGAAAAGTCATCATTCCCGGGATCAACCGATCTTTCCAACCAGTCGGCACCTTGCTACCCGTCGCATCATGAATCGGCAGGCAGCCGGTTTCACCCAAGCCAACGAACTCGCAAGAGTGCGCTCGAAGTCCTTCGCTAGACGCCGACAGCGACCTAGCCAGGCAAAGGTCCTTTCGACTACCCAACGACGAGATAGCACGGTAAAGCCCTGCTTTCCCTTGGGTTTGACCACGATCTCGAGTAGATCGGAGAGTCCCAACTTCTTTGACCTCCCCGCTAGTTTCGGACCCGCATAGCCACCATCGGCAAACAGCTTCTTTACCGTTGGAGCCCTCGCCAGCAGTTCTAGGATTACGAAGGACGGACTCTTCGGGTCGGTCGTCTTGATGCTCTGGCTGTCGATGACAGCCGCCGTCGGCTCCAGACCCGAAGCGAAAACGGCCAAAGCCGGGGCCCCCCGCTGGGGGTACGGACTCTACGGGTCTACGGGCCCAACGAAGCCCTAAAGGCGGACTCTTCGGGTTCGCCACCGGTAGTGGTTTGCTGTCGACCAGATGAATCCGGTTAGCTGTCAGCACTGAGAGGGCGAGCTTGGCCAGTAGCCTTTCGGCATTCCGTAAGATCCGATGGTAGCGGGTGTAGTGGGGTAGTTTGGGGAACAGTTCACTGAAGAGTTGGTTGACGATCCAGTACCAGGTACTCTCATATCCAGCGAATCCGTCCTTCGGTTGGGCAAGGATCTCACCTACGACTGCGATGGTCAAGAGTTCGCTGTAGCTCGCTTTCTGGGCAGGTTGCTGGGGTAGTAGCTTCTGATAGGGTTTGAGCCAGTCATCGATATAGACGAATACTGTGAGAAACAGGTCTTCTGGCTTATACTGGTATCGGGGATGGGGCTTCATGAAAACCTACCATCCCCCTTTCTTTGCCTGCAGATCAAGTAGCAAACGACGTAATACGGTGGCGAGGCCGTTGGAGGGAGAGAGTATGGTCATGCAGGGTTTGGTGCTCAGGTTGAGGGAGCGCTTGAGGAGTACACGCGCCATCACAATCAGATCCCGACGCATTGGCCGGAGCTCATCGCCGCGCTCCGCGAAAGCGGGGTCAGGAAGATCCGTACCTTCGTTGCCGAGCCGTATCTCTACCTGTACGCTGAGGTGGAGGATGAAGGGGCCTTTCCACACTTGTGGGACACTGAGGCGCACAAGGAGTGGGCTAAGGTCATGGATCCGCTGATCGAGCTCAATGAGGAGCAGAAGCCCAACGCCCGCTTTATTCCCCGGATCTTCACATTTGATGCCTAGGTTGGAGAGCGGCCCCGACCTCGCTGGCAAGGTTGCCGTGGTGACCGGAGCGAGTCGGGGCTTGGGCAGTCGGGCTGCGATCCGTCTGGCGGAGTGCGGCGCTCGGTTGATGCTCGTGGCCCGTGGTGAGCGGGGTTTGGCGGAGACCGCCTCGGTGATCGAGAGTGCGGGTGGGCAGGCGACTACTTACCGCGCCGACCTGAGCGACCCCTCGTCGATCGGCGGTCTTGCGGCCGCCACCCTCGAGCGGCTAGGGCAACCGGCGATCCTGATGAATGCGGCAGGCACATTTGGGCCGGTCCAGTTCATTCGCGACAGCGACCCGGCGGCGTGGACCGACACCCTCATGATCAACACCGTGAGCGCCTACCTCACCTGCCGCGCTTTCGTCGGCGGCATGATCGACTCGGGCTGGGGCCGGATCGTGAACGTCAGTTCGGCCGCCTCACTGCACGAGCCGGGCCCGCTCAATAGCGCCTACGCAACCAGCAAGGTAGCGCTCAATCGGTTCACTCGCCAGCTCGCTGCTGAGCTGGTGGGCAGCGGGGTGACCGCCAACGTGATCCATCCGGGCGAGGTGAAGACGGAGATGTGGGCCTATATCTGCGACACCGTTCGGGACGCCGGCCCCGAGGCTGACCGCTACCGCGAGTGGGCTACCATGGTGGAGGAGACGGGGGGTGACGACCCCGACAAGGCTGCCGACTTGGTGCTCGGGCTGATGAGCGAGGATTCCGCGTCGGTGACCGGTCGCTTCCTCTGGATTGAGGGTGGTCTGCAGGTGCCCATCCCGAGTTGGGACGATCCTCCGGGCAGGTAGTCCTGCCGGACCATGCTCCGCTCTAAGCGCTTTGGAGTTTCTCCAGTGCCACCAGAGCACCGTAGTTGTAGGGGATTCCGCCGCACCCATAGACCGCGACGCAGCGACCCTCCATGTGAGGTCGTATGGATCCTGCCAGCTCTTTAGGCTAGGGCCCAGACCGTCTGAGCGAAGCTCTCGAAAAGCTCCGTGAAGCTTCAGTTGCTGGGCTGGGCGAAGCCGAAGTGATAGCGATGCTGGTGTCGGGGTTGTCGTTCGCTTGGAGACCCCCGGTCAGGGTACGCACCCGCGTCACCGACCTCTAATCTCGAGAGAGGGGATCGGGAGATCCGTATCTCTCCTCTGCATATGGGTGAGCGCCGGGAGTAGTAAAGGGGCCGAAATCGTGTGCAGGCCCCCACTGGTAGTGACCGGAGTTTACAACAGGAGTGGGTGGGTGCCGATGGGAGGCTGGACATGGCTCCCGGTGCTCGAGGAGGACCCGGTCGCCGGCGAAGCATGAAATAATGGCGTATGGCGAACACCGAAGTTGTGAAGACGAACGGGGGCCGGCGGATCCTGGGCAAGGGGCGGAAGCTTATTGAGGGGCGTGAGAAGGTCACTGGACTTGCCCGTTACAGCGGCGACGTAGTGCTGCCCGGCATGTTGCACCTGCGGCCTGTGCTCAGCACCGAGGCCCACGCCCGCATTATCTCGGTCGACACGGAGGACGCGGCGGCAGTTCCGGGAGTGGTAGCGGTCCTCACGGCGGAGGATCTGCCCAGCCGGGATCGCATTATCACCTCACGCAATAGCTCGGTCTTGGCCAAGGAGCGGGTGCTGTTCGTAGGTCAGCCGGTGGTGGTGGTGGTAGGGGAGACCGAAGCGGCCGCTCAGGACGGTGCCGACCGAGTTCAGATTGAGTACGAGCCACTGCCGGCCGTGGTCGGCCTTGAAGAGGCCATCTCCGACGATTCTCCGGTGGTGTGGCCCGAGGGGCTCCCCGACGACGAGGCGGACCTCGCCTCCCTCCACGCTGAGGTTGACACCTCGGGGGAGGAGGTCGAGCGCAAGATTTCTAATGTCCACGATGAGAACCGCTATGAGCGTGGCGACATCGAACAGGGCTTCCACGAAGCCGACTTGGTGGTTGAGCATACTTACCGGGTGCCCATGGTGCATCAGGGCTACATTGAGCCGCATGCGGCGGCCGCAGAGCCAGCTGGTGAAGGGGTGACCGTCTATACCAGCACCCAGGGGCAATTCCAGGTGCGCAACGAAGTAGCTCGTCTCCTGGGCCTCTCGCGGAGCAAGGTCCGAGTCGTGCCTATGACGGTGGGAGGCGGTTTCGGCGCCAAGTACGGTATCCTCGACCCGCTGGTGGCAGCTGTGGCACTCACCCTGGGGCGACCCGTACGGCTTACGCTGTCGCGCTCCGAGGACTTCCTTACGACCACCCCGGGACCTGCTACTGTGATCCACCTCAAGACAGGTGTCAAGGGCGACGGCACCCTCACCGCACTTGAGGCCCGTGTGCTGCTCGACAATGGCGCCTTTGCGTTCGGCATAGGCGGTATCCTGAGCCTGCTTCTAGGCGGGTACTACAACTTCCCGCACATGCGTATAGATACCCTTGAGGTGATCACCAACAAGCACCAGGCGGGTGCCTATCGGGCTCCTGGAGCACCTCAGGCCTCGTTCGCCATCGAATCGAACATGGACGAGATGGCCCGGAAGTTGGGCTTCGATCCGTTCGAGTTCCGCCTCAAGAACGCTGTCGCGACGGGCGATCTCATGCCCAACAACAAACCTTGGGCTGACCTGGGTCTTAAGGCCTGCCTTGAGCGGCTGCGCGGGCATCCGGCTTGGAGCAATGGGACCTGTGGCGAGAATGAGGGGATCGGCCTAGCCGTCGGAGGCTGGCCCGGCGGTTACGGCCCTGCTGCTGCGGTGTGCCGTGTCGACGGGGACGGTACCGTGCGGATCCACGTGGGTTCCGTGGACATTTCCGGTGTCCACAGTAGCCTAGTTTTGATCGCCGCCGAGATCCTCGGCATGGATCCTGAGGATGTGGAGGTGGTCCAGGGTGACTCCACCTCCGGTCTGCACTCCCCGCCCAGTGGTGGCAGCGCGGTGACCTACAGCCTGTCGGGCGCCGTGTCGAAGGCTGCAGAGGAGGTCAAGAAGAGGCTTCTGGAGTTGGCCGCTGACCACCTCGAGGCGCGCCTTGAGGACCTCGAACTGGCCGATGGTCAGGTTCAGGTAAAGGGTGTCCCTTCCTCAGCAGTGGGTGTCAAGAATCTGGCCGCGATCGCTGAGAGCAAGGCGGGTGGACCCGGCCCCATCATCGGTGGCGGGAGCGCGGCCCCCGAGGACAACGCCCCCGCCTTCGTCGCCCACCTAGTCAAGGTGCGGGTCGATCCAGATACGGGTACCGTCACCCCGCTACGCTACGTGGCGGTCCAGGATGTCGGTTTCGCGCTTAATCCCACCATGATCGAAGGGCAGATCCACGGTGGGGTGGTGCAAGGGTTGGGCTGGGGTCTCCACGAAGCCGTCCGTCACGACAGCTCGGGCCAGCTTATCAGCGGTAGCTTCCTGGAGTACGTTCTGCCCAAGGCGGGTGCTGTACCCCCGATCGAGACAGCGCTTGTCGAAAACCCCTCCCAGAACGGGCCCTTCGGCACACGTGGTGTGGGGGAGCCTCCGGTGACAGCGGTCGCGGCAGCGGTCGCCAATGCCGTTCTCGACGCCACCGGTAAGCGGATGTTCGAGTTGCCGATCACGCCGGAGAACCTGTGGAAGGCGCTGAGTAGCTGACGACAATCGCTAAGGGCGTGTAGGTGGAGGCACGTCTTTGATTGGCCGCCTAACTGTTTCGCTTCCAACGTACGGTACGCTTCGGGGTTTTGGTCGTCGTGGTGGTACTGATCTGGATGGATCGGGGCACATCCGGATGTCTTGTCGCGGCCTCGGTCGCGATAATGTTTCCACCTCTCTTGCTCCCGTAGTAGTCAGTTGCTGAGACCTCTGCTCAGCCGAGATTGAGGGGCGCGGCCGTGATACGCTCCAGTAAGGTGGAGCGTCCTCAAGCAGGTTTCTGGTCGGGCCTTCCTCTGAACCTCAAAGGCTTGGCAATGGTCGGTCCGCCCCTGATAGCGCTGGTTGTAGCGAGCCTCCTTACTCTCGATCTCATGCATAAGCGACGGGAGGCAGATGGCTTTGCTCAGATCGTGGGTGCGATCCGTGCCGAGGTCGGCCGGTTGCAGGGTCTTGTCCTCAAGGCGGGTATTGGGGATGACGAGTTCCTGCTGACCGGGGAGGGGACCAGCATGGTCTCGTCCCCGGACCTCGCGGCGGCTCTCGAGAGGATACGGACCCTCCTCCTGAACGAATCGGTTCGTCACCTCCTGCCGATTGTCGACCGCTTCGGTCACGAGCTGGATGCCTTCGAGAAACTTCTCGGCTCCACTAGACTTGGAGGCGAGGGGGTGGGTGCTCCTGAGAGCGACAGGGGCCTTGCAGTGGCCGGGCAGCTGCGGGTCGAGAACCTGAACCGGTCGCTCCTCGAACTTCAGGACGACCTCCAGGTCCAGTTCGACGCGCAGGAGATCCGTCGAGCGAAGGCCGAGGCCCGCTTCACTACAGTTCTGATCGTGAACCTGTTTGTCGGGGTCAGCGGGAGCCTCCTAGGTCTCTTGGTGTTCGGCCCCATCTACCCGCGCTCTGGGGGGCGCCGCGGGGCCCCGGACATACGGGGGCTCGGTACCCAACTCGGCGAGTTGGCTGAACGCAACCGTCAGGTCACATTGATGAATGAGTTGAGCACCGCCCTGCTGCGCTGCGATGAACTCGACGAGTCTTTCTTTAGAGCTGTGCAGACCAAGGTCGCTGCCCTAGTCCCTGGGGCCTCGGGAGCGCTCTTCCTGTACCGCTCCGACCGGCGCCGCTACGAAATGGGAACTGCCTGGGGGGAGGCAGATCCGGTTGCCAAGGCAACCATCGATGCGTCAAAGACGGGGGCCTTCTATCCGGTTCCGACCCGGCTGGACGCCTTCCAGTTCCGCTATCCGCTCGTGGCTCAGGGCCAGCACTTGGGCATTCTGGCGGTGATAACCGTCGATACTCTGTCGAGTGGTACCGAGCAACTCTACTCGGCCGTGGCGGATATGGTGTCCCTCTCGATTACCAACCTGCGACTGCGCGCTAGCCTCGAAGAACAGGCTGTTCGCGACCCCCTGACAGGCCTCTATAACCGTCGGCACTTCGAAGGCACCCTTGAGGACGAGATCCGTCACGCGGATCGGACCGGCCGACCGCTGTCAGTGATCATGGCTGATATCGATTACTTCAAGACCTTCAACGACCGCTACGGCCATGAGGCCGGCGACGAGGTGCTCAAGGCCATTGGCAGGCTGATGAGTTCGACCTTCCGGGTTCGCGATGTACCCTGCCGTCACGGCGGGGAGGAGTTCGTGATCATACTGCCCGAGACTTATCTCATGGACGCGGCCGCTCGGGCCGAACGGCTTACCGAGCAGGTCCGTGATCTGAGCATTGACCTAGCTAACGGCTTGCTGGAGACGATTAGCATCTCCGTCGGGGTGGCGGCCTACCCAGAGCACGGGGTGACCCCCTGGCTACTCGTGCGCCGCGCTGACGAGGCCCTCTACCGGGCCAAGGAGGAGGGGCGCAACCGGGTGGTGCTAGCCCGCTGAGGCGGTACATCTGGAGCCTAGATCTTCCCCTATAGCCCCTTTACTGGCAACGCGATCACTGTCAGAGAGTACGGACCCTCTGTCCATAACGGATGACTGGTTGGCAATGTCGATTAGAGGGGTCCTCGTAAGTTCTGATTGCCCCCCTCTCTCCCTTTGACTCTCTTCTCGGTGCGGGGGTCGCTTAAGGGGAGGACGCCAGTGCCGGTGCGGAGAACCGTTCCTGATCGGTACACCCCACCTGATCCGAGCGTCCCGGTCCAGTGTGCGCATGCTGGGCGGCGACCGCAGCGCCGGGCGTTGCCTAATCGAGCGATCTGAGATGATCACCTCCTGCACGGCTGTCGTCGGTGCCAGTAGCGGGGTCGGCGGGTCAGGCCAGTGGAGGCTGAGGTCAGCACTGCGGGCCTGTTTGCGGAGTCTGGTGATGTCACTCCGATTGATCTCTGGTTCTTAAGTAGTATTGTGCGGCCACGTCTAGCCATATAGGCCTCTCTGCCAGGGTGGTTGTTGCGGCCTCGTGCTACCCTTTGCGGGTGATGCCAAGCGGAGGGAAGTACTTGCTGGTCTGGGGTCTAATCTGCCTAGCAGCGCTGGCGGTTGCCAAAGAGTGCACAGGTTGGAACACGACTGAGTTCTTCGAGACAGCCTCACTAGAGGTGGTGGTTGATTGTCTGAATTCTGGTGCAGATGTGCAGGCGCGGGCTATGTCTGGCTTCACGCCCCTTCACATCGCAGCTACCCTTAGCGGTGACCCCGCTATCATAACTGCCCTGTTGGACGCTGGAGCAGATGCTAACGCTCGGAACGAGAGCGGCCGCACCCCACTACATTTGGCTGCTGTGGCCAGCGACAACCCCACCGTCATCAGCGCCCTTATAGAGGCTGGAGCGGATGTGCATGCGCGGGTCGTGCCTGACCTCACACCCCTTCACATTGCGGCTGTGGCCAGCGATAATCCAGCTGTTGTTGAGGTATTGGTGGAGGCGGGAGCGGACCCGAATGCCAGGGGTGTAGACGACCTCACCCCACTACATGTAGCGGCTGGGGGCAACACCAATCCGGCCATCATCGCCACTCTGTTATGGGCCGGAGCGGATGCGGATGTCCGGGGTGAGGGTGGCCTCACCCCGCTACATGTGGCGGCCGCTATCAACGGCAACCCCGCGATCATCTCGGCCTTGTTGCGCGCAGGAGTGGAGGTGAATGTCCGAACTGACTACGGCACCACCCCACTACACGCTGCGGCCGAGTCCGCCGACAACCCTGCCGTCATCGCCCTCCTCTTGGACATTGGCGCAGACGCGAGCGCCCGAGACTTCAGGGGCAAGACTCCCTGGGATTACGCCAAGGACCGAGATGAACTTAGAGGTACAGAGGTCTACAGGCGACTTGATGAAGAGCGCTTCTAACTCTTTAGGGGCGGTCGCCCTAATACGGGGTAAGGGTCGCCACGGGGTTGCGATGTCGGTGGAATCGACTTCTGGCTGAGCTCCGTTCACATCCCGCTCGTGGCCTCAGGGTGTGGGGCGGTTCCCTGAGTCGGTACTTCCCCGAGCGGTTTCGCTTGGCTCTCTAGGCAGTATGGGTGTGGTTGGGGACACGCTGGGTTAGCCAGTGGGAGTCTCTATCGTCTCGCTGCAGGTCGAGTTGCTCGACCGACCAATTTGGAAGGCTGATCCTCGGAACCTACGGGACCTCGTTAGAATTGGAGAGGAGATTCTCTAGCCAATCGATCCCGCGCCAGGCCCGCGACCTAAGGTCCGAAATCCGCTTCCTGGGCACGGCGGGCCGGGCTCGGACTGTCCGCACTAGGGTATCCCGGTCGATGGGGTGAGCAAAGGCCGGTGCCCCCGTCTCCTCAAGGAAGCTCGCCACCTTGGAGTCGTAGACCAGACCACAGTAGTCCCGCCCCGTTGCGGCCGCGAGGATGAGCCCGTGGAGTCGCGCAGAGACCACGTACCCTGCGCTCCCGGTCCTCGCCAGCACCTCTAGGGGTGTGGTCGCCCGCCACAGTTCGGTGCGGGGCGCAGCGGAGAGAAGGCGGGCGATCTCGGGCTCGTCTTGGTCGGCGTGAAGTGCAAGGGTGGCTAGGGGTGCGCCGGCCTCACCTAGGGCCGTGGCCACCTCGACCAGCGCGTCAGTGAGTCCCGGGTAACCGCCCCGCGGGATAAGCAGGGTCGGACCCGAGATCGGCAGAGCCGATTCTCCACTCCCCAGGAGGAGTGCAGGGTCGGCCGTAAGCACAGCTTTTACGTCCACTCCCTTGAGGAGTTCGAGAGAGTGTCGGTCCCTGACCGCGACCGGGAGCCCGCGCAGAGCTTGAGCAACCCTATGGAGTCCTGCAGGGGAGAGGGGGCCGATCGACTGCCCGAACACCGCTACACGCTTACCTAGGCGCCGCGCCCACCGGATGAGCCCCAGATAGTACGCCAAGCTCCGCTGGCTCGTCGCGTCCTGGAGGAGCCCTCCTCCACCGGAGACGAGTGCGTCGCAGCGGCTGAGGGCGCTGGGTGCGCCGAAGTAGCGATGGGCGGCTTCGACTCCGTATAGACAGGAGGTCGCAGCGGGGTCATGCGAGAGGACCGTGACGTGGTACCGACCTCGAATCGCTCCGAGAAGTCCCGTGAGGATCGCCTCGTCCCCCATATTTCCGGAGCCGTAGTAGCCACTGATGAGGAGCTTCACGCGGATTCCGAGCGATCATGAACCTCGCCCACGCGGTCACCCTCGGACTCGCTCTGGGCTAACCAGCGCCGGACCAGCCAGACTGCGGAGCGCACTAGGGGTGCCAGAGCAAGTCCGAGGGCGAGTCCGAGGGCTAGGGCTAGGAGTGTGCGTTCGAGCGAGATGAGGAGAGGGGTGTGATAGTGGCTGAAGCTGTTGAGAATGCTCGCCTGCGCAACCACCCCCCCGGTCAGCAGGGCTCCCCGGATCCAGGCAGGCCAGCCGCCGCCTGTCAGACCTAGTACCGCCAGGGGATGCCCTAGAAGCTCCTTGAAGCGCGGTCGCACGAACAGACCTGAGAGCCACTCCCGCACGGCCAGTTCGGCGCTACTGATTCCGATGACAGGGAAGCTCCCACGCCGAAGGAAAACCAGAGCTAGCGCCCCGACAGCGACAGTGACGACCACCACGTCCCCGACTCGTACCCGGTGATTCCACAGGGCATTGATCCAGGCCGCGGGCTTTTGGAAGCGCAGGGTGTAGTGGAGAGCGAACAGGGCGGGAGGGACGATCAGCGTGGCCGCGACACCGGCAAACGGTCGAATCGCCAGCATTGATTCCTGATCGCTCCCCACCGCTGCCAACAGGACCGCGCCGGCAAGGCTGACCACGGTGGCTAAGCCGAGGCTCGCGAGCCGTTCGCGTAGGTAGCCGAAGCCGAGAATCGGAAAGGTGAGGGCGGCCGTGAGGGCCAGAGCGTCCCAGTCGAGACCTCCCGCGATTAGGCCCAGACCCAGAACGCTGGAGGTGACAGCTGCACCCCAGAGACCTGGATAGAGGAGGCCGAGAAGACCTAGTCCGGCGATCACCCCCACGGCCGCCAGGGCCCGCAGCCAGCCGATGGGCCTGTAGTCGCTCTGCAGAGTGGGTAGAGGCCCGATGTGGAACCCTTCCCGCCTGAGGGCGGCGGTCAGCCTCTCGATGAGTCGCTCGGTGTTGGCAAACATGTCACCGAGCTGCTCCTCAGTGTAGGGGCGGAGGTAGAGGAGCCGGACACCCCGCTCGTTAGCGGCGAGCAGGTACTTCTCGACGACATCGTTCGGCAGGAGCCGTCGGTTGAGGTGGTCCTGATTGAAGCTCAGGAGCCGAACCGTGGGCACCTTTTGGTTGATCGCCCCCATGCCATCCTGGTTGGTCCCCTCGATCATGGCGGTGAGGTAGATCTGGGAGGCGGCCACCGTTTCGGCGAGCCGGTTCGGGTAGCCTGCGACCTGCAGTCCCGCATGCACGAGATAGCTCGCCTCTTCAGGAAAGTCGTCGCCTACGCGGGTCAGTCCGGGGAAGTTGCGGGGTCTGTAGGCGATGTCGAAACCGGCCTCGGACCAGCGCTTTAGTTCGACCGGGTCGGGCCCTGCAGGCCGGGCGTTGGTGTCGGTCCCCGAGTAGGCATACCAGATCCGACCGCCGAGGCGGGTCTCCTGGGGTTTAGGAGTGTTTTTGGCCAGCAGTCTGTCGAGTGCTCCAGGCTCGAGTTCGGTCACCAGAGTGCTATTCCCTGGTACCTCGGGCACGGGTTCGCTGCCCCTGGCAGCCTGCGTCCGCGCCTCGTGACCCCGCATCATTCCGATCCGTCCCCTGGAAGCTAGCGACTCGATGGTCTCCTCGTACAAGGCAATTCCGGTGAGTCCTAGTGCCCGGTATCGGAGACCTAGGTCGAAGCTGGTGATACCCAGGTGGTCGGCCTGTATTGCGAGGGCGCGTTCGTCCATCACCAGCGCGACAGTACGGTTCCGGCCCTCGGATTGGATGCGACGGACTGCCAATACCGAAGCGGGAACCAGACTGAGGGCAACGATGCCCCACAGGAGCCGTTTCAATCCTCGCTCCCCGAACTTAGCTCGTTCTGCGGACAGACCTTGAGAGAGGTGCTGATCACCTCGAACAGGTCGCCCTTGGGGTTGGCTATTCTACGGTGCTTGTCGATGCTGCTTTCGGCGCTGCAAGTTCGCTCACGCGTGAGGGTGGGGCCGAACATCCCGTCTATGGTTTCACCCAGCAAGACCGTGCGAGCCGGCCCTTCCCCGCTCTGCTGGGATCGCTGTACGAGGAGATCCTGATCCTTCATGAACCGAACTGACGACGGCGCATGTCGCCCCAGGTATTCGTGGACGCACCGCCCGAAAAGCGCTTCGTCCACTAGCCCGGGTGCAACGTGCAAGTAGGGTGCCATCTAGGTGTTGGTATCGTAGGCGCTCGGCTCGGCGTGGTTGGTCTTGCTCCCAGGTCTTGCAGGGCACGTCGGGTCGGCCTCGGTCGTAGGCGTCAAGTGGGAGGGGCGAGATGTCTCGACCCCGATAGAATCGCTGGCAACGACGGTTTGAGCAAGACCAGCGCCGCCAGCTGGATCATCGATGTTGATTGCCAGCAGTTTGGTGATCGTCACACTTGGGCCTCAAGATTGCTCGCCTCTAGGTCGCTAGCAGCCTGGGCGCGCAGGCGGGCAGCCCGGATGAAGCCCCTGAAAGGGGGACCGGATCTCATCAGTCGCGACTGGAACTCTGGGTGCGACTGGACGCCGATGAAGAAGGGGTGGTTGGGCAGTTCGATCGCCTCGACCAAGCCCTCACCGCGCCCCTCCATGCCCGGAGTGACCCCCGAGACAATCATGCCGGCCTCTCTAAGAGTTGGAACGTACTCTGGATTGACCTCGTAGCGGTGGCGGTGGCGCTCATGGACCACCCCACTTGGACCCGGCTGGTACAGTGTCTCAAGTAGAGTGCCCTCGGCAATCTGCATGGGCCAACTCCCCAGCCTCATGGTGCCGCCCATGCCCTCCACCTCTAACTGCTCTGGCATCAGGTCGATAACGGGAAAGGGCGTGTAGGGATCGAACTCGGTCGAGTTGGCACCTACGAGCCCAGCTACGTGGCGGGCATACTCGATTACAGCGACCTGTATACCCAGACAGATGCCCAGGTAGGGGACGCCCTGTTCTCGGGCGAACCGTGCTGCCTGCACCTTCCCTTCGATCCCGCGCACACCAAAGCCACCCGGCACGAGGATGCCATGGTAGCGCTCCAGACTTTCGAGATCGCCCTTTACGAGATCCTCCGCATCCACCCAGCTGATCTCCACCTCCGCCTCATTGGCGATCCCCGCGTGTTTGAGGGCCTCCATGAGGCTCAGGTAGGCGTCAGGCATGGCGACGTACTTGCCGACTACTCCGATGCTGACAGTGGTTGCGGGACTCCGCAGGGTGCGGACCGCCTCCTGCCACACGCGCAACTCTGGCGTGACCCGTTCGAGATTGAGGAGTTGCTCGACGAAGCGTCCTATACCCTGCTGCTCCAGCACCTCGGGGACCGCGTAGACGAAGTCGGCGTCGTAGGCATTGAACACCCCGTGCTCTCCGATGTTGGCGAAGAGCGCGATCTTCCTAAGTGCCTCCTCCGGTACGGGGCTCTGCGAGCGCAAGACGATTCCGTCAGGCTGGATGCCCACTCCACGGAGGGTCGCCACCGAGTGCTGCGTCGGCTTGGTCTTATACTCCTCGCTGGCACCTAGGAAGGGAAGCAGTGTCACATGCAGGTAGAGGGTGTTCTCGCGGTCGAGTTCGAATCGCAGTTGTCGGAGCGCCTCGAGGAACGGAAGTGACTCGATATCCCCTACTGTGCCACCTATCTCGACCAAGACGATCTCAGCGTTGTTCGAGGTTCCCACCTCGAGGATACGCTCCTTGATTTCGTCGGTTACATGTGGGATGACCTGAACCGTCTGGGAAAGGTACTCTCCGCGACGCTCCTTCTCGATGACACTCAGGTACACCTGGCCGGTGGTGACGTTGTTGCGCCGCGCTAGGTCCACATCAAGGAATCGCTCGTAGGTGCCGATGTCCAGATCGGTCTCAGCACCGTCTTCGGTTACGAACACCTCACCGTGCTCGTAGGGCCGCATGGTGCCTGCATCGACATTGATATAGGGGTCGATCTTGAGGGCCGTGACCCGATAGCCGCGAGCTCGCAGTAGCGCCCCGAGACTCGAGATGGTGATCCCCTTACCTAGCGAGGAGACGACTCCGCCCGTGATGAAGATGTACTTGGTATGCATTCGCCCCACCTTCTTCTCGGGACCCTATACTACCACTTTGCGCCCCTGGTTTCGCGAGGGCCGCCGGGGCGTGGTACATTTTCCCGAGAGTATGTATCGGTGTGAAGTGCGCCTGGGGGTGGTGCTAAAGTGAGCGGTCGCGGCATCCTGTTTGTGATGACAGGTGCCTCCGGGGTAGGCAAGGACACGATCCGCCAAGCCTCTCTGCCCGCCGTAGAGGGCCTCCACTACTCGGTCTCTGCCACTACCCGCGAGCGCCGGGTCGGCGAGGTTCACGGGGAGCACTACTGGTTCCTCGACAAGGTGACGTTCAAGGGCATGGCTGACCGTGGCGAGTTCCTCGAGCACGCCGAGTACGTGGGCGACTACTATGGCACCCCTACCAGGGCGGTTCGTGATGCGCTCAACTGTGGCCGGGACGTGCTCCTTGAACTGGAGGTCTCCGGTGCCCGCCAGGTCAAGAAGAGGCGACCCGACGCCATTATGGTCTTCATCGCCCCTCCCACACTGTGCGAGCTTGAGAGGCGGCTCAGGGGGCGCGGGACCGATGCCGAGGAGAAGATCCAAAAGAGGCTGGCTAGGGCTCGTGAGGAGCTCCGGGCGGTCAGGGAATTCGACTACGTAGTCGTCAACGACACGATCTCTACGGCGGTGAAGGATTTCATCGCGATCATTCGTGCAGAACGGGCTAGGGCCCATAGAGTCACGGAGCAGGAGGTCGACCTGTTTCTGCGCGAGGTGAGGGCGTGATCGGTGGCGAATGTGCCGTATACTTACGCTTATGTCCGAATGAGGAGCGTCCTGAGAAGGAGGATTTATGGTGTTAGAGGGATTCGATAAGCTGATGTCGTTGACGGACTCGCGCTACCGCCTCTCCATGATCACAGCCCTGCGAGCGGCCCAGATCAAAGGGGGCATCCCCACTACCCTGGAGGCCGATGAGTTGCCGCGCACCAGCAACACCGTTTCGGTCGCCATGCGGGAGTTCGAACTGGAGAAGGGCATTCACTGGGGCGAGGATCTTCCTAGCCCCGAGGAGTTGAGGCGTCTCAGCCAACAGGATATGCGGTCGGACGAGATCGTCGGCACACCGACGGGCAACTAGCTTTAAGGTGGCACGCAAGGTGGTGGTGGCTGCCACCGGCGGAGTGGCGGCGATCAAGACTCCGGCTGTCCTGAGGCGCCTTCGGGAGGCTGGAATGGGGGTTCGTGCCGCCGCGACCGAAGATGCCTATCGATTCGTGACTAGGCTCTCCCTGGCCGTCGCTGCGGGGTCGGAGCCGTTCGACCGATCCGCTTGGTTCACCGCAGACGGTCAGGTCCGCCATCTCGAGTGGGCGGCTTGGGCCGACGCCTTGGTGGTGGCGCCCGCTACGGCAGACGCTATCTCCAGCGCGGCGAGCGGGAGGGCTGATGACGTAGTCTCGGCACTCGTGATCTCTGGAATTCCCAAGGTCCTGTGGTTGCCGGCTATGAATACCGCCATGTGGAGCCACCCAGCTGTGCGCCGTAATGTGGAGAGGCTCGAGGCCGATGGTCATACCCTGCTTGGGCCGGTCATCGGGCCGCTCGCAGCCCGAGGGGAGGGTGCAGGCCTGGGACGGATGGTGGAGCCCGATGCCGTGCCAGCGGCCGTAGAGGCGCTCTTCCAGGAGCGTGACTTTGAAGGGCGCAAGGTCCTCGTCTCGGCTGGCCCGACCCGGGAGTACCTCGACCCGGTCCGGTTCCTCAGCAATCCCAGCAGTGGCAAGATGGGATACGCTGTCGCTGAGGCAGCCCGGGCACGCGGTGCCTCGGTGACGCTGGTGTCGGGTCCCAGCGCGCTGGATGTTCCGGTGGGAGTGGAGAGGATCCGGGTGGAGAGCGCCGGACAGATGCTGGGTGCCCTCATCGGCCCGTTCGCGGACGCCGATCTGCTGGTCATGACCGCTGCCGTGGCGGACTGGCGGGCGGCCGAGGTGGCCACCGAGAAGATTGCCAAGTTCGACGAGCGCCAAGCGCTCGAGCTGGTTCGCACGCCGGACATTCTGATGGCGCTCGCGGAGTACAGGCGCGATCAGGTGGTGGTGGGCTTTTCCATGGAGACCGACAAAGGGGTGGAGCGGGCTGCGGAAAAGGCGCGGCGTAAGCGCCTCGATTTTGTCTGCCTGAACTATCCTGCCACCGAGGACAGCGCCTTCGGCGGGGATTTCAACAGGGTCACGGTGGTTACCTCTAATGGCGAGGTGGAAGAGCTACCGAGGCTTCGCAAGCGGGAGCTGGCCGACTCTATCCTCGACCGGGTTCTGCCACGCCTCCGGCCCATTCAGAGCTAGCGGACAGTTCATGTATGATGCTCGGCGACATGCCGAGCAAAGAGTACCGTCAACATCTTATTGAAGAGTTGGTTGAGAGCGAATTCATCTCGACCCAGGCTGAGATCGCCAAGCACCTTGCGGGGCAGGGTATCAGGGTAACCCAGGCGACTATAAGCCGCGACGTGAACGAGCTAAGGCTGGTGAGGCTTCCTGCAGGCGTCGGTCGGCACCGGTACCGCTCGACCCCCTTATCTGCCCAGGAGGATGTGAGGGGAGAGCTCGCTCAGCGTTTTAAGCTCTTCGTGCGCGACCTTGATCGGGGTGAACATACCCTCGTGATCAACACCGATGAGGGTTACGCCGAGGGGATCGCCTATGTGATAGGCAGGCTCGAGTACGATGAGATTGTAGGCACTCTCACCAGTCAGAACACCATCCTGGTCGTCGCCCGCAGCGCCAGGGGGGCGCAGGCGCTGCTCGAGGAGTTCGAAGACCTCCTTGGGTAAGCTTCTGGTGTACTACGGGGAGATCCTGGGGCATCTCCAGGAGGTTGGACAGAGGGCCCGTTCTCCCCGCTGTCGTGCTAGCCTTGGGCAAATCTGGCTGTGGAGGTTCCCTATGCCCCGAAGGCTTCTTGTTGTCCTGCTCCTCCTCCCCCTGGGGTGGGGGGTGGCCGAGACCCTGATCGTCTACCCGATACAGAGCCAGGATGCTCTGTTGGGTGTCGCTGTTGCCGATCGCATCGCGACCGCTTTCGCTGACGAGTTCGACGAGGTCCTGGGCCCTGCAGTGGCGCCGAGCCTCTTGCCCCCCCTTACTGTCGAGGGGGGATTCCTGCATCCGACCGTCTTCCTTAAGGATCGGTCCCTTGGTAATCCGACCGGCGCGGCCTTGGCCCGCGAGGCGATAGGTGCTGATCTGGTTATTACCGGAGAGATCGTCTCCGGCCCTGAGGGCTCGACCCTCGAACTCTATCTCGCCGACACCGATGGGGTCCGTACCTTCACGGTTCGTGCGGATGAGGCGAACGCGGGCGTGTTGGTGCGCAAGGCGGTCGCCATCCTGGCCGTAAGGCTCGACCTGCCGCTGCCGAGTCTGGGAGGAGACCTAGACCTGACCGGTCCCGAGGGAGATTACCTTAGGGCCCTCGGGCTCATCGGGGGCGGTTCCCTGGTCGAGGCGCAGGGGCTACTCGAGCTGCTTGATGACGATCCACGGGCGGGCTCGCTGCGGGACCATCTCGAGGCGGTTCTTACCGGCGAGGATGGTGGCGACCCTGCCCTGCTGGCGACCATGGCCTTGAGCCGCAGCGATTTGGATGAAACCCTCATCATCGAATACTTCCGCGCGTTTGCAGGGGCTACCGAGCTACCCGTACCTCACGTGTGGCTTGGGGCGCTATCGGCCAGCGTGGACGATCATGACGGCGCCGCCGAGGCGTTCGACGCCGCGTCGCGGCGCTACACCTTCGGCCTGATCGCACGAGCCAGCTTCCGAGCCGCCGGGGGGTTCCCTGGGGTCGAGCAGGACGTCGCTACCGTTCTCAGCCGGGCCGTTGGGGGCGAGGCGGGGGTCGCGTCGCTGCTGGGGTTGGCGATCGTTGCAGGCCTAGAGGATGACGTGGGCCTCGAGAAACGGGCGCTTACGGAGCTAACGAGGCTCCAGCCGGACTTCATCTATCCCTACGAGCGGCTCTCGTTCATCGCCTTCGACGAGGACGACGCATCTGGCGCTTACAGTGCACTCCTGCAGGCGGTCAGGCTCGACCCCGACAGCGACCTGTACTGGACCAACCTCGGCTGGGCCTACTACCTGCTCGGCCTGCTAGAGAGGAGTGAGGAGGCCTCGGTTCGGGCCATCGAGCTTGACTCGAGTCAGTTCATCGCCCTCTATAATCTCGGCTTGGTCCAGACCGTGACCGGTCGGCTCGAGCTGGCCATGGAGCAGTACCGCCGGGCCGTTAGTCTCGATCCTGAAGTGGACGACGAGGCTATTCGGGACCTCGTCAACGCCCTTGACCTCTACCCCGATCAGCCGGCTATTCACTACGCGCTCGCCTATCTCTACGATCAGGAGGGGAACCGTGCAGCCGGTGCCGACCAGTACGAACTGTATCTGGAGCGTGCGGGGATGGACGCGCCGTTTGCCAACCTCGTCACGCGGCGGATCGAGACTCTTAGGGGTCCGCCACCCCCGATCGAGATCGCGAGTGCGGTGGAGGTGACGCTGGGCGAGGACGGGATCGCTGCTGCCCCCTATCATCCCGCTGATACGGTCTATCCGGAGTTCGAGGTGTTCACCCCGGGTGACGTGTTACCGCAGCGTCTAACCATTACCATCGAACTCCTTGATGGGGTGGGGGAGGTCCTAGCCACAGCATCCAGCGAGGTCGAGGTTCCGAGGAACGCTATCGGCCTGGTGATCGACCACTTCGGCCTCGACCTTCCTGCAGTTCTGGAGGCTGGCACCTACCGACTGCGGATCGTCGCCGGAGCCTCGGAGGGTCGTCTGGCCGAGGTGGAGGTCGAGCTGCCGGTCGAGGGGGAGACCGAACTGCTCCGGCAGTTGATCGGACGCGGCATCGTTATGGAAGGCCTGCAGACCAGCACTCCGCTGTATGGTCCTCGCGATCTGGCTCGGGCCGAACTGCTCCCGCAGGTACTGGTCCAGGAGTTGCGGGGTGCTGTAGAGGCGGCTGAGGAGGCTCTGCCCGAGATCGAGAGTGGGCGCTTCGAGGGCCTTTCGGGCGGCGAGTTGTTCGGACAGAGCACCGTCGAGGACGTGGGAGACTTTCTCCGCTTCCTCTTGGCCCAGCCCACCCGAGACGCGACTTTCGCGTTCGTCGACGCCTTCGCCCAGTGGGCACTGGATGGGGCACCGCTAGAGTGATGTAGTCTAGTTCCCAGCGACTTGGGAAATGGGGAACGGGAGGATCTGGAGGGGGCATTTTAAATCGGCGAGTGCGTTTATGGGTATTGCACTCGCACACCTTATCGAGCCATCCTCTGTGCCTCCGACCCGGCCCTCGCTTCCCTGACCGGGGAGCCTAGTTGGTGTGTCCCTGCCATGAGCATAATGGTGTTCAGGCGCCGGGACCTGACGGAGTTCAGGAGCCTTTTGAGTTCATTGCTTAGGCAAGGCGCGCTCCCCCAGTTGGGGGAAACCTTCTCAGGCGTCCCGGGAAGCTACTCGGAAGGTGCCAAACGCAAAGATACTGGGAACTTCGAATGGCAAGGTGCCGAGTTCCTCCTTGTACTGCTGCTCCAGGTGAGGTAGAGCGAAGTTTTCGACCGTCTCGAAGTCCTGTGCAGCCATCAAATCATTCATTGCTGCAAGCGAGTATTCACTGACCATAAGCTCTCCACGTCTCGCGACGAAGGACTTCATCCTACTTCGCATGGGAAGATGTTCGAATTTGGCAGACTCTTCATCGAGCAGGTAGTCGATCACCAAAAGTGTTCCTGCGGGCAGGTGCTGCGATATGGAGCGAGCGGTCTCGGTCAAAGAATCGGCTGTGATATAGTAGGCAACTCCCAGCAGAGTCAAGAACGTCGGCTGAGATATTTCGAAGCCCGAACCGGCTAGTGCATCTAGAGCGGAAATTCTCGAGAGGTCGGTGGGCACGAAATGTAGCCGGGGCGGGACTGACAGTCCCGCCCGACGAATGTACTCCAGCTTCTTCTGTTGTGTTACGGGGTGGTCGATCTCGAAGACATCGATTCGGTCCATCAGGTCGGGCCTGCGGAAAGCGAACGAGTCCATGCCAGCTCCGATGATGACGTACTGTGTGATGCTAGCTTCGATGGCTGTCTCCAGGGTCTGCTCAGCATATCGTGCTCGCATCAACACGCACATGGAGGCTGGTGCTATGGGCCTCAGCACGCCTCTGATGAACCATTCCAACGGGCGAATTCGCAAGACCAGTTGCCAGAACCGTCCGCACAGAAACTTGGCATAGGGGTCCTCAATGATCCGCACGCGTTCGCGCTGATGCATGGCCCGGACGGCGGCCGCGACTTCTGCGGTCGAGGATTGGCTTTTCCGCAATGTCTCTGCTATGGCGTGAGGTCTCAACGGCACACCCCCATTCTTAATACGCAATGAGGAACTCGCGATCAGCCCCTGTTGGCCACTGGGAGTTCAATCACGCTTGGGCCTTGTGTGTCCCAGCCCTATAATGTGGGCTATTATCTAAAGACACTAATGCTAGAGGACGGACCTAGAGGGACCAAAGATCAAGACTTCCAGGATACCTTATCGAAAAACCTGACAATGCGTTGCCTAACTGTACGCCACCAGGATTCCGGTGGCGTTCTTATCAAATAGGGCGGGTTTTCCGCATCACCTTGTGCGTGGCGCTGGCGGAAAGAGCAGCTAGGGTGACACTCGCTGTTGATGATACGCGTCTCCGCGGTGACAAATTGGTAGTCCTGTTGCCGTACCAACGGCCACCAATCGGCGGCGAGTAGATAGCGAAGCATCAGATTGACCTCCATTCCGGCAACGCCTAGACTGAACGGAAAGACATTCTGGTTGCCGCCCCGTTCTTCGGGCGGCAAATTACTGATATAAGAGGGATCGTCAAGCGACCCGTCCAGTTCCATTACCACCATGCTCGAGTTGTATTGCCCGTTGCAACGCAAACACTGGTGATAGAGTGTAACGATATGTGCACGCCAGTGCGCCGAAGACAAGCGGTCTTGCCGTCTGTCGGTCTCCACAGCGACTCCACCGTCGATGACCGGAATCAGATGCGCTTGGGCGATGTAATTCAAGACATCGCGGGGAACTGGACGGTCGACGCAACTAAAGAGAATATCGCAATCTAGTGCGGCCTTATAAGCCGTTTCGTCGTGAATCGAGAGTGGAAAAGCGGTTATCTTGATTCTTCCGGCAGTAGCGTGGCGTCGCATCGCCTCTGCGGCCAAATCGACCTTTAACTTGCCGATGTCCCTCGCCGTTCCGTAAAGCAACCGATCGAGATTATGCTCTTCGACTCTGTCGGGATCGATCAGTGTAACTTGTGAGATCCCGATCCGGGCAATGGCCTCGGCGACGATACAGCCGACGCTGCCAAGCCCGACAATGCCAACTTTCAGACGTGCGATTGTATTTTGCGATTCGCGGCCCCACGTGTCAAAAGTGCGCTTGAGGACCTCTTTCCTTGGCGGCGGCGGTGTAATGTTGTCGTTGGGGTAGATCTTGTAGACCTGCGACCCGACAACACGGACTTTCTCACACCAATGACGGCGCATCTGCCTACCGTCTCTTTGCCAAAAGCGCGCACTCCAATAGCCATCGGTGCCGATTGTCAGACCTACCAGTGGCAAGCCGGTCGCGCCTGCTGGATACGCCAGAACATCCCGCTCTGCTTCGATGTCGGCGTTGCTCATCCCTTGCCATCCAGGATGTGGGTGGCTGTGCATAAAAGCCACACCCGCCTTCTCTTCTCGCGCAATTTGCATCACCCGCACCAGGTAGTCGGGTTCAAAACTGGCGTTGCCGTGCAGGAGCCGCTCACCTTTTCTTGGCAGGATGACTTCGTCAATTAAATGTGTCCTCTCAACCTTCTTCCCGTGCCCCTTTGCACCAAAAGGAGGAGGTCATGGGACGAACAGCAACGAAGGTTGGAAGCGGTGGCAAGCGCGATGCGGCGAGCGAGTCAGCTGAGCAGCGCCTGAGTGTTCTCGAGTTGGCCCGCGAGTCAGGCAACGTCGCTGAGGCCTGCTGTCAACGAGGG
>MPNL01000088.1 GCA_002239005.1 Truepera sp. bin119
GCCGAGAGAGCTCCCTGGCCACCCGCTTACTACTTCCATGGGCAACTCGAGCCTCGACTCTAACGAGGCGCCCCCTCTGCCTGGTCTTGCAGACCATTACCTGTGCCTGACGTCTGCTGACCCGAAGCTCCAACGAAGCCGCTCTTGTCCGCCCTAGGGGTACCCCTGATGGAGCTACCTTCAGCAAGCTGCGAGGACGGATTCGCTGGATCGGCAATAGCGCTGGCTTTGCTCTCTCTGATCTTGCTGCTCCACAAAGGGGTGTGCTTTCGTTCGCTGAATTCGCTCTGGCAACTCCGGCAGCGTAAGTAACGGATCCGGTCTGGTCCGTAGCTCTTACGGGTCCAGCGAACCCGTCCTTCCTTGAGGTTGCCCTGTCCTAGCTGACCGTAACTGAGGCACTCATGATTGACACAGGCTAGACTTGCTATGGGAGGTCGGTCTGTGTTTTTCACATGGTGCAGGATGCACCAGGACAGGCCTCCCCCCTTTGGGGGGCAGAGATAATCTCACGTCACTACCCAGAGCTGCTACCGGGTAGTCAATTGGAATCTCACCAAGATTCGGGACTGGGGTGACCTTTCCCCCGAAAACCGGACCATTGGGAACTGGGGTTTTCCACCTTTGGCTTAACGAAGGAGGAAGACTGATGAAACGTAAGCGGTTTAGTGAGGGATAATCGGCGTTCTGAATGAAGCTGGCACGAAGGTGGCTGATCTGTGTCGGCGTCATGGCATCAGTACAGACGACCTTCTATTGGGGACACCTGGTTGTGAGTCATCAGTTTCTAGCCGAATGTCGCCAGTGACTACGGGCTGACTCATACAGTATGCGACTTGACCGGGGATTCAGGCCGTGCATGTTGTATACTGTCTTCGCGCAGTTCACGAAAGCATTGAAACCTGTAGTACGGTTCGCATATCATGATCATGACACTCTAGGGCAGAATCTTGCACCTTGAGTTTGTCGTAGCCGGTACTCCTATGTCCCAACAAGCTAGCTCAAAGAGTCGAACGGCTTGGAAGAAAGAGGTGCAGGAAGCTGCCAAGAAGAAATGGGGCACAGCCCCACCCTTCGCTGGGGAGGTGATGGTGACCATAACTTACTTTTTTGAGGACAAGTTGCTGGATGTTGACAATATGGCGAAGCCTATCCTGGATGCCTTGACAGGGCTAGTCTACTTCGACGACTCCCAAGTGACTGACTTGCTTTGCCGTAAGAGAGATCTAAAGGGCGATGTACGAATCCAAAACCCCTCGTCAGTGTTACTTGAAAACCTCAGTCGGCCCGAACAATTTCTTCACATCACTGTGGTTGATGCGCTGAATCAGGAGGTGGCAACTTGTTAGGAGTCACAAACGATACTGAATACCTCCTCGCCCACAAGACGGCAAAGGAGTATCGCAGCAAGGGCTACGAGGTCTCGTTAGAGGCCCCACTCGACTTCTTTCCAGGGCTCCGAGCCGATTTGCTTGTTCGGAAAGGCGACGAAGCGAAGGTAATCGAAGTGAAGTCACGGTCTTCACTGGCTGCCAATCCCAGGATAAGCCAGTTGGCACGAATCATTGACTCGATGCCTGGATGGAGTTTTGAGTTGCTCCTTGTAGGTGAACCGGAGAAGTTGGATTCGCCTGAAGGGGCACGTTCGCTTGAGGGCAAGAACATCCTCCAGAGGATTGAGGAAGCGAAGAAGGCCCTCCAAGCTGGCCTGCCAGAGGCTGCTTTCTTACTCGCATGGTCAGCTCATGAAGCTGCCACCAGAGAATTGATTGCTGCGGAAGGAGTATCGGACACGAGGATCACCACGCCAAGGCATGTCCTCGACCAGGCGATCTATAACGGGGTGATCTCAAGGGACGAATACAACCATCTAACTGAGATGCTTAAGTACAGGAACGCCATCGTCCACGGGTTCAGCCCCAGTGATTTCAGTGTTGAGTTAGCAACCGAGTTCATAGAGACTACGCAGCGTGCCATTACGGCTGCACCCCAGGGCTAAGGACAATCCCGACAACTAGCTCGGTGGCTATCGGGATAATAGATCTCTGCACACCAATGCCCTACGCCGCCTTCGGCATTTTTGGTTGTGCTAAGCATGTAAGTCCCTTCTATTGGGTGGCGCAAGAGGTACGGCGGCCTGGAAGTGAGCGAGGTTCGGCTGCTGGATATGTCGGCGATTAAAGAGCTGCTGGCAACCGGTAAAGCCCCTGGCCAAGTGCAAAGCTGTGGGCTTGCTGCTGGCCGAGTTGGGTTTGAGCGAGCGGCACAGCTGCGCGGAGGTCGGCCTGTCGCAGTCGGTGTTATAGGCCGCTGCCGAAAGAGGATGCGGCAGTTGTCGATCGGCTGAAGGTTCTTGGGTCGCAGCATCGCCGCTATGGCTTCCTGCGGCTGCCTGCCCTCGGCGGGAGGGTCTTGTCATCAATCGCAAGCTCAGCTACCGGCTCTAGCGCCAGGAGGG
>MPNL01000030.1 GCA_002239005.1 Truepera sp. bin119
GACCGGATAAGGCGAACTGGTTGTTGTATTAGGCGGAAACCCGACTTACGGGCTTCCAGCTAATGTCTCCTAAAGGATAGTATAGGGCTACGCGTCTAAGGGGTCAAGCCCCTAACCGCTCATTCCGATTAGATATGGGAAGCAACTACCAGAAAAGCGCACCAGGAAAGCATTATCGCACAGGCTTAACGGTCTTTGAGTTGTTCGAGATGTTCCCCGATGAAGCGGCAGCTAGGGAGTGGTTCGAGAATATCCGCTGGGGTGAAACGGGTCGCTACTGCGGACACTGTGGGTCCACCAAAACCCGCCCCGTACCCTCCGGTAAGCCGATGCCCTACTGGTGTACCGACTGCCGGTCCTACTTCAGCATCAAGACCGGTACCCCGATGGAGAGTAGCAAGCTCGGTCTCCGCAAGTGGGTAGTGGCTATGTACCTGATGATTACCAGTCTCAAGGGTGTCAGCAGCATGAAGCTACACCGTGACCTGGGCGTTACCCAAACGACCGCCTGGTTCATGATTCACCGTATCCGCAAGGCATGGGAAGAGGTCGGCTTTACAGGGTTCTCAGGTCCAGTAGAGGTCGATGAGACCTACATGGGCGGTAAGGAGCGCAACAAGCACGAGAGTAAGAAGCTCAAAGCGGGTCGCGGCACCGTAGGCAAGGTTGCCGTAGTCGGCATGAAGGATAGAGACTCGAACAAAGTGAGCGCCGCGCCCGTTGCCAATACCGACGCTGCTACCCTCAAAGGCTTCGTACAGGAGCGCGTAGAGCCTGGGGCGACCGTCTACACCGATGAGAACCGCGCCTACCAGGGCTTGCCCAACCACCAAGCGGTGAAACACTCTGTCGGTGAGTACGTCAAGGAGATGGCAAGCACGAATGGCATAGAGTCCTTCTGGGCCATGCTCAAGAGAGCGCACAAGGGCGTCTACCACAAGATGAGCTTCAAGCACCTTCACCGCTACGTTACCGAGTTTGCGGGGCGTCACAATGCCCGGGAGTGGGACACCATCAAGCAGATGGCAGCGTTGGCCGCTGGGATGGTCGGGAAGCGGCTCAAGTGGCGAGACTTGATAGCGGATTAGGTCTGATGCAACCCCACGATAGACTAAAGAAGGGGCAACCCCGCAACCCCGCAACCCCGCAACCCCGCAACCCCGCAACCCCGCAACCCCGCAACCCCGCAACCCCGCAAGAGGTCACGGACTCGAAGAGACTGGGCTTGTGTACGGGACCAGGCCAACTGCTTTGAGCTAGCAAACAATACGACCGAACTTAGGGGAGGGCGCTTGTGAGCGCCCTCCCTTCTAATGCGCCAAATTGGAAGAATCAGACCATCTGGACAGGCGACAACCTCGACATCATGCGAGGCATGAATAGCGAGTCGGTAGACCTGATTTACCTGGACCCGCCATTCAACTCGAAGGCTAACTACGCAGCCCCCATAGGCTCCAAGGCTGCGGGTGCTGCGTTCAAGGATACCTGGGGGCTAGACGACATCAACCTAGCTTGGCACGGGCTTATCAAGAGTGAGCATCCGGGGCTCTATGACCTACTGACCGCTGTTCAGAAGGTGCATGGGGACAGCATGATGAGCTACCTCATCTATATGGCAATTCGGGTCATGGAGATGAGGCGACTGCTCAAGAATACGGGAAGCATCTATCTGCACTGCGACCCGACCGCCTCTCACTACTTGAAGACGCTTATGGATTCCATCTTCGGACCTAGCTGTTTCAAGAATGAGATTGTATGGAGACGCACAAAGGGGAGAAGTGACGCGCAACGCTTCGGACGGGTCCATGATGTGATTCTCTTCTATTCACGGCCCGGTGCCACCTGGAATACGCAGTATCTACCCCACGACCCCGAGTACATTAAGGTCAAGTATCGAAATTCAGATGCACGCGGCCGCTGGCGGTCAGCTGATCTGACCGCCAGCGGCCTATCTTCTGGGGAATCTGGTGGGTCGTGGCAAGGATTCGACCCCAGCAGCATAGGTCGACACTGGGCAGTGCCAGTCAAGGGCGGTATGAACGACTTCATCATCAGGCACAATCTGATTCCAGGGTGGCCCGATGCCTACCCTACGGTTCATGTACGACTTGATGCCCTAGCCGAAGCCGACCTGATTCATTGGTCACCGAGGGGTGGCATGCCCAGTCTCAAGCGTTATCTTGACTCTACGAAGGGAATCGCTTGTGACGATGTGGTAGTGGACATTCCCCCAATCAATTCCCAGGCGAAGGAGCGCATCGGCTATCCCACTCAGAAGCCACTAGCCCTCCTGCAACGCCTTATCAGGGCAAGTACCAATGAGCATGACATTGTGTTCGACCCCTTCTGCGGCTGCGCTACGGCTTGCATAGCCGCAGAACAGCTACAGCGCCAATGGGTGGGCATCGACATATCACCCAAGGCCGCTGACCTTGTACGGTCACGCATGCAAGAGGAGGTGGGCATGTTCTTTACGGGAGCCCACCGTACCGATATCCCGAAGCGCACAGACTTGGGTAAGGTCATGCCCTACAACGACATTCGCAACAAGAGATATCTCTATGGCGAGCAAGGCGGCTACTGCAATGGCTGTGGAACCCACTTCGAGATGAGGCACTTAACTGTTGACCACATCATCGCAGAGAGCAAGGGTGGCACCGACCATGTAAGCAACCTGCAACTGCTATGCGGGTCGTGCAACTCTATCAAGGGCACAAAGTCTCAAGCGGAATTACTGGTTCTGCTGACGGATAAGGGGTATATAAAGCGCCATCGGACAGCGGGCTCATCATAGATAGTGTGTGCTAGGTTGAGACTACAGGAGGTAGAGCATGGCAAAAACTGAGACCAAGAAAGCGCCTCGCCCTATGCCCAAAGACCCGGCAGACTTGGCAAGGGCTATGTTTGCGGTTGCAGACAAGAAGATAGAAACCGGGAAAAGAAAGGGCGAGAAACGGAAGAACCCTAGTACCGGGTCTTAGCGAAAACGCCCGTTAACCTCCCGAGCCAACAAATACCGCCACAAACCTGGCAAGGGCAAATAGTATTCCGGCCCCAGCCCCCACCAAACCAATTACAGTGCCTATTGTCCACACAATCATTTGCCTATGCTTTTTCTCGATATATTCACGAGTGGCAAGCTGCTTGATGGTGACCTCTATTTCCTTTAGTCTGCCCTCAATCTGCAAATCGCTAAGGCCGTTGGTTGGACGTGGCAGAGGTCTTTCTGGCGGCCTCTCTCGAGGCCCTCGATCTTCGTGGAATGTCATTCGTTCCAAGCTTTAAGCTTGTTCCATAAGTCAGCGTAATAGTAGCCGCTATAATCGCTGCCTAATTTCAGTACAAATACTACATCTTCTCCTTTATGACCGTTGGATACGCCCAACACTTCCCCAACATCATATGAGGTGGTGTAATCTCCACCTATGACCCAGGCGTTCTTAGTAATCTCGTGGCGATGTTCGAACTTATCTCGGATTAAATCGCCATTTATGACGCTATTGCTAGACGGAAAAATAATTACGAAGGTTTTCAAGATAAAGAATGAGTATAGCACATCCCATTCTTCTCCATCATCGCGATGCGGTCGCGAATTCCGGTGCCTACCTCTTTAGCACTGTCAAGTTTTCTGTATAATTCCCCTTCATAACCCCTCCACCCTAGCAGACCCGGGGGTGGGGAGCGGCGGCCTAGTGAACGAATCCACAAGGCGGATCGCCACCCGTCCTATAACACCAGCCCTCGGCGGGAGCTGGGAGGTGAATGTCGTAACGGTCACCCTGCCCCGGTACGACCCCCGTCGACCGGGGGAGCACAGGCCCAAACCGGTCCCCGCTGACGTAGAGCACCGGTCGGCCTAGGGGTTGGCAGGATGTAGAACCGCAGGTCGAGGTTTCTCCCGCACACCGAACTTCTGGGGATCTTGGAACCGGCGTAGCAGGGAAGAGCTGCCCAGAGCGGCACCGGAGAGTGTCAACCGGATGTCGTGCGGGAGAAGTTGCGGTGGTGCGGAGTGCACCGTGACTCCATCGCCCGTCTCCTGAAGAGCCTCCCGGCCCCCTGCGGTCGTGCCGATGGGGTGCCGAAGCCCTAGCCGGTTTCCACGACTGCGACGGCCCTGCTCTGCAATCCGGTTACGGGCGGGCCTAAGGTGTCAGGGTCGAAGCGGCAGCCACGGTTTCAGGGACGACAGATCCTGAGCCCCAAGGGGTGAGCAAGGGTCTGTTAGGCTAAAGCGTCATGGCCAAGAACAAGGGTATTACTCCGCAGTCGGAGGACTTTAGCGCCTGGTATAACGAGATCGTCTACCGTGCCGATCTGGCCGACCTCTCGCCGGTGCGTGGCTCGATGGTAATCAAGCCCTACGGGTACTCCCTGTGGGAGAACATCCAGTTCAACTTAGACCAGATGTTCAAGGAGACCGGGCACCAGAACCTGTACTTTCCCATGCTGATCCCCATCTCATTCTTCGAGCGTGAGGCTAAGCATGTCGAGGGCTTCTCACCGGAGCTCGCGGTGGTCACCCATGCCGGGGGCAAGGAGCTTGAGGAGCCGCTCGCGATCCGGCCCACCTCGGAGACCATCATCGGCGAGATGTACAGCAAGTGGATCCAGAGCTACCGCGACCTGCCGCTCTTATACAACCAGTGGGGAAACGTCATGCGCTGGGAGCTGCGCACCCGACCATTCCTGCGCACAACCGAGTTCCTCTGGCAGGAGGGTCACACGGCCCACGCCAGTGCCGAGGAGGCGCTCGCAGAGACGAGGCAGATGCTCGAGATCTACGCCGAATTCGCTGAGCACTTCGCCGCGATTCCGGTAGTAAAGGGTGAAAAGACGGAGGGCGAGAGGTTCGCCGGGGCGGAGTTGACGCTGACGATCGAGGCGATGATGCGCGACACCCGGGCGCTGCAGTCGGGGACCAGCCACTACCTGAGTACCAATTTCGCCGAGGCGTTCGACATCACCTTCAACGATGTAAACAACGACCAGGCCTTCGTGCACACCACGAGTTGGGGATTCTCCACCCGCTTCATCGGGGCCATTATCATGACCCACGGCGATGACAAGGGGCTGATCCTGCCCCCCAGGCTGGCACCTTACCAGCTGGTGATCGTGCCGATCTACCGGCGCAACGACGCCGAGTCTCGCAGCAGGGTGATGGCCGAGGTGAAGCGCCTTGCGACGGCGCTCAAGGACCGGGAGGTCCGGGTCCACGTGGACGACCGGGAGGACATGAGTCCCGGCCGGAAGTTTAACCAGTGGGAGCAGCGGGGGGTCCCGCTTCGGCTCGAAGTCGGGCCGAAGGACCTGGAAAAGGGCTCGGCGCCGCTCGCCGACCGACTCTCTGGGGAGAAGCGCGGCGTGGCGCTGGGCGCACTCTCAGAGGAGGTGCCGGTGGCCTTGGAGAAGTTCCACGACGCGCTATTCCAGAGGGCGCTGGACTTCCGGAAGGCCCACACCTTCGAGGTAGATTCGTACGCTGAGTTCAAGGAACGGATCGAGCAGGGCTGGGTGGTGGCCACCCACTGCGGTGACCCCGCAAGCGAGGTGCAGATTCAAGAGGAGTTGCGGGCGACCGTCCGCTGCATCCCTGTCGACGGCCCCTCGGCCGAGGGCACGGTGTGCGTGCACACCGGCCGCCCGAGCGGGTACCCTCGCAAGGTGATCTTCGCGCGGGCTTACTGACCCCGCAGGCGGCTCCGACTGCCCGGGCTGCGGAACCCTCTCGCAGCACCGCCCTCCGTGGCCGTGACGGGCCCCTCTCAGGGAGGATATCCAGCAAGACCCAACAGCCCTAACGAGAGCAGCTACGCCCGGAAAGGTTACGTAGTCCGTCGTGGTCGGATGCGACCTCGAGCACCAAGCTGCTTCCCCGAGGGCCGCTCCTTCAACCTAGTGGATGCCTGCCACTGAAGTTGGTGGTGCCTGACCAAGCCGAAGATATGATGTCTCGCTACCCAAGAACTACCGCAGATACCGGCCGCGGGTCACGAGTTAGCCTAGGGAGCCCGCGAACTGGTGACCTGTTCTCTTCGGGTGTCCGGCGGAGCTCTACCGGTACTGTCCGGCCATCCGCCTCGCGCGCAGATAGTGCGTTTCTTGGTGCCATACTGAACGCCATGACAACAGTGGAATTCCTGCCCACGATCACGGCGGGCGGTAAGGAGATCCCCTCAACCTCTCCGCCGCAGGGACTCGTCCTCAGAGAGGGGCTGGGGATTCTGGCGCACGAGTCGGTGGACGGAACGCTGGTGCACCAGGCGGAGGGCTCGCTTTTCGAGTGTCGCGCCACGAAGACCCCTAGAGGCGACTACCTCGTGATGTTCCCGACGGACACGGAGGGGAGGGATCCTGCCTTGGTTGGGAACGCTCACTACGGCAGGAAGGGCGAGAAGGTCAACGATCTGGTAGCGTACCGCTCGCCGGATGGGGGAGCCACCTGGAGCGGGCCGGTCGTTGCTTTCGATATCGACTACAACCAGCACGGCTTCATCCCGCTGATTCCGAGGGGCTCTACCCGGATCTACGCCTTCGGCACCCAGCCGATCTGGGGCATGTTTTCGATGGAACGCGGGCTTCACGAGAACGCGCCCATCGGCTATCGTTATTCCGATGACGACGGGCACTCCTGGTCGGAGGTCCGCCTGATCCGACCGGTGAATGACCCTGGTTACCTGGGGATGTCGGTGATGCGCATGTGCGAAACGGACGCCGGAACCTGGCTCCTGGGAACGCACGAGGGTGACTGGTCGTACAGGCCGCTCATGACGCGGGCGTACGTCCTTCGATCAGAGGACCAGGGCAAGTCCTGGAAGCTCCTGCCGGGGCCTCGCCACGGCGGGTTCTATGTGCCCGGATTCAACCGCCTGGATGAGCCGAGGCCTATCAACCTGGGTAACGGCCACGTGCTCCTGATGATCCGCACGGCGGAGGGACATCTGTGGCAGAGTTGGAGTGAGGACGACGGCAGGAACTGGAGCGAGCCCGAACCCTCGAGCCTCGTCCATCCCGACGCGCCCCCCATGGTGTTTCACCTGTCGGACGGAGAGACGTTGATCGGGTTCCATCACAACCGCCACCACGATCTCGACTACAGCGGCTTGCGCAGCACGAAACCCGAGAGCATGAAGGACCGATCAGAAATCTGGTTCTCCCTGTCGACGAACGGCGGTCGCATCTGGAGTGGGCCTCGGTTCGTGTTCGCCAATGCCCTCACTGAGACGCTCGATTCGCCCTTTCGCAACCACCAGTGCTCGTATATGGATGTGTTCACGGACGACGGGGTCCTGAACCTCTTCGTGCCGCACCGCTGGCAGCGGGTGCTGCACCTCCGCGTGCAGGAGAGCGATCTGGCAAGCATGCCCTCGGCCGAGGATCTTCGGTCAGGGCATTAGGTGAACCGCTCGTCGCCCTCGAGTTCTGCTGAAACGAGCCACCTCCCTACGTAGTGATGTGCAGTACCGAAAGGAGGAAGACCATGAGGCTTAGATACCTGCTGGTCGCCGCGAGTGTACTCGCATTAGTGGGGTCAGGTCTTGCTCAGGACTGTGCAGAGTGGAACTCGTCGACCTTCTTCAGATCGCCCACGCCAGAGATGGTGAGCGCTTGCCTTGAAGTTGGGGCAGAGGTGGGCGCACGGAATCCGGTTGGTATGACCCCTCTGCACTTCGCAGCTATGAGGAGCACCCACCCCGCCGTCATCAGAGCCCTGGTGGAAGCTGGGGCAAGGGTGGCTGCCAGAAATGTAACCGGTAGGACCCCCTTACACCTTGCGGCTCAGGCTAACGACAGCCTCCCTATCATCGAAGCCCTGCTGGAGGCTGGTTCATGGGTGAATGCCCGGGATGAGAACGGCTGGACTCCCCTACACTCTGCGGCTACTGGCAGTGATAACCCCGCCATCATCAAGACCTTGCTAGCGGCTGGTGCAGATATAGCAGCTTGGAACTGGGACGGTCACAGCCCCCTGCACCTGGCAGCCCGATCCAATCACAACCTCTCGATCATCGAAGCCCTGCTGGCTGCCGGAGCAGAGGTGAATGCACCGGTTGAGGGTGGGCCCACCCCCTTGCACCTGGCAGCTGCGCATAGCGGTAATCCCGCTATCATCGAAGCCCTGCTCGATGCTGGGGCAGACGGAGCGGCTCGAGACAGCGCTGGCCTGACTCCCTGGGACTACGCTGAGGCCCGAGAAGCGCTCAGAGGTAAGGAGGTCTACTGGCGACTGAACGAGGCACGCTTTCGAGCCGGCCCCCACTGCCACTATAGTGAGCTGTGAGGGATGGAACACGGCAGAGTCCTTTGAGTCGGCCACGCCTGCGGAGGTGACCACTTGCCTTGCGGCAGGGTCCGATGTGAATGCCCAGGGAGGGAATGGCTGGACCCCTCTGCACCTTGCGGCTTGGGTAACTGACAACCCTGGCGTCATCAGAGTCCTGTTTGAGGCTGGGGCGGCGGAAATCTCAAGGCTTCAAGGCTGATGAGCAGTTGTCCGTGTCGGACTCCCCCGCCACCGCGTCTACACACGCGCCATAGTAGTACGGTCCTCCGGTAGATAGCTGCACATCCATTCTCTGGTGACTAATCCCGTCAGCAGCAAGTCCGGGCAAGGGATCCGTGCCTTCCACTGTGTCTGCTGTCGTGATCGTCGCGTCCGTCGATCGGTAGTAGCGTAGCGTCGTGGCTGGTGAGGCACCTTCCCCCCGGTTTTTTACAGATACCGATAAGGTGATCGTACACCCGGGATCAAGACACCAGGGGTTGCTACTAATAAAGACTGTTCGAATTACCAGATCCGGGCTCGGTTGTGGGTCGGTAATCCTCGGTGGTTGTGGGTCGGTAATCGGCGTTTGCTTTGGATCCGGCCTTGGATCCGGCACTACGGGAGCAGGCGGGGCTTGCGGTCTCGAGAGTGGGGCACTAGGTGAATCGAGACAGCCCACAAGGTAGACAAGAAGGATAAGGATGGCTAGGTGCTTCATGACACGTTGCCCCTGTAGCATCCCCAATCATCCGGTTGAACAGACCGCTGTCTCTCCAGTTGCAGAAGTAGTTCCGGACGGTAGAGAGGGGTGGGACCCGAAGAGTCCGATCCTACACCCGGGTCTGACCAGGTTGCCCAACCCCCCACAGGGCAACCCGCTCGAGCTGTGGGACAGCAACGGTAACGGACGAATCGGTTGCGCTGAGGCCCAGGAGCATGGCACCGCCCCGGTGCACAGCGACCACCCAGCCTATCAGTTCATGCGTGACGCGAATGCGGACGGGGTGGTCTGTGAGTAGCCTGATCAAGCGGGGCTTGAGGCCCTCGAGGGCACGCCGAAGATTACGACGTATGGCATCACACAGGTGTATCTGGTCACGCTCAAATCAGGATCCAGGGCCCTACTTGGGAGTCCCCTCTCGCAACCGCTACCAAGCATCTGCACCTCTGGGGGCCTCATTAGTCCTAGACGTAGTCCCAGGGGGTCTTGCCCTGGGCGTCCAGGGCGGTCGCGTCTGCCCCGGCCTCGAGTAGGGCTGTAATGGTTGCGCGTCTGAAGCCGTACTTAGCTACCCAGTGCCGGGGGTCCGGCCGTATTCGTCTCGGGCATTCACATCGGCCCCGGCGTCCATCAGGGCTGTGCCGATGGTGAAAAATGCGGTTGTACATAGCTGCACCGTTCCCGGCAGTCGCCCCCTCTCAGGGCCACCGTTCTGCTATACTCCTGGCAATGGACTGCCGAATGATTCATCCTAGCCCTATACCTGGCTGAGCGACCGCACGCTCAGGCCGAACGGGGCGCCGCGCAATCACGGCGCCCCCTTATTTTGGAGGAGAGCTATGGACACCACCGAGACCCCCTTGCCCGAACCCAAGGAGGGCCTGTCCGAATCGCCGGAGCAGGGGACATTCTACGCCACCACCCCGATCTTCTATGTGAACGCCGAGCCCCACATCGGGCATGCCTACACAACCATCCTGGTCGATGTCGTGACGCGCTTCCACCGTCTTAAGGGGAACGACACCTACTTCCTGACCGGGACGGACGAGCATGGGGAGAAGGTGGCCAAGGCGGCCGCAGCGGCCGGCAGGACCCCGCAGCAGTACGTCGACACCATCTCCGCCCAGTTCCGCAACACCTGGAACCAGATGGGGATCGGCTACGACGAGTTCATCCGCACCACCGAGGAGCGTCACAAGCTAGTGGTGCAGGAGATCTTGCAGCGTGTCTACGACAACGGTGACATCTTCTACGGGGAGTACTCTGGACTCTACTGCGTCGGGGCCGAGCGGTTCGTAACCGAAAAGGAGCTCGTCGATGGCAAATGTCCCGACAGCGACCAGCCGCCAGAGTACCGCAGCGAGGCCAACTACTTCTTCCGGATGGAGAACTACCGCCCCTGGCTGCGTGAGACCATCGGGCGGAACCCCGATCTCATCCGGCCGGACCGCTACCGTAATGAGGTTCTCGCCATCCTCCGGGAGCCGATCGGCGACCTCTCCATCAGCCGACCGGCCTCGCGGGTCCCCTGGGGCATCCCCCTCCCCTGGGACGAGGACCACGTCTGCTACGTCTGGTTCGACGCCCTCATCAACTACTACTCGGCGCTGAAATCCCAGGGTCTCGAGGGACGCTACTGGCCCGCCGTGAATCACTTCATCGCGAAGGACATTGTGAAACCACACGGGGTGTTCTGGCCCACCATGCTCAAGGCGGCCGGCCTGCCCCTGTATAAGCACCTCAACGTGCACGGCTACTGGCTCACCGGCGAACAGAAGATGAGCAAAAGCCTGGGCAACGTGGTGCGCCCGCTGAGCCTGCAGCAGAAGTACGGCAACGACGCCTTCCGTTACTACCTCCTGCGTGATATGACCTTCGGCCTGGATGCGAACTTTGGCGAGCTGGCGCTGGCCGAGCGGATCAACTCCGACCTCGCTAACGACTTAGGCAACCTGCTCAACCGAACTCTTGGGATGGTGGGGCGCTACCGCAGAGGGATCGTCCCGGCGGCCGGGACCCTTGAGCCGGTCGACGAGCAGTTCATAGCCCACCAGACCGAGCTTCCTGAGCGGGTCGGCAGGGCCTTCGAGCGGGTACAGTTCGACCGCGCGATGGAGGCGATCCTCGACGGGGTCCGGGCCACCAACCGGTATATCAGCGATACCGAGCCCTGGCAACTGGCGAAGGCTGAGGAGAGCGCCAGCAGGCTCGACACGGTCCTCAACACGGCTGTCGAGGCGCTGCGCTGCGCAAGCATCCTGCTCGATCCGGTCATGCCTGCCAAGATGAGTGAGTTGCGCGAGCAACTCGGCATCGACCAGATCCCGTTCACACTAGGCCACGCCGCCCAGTGGGGGCTGGTGCCGCCCGGAACAGTGACCCGGCCCGGCGAACCGCTCTTCCCGCGCATCGACCTCAAGGCCCTCGAGACGGAACTGAGCGCCCCCGAGGAGCCGCCCTTAAAGCACAAGGACGAGATCATCATCGACGAATTCGCGAAGCTCGAGTTGCGCGTGGCCACGGTGCTCTCAGCCGAGCCGCACCCCGACGCGGACAAGCTGCTGGTGCTCAAGGTCAAACTCGGCCCCGAGGAGCGTACGGTGGTCGCCGGTATCCGCCAGCACTACCAGCCTGAGGAGCTCGTCGGCAAACGGATCGTTATCGTGGCCAACCTCAAGCCTGCCAAGCTGCGTGGGGTGAACTCCCAAGGGATGATCCTGGCAGCGGAGGATGCTGAGGGGAGGCTGGCCGTGGTCACCTTTGATCGCGACATGCGCGACGGGAGCGTCGTACGGTAGCGCCGGCCAGGCCAAGCCCCGTTGAGCCACCGGTACCTGTGAAGATTCGCGAACCCACACGCCTCTGGGGCGATATGCTCGACCTGACGCCCGTCGGCGAGGCGGCAGAGCGGATCGCCGGTTAACCGTCCAGCACGGCCAGTGCGCACTTGAGTTGCAGATAGGTGTAGCGCCCCTCGAAGGTCTCGAAAAGTAGCCGCAGGCGGCTGCGAGCTGCGGGCGGCAGGGTCTCGCGGGCCCGCTCGATCTCCTCGACCTGATCCGGTCCCAGGCCACCCGCCTCCTCAGGGGTCAGCTCGCCGCGCCGTACCAACTCCGAGAGATGACCCTCGACGGTACGCAGCTTGAGGTTGCGCTCCCGGGCGATCGCCTCGAGTGGGACGCCCACCAGAAACAGCTCGAGGGTCCGCTCCGCTGAGTCAGAGTGATCGTCCGTGGAGGCCGGGAAGGGAGGCCGGTCGGACCCCGCCGGGACCGGAGCGGCCCTGGGCTCCTCGCCCAAGTGATCCAGGACCTTTTCGAGGAAGGTAGCCCCGTAACGCTCGAGCTTGGCCTCCCCCACCCCGGAGATGCCGGAGAGTTGCCGGAGGTTGCGAGGTCTAGCCCTGGCCATCTGGCGCAGGGTGGCATCGTGGAAGATGATGTAGGAGGGCACCCCCTGCCCACGGGCCAACTCGCTGCGGAGGTCACGGAGTGCCTCGAACAGATCCCGTTCGCCCTCGCTAAGATCTGTCAGAGCGGCAGGCGACCTCCCGTCCTTCCCAGACCTAGTGACGATCGGGTCGCGACGCAGAAGCACGGTGGCTTCCCCCCTGAGCACAGCGGCACTCCTGCCGCTGAGCTTCAGCGAGCCGTGCCCGGCGGCGTCGGTGGTGAGATAGCCGGCCGCCACCAACTGCCGGGCGACCGATCGCCACTGGCGCCCGTCAAGTTCACCGCCGACGCCGAAGGTGGTGAGCCGATCGTGGCCGAAGCGGGTCATCCGCGGGGTCTCTTTGCCGAGCAGCAGGTCGACCAAGTGGCTAGCGCCGAAGCGCTGGCCGGTACGGTACACCGCCGACAGGAACTTCTGGGCGGCGACCGTCCCGTCCCAGGTGGCGACCGGGGTGAGGCAGGTGTCGCAGTTCCCGCACGGCTGCTCGAGCGTCTCGCCGAAGTAGGCCAGCAGCACCTGTCGGCGGCAGCGGGGAGACTCGCAGTAACCTAGGAGGGCGTCCAGCTTCTGCCGGGTGATGCGCTTATGCGCATCATCAGCGTCGGAGCTCTCGAGCAGCCGGCGCAGCGCCACGACATCGGCGAGGCCGTAGGTCATGAAGGCGCTAGCGGGAAGACCGTCGCGGCCCGCCCGCCCCGTCTCCTGGTAGTACCCTTCGAGGCTGCGGGGGAGGTCGAGGTGGACCACGAAGCGGACATTGGGTTTGTCGATCCCCATACCGAAGGCGATGGTGGCGACGACCACCAGACCCTCTTCCCGGAGGAATCTCTCCTGGTTCTGCCTCCGCGTCGCACTGTCGAGGCCGGCGTGGTAGGGGATGACCGGGAGACCTCTCTCCCTAAGCCAAGCGGCAGTGTTGTCGACGCTGCGGCGCGAGAGGCAGTAGACGATACCGGCATCTCCCTGGTGTTCGCTCCGGTAGAAGTGGAGCAGCTGCTGGCGGGCGCTCCGCTTCTCCACCAGCCGGTAGCAGATGTTGGGGCGGTCGAAGCTCGTCAGGAAGCGCTCGGCGCGCTGGAGGCGGAGCTTTTCAACGATCTCGCTCCTAGTCCTCTCGTCGGCGGTGGCCGTCAGGGCGATGCGGGGGACCCCAGGGTAGCGCTCGGCCAGCACCCCGAGCCCCAGGTACTCGGGGCGGAAGTCGTGGCCCCACTGCGAGACGCAGTGAGCCTCGTCGATGGCGAAGAGCGCAAGGTCGCACCCGTCCAAGAGGGTCAGGCACCGCTCGGTAAGGAGCCGCTCTGGAGCCACGTAGAGCAGGTCGAGGTGGCCGTCGAGAAGCGCCTGCTCCACGCGCCGCACCTCCGCCAGACCGAGCGTCGAGTTGAGGTAGGCGGCCTGCACCCCAAACTGCTTGAGGGCGTCCACCTGATCCTTCATGAGCGCGATCAGAGGCGAGACCACCACCCCCACACCCGGTCTCATCAGGGCCGGGAGCTGGTAGCAGAGCGACTTTCCCCCGCCCGTCGGCATCAGTATCAAGGCGTCTCCGCCGGCGCTCACGTGGTCGACGATGGCGGCCTGCCGGTTGCGGAAGGTGTCATAGCCGAACACGCTCCAGAGCAAGCGCTCCGCCTGGTCGAGTCCGGGGGCTCCCTGCACCGCTAGCCGACCGCTCTCACCAGGGGCCCCAGAGCGCCGTCGGTGCCGACGCCACCAAGATCGACCCCGGCCAACCCGACAAGGACGGGGCCGACTCGCACTGCGCAGCGACCGGGGCGCCGCTCGCACTCCCTGCCCACAAGCCTCCATGCTACCCCGGAGCCTGGACCCTGACCATCAGAGATCCTGCCAGGGCCTGAGGGCTCGACCGGGACATTCGGCCTACAGTCCTGACCTTCACAATCCGTAATACTTAGGGTTAAGCGGACGCCTGCCGTCCGTTACAACCGAGCATCCTTCGGGGCAGGGTGGAATTCCCGACCGGCGGTGAGGCGCGAGTGGACCGAATGTGTCCGCCCGCGACCGAGTCCGCGAAGTCGCTGCAGCGACCCGAGCCGGTGAGAGACCGGCACCGACGGTGACAGTCCGGATAAGAGAAGGAGGTGAGGCTCGGCGCGGTGCCATGCGACCGCTCCGCGCTCAGATCCGTGAGCAGACGCCGCAACAGTCCGCAGGGCCACTCATGAGCCGGAGTGAGCACGAGGTCTTCATGGAGCAGGCCCTCAGTCTGGCCGAGCGGGGCCGGGGCACGACCGCCCCGAACCCGATGGTCGGCTGCCTCCTCGTGAAGGGTGGTCAGATCGTAGGCGAGGGCTGGCACCGGCGCGCCGGCGAGGCTCACGCGGAGATTCGCGCCTTGGCGGCGGCCGGCGAGGCCGCCCGCGGCGCCACCGTCTATGTCACCCTCGAACCTTGCAACCATCATGGTCGCACCCCCCCCTGCACCGAGGCGCTGATCCGCGCCAGCGTCGACCGGGTGGTGGTGGCTGCCCTCGACCCCAACCCGAGGGTCGACGGCGCGGGCGTGCGCCAGCTCACCGAGGCGGGCATCGAGGTGGTCACCGGAGTCCTCCAAGCCGAGGCGGAGAGGCAGAACCAGGTATTCCGAACCGTCCAGCTCAAGCGGCGCCCGTTCGTGCTTTACAAGACGGCCATGACCTTAGACGGCAAGATCGCCACCCGCACCGGCCGATCCCGTTGGATCACCGGCGAAGCTGCCCGTGCCCGGGTCCAGGAGTGGCGGAGTGAATTCGAGGCCGTGGCGGTCGGGATCAACACCCTGCTCCTCGACGATCCGCTGCTCACAGCACGGGTCGAAGGGGGCCGCACCCCTATCAAGGTGATCTTCGACTCACTGGCGCGCACCCCGCCGGCCGCGCGCCTGTTCGAACCCGACGCGAGCGGCGTTGCCGCCCGGGTCGTCATCTTCGTCACAGCCGCAGCGGCTCAGGAGCGGGTCGATGCGCTCAGAGGCCGGGGGGCCGAGGTGACCGAGGTGGCCGCAGTCCAGGGGCGACCGGAGATCAGCTCCGCCCTGAACCGGCTGCGCGAGCGCGGTGTGAGCAGCCTCCTACTCGAGGGGGGCGGGACCCTCGCCTGGTCGTTCTTCGAGGCCGACGCCGTCGACCGGGTAGCCTGGTTCATCGGGCCTAAGCTGCTCGGCGGTGCCGGCGCCAGCCCCCTCAGCGGCCTCGGCGTAACCAATCTAGAGGCGGCTATCCGGCTCGACATCGAGGCGACCGAGATCCTGGCTGAAGATCTGCTCATCACCGGCCGGGTGAAGCGCACCCGGCCGGAGGGAAGCGGGAGGGTAGCTGGCGAGGTGGAGCATGTTCACGGGCATCGTTGAGGGGGTCGGTAGCGTCCGTTCGGCCGAACCGACGGGTGGTGACCTGCGGGTCCGCATCGAAGCGAGAGGGGTCGTCGAGGGGCTCAAGCCGGGCGATTCAGTAGCGGTCTCCGGCTGCTGCCTCACCGCCGTAACGGTCTCCGATACCGGCTTCGAGGCGGAACTCTCACAGGAGACCGTCGCCAAGACAGCACCCCGCTGGCACGAGGGGGCCCGCGTCAACTTGGAGCGGGCCATACGGCTAGGCGACCGGCTCGGCGGCCATATCGTCACCGGCCATGTCGAGGGGGTCGGCAGCGTCCTCGATATCCGCCGCGACCCCGGTGCCTTCGTGGTAGCGGTGCGGGCACCGGAGGCGCTGGCCCGCTATCTTGTCCCCAAAGGGAGCGTCACGGTGGACGGGGTGAGTCTCACCGTCGTGGATGTGGGAGGTCCTGCAGGATCCCGTTCCGAACTGAGTGCTGAGGAGTTCACCCTGTGGCTCGTGCCCCACACCCTCGAGCTGACCACGCTGGGCGATCTCAGATCCGGCTCTCTGGTCAACCTCGAGGCCGACCCGCTGGCCAAGTACCTAGAGAGGCTTACCCTGATGAGGGAGGGATCCCATGCCGGGCAAGGCAACTGAACCCGATATCGCCCCGGTCGAGACCATCATCGGTGACCTCCGGCAAGGCAGGGCGGTCATCATCGTGGACGACGAGGACCGGGAGAACGAAGGGGACATCGTCGTCGCGGCCGAGCACGCCGACGCCGAAAAGATCGCCTTCACCATCCGCTATACCGGCGGGGTGGTCTGTCTGGCAATGAGCAACGCCCTGGCCGACCACCTCGCGCTCCCGCCGATGGTAGAGCACAACACCGCCCGACGTTCGACCGCCTACACCGTCTCCATTGAGGCGCGCGAGGGGATCGACACCGGCATCAGCGCCAAGGACCGCGCCACCACCATCCGGGCCACCGTGCGCGACGGCGCCACCGCCGACGAACTCGCCCGGCCAGGCCACGTCTTCCCCTTGCGTGCTCGCGACGGCGGCGTCCTGAGACGCGCCGGACATACTGAGGCTGCGGTCGACCTGTGCCGCTTAGCGGGACTCAAACCTGCGGCTGCCATCTCCGAACTTATGCACGACGACGGCACCATGATGCGGCTGTCCGCCATCCTCAAGTTCGCCCGGGAGCACAGCCTGCACGTAGGCACCATCGCCGACCTGATCGCCTACCGGCTCGATTCGGACGGCTTCGTGAAGCACACCGGCTCCGCCCTCCTGCCCACCCCCTGGGCCGAGTTCAGAGTCCATGGCTACAAGGACGAACTGAACGACAACGAGCACCTCGCTCTGACGCTCGGCGACATCTCCGACGGGGCGCCGGTGCTGGTGCGAATGCACTCCGAGTGCCTCACCGGCGACGCACTCCACAGCCTCCGCTGCGACTGCGGCTTCCAGCGCGACGCTGCGCTCAAGGCGATCGCGGACCAGGGTCGTGGGGTGCTCGTCTACCTGCGCCAGGAGGGACGGGGGATCGGCTTGCTGAATAAGATCAGGGCCTACGGCCTCCAGGATGATGGGGTCGACACCGTCGAGGCGAACCGCAAACTCGGCTTTCCGGCCGACCTGCGCGACTACGGCATCGGCGCCCAGATTCTCTACGACCTCAGCGCAAAGAAGCTCAGGCTCCTGACCAACAACCCCCGCAAGGTGGCCGCTCTCCAGGGGTACGGTATCGAGATCGTCGAGAGGGTACCCCTCCACGCAGGTGAGAATCTCTACAACGAGAGGTATCTGGCGACGAAGCGGGAGAAACTAGGGCATCTGGGAGCTGACCAAAGCTCCTGACACAGCCCGCAGCCGACCCTTGGCGCCCTAATAGCTCGGCAAGGAGTAGTCTCTAAGTGGCAGCAGTATCGGGAGAGGAAACAGTCGTCAAGGGCACCAGATTAGCGGGAAAGGTCGCCATCGTGACCGGTGGTGGGAGCAGCGGTGAACTGGTCGGCACCGGACAGGCCGCCGCCATCCTGTTCGCCCGGCAGGGTGCCAGGGTGCTGGTGGTCGACCGCGACTCCGCCAACGCCGGGGAGACGGTGGCGACCATCGAAGCCGAGGGCGGGCAGGCATCGCTACTCGAGGCCGATGTTACCGACAGCGAGGCCTGTCAAGCGATGGCCGACTCGGTCGTGGCTCGCTACGGAGCCCTGAACATCCTGTTCAACAACGTCGGCCTTGGGGGGCCCCGGGCCACGGTCGTCGAGGTCGACGAGGAGGCCTGGGACCAGACGCTGAAGGCCAACCTGAAGAGCACAATGCTGGCCAGCAAGTACGCCATTCCGAAGATGATCGAGGCGGGCGGGGGCTCCATTATCAACATCGCATCGGTCGACGGCATTCGCGCGGGCGTCTGGGAGAATGTCCCTTATGCCGCCGCCAAGGGGGCTATCGTCAATCTGACCTCCCACATGGCGGTCCACCACGGGCGGGACAACATCCGGGTCAACAGCATAGCCCCCGGCATGATCCACGCACCATTCGTGAGCTCGATCCCACCTCAACTCCGCGAACTTCGCCGTCGGGGTTCGCCGCTCGGTATCGAGGGGACAGCCTGGGATGTCGCCTGGGCCGGGGTGTTCTTCGCCAGCGACGAGTCTCGCTACATCTCCGGCGTAACCATGGCCGTCGACGGCGGCCTGCTCGCCGCCACCCCCCTTTCGATGCGCTTTCACCTCGGCTTCGGCGAGGGTCGGGGCCAGCAATAATTCCTAGGAAGGCGTCGGTGGCCGTTCGACCCTAGAAGCGAATCCTTTGAACCTCACCGGCCGGGCAGCGAGGGTCGCGACCGCGCCGCAGAACAGTGCCGCTCCTCACAACCGACCTTGGCGCTCTCCCGGCCGGGAGCTGATCCTGGGTTAAGGAGAGAGTTCCCCAGAGTCGGGGCCGGCCGACCTCACTTGGGGAGCAGCGCCTCGGTCAGCAGCGCCTGGGGGTCGATCTCCCCCATCTCAAGCTGGTACTCGTAGGCGCGCGCCAGCACCGCGGAGAAGTTCCTTTCGTCGGGCGCGCTAGGCTCATCGGCGTGCCGGAACCCCGCCGCGACCAGATGCCTCCCCTTCAGGGCCGGCTCCAGTTCAGCCCGGGGCAGCGGTTCAAACAGCCGGGAGACGGCCGGGGTGGTGGGGCCGTGCGCTCGGTGCAGAGTCCGCAGGTCGGCAAGGTACACCCCGAGGGCCACCTGAAAGCGCCTCCTCTCCGCATCGGTGGGGAAGCGCCCCAAGGCCGCCATCCTGAACGGGATGCCGTGGTGACGGGTGACGACCTCAAGGCTGGTCGAGAGTGCCCGGTCCAACTTCAAGCGACGGGCAATCAATCGAACCTGCCGGGCTCCGACCTCCTCATGATCCGGGTAGCAGTGCCAGGGCCCGCGCGAACTCGATCGGGCGCTCACAACTTTGCCTATGTCGTGGAACAAAGCGTGCCAGCGGTGTGATGGAGGGGACTCGCCGATCACCCTGGCAATATGCTCGAGCAGCGAGCCTTCGGGGTGCCGGTCCGGATCGAGACGCAGACCGTCTACCCCCGCCAACTCCGGCACCACCCGGCGCTGAATCAACAGGCCCGCCCCGTATAGATCGGCAATATAGGCCCCCGCAGCCGGATCCTCGAAGGCCCGGTCGAACTCGGCCACTATCCGCTCGATGCTGACCCGGTCTGGGACCTCCGCTGCGTAGCGGAGCATCGCCGTGCGCGTGGGTCCATCGATTTCGAGATCGTAGCGGCGGGCGAAGCGGAACCCTCTCAGCACCCGCAGGTAATCCTCGCGCACCCGGGTCCCGGGATCGCCGACGAAGCGGAGTCGGCGGTAGCGGATGTCACCGACCCCACCGAACGGATCGATCACCCCCCCATCAGGCCGCATCGCCACCGCGTTAATGGTGAAATCGCGGCGTGAGAGGTCCTCTTCGATCGTAGAGGCAAAGGCCACCGTAGCCCGCCTCCCGTCGGTGCTCAGATCCCGGCGGAAGGTCGTTACCTCCACAGGCCCGAACCGCGGGTGGATCACTTTCACGGTGCCGTGTCCCTCCCCTACAGGCACCACCGTCCAGCCTCGCGCCGCAACCAACGAAGACAGCTCCGCTGGCCGCGCGCGGGTCGCTAGGTCGATGTCGCTCGGTTCGAGCCCGAACAGCAGATCCCGGATCGCCCCACCCACTGCGTGAACAGCAGGCAGAAAGGCGAAGCCGTTCAGGTGAGCGAGGAGGCGAGCGTGTCGCAGCATGCTTCAGATCTCCACAACCCGCGGCACCCACCGAGCGGTGCAGGTAGACCCCGCAACCCTACCTCTGGTTCCAGAAGGGCGAGTCCCCCGGAGCGATGGTGGTCACGGCCCCGTCCAGGGTGACGACCGCTACCTGGGGAACACCCTCTTTGTCGATGAGCGGCAGAGTCAAGGCGCTGCTGTCGGGTGCCCACAACTGATGCGAGAGTGCGTACTGACCGAAGAAGGGCAGGAACTGGGTTACGAACGACACGGTCGGCTGGAAGGTTGTGAGTAGCCACGTATCGCCTGTAGCGATATTGGCAACGTGCAACTCTAGCAGCGTGAGACGCTGCTGGACCCTCTGCTCTCCTGCCCCTCCTAGGGGTCGCTGCCCCCCATCCGCTGAAGCGACCCGACCACCGCCGACAGCGACCCTGGTGAAGTAGGCCAAGTGGCGCCCGTCGGGTGACCAGAAAAAGGCGATGGCCGGGCCGTCTATAAGGGGCTTGAGCAATCCCGACTCGGCCTCGAGGAGGTCGATGGCACCGGCAAAGGTGGCCACATCCCGACGGGGGCTCATCACCGCCAAGAGATCCTCAGCCGGGCTCCAGCCCAGCGCCACGAGCCCCCGGTGCGGAAGCTCCCGCTCGATCGACTCATCGATGTCCACCCCCTTGAGCACCACTCGCCTACTCCCTAAGGGTCCGTACCGCCCATAGGCGATGAAGCGGCCGCTGGGCGAGATCCCTGGGGTCTGGAAAAAACCGGGGGTGTCGAGGTTCTCCGATAGCGTATCCGTAACCACCTCGGAGAAGCCGAGGCGCGCGCCCACACCGGCAAAGCCTATGTGGAGAAGTAACCGGCGACTGTCGGCCGTCCACTGCCAGTAGAAAGGGCTGCCACCGGTCAGGACCCGCTCCGATCCATCGTCGGGCGAGGCAAGGTGTAACGCCAGGACACGCTCATTATCATTGGCCAGGAAACTCACCACCCGACTGTCCGGTGACCAGTACAGGTAGAAGGGGGGCTCGAAGGCACTCGAGTAGAGGACCGACTCCTCGGCACCCTCCCCGGTAAACCTGTAGACCACTACCGCACCGCCGTCGCGGCGGCTTCGGATCGCCGCCAAGCTCCGGCCGTCTGGCGACCAAGCGGGAAATTGGAAGAACTCCGCCTCATCTTTGCTCAGCAGCATCAGGTCGCTTCCGTCCGGCCCAATGGTGGCAAGGCGGCCGTCGAGGGTGACGAACGCGATGCGGGCAAAGATATCGGATTGGGCCAGCGCGGACGCCATCAGCGCAAGACCGAGCACCCATACCAGGAGGTGTGCCATGGTCCGAGTCTAGAGCACGAATCAGGGGGGATGGGTCGTCCGGCTGAGCTCCCCGACCCCTCAGGCTGGCGGCGGCGGCCGCGACTCCGCCCGGTTCGCCCTCTCGACAAACTCGCGGGCGAACATCTTCAGCTCTGCCGAGACGGCCTTGTTACCGGTGGCGTCGCTGTAACTGTCGGCCATGGAGAAGAGGGTTTGGAACACGAAATCGTTCATGTCCTCGACAGTCATGTCGACGGTCCACAGATCGATCCGCATGGCGTTCCGCACCTCACCGTCCCACAGGGAGAGGATCATCGCCTTGGCCTGCTGAAGGCCCGGCTCGGGGGCATCGTCCGCCTCCCAACGAATATCCTGAATGCCCTCGTCGTCCATGGAGACCGACAGGCGGATGTCGGAGGTGGTCATGGCGGCATCTTATCCTGTTAGGCGCCTCTCCAGGGAGCGCCATGACCGGTTGCAGCCCAACCCTTATAGGTTCTGCAAGGACCGAGCGCTTAGGTCCAGGGAGTTGCGACCCCCTTACAAGGGTGCAGGGCAGCCCAGGCAGACCTGCGGCTAGTGGTTCAATCACAGCGAACCCACTTCCCAGGCCCGCCGCCGACTGCACAAGGTGGCTTCGGAAGTCTTCCCCATCCCGCCTGGGGTAACCCATGGGTTAACGGCGCTTAACACTACCGCCCACTCCCTGCTCGTACTCTCCCAGAAGCTTTCGCGAGGTGCTTTAGACGATGGAACCACTTGTCGACAGGGTGATCGCAGCGCCGGAACAGTACGATATCCCCGAAGCCGGGACCCCCGCGGAGACGGATCGTGGACCTTTTCATGCCCCCCCACCGGCCGCTCCGCTAGACTCTGCTTACATCTGGCTTTATTGGGGGATCCTCATGAGCGAACTCGATCTGGTCCAGCTTGCGGAGAATCCAGACCCGCGCGCACCCTGTCTGTTGCTCCTCGACACTTCGGCTTCGATGTCGGGCGAGCCGATCCGGGCACTGAACGAAGGATTGACGCTGTTTAAGCAGGACGTCATGGGCGATGCCCTTGCCCGCCGACGCGTCGAGGTGGCGGTCGTCGGCTTCGGCAACGGCGGGGTGCGCACGGTTCAGAACTTCATTACGGTGGAGCAGTGGGATCCGCAGGAGCTTCGGGCTGGCGGTTCCACCCCGCTGGGGCAGGCACTCAAGGTCGGCCTGACACTTCTCCGCGAGCGCAAGGACATGTACAAGCGGGCCGGTCTCCAGTACTACCGTCCTTGGCTCTTGCTGATCACTGACGGTGAGCCGACCGACTCCTGGGAGGATTCGGCACGGGCGGCTCAGGATGAGGATTTCCGCCGCGGCTTGCTGTTCTTTGTAGTTGGGGTCGAGAGGGCGAACATGGAGAAGATCGGGCGCATCGCGCCAGCCGAGCGGCCCCCCTTGAAGCTCAAGGGACTTCGGTTCGGCGAGCTATTCCTCTGGCTGTCGCAGAGCCAGCAGGCGGTATCGCACTCTCGTGTCGGCGACCAACTGGCCCTGCCCCCGATCGGCTGGGCGGAGGTCGACACGTAGGACCGATGATCGCCGCAGCAGATACCGCCTGGCAAGTGGTGGCGGCTTCGAAGCCTAGCGTCAACCACCGGAAGGGCCACAACGAGGATGCCTGGCTGGCCTGCTCGCGCCTCGACCGGAGTCTGATCCTCGCCATCGCCGATGGTGCCGGTTCGGCCCGCTGCGCCTCTGCGGCCTCGCGCCTGGCAGTCGCCCGCGCCCGAAACCTCCTCGCAACTGGCCCACTCCCCTTCGGAGAGCCCTGGCATGAGCGGCTCCTTACCCTCCTCTGGGGGGTCCGCTCGACCCTGCTCTGGGAGGCGGAGCGTGGCAATGGACAAGCCCACGACTACGCCACCACACTACTCCTAACGGTCGTGACGACCGGCGAACTCGCCACCCTTCAACTCGGCGACGGTGCGATCGTGGTTCGCCACCGAGACGGTCTGCTAGAGCGACCGCTCCAGCCAGTCCGGGGCAGGCACGCCAGCGAGACAGTTTTCGTGACGAGCGACGGTGCCATGGAAGCGGCCCGCACCGCAGTCCTCCCTGCTAGAGAGTTGGTTGGGGTGGCGCTGCTTACCGATGGGCTCGAGCCGGTCGCAACCTCGGTTGCGACCGGCGCACCCCACGACCCTTTTTTCAGTCCACTTTTCGCATTCGCGGGCGGTGACGCTCCCGTGAGGAGGAGTCGCGAACTAGGCGCTTTCCTCGACACTCCAGATCTGAACGAGCGCACCCAGGACGACAAGACCCTTATCCTGGCGGTGCGCTCATGACCCCCCTCTTCGATCATCACCGGCGACCGCTTCGACTGGGGCCGGAGTTGGGGCGGGGCGGTGAAGCGGTCGTCTATGCCCTGTCTGAAGATCCGGGCCGCGCGGCAAAGCTCTACCTCGCACCCGACCCAGGCCGGGCTGAGAAACTCGAGCTGATGATCGCCTACGCCCCTCGCGACCCGGCCAGGGAGGGGGGGCATGTGGCGATCGCCTGGCCGGAGGCGTTGGTGCGCGATACCGAGGGGGGTGTCTGCGGATTCACCATGCCCCGGCTCGACCTCTCGACCAGCCTACCCCTGCACCAGCTCTATCATCCCGGGACCCGGCGTCGACGGGCACCCGGAATCAACTGGCTCTTCCTGGTACGGGCCGCCCGCAACCTGTGCGCGATCCTGGCCACGCTGCACCGCTCGGGCTACGTTGTAGGCGACCTCAATGAGAGCAACATCCTGATCGACGATAGAGCGCTCGTTACGCTGGTCGATCTCGACTCCATCCAGGTGCAGCAGCGAGGCCGGACCTACCGCTGCCCCGTCGGCAAGGCGGAGTTCACACCGCCCGAACTCCTGGGCCGCGACTTCCATTCGGTCACCCGGCTGCCGCGCCACGACCGTTTCGGCCTAGCAGTACTGATCCATCTCCTACTCATGGAGGGCGTTCACCCCTTTGCGGGCGTCTACCGTGGCGAGGCCGATCCACCAAGCCTTGTCGACAACATTGCGGCCCGTCGCAGTCCGCTGCTAGGGAGTGCGCTGCTGGTGCCCTCGCCAACTGCCCCATCTGCGACCCTCCTCCCCCCTCAGCTGAGGCGACTGCTGCGCCGAGCTCTCGGCGGGCCGCCTAGCTTTCGACCAAGCGCCGAACGATGGCAACAGACCCTGGAGGCCGTCGAGGACGCGCTCGCGACCTGCCCGAAGGTGCCCACCCATGTCTACCGTCGGCACCTCGACCACTGCCCCTGGTGCGATAGGAGCGAGGCCCTGGGCATCGACCCATTCCCAGGAGGAAGCGGTCCCGCCCCAGCAAAGAGGACGATCCCCATTCCAGAGGCCCCACCGCCACTCCTCGCCTTCCGAGGCACTCTGCGGAATCTCGTAAGGAGCCTGCCGCTAATGACGCTGCTGGCCCTAGCAGCTCCAGCGACCGTCGGGGGCCTCGGGACCGTTGTGCTGCTGAGGTGGCTCGCCATCGACTGGCCTCCTGCCCTCGCACTGACCAGCACCTTTGTCCTCCTCTTGGCGTCACCCCTAGCGGCCCTCGCAACGCTCTACTGGGCGGCTAGGGTCTCTCCTACGGTCTACCGGATCCTGCGACGCTCTGAGCGGGCCGCGCGCTCCGTTCTGGGTGCCTCCGCCCTAGCATTCGCAGCGAGCCTGGCTCTGGGGGAGTTGATCGGAAGCGGTTCGATCCTGGACGGGGATTGGCTGCTTCTGCCGAGCCTCTGGCTGCTGGCCTTTCTAATCTGGCGGCGGTTTGAGCGCGCCGACCGAGCGTAAAGCAAGTCACTTTGGATCACCCTCGTCCGCCCCTGCTACCGTGGACCGGCCGTGTCCTCAATCTTCTCGTTTCCGAAACCGCTTAGCCCTTCGAACCCCGTGCACGGAGACGCTATTCGCCCGAGCGTTCAGGTATCGTTAGACATTGTGAAGGGGCAGACATGAAAGGACTCATCCTCGCGGCAGGGCTGGGCACCCGGCTGCGGCCTATAACCAGCCTGAGGCCGAAGCCCATCATCTCAGTGGCCAACAAGCCGCTCATCCACTACGCAGTCGAGGACCTAGTCGACACCGGGGTAACCGAAATCGGAGTGGTGGTCGGCCACGGCACCGCCGATTCCTTCCAGGAGACCCTAGAAGGGATCGGTGGCGTGAGTTTCGAGTACATCTACCAGAATCCTCCACAGGGGCTTGCGCACGCCGTGAAGGTGTCGCAGGACTTCTTAGGGGACGACCCGTTCGTGATGTATCTGAGCGACAACATCTTCGAGAACGGGGTCCGGGACTTCGTCCGCGCCTTCGACCGGGAGGACGGCATCAGCGCGGTGCTGGCGCTGGCTCCGGTCGAGGATCCGCGGACGCTAGGGGTGGCGGTGGTCGAGGGCGACCGTATCACCCGGCTAGTGGAGAAGCCGGAGGTACCACCCAGCAATCTGGCGGTGGCGGGGGTGTACGTTTTCAATCGGTCGATCCACGACGCCATTGAGGTGCTGCAGCCAGGTGCCAAGGGTGAATACCAGATCACCGACGCAATCCAGCTGCTGATCGAAGCAGGGCATTACATTAAGCCGGTGCAGATTAGGGGCTGGTGGAAGGACACCGGCCAGGCTGAGGACATCCTCGACGCCAATCGACTGCAGCTTCTCAAGCTGCGGCGACGCATTGAGGGGGAGGTCGAGAACGCTGAGGTGGTGGGCGACGTGGTGATCGAGCCAGGGGCGGTGGTGCGCAACACTACCGTGTTCGGGCCAGCGCTCATCGCAGCAGGGGCCGTGGTTGAGGAGGCTTACATCGGCCCGTTCACCACTGTCGGCTGCGAGGCAATCATCTGTAACGCGGAGTTGGAGTACACCGTGGTCGGCGCCCGCTCAAAGATCGAAGGGGTCCGGACGCGTCTCCAGGAGAGTCTGATCGGCGAGGAGGTAGTCATCTGTGGCCATAACGGTCGGCCCAGCACCCACCGCCTGATCGTGGGTGACAAGAGCCAGGTGGTGTTGCAGCAACTCTGAGGCACCGGGGGTCGGCCGGCATACCCTCCAGAATCGGCAGGCGATGTGGAGCGGGCATTGGCACACTCCGTACTCGGTCCGGTTGGGGCTTGCGACCTACATCCCGAGGGGGCACAGGCGGCAATCCGACCACGATGACCAGGGCGGACCCATGGCGGGTCTACGTATACGGGGCGAACAGCAAAGCCAGCAGCCAGAAACTCGCGAACAGCATTGACAGGACCCTCAGCCTACGTTTCCGGCCCGGGGCGACCGACACAACGTCATCGGGAACAGCTTCAGCAACCCCTTCGTTGCAGTATCCGGACATGAGTTAGCCGCTTTGCAACCTACAGAGGGCCGGTAAGCGGGTGTCAGGTACCGACGAGCACCGGGGTTGCCTCGTCAGCATCCTCTTCACCAGTACGGATCCGGTACACCGAACGACAGGGGCAATATCTGGCGTTCATTCATGCCTATACCAAGGTTAACGGGCACCCACCGGCCCAGGCCGACCTGCAGCGGTTCTTCACAGTCACCGCGCCGAGTGTTCACCAGATGCTGCCGGGCCTGGAGCGCCGGGGGCTCCTTCGCCGCACTCCGGGACGGCCCCGCAGTCTCGAAGTGCTCATCGCCCCAGAGGGCCTTCCGGTCTTGCAATAACCGACCTGTTCCAATCGGTCAGAATTACTGTGCAGAGGTACTAGAAACGTACACTGAAGTAGAAGAGGCCGGAGTACTCCATGGTTCTAGAGCCCAACGCCGCTCCCACCGACAGTTCCGTACCGAGTGAGAAGCGGCCCTCGCGATAGCTACCGCTCAGATCCAGCAGCATGCTGCTCCGGGCAGAACTCGACCGTAATTCCTCTCCAGATACCTGCGCAATCGTCTCCGCGCCGCCAAACATCCGCTCAAAGCCCAGCGAGCCACGGAGTGAGAACTCCCCGCTAGCCCAGGCGTGTGCGGTCTCGGCCATCATCCCGAAGCCGCCGCTGAAGCGACCTGAATTGGGGAACGAGACTCGAGAGTTCACCGCATCGGTGAAGCTGCCTATGGAGACCCCGGTATGAGCCAGCCAGGCCCGAGGGGTTACCCTCATTCGTTCGCTCAGCGCCAGCTGCCGACCTACCTCGAGACCCAGCGAGGAGCCGTGGCCGGCAACCCCCGCTCTGAGCAGGTACCGTTTGTCTGAGAAGAGGTCGACCTGGTAGCCGGTAAAGGAGAGGCAGCCAGCCGCGTAGAAGTCGCTCGCGTCCTTCCATTGGAGGCCGAGTGCGGGGCCCGCCCCCCGCACCTTGATCTCCCCACCACCGGTAGGTGAGGAGACAGTGGCAGAACTGGACACATGATGCACGGAGAGCCGGCCGTCGACCTCTTCGCCGAGCTCGAGGTTCAGGCCGCCCGCCGCGTAGAAGCGTTCAAAACTATAGCCCGCGCCCGCGGTCGAGGCTTCGGGTTCATACCTCCCCGTCCCGCCCGAGAGCTGGGCCTGGGCGGGAGAGTCGGGCGAGGGGAAACACTCTCTGGTCGCCGTCAGCCGCTGCAGGAAGTCGGGCAGGATCTCGTAGAGGGAGGCTCGGGGCGCATACTTCTCTACGACAACTTTTCTCTTTACTTTAACTTCCTGAGGCTCGTTTTCTCTCTGAGGCTCGTCCGGGTCGGGTCTCGGAACTTCGTCGAAGTCTGCGGCAGAGAAGTCCCGATCGGCGATGATCCCTGCCTGCCTCTCGGAGATGGTCCACGGAGTCGTGCTGGTATCGACGGTGACCCCGTCCTCCCGCAGGGAGACGTCCCAGGCCCCGTTCGGAGCCCTACTACCGGTGTTGCCGGTCGCACCATCGTGCAGTTTCACTCCATTGACTACGATCGTGGTCTCGCCGCCGCCGTTCAGGATGTAGTCATCACCGATGACCTCCCCCACCCGGCGACCGCCAAGATTCATGTCGACCAGGAGTTTGGGAGCCTCTCCCGCTGCGCGAATTGCGATGCCGGATGCTGCGCCGACGGTTCCCTGGGGTCCGATGAAGACTTTACCGCCGCCGGCAAGGAAGATGCCCGCCGCCTCGCCGGTGCCGCCGAACACCCGGCCGTTCACCCTAACCGTCTGTTGGCGGTAACCGTCTTCTCCTACCTCGGCCACGTACTCTTCCGTGCCATCGGGGACACTGTCTGTATCGTTCGTGTTGAGGAGGCCTATCCGAACGCCGTCCGCGTTCTCCCCGCTCGCTTCGACCTTGCCCCTCTGGATAAGGATGCCGATAGTCCCCAGGCCTTGAGAGTGATAGACAAGGATGCCATGGGCGGCCAACTCGCTGGTGTAGATCCCTCCCCCCCCAACCAGGATGTCGATATCCCCCGTGCCGGTATGCCAGGCAAATATACCAAGGCTTCCCGGGCCACGCGTCGTGATGCCGCTCGCTCTCATTTTGATGTCGAGGTTGCCGCTGTTATCGCCGGCGGGGGCGTAATGACGGGCATGGATGCCGTGCGAACTGGTGCCCTCCGTAGTGATCTGGCCCTCTCTCACTTCGATGTGAACATTGCCGGTGTTTCCGCTGTCGGGGTTGTAATTCCAGGCAAAGATTCCATGAGAGGCCGTGAGGCCTTCGTCGTCGAGCGCCGTCGCTTCTGTTCTGATGATGAGGTTGTGGAGGTTAACGCGAAGGAGGTTGGGACCATAATTCCAGGCATAGATGCCTATACCTCTAAAGCCCTTCGTGATGACGGTGCTATCTCTCATGTCGATGTTGAGGTCGGTCTCACTAGGGCTGCTGTTTTCTAAGTGATTTCTCGTATAGATACCGAGGGCGTAATCACCCACAGCGGTGATGCTGACATCGCTAAGGTCGAGTTCGACCTTGCCAGAACCTAGCTTCCAGGCGCTGATGCCGTGACTTTCCTCGCCCATGGTGGTGATAGTGGCTTTTGTCGCGTCGATGCGGATATCGCCTTCGTCGGCGACCTGATTAATAGCGTAGATGCCTAGGGAGTCTTCACCCATAGTGGTGATAGTGGTGCGCTGCTCAGCCTCCTGTATCTCGATGAGGATGTCGCCTCTGCCACCCTCAGAGATAAGGCCAAAGAGACCGTTGCCGTACCTGCCTGACGAGGTGAAGCTCAGGCCCCGAACGTAGGTGTTGGCATCGCCGGCGGTACCCTCATGCCAGTTGTGGATACCGTAGCCTTTCTCTTCCAATGTCTTGATGGTGCTTGTGTCGACCTCTACGGTGATGTCGCCCGTGCCGTCATGCCTTGCGAGGATGCCGAAGGCGCCCGAGCCGGTCGTATCGATAGTGCTACGGGTGACGGTTTGGCTGGCGATGCTGGGGCCGACGTCGATGTCGATGTCCCCTTCGCCTTCATGGAAGGCGTGGATGCCGTGCTCCCTGAGGGCCGTCGTATCGATGTCGATCCCTTGAGCGTCGATATTGATGTCATCAGTAGAGGTATTGTCCTCTATGCACTCGATTCTCTCTCCGCTTCCGGGAGTATTGCTGCAGACGGCTGTGGCTTGGGCCCGGGTGTCTCCCAGGCCCAAGCTGAGCGCGGCAGTCAGCAGGAGCGTCAGGGCGATGGTGCTCAGCGGCAGCCGCGCAAAGGCATGTGACCTCATGCTGAGATGCTGAGATGCCTCTTTCTCAGTCTATCGCCAGACCCGAAGAGTCCGACCTTGGGGCTCGGGGCAGTTTCGTTTCGAAATAAGCAGTTCTGGATAGCGATAGCCCACTTCTGGTAGCCGATCTTCGAGCACTCCATGACCGAGCCGATACGGACGCTGAAGTTGCGACGGCAGTCCGAGCACCAGCAGGGCGTCGGTTTACCAAAGGGTACGGACCGAATCCGATTGCCGCCACAGCGGGGGCAGTGGAGGTCTTCCCGATTGACACCCCAGCGCTGGGTCTTGAACCAGCGTTCGGCGGTCGCGTCATCGGGGAACATCTAGAACACCTCCAATCAGACTGAATACCCTTGCGGAAGTGTTTGCCGGGTGCGTTATCTAGCCATGCCTTATCGTACTTAAGAGTCTACCCCCTAAATCGAGGGGCCGCCCAAGGTGTAGTATTCCAAGTGGTTCCACATACCAGACTTGGAGGACCACCTGGCTTGGAACAGGACCACTCGCAAGCAGTATGAGCGTGAAGCAGCATGCTATGGAGAGTGACCTTACCGCTGCAGACTGGGCACTCATTGAACCACTGGTCCCCAGGCAGGGCCGGCTGGGCCGTCCTCGAGAGCGGGGTATCAGGGAAGTCTTCAACCCAGTCCAGTACCAACTGGCAACCGGTTGCCAGTGGTGGGCACTTCCCAACAGTTAAGGGCGGACAAGGGCGACTTCGTTGGGCCCGTAGAGCACGTTCTTGCTTCAGCCCCCCCTTCTCCACCGTCCAGAACCACTTCTACAACTGGAGAGACAGCGGTCAGTTCGACCGGATGATGGAGGCGTTACGAGCTCTGGCACGAGCTGAGGCGGGGCGGGATCTGGAGCCGACAGCAGCGGTCCTAGACAGCCAGTCGGCGAAGACAACCGAGACCCGAAGAGTCCGTCCTCGCGGTGGTCCTCGAGACTATGACGCTGGCAAGAGGATCAAGGGCTGCAAGCGCCAGCTAGCGGTCGACATCGAGGGCTCACTGATCGTGGGCTAGGTAGCTGCAGCCAAGGACGGATTCTTCGGATCAGTCCAGGACCGGGACAGTGCCCCGGACCCGAAGCAAGAACGTGCTCTACGGGCCCAACGAAGTCGCCCTTGTCCGCCCTTTAAGGAGTTTCAGGCTACCCTGGTCCATGGGGTACCTCCAGGCCAATGAGTTGGGTACCCCCTTATCATCGACACAATTCGTGACACAGAAAAGCTTACGCTACCGCCGCCGACAGGACGGAAGGGACCGTCGCGTATCGGTAGAATGCGGGGCCATGCCAAACACAGTTAACACCACCGACCAACTGCAGTGGCCCGAAAGGGCCACCTGGTCTCAGTTTGAGGCGAGATTCCGGGCACTGCTAAACAGCGACCTCAAGGTCGAAGGGGTCGAATCCTGGCTCAGGTGTTGGAGCGAACTCGAAACGGATATCTACGAGGAGGAGGCCCAATTGTACCGGGCCAAGGACGAGAACACGGCCGACCGGTCGGCCGAAGCGGCCTACCTGGAGTTCTTGCTGGAGGTCCTCCCTGAGGTGGAGCGGGCCTCCCAAAGGCTCAAGGAACGGCTGCTAGCGCTCGAGGGCTACACCCCACCACCGGATCAGGAGGAGCTGCTGAAGGCGTGGCGCAGCGACGCAGCTCTCTTCACCGAGGCGAATGTCGGTGTGAAGGCAGAGGAGCGAGCGCTAGCCAACGAGTTCAACAAGCTCAAGGGTAGCCTCTCGGTAGAGTTCGACGGAGAGACCCTCACCATCCCCCAGGTACAACTCGTACTGCAGCGGCCCGACCGGGAGGCGCGCGAACGTGCCTGGCGCGCCATCCAAGCCGCCGAGGCGAGCGTCTCCGATCAACTCGGGGATCTGTTCGAGCGGCTGCTGGCCAACCGCCGCCTCCAGGCGGAGAACGCGGGCTTCACCGACTACCGGGCGTTCCGCTGGCGGGAGTTGGGCCGCTTCGACTACACCCCCGAAGAGAGCTTGGCGCTTCACGACGCCATCGCCACAGAGGTAGTGCCCCGGGCAACTGAGTTGGCTGCGCGGCGCCGACGCACCCTCGGGCTCGACAGCCTGCGCCCCTGGGATCTCGCCTGCGACGTGCGCGGCCGCCCCCCGCTCGCGCCCTTCGTCTCCACCAGCGAGCTCGAGGAGGGCCTCGAGCGCATGTTCCGGCGGCTCGACCCGGTCCTAGGCGAGCAGTTCGCCTCGCTGCGGGACGGCTGGCTCGACCTCGAAGCACGCTTGGGGAAGGTCCCGGGGTCAGGCTACCAGCTCACCTTCCCTCGCTCCGGCAAGCCCTACATCTACTGGAGCGCGGTCGGCAGCGACGACGACCTAGTCACCATGCGACACGAGGCGGGCCACGCCTTCCACGCCCTAGCGGCCCACGAGCGGCAGTCGCTCCTGTGGAATCAGAGGGCCGGCGCCGAATTCAGCGAGGTCGCCTCAGAGGCCATGGAGCTACTCACCCTCCCCCACCTCACGCGCGAGGCGGGCGGCTTCTACACTACGGAAGACGCCGACCGCTCCAAGGCGGAACTGATCGAGCGAATCCTCAACCTGCTGCCCACCCTCGCTCTGCGCGATGCCCACCAGCACTGGATCTACACGCAGGCACCAGAGGGGGTCACCGCCGACGACATCGGCGAGCGCTGGGGCGAACTCTACAAGCGCTTCCTTCCCTTTGTGGACTGGTCCGGTCTCGAGGCCGAGCAGGCCCGCGCCTGGAAGGTCATCCACCTGTTTGGCTACCCGTTCTACATGCTCGAGTACGGCATCGCCTACCTCGGCGCCATCCAGATCTGGCGCGCCTCCCTCGAGGACCCTGAGGGGACCCTGGCGCGCTACAGGGAGGCGTTAGCACTTGGCGGAACCCGACCTCTCCCGGAGCTATTCAGCGCAGCTGGCGCACGACTCGTCTTCGACCGGAAGGGTGTCGCCGAACTCATGGACTTCGTCATGCAACAGTTCCCCGCGGGCGAGGCACCGCAGTGACCTCGACCATAGCGAGCCTTAGAGCCTACCTGGTGGAGACCGCCGATCTCACCTCGGCAACGGCACTGCTGTCGTGGGATCAGAACACCCACATGCCTCCCGCAGCGGCGGCCGAACGGGGGCGGCAACTGGCCGCCCTTCACAGGGTGATTCACCAGCGACTGATCGATCCCGAACTCGGGCGCATCCTGGACGAACTCGAGGGGCTAGAGGACCGACACCCTGCCAATTCGGATGTCGTCAGCCTGATCCGGGTCGCCCGCTACCGACATCAGCACTCCCTCCGGGTCCCGACCGAGTTCAGGGTGCGCCAGGCCGAACATCAGGCGGGCTCCTACCAGAACTGGCTCGAGGCGTGGGAGGCGAGCGATTTCGGCGTGGTGGAGGAAACGCTCGAGACCACTCTGGACCTCTCGCTCGAGTTCTCCTCATTCTTCCCCGAAGCCGACCACCCTGCCGACCCCCACATCGCTACGGCCGATACGGGCCTCACCGCAACTGAGGTCTCAAGGGTCTTCGGCGAACTGCGCGCCTCCCTGGTCCCGCTCGTCCAGCGTGTCGTAGAGAGGCCCGGGCCCGACAGTAGCGTCCTCTACGGCCCCTTTCCACGGGAGGCGCAAGTAACCTTCGCACTCGACGTAGCCCGTGACTTCGGCTTCGACTTCGGACGGGGCAACTGGGCCTGGACCCACCACCCGTTCGCCACCAAGATCTCCCCCGACGACGTGCGGATCACCACTCGCGCCAGCGAACGCCACCTCGGGGACGGAGTGTTCGCTACTCTGCACGAGGTCGGACACGGTCTGTACAACCAGGGTGCCAAGGCTGCCGGGCCGATTCTCGACGGCGGCCTGGGTCGACCCGGCGGCTTCTCCACCGCGATTCACGAGAGCCAGTCGCGGCTGTGGGAGAATCTCGTCGGCCGCAGCCTCCCCTTCTGGCAACACTACTATCCCACTCTCCAGGACACTTTCCCCGAAGCTCTCCACAACCTCCCCCTCGAACACTTCTACGCCGCTATCAACAAGGTCGAACCCTCTCTTATCCGAACCGGTGCCGACGAATTGACCTACAACCTACACATCATGATCCGGGTCGAGCTCGAGCGGGCCTTGCTCGAGGGCTCGCTGCCGGTTCGGGAGCTCCCCGAGGCGTGGCGGGCCTTGTACCTGAGGGACCTGGGGATTGAGCCGGAGAGGGATCGAGAGGGGGTGTTGCAGGACGTGCACTGGTACTCGGGGCTTATCGGGGGCGCGTTTCAGGGATACACATTGGGGAATGTACTGGGTGCACAGTTTTTCGAGGCTGCCAAGGGGGCCGACGTGGAGGTCGAGGGGGGTGTTGGACGTGGGGAATTCGGCTCTCTGCTGGGCTGGCTCCAGGACACCATCTACCGCCACGGCATCCGCTTCTCCACACCTGAACTGGTGGAACGGGTTACGGGAAAGCGTATGACGACCGCGCCGTACCTCCGTTACCTGACGGAGAAGTTCGGTCGCCTGTATGGGTTGGACTGAGCGTTAAGCCGCCATGAGCGATACCAGCGACAGGAGGTTTCAGGAGCAGCTCGCGGTCTACGCCGAGGTCGCTGTGCGGATAGGGTTGAACCTTCAGCCGGGGCAGCAACTCCTAGTCAACGCCTCGACCGACGCCGCACCGCTGGCGCGACTCATTGCTGCGGAGGCGTATCGGGCCGGCGCCGAGTTAGTCGACGTACTCTGGAGCGACCCTGGGGTGACGCTGGCGCGATTCCGGCACGCCCCTACCGAGAGCTTCGACCTTCACCCCACCTGGCGGGGCGAGGCCTTCCGTCAGGTAGGGGAGCGAGGCGACGCCGTGCTCTACCTGCACTCGCCCAATCCCAACCTGCTAGCCGGACAGGACCCTGAGAAGCTCCGCCTCCACCAGCGCGCTACCGACCGGGCGATGCGGCCTTACAACGAAGCCCGCGACCGGCAGAGGAGCAACTGGACCATCGTGTCAGTCCCCAACTACGCCTGGGCGGCCAGCGTCTTCCCCGACCTCCCCACAGAGGCGGGGAGGCGACGCCTCTGGGAAGCGATCTTCGAGGCAGTTCGCCTCAACGAGGGCGACCCGGTGGCTGCCTGGAACAATCATATCGCCGACCTGAACAGGGTCCTCGTCCACCTCAACGGGCGCCGCTACGCCCGCCTGCACTACCGCGCACCAGGCACCGACCTCGAGGTCGGACTGCCGGAGGAGCACCGCTGGATGAGTGCCCGCTTCCTCACCGACCGGGGCACACCCTACATCGCCAACCTGCCCACGGAGGAGGTATTCACCAGCCCTCACAGCGGCCACACCGAGGGCACCGTCGCCGCCTCACTGCCGCTCAGCTACGGCGGCATCCTGATCGAGAACTTCGGTCTCAGATTCGAGGCCGGACAGGTCGTCGAAGCGTGGGCAGAGAGCGGCTATGAGACCCTCATGGGTATCCTCGCGACCGATGAGGGCGCTCGCCGTCTGGGCGAGGTGGCGCTCGTCCCCCACGCAAGCCCCATCTCACAGTCAGGATTGCTCTACTACGATACCCTGTTTGACGAGAACGCCGCCTGCCACCTCGCCCTCGGCCGCGGCTTCACCTTCACCGTTGACGACTGGCAGGGAAAGAGCGACGAGGAGATTGCCGCTGCCGGCATCAACAGGAGCCTGACCCACATCGACTTCATGGTTGGATCGAGTGAGATGGATATAGATGGAGTGCGTGCGGACGGCTCGGTAGAGGCGATTATGCGCGGTGGGGAGTGGGCATTCTGAGTTAGCTCCCCGGCGGGTCGTAGAGGTTGGCAGGTCTGATAATCGGCATCCTGCGTACCGTTCCATCGCCAACACCATGCCTGACCCAACTAACCGACCAGCCTGTATGGTCCATATCTTACAGCCTAGAGCACTCCGCCACAAATCAGAGTTGATGAGCATGGTGTTTTTGCGTTGGGCTTAGGGACGGTACCACAGAGTCTCCTCTCAAACAGGTCGGGGATTGCTCTCGGCGTAGAGTCCTCTGGACCCAGCACCCCCCGACTCATTCCGGCCGCAGCAGCGGAAACAGGATCGCGTCGCGGATTGAGGGTGCGTCGGCTAGCAGCATTGCCAGTCGGTCGATGCCGAGGCCGAGGCCGCCAGTCGGGGGCATGCCGTACTCGAGGGCGACGAGGTAGTCCTCGTCGAGCGGGGGGACCTCCTCGTCGCCCGCCTCTCGCAGCGCCCGCTGCACCTCGAAACGACAACGCTGGTCGAGGGGATCGTTCAGCTCTGAGAAGGCGTTGCCTAGCTCCATACCCACCGCGACCGGCTCGAAGCGCTCAACTAGACCGGGGCGCGAGCGGTGTCTCTTGGCCAGTGGACTGATCGCCTGGGGGTGATCCATGACGAACACCGGACCGGTCAGGTGTGGCTCGAGGTAGATGTCATAGAGCTTGCCCAGCATCCGGTTGAAAGGCTGGTCTGCGAGCGCCTCCTCACCGGGGGTAGGTGCGTGGCGCTCGGCGGCCCAGGCACGGAGCCTGCTCTCGTCAAGGAGGTCGAAGTCGAGCCCCGCGCGCTCCGCGAGCTCGCCCGTGTAGTCGATCCGAGGCCAGGGGGGTGTGAAGTCCAGCACCTCCCCTTGGTACGAGATCTTCATCGAGCCGGTGAGCTCCTCGATCAGTCTCGAGTACATGTCCTCGACCAACTCAAGGATGTCGATGTAGTCGCGGCCAGCCCAGTAGAGTTCGAGCATCGTGTACTCCGGGTTGTGCTTGTGGCTGATCCCCTCGTTGCGGAAGTTGCGGCCGATCTCGTAGACCGCCTCAAAGCCGCCGACAATGAGCCTCTTGAGGTAGAGCTCGAGCGAGATCCGCAAGTGGAAGTCGAAGTCGAGTGCCTTGTGGTGAGTTTGGAAGGGGCGCGCCTCGGCACCGCCGGGGACCGACTGGAGCACCGGGGTCTCAACCTCGATGAAGCCTAGGGCGTCGAGGTGGCGCCGCATGAACGACACCGCCCGGCCGCGGAGCACAAACGCCTCCCGGACCTCGGGGTTGACCATCAGGTCGAGGTAGCGCCGACGGTAGCGCACCTCTTTGTCGGTCAGACCGTGGTGTTTGTCGGGAAGGGGCCGCAGCGACTTCGCCAGCGGCCGGAACGCCTCTGCCCGGACGGTCAGCTCTCCCGTCCGGGTGACGAAGAGCGATCCCTCGACCTCGAGCCAGTCGCCCAAGTCAACCTCCTTGAGGGCCCCGTAGCGCTCGAGCGCATCCCGTTGGAAGTAGATCTGGATCCGCCCTGAGGCGTCCTGCAGAGTGGCGAAGGTGACTTTACCCATGCTCCGAAGGAGCATCACCCGGCCGGCGACCACGACCCGCTCATCGGGGTATTCCGACCCGGCCTCGGCCTCGGGGTAGGCGCAGTGCAACTCGGCGACGTGGTGGCTGGGGCGGTAGCTGTAGGGGTAGGCCTCGAAACCCCACTCCCGGAGGGAGTCGAGGCTCCTAAGCCGCTGCTCACGCTGCTCCTGGAGCGACTTCTGCGACATGAGCGCCAGTGTACGTCAATTCCCGAGCAACGGGCCCATGCTATGATGGCACCGGCAGTTCGCTTCCAGGGAGCCCTCACCGCCCTCATGGTCGGCCTCATCGCCACCCCACTCGTCGCACCTCACCCGGCTCGAGGCTCCAGGATCCTTTGCCGAGGGGATAGGAACTGCCGAGCTACCCGGTGCGTTCCTAAATCTTGAACCCGAGTACTCCAGGGGGCGCCGCATGCTCGGAGACCGGGGCGGTCCTAGCCCTCCTCGCGGCCGAGGCCCCCATTGCTACACCCCTAGCTCCGGACGAGGCCAGCGCAATTGCCCTTGAGTGCTCAGACGGAGGAAGGAGCCTATCCTGGCGGACACCGCCGTATTCGGCCTGACAGGTGCCAGTCCGCACACCGAGGTGGTCGATCTGGATTCGCTCAAGATCCTGACCCACACCCTGATCACAACGGTGGAGGCGTTCCGTGGCTGAGGAGCCCCGCTGGGTCATCCGGCCTATGGCCGATCCGACCGCGGTCGCCGAACCCTTCCCCAGGGGGCCGCTCGCGCTGCACCGAACGCTGCCCGCCTACGCGGTCTCGCCGCTTACCGAGCTACCGGGGGTCGCTCAGCGTCTCGGAGTCGGCCGGGTCTACCTTAAGGATGAGTCGAACCGCTTCGGGCTCCCCGCCTACAAGATGTTGGGCGCGAGTTGGGCCGGCGTCATGGCGCTGGAGGCGCGCCTCGGCACGTCGCTGTCGCCGTGGAGCAACCTCGACGCGCTCCGCTCGCGCCTCTCCGCACTCGGCCCCTTAACGCTGGTCGCAGCGACCGACGGCAATCACGGCCGCGCTGTGGCGCGCCTAGCCCGGTGGCTCGGGCTCGAGGCCCACATCCTGGTTCCCGACGACATGACCCCCGCCCGCACCGACGCCATCCGCAGCGAGGGTGCCAAGGTCACCACGGTCGCCGGCGGCTACGACGAGGCCGTGGCACGATCTGCCGCCCTCGAGAACGAGCGCACGCTGATCTTCTCCGACACCGCCTGGGAGGGATACGAGCAGATCCCGCGCTGGGTAGTCGAGGGCTACTCCACCATCTTCCTGGAGGCTGAGTCCCAGCTCGAGGCTCGTTCCACCCCCCTCCCCAACCTGATCGGGGTCCAGATCGGCGTCGGAGCCCTCGCCGCAGCGACCGTCCACGCCGCAGCCCGCTGGGGAGCACGGGTCGCCGCGACAGAACCCGCCGGCGCCGCCTGCATGCTCGCCTCAGCCGAAGCGGGGCAGATCGTAAACCTCCCCCACACCCCCACCTCTATCATGGCGGGGTTGGTGGCAGGACGCCCTTCACTCACCGCCTGGCCGACCGTCAGCCGGGGAATCTCCCTGTTTATCGCCGTGCCCGACGACCGCGCCCAGGAGGCCATGAGACTCCTCGCTGCCGAGTCGGTCGTCGCCGGCGAGAGCGGCGCAGCCGGACTGGCTGGCCTCCTCGAAGCGACCTCAGACCCCGCCTTGCGGACAGCTCTCGGCCTCTCGAGCGACACCCGCCTGTTACTGCTCAACACCGAGGCCGACACCGACCCCGACAGCTACGCAGCGACTGTGGGCCGTCCCGCCTCCGAGGTCCGAGGCACCTGACGTTGCAGACGCGCCACCCCCTTCCCACAGCGTCAGGCCTGGGAGGTGGTACCCACCCTTAAGCGCCTAGTCCTCAGGATCGGATAATGGAGCAAGGGTCCCCGTCACTCGATCGACATCAGCACATATTCCGTCGTCTTGTCATTGATCGTGACCTTAACGTGTTCCCCCGCCTTCCGCCCCATCACGGCCTTGCCCAAGGGCGACTCGTCACTCACCTTGGGGATATCCCCTTCCAAGACGCCGGCCTCGAGCGGCGCGACGATCTGCACTGAGAACGCCTCCTTAGAGAGTGTCTCCTGCAGGGTCACCACGGCGCTCAACTCCACCGAGTCCATCTTGTGCTTCTCGATGATGACGGCGCGACTGAGCTGGTCCTCGAGATTATCGATGCGCTGTTCGATCCGGGCCTTCTCGCGCTTGGCGTCCTCGAGGCCGGAATCATCGTAGTCGTCGGAAGAGCCGATAAGCTCCTGCAGGATCGAGGAGGCCTCTTCGAACCGCCGGTACTCCTGATCGAGGGTGCCCTGAAGGCGGTCGAATCCTTCCTGCGTCAATCGGACTTGCCTTCGCATATCCCCTCCCCTATTTCGCCCAATTATGAAGTGACTTGCCCCCGTCCTGAGGGCAAGTAAGCTGAAGCTTTCCGTTTGACCCACTACCTTAGCATAGAGACGCTCCGGTCCCCTCTAACCACCGCTACGAACGGGAGCCCTTCCGCCCCCGCACAATCTTGACCCGCTGAAATCGTTTCACTATACTTGAAAAATATCTCATCGAGTTCGGGAGAGGGAGGGTGGCCCTGGTCGGTCAGAAGATCCACGCACTTCGCAAGGCCAAGGGCCTGACCCTGAAACAGGTCAGCGACCTGTCGGGCCGCTCGGTGTCGTTTCTGTCGCAGGTGGAGCGCAACCTCACTTCACCCACCGTCACCTCCCTGGCACAGATCGCTCACGCCCTCGGCGTGGGCGCCTCCTACTTCTTTACCCCCCCCCCGAGAGAGGGCCAAGTGGTGCGGAGCTACGCCCACCAGCCCTTCCGGCTCGAGGATGGTGAGGTGGTCTACGCCCGACTCGGCGCCGAGTTCGAGGGGCGCACCCTCGAGCCCTTGCTGGTTGCCTACCCACCTCACTTCGCCAGCGAGACCTCCACCCACGAGGGTGAGGAGTTCCTGTACCTGCTCGAGGGGCAGGTAATGATCT
>MPNL01000089.1 GCA_002239005.1 Truepera sp. bin119
CGGGGGCCGATCTGTATCCGGCAGACAGGCGACCACGTGAGCGAATGATCGAGCAGGGTGACAAAGAGGTTGTTGGCTGGCTGAACAGGACCATATCTATCTCCCTAGCCCCTAACTACTGATTCCGAAAACGAAAATGTCTTTGTACTCTGGGTTTTGGACTCCGTTCACACGTTTGTTCCCTGGGCAGAGTGGGCAGTCAGAAGCGTAAGGGGGAAGGCTATGCTCGATGTCTTCGACTTGGTGCCCTGCCCAGGGTCTTTGTGAGCGTTGGGGCGAATTCAGAACCCACGTTCCGAGTAATGGGTTAAACCTTCGGTGAGGGAATGTCAGATCAAATGGCGGAGCAGTTATCATCATCATTTTGTTCCAACTGCCGGATCCCCTTACACTGAAGGTCCAACACGATGGTTGTAACGTGAGATTATCTCTGCCCCCGAAGGGGGGTGGTTAGCCTGGTGAAACTGCCCCATTGTTGGGGCCACATCAAACTTCCGTTCTCAAATCTATCCTACAGTAAGCTGAGAGTTCAGAGCGAACTCTGCTGGCGTCAGGTATCCCACCTGCTGCGCGGCCTCCGCTGGTTGTAGTCGAGTGACCTTTCCCCACAATTAGGGCCACACAAGACTGGAATTTAAGGACAGACTCTCCGGGTAGGTCGTAACGTGAGATTATCTCTGCCCCTGCCCGAAGGTGGTGATGTGAGATTATCCCGCACCCCTACCAGATCCAGCGAATCCGTCCTTGGAGATGTGTACCAGACCTTAGCAGAGCCCGTGGTTTTGGAATTGGTGCCGGTAGGGGGGTCATGATGAAGAGTGAAGGGGTGGTTCTCGAATAGGTTTCACCGAGTTTTGCCCATACCAGGGGAAGGAATAATCACGTCGTTTGCTACTTGATCTGCAGGCAAGGGAAGGGGGATGGTGGTTTCCATGACCATCCATCCCCGCTACCAGTATAAGCCAGAAGAGCTGTTCCAGACGGACGGACTCTTCGGGTCACCGTATTCGTCTACATAGACGACTGGCTCAAACCCTATCAGAAGCTACTCCCAAGGACGGACTCACAAGCGGACTCGTTGGGTCCGGGTCAGCAACCTGCCCAGAAGGCGAGCTACAGCGAACTTCAAGGACGGACTCTTCGGGTCCCAAGACTACCCCACTACAGCCGCTATCACCGGATCTTACGGAATGCCGAGAGGCTACTGGCCGAACTTGCTCTCTCCGTACTGGGGGACAGCCGGATCCACCTGATCGACAGCAAACCACTGCCGGTAGCGGACCCGAAGAGTCCGCCCTTGGGGAAACGCTCGTCCTGGTCGAAGTTTCCTGAGGCCAGGAAGGGGTTTAGCACCATGGGGATGGTGTTCGGCTTCAAGCTGCACGCCTTGACCAACCTTGAGGGATTGTTCGAAAGATGGGCTTTTGCAACGGCGAATCACCCGGATGTAAGGCTGGCTCGAGAGCTGACTGAAGGGTTGGAAGACCCGGAGAGTCCGTACCCCCAGACCCGAAGAGTCCGCCCTCGGGGGACCCCAGCCTTGGAGTTGGTTCTGGGGGATAAGGCCTATATCGGTAGTGATGTCTTAACCCCGAAGCGAGCGAACATGACCCGTAGCTCCAACGAAGCCGATCTTGTCCGTCCTTAGGGTGATGAGGTATGGACGGAGTCTCTTGATCGAGCTCGGACCCGTAGAGTCCGTACCCCCAGGTCCGGCGAACCTGTCTTTGGGGGACCCCGTCCTTAGCGAATCGACGCGAGCTTCAGTACTCTGGTGAGGTCACTGACCCTTCATGCAACTCAGGTAAAGACGTTTCTGTCGCTTACCCGTACCCGGAGCTCCGACGAAGCCGTCCTTGAGTCCGTACCCCCAAGGGGGGACCCCAGCCTTGGGTCCGACTTTGGACGCGGGTAAACCTCAAGATTGCAGCCTTCAACCTGCTCTACTCGGGGGTGCTTTTCAGGTAGCAAACGGGGTAATTATCGAGATATCGCTTTCCAGACAGGGATAACTTCATTCTGGAGAACAGCTTGAAGGGGGTAAGAGATAATCTCACGTTACGACCCGCCCGAATGAGTGGGTGAGCGAAGCAACTCAGGTAGCGGAGGTCTACGAATACTGCATCGGTGGCTATCAGGTCTGTGACGAGTGGTTGAGAGATCGTAAGGAGCGCCGCCTAGAACTTTATCTGTCCTCTCAACCTTCTTCCCGTGCCACTTTGCACCAAAAGGAGGAGGTCATGGGACCAACAGCAACGAAGGTTGGAAGCGGTGGCAAGCGCGATGCGGCGAGCGAGTCAGCTGAGCAGCGCCTGAGTGTTCTCGAGTTGGCCCGCGAGTCAGGCAACGTCGCTGAGGCCTGCTGTCAACGAGGG
>MPNL01000031.1 GCA_002239005.1 Truepera sp. bin119
CGTTGCGGGCGGTGGTGCCTGCCGTCGGCATCGTCCAACTAGGTTGTAAGCGGGATGGTCTAGAAACATCCCGCTTCTCGTTCTACTCAGTTGATAAAGGTGTCAAGCTAAGTTAGTAATTCCCCTTCTTTAGATCCACTCCTGGAATCTGCGGTGGCAGGTCTGGTAGGTAGGATAGCGTTCGGGGAGGTCAGCTCACTGGGCGCTAGTGCGCATCCAGCGAATCCGTCCTTGGATCCAGAGGATGCCATTAATCTCGGGGGTCTCGTCTGGGGCATCCTTTACTGTCAGATCGTCATCTGTTGGGAATCAGTGGGGCGAGGATGTTCCATTGCTTGTCGCCGAGGTCCATCCGCTTGTTCTACGCTGGAGGTTCACGTCCTCCCAGCCCTCACTGGTTAGGTGTCCGACCACAACCGGAAGAAGGCCCCGGAGTAGGATCTCTGGGATCTGCTGCAGGTGGGTCGCCGCTATAGGGCGATCAGTGCCGCGACCAGTACGGTTAGCGCGACGAGGATCACTAGGCAACCGGGGCGACCCGTGCGCCGGTCGATCATTGGATGCGCCCTAGCCCCGCGGCGGCGCCACGCCTGCGGGCGGTAGGCGAGCCGCCCTCCCCACATCCCGACCCCGGCTGCCCGCGCTTCGGCTTCGTCGGTCCGGTACCGCTCCCCGTACTCGGCGACGGCGAGGCCGCTCTGGACCAGCCACTCCCCCACATCCTCGGCTCGACCGTCCGGGTGCTCGAGGGTGATAGAGCCGAGTATCCGGCCGTACTTGTCCTGCGCGTCCCCGACCACCCGGGCGACGAACCCCTCGGCGACCTTTGCCTCGAGGTGGTCGAGGAGCGCCCGGCTCGCAGCGAGCCCGGCATCGTAGCGGTGGCCTCGGCTATCGATCGCGAGCTGCCCCAGTTCGGGTGCGTCGAGGCCGGCGAGCCGAACCGACCTGCAGTTGGGGAGCCGGATGGTATCGGCATCGAGGATGAGGGTGGGGCGCTCCACGAGAGCTAGCCGAAGTGCCCCTCGTTGAGTCGCCAGTAGGTGTCAGGGCCCTTGGGCTCTTCTCGGTCCTTGGCATAGTCCCAAGGGATCTTGCCGGCGGCGTTTCGGGCGTTCGCGTCTGCGCTGGCGTCCAACAGGGTTGCGATGATGGCGGGGTTGGCGGTGATCGAGGCTGCTCGCTGTAGGGGGGTGGAGCTGAACGCATCCCGGGCGTTCGCGTCGGTCTCAGCTGCAAGGCGATCGACCACCATCTCTAGCGTAGCCGGTTCGAAGAACTCCCACATGTTCCACTTCGTACACCCTGCGGCGGACACCTGCACCGCTATGTTGAAGGCATGTCCCCAGCCGGTAGGTGTCTCAGCTTTCCGCCCTAAATGCCCCCGGTGCACGGCGAGTAGGACCCGAGGAGTCCGTCCTTGGGCTCTCTACCGGGTGAAGCGCAGCCTCACTGCCGGCTAGCTCCCCGCGAGCGTAGTGACCCGGTATCAAGGGCGACTCATGGCGCCTACCGGTCGACCGATCTTCCCAAGGCAGATTCCTTCGCTCGTAAGTTGAGGAGACGGCAGGTGCCGCAGGCTGGTGGGTGCCCCTCCGTTGAGCCCGATTCCGACAGGTGGCTTTGCCCCCGGGGCCACCGGACATGTGCCTGGCAACGAGGGCGTTGTAGCGGTTCAGTGCGGAGAGTTCGTAACCCCCTGCGCCCCGACGTGCTACTCTTGGTCACATGGTTCTCCCGAGTAGCTAGGGTCTTGAGGAGTTCTCGACGCTGGGGAGAGGGGGGCGCGCTCCTATGTGAGCGCCCTAATATCGGGTGACGGCACAGGGCTTGGATCACGAAGGCGGCGTAATTAGGTGTTATTGGATCGCCAAGACAAAACGTCGCAGAGGCGGCTCTTCCCCTGGAGTAGCTCCCGCAGCTATCCCGGCATCTCCACCTATTGCGAGCGCGTTCGTACCCTGGTGACACTTGGGCGCTTCGAGCACATCGTTCGGGTTGCCGACCTGGCAGAGGGTATTGCCAGGGCCAACGCTTTCGACCGGGGCGAGATCCGTGCTACCGTCCTCGCCGCGCTGCTGCACGATGTCGCCCGCGACCTCCCGACCGAGGAGCTTTTCTCCCTCGCGCCGCCCGAATCCGAATTCGAACGGGCGAACCCGCTCTCCGTACACGGTCGGGCCGGCCGCCTCCTCGCCAAGAGGTGGGGCGTGAACGACAGCCGGGTGCTTGAGGCCATCAGCGGCCACGTCTTCGGCGTACCGTCCGGCAACCGAGTCGGCATGGCCGTCTATATCGCTGACATGTCTGAGCCGGGCAGGGGGGCGAACCGTGAGATCCGCGAATTTGCCATGAGCGACCTCTTCCGCGCCTACCGGTGGGCGGTCGATACCAAGGTCCGTCACCTTCGTGCAAAGGGCAAGGCCGTGCATCCGGAGACCCTCAAGGTGTATGAGGAGATTTGCAACCCTAGGTAGCCTTGCGACCGTCCGGAACGCCCGGCGGCTCCAACTGATCGGACTGACCGTCATCCTGATCGGTCTCGCTGGCTTCTGGCTCTCCCAGGATGTGGTGCGTGCCAAGCTCACCGAAGCCCAGCGGACGATAGTTGGAGTGGGAGAAGGCGACTTCGAGGCGAGCTTCATCCTCGCCGGGAGGGACATCCTCTACTCCGGGGACCGCTCCGAAGCGCGCTATAACGAGGAGGGTGAGATCGTTGCCTGGGAGTTTCAGGGCAGCATCAATCCCAACGGCACCAACACCGACATCATCCTCTACGTCCAGGTCGTCAATAGCCAGATCACCCTGGTGCTGATTCCAAGGGATATCTATCTCGACGCCTGGCAGACCCGTATCAACGCCATGTACCACTTCGAGGGCATCGAGGGTCTGAGGCGAAGCGCATCCGAGATTCTAGGAAGGCCGATCGACTACTACGCCGTAATCAACATCGAAATCTTCGAGAACCTCGTCGACGCCCTAGGCGGGGTGGTGGTCGACATCCCCTACCGAATGGACTACGTCGACAACGCCGCAGATCTCGACATCCACTTCGAACCCGGCATGACCTACCTCGACGGCGCCGACGCCTCGAAATTTATCCGCTACCGGAATACGGCGCGGGCCGACCTCGGTCGGCTGGACAATGTCCAGCGCCTCGCCGTCGCCCTTATGGAGAGACTTAAGGAGCTCAACGTCCGGGCGGTGACGCGAGCCCCCGAGCTGATTAACATCTTCTTTGAGGATGTCGAAACCAATGTCAGTCCCGCCCTGGTGCGCCAACTCCTTCCGCGGGCCGGCAACTTCGAGCTCCGTACCGCCACCCTGCCCACCGTGGGGGTGGAGGGGGAGGGCTACCTGACCTACAAGCGGCACCACGTCGAGCGGTTCCTCGCCGAGACGTTCAACGGCACCGAGCGGTCCTTCATCGCCGTGCCGGACGCCACCCTGCTGATCACCAATAGCAGTGGCGCCGAGGGTCTTGCCGAGTGGTACCGCGATCAGCTCCTAGCCTTAGGTGTCCCCGAGAAGCAGATCTTACTCCGGAGCGGCCCATACGACCCGTCGCCGACCCGGTTGCTAGTGATCGGCAGCCACTGGCAGTCTGCCGACTTCTACGCCGAGCTCCTGCACACCCCCAAACATCTGGCTGACCAGCTTCCTGTCGTGGGGGAGCAGGCGGTCGACCTCGAGTTGATTCTGGGCCAGGACGCCTTTCGAAGGCAACCCGCCGGCTTGCCGCTCCGAATCCAGGTATTGCAGTAGACTCCCCCGAAGGAGAGGATTTGACCGAGACCGCAACCGTTCCGAAAGAGGTATGGCTTGTCGTCGCTGCACTCGACGACAAGCGCGCCAGAGATATCGTTGTGCTGGACCTGACCAAGGTCTCCGACAGCCTCGACTATTTCGTCCTAGCCACTGCTGAATCTACCCTCCAGCTCCGGGCGCTGCAGGAGAGTGTGAAGGAGCGGCTGAAGAGGAGTGGAGCGCAACCCCGCGGGATCGAGGGCCCCTCCGAGAGGTGGGTCCTCATCGACTACGGCAGCGTCGTGGTCCATCTGATGAGTCCTGAGGCCCGCGAATTCTACGATCTCGAGGGCCTCTGGATCGATGCGGAGCACCTCGAAGTCGTGCCCGGCTAACCTCGGAGCCTGCGCCCCAAGGGGATGTTTACGTTCCTCAGTTCTCCCCGACCACTCGCCTATCACCCGCGCCCATCGAGCCTCGGAGGTCGGATTGTGAAGTGGGACCGGTCTTGATCGAGGTCGTGAGTCCCCGATGCGGCCCGCTAGCCGACCGATTCACCCCCCTTTACGGAATGAGGCCATCCTCTTGCCCCCTCGGTGGAGGCAGCGACTCAGGCAGGATCCCACCTCTCGGGGTCGGCCCCTTGGTCGACAGGCAGCCGGTAGGCAGTGACCCGGAGTTTCCCTGCCCTGCCGGCACAGCAGGTGACGAGCGGCGGTCCCAGGCGACCTGAGGAGGGTCCGCTTCGCTGCGGTGGCGTGCGGGGTAAGCTCGCTAGATGATCACGGCGGTTGGGTGAGATGACGGTGAGGTGCCGGTGATCGTGGACAGGGCCGTAGGGTCCGGCGGGATCGATGGGGTGGTGACGGCACCGTCGGCGCGGGTTTCGGCGACAATCGGGTTCGGCAGTTGCGAGGTCCCCCGGATCGTGCGACCGTTCCGGGCGGGTCCTAGATGGTCGAACGTCACGCCTGACCTGTGTCGGCGCCGGAGCGCCATACACCCTAGTCCGTTCTGACCGGATGATTGCCCTCCCTCGGGACGGTCTGCTCTCACCCTCCTCACCACGGTCGCGGCTTTGCTGGTGCAGTGACTAAAGCCCCGACCTGGCTCGTAGGGAGGGCATTCCTGTTCGCGGCACTGCTCTCCGCCCTCGGTCTCCCCCACCTCTGGGGGGTCGCGCAGGAGGCTGGATGGGGTGCAGCCATCGTCGCAGGGCGGGTGGAGCATCTAGAGCGTTGGGACCGGCTCGACCCTACCCTGACCGGGGTCGAGCGCTTCGCTCACTTCGTGCAGATGGTGGTTGACGACGCTCATGTGCGCGTCTCGGATCCCGCATCGCCCCTCTACGGGGTCGACGGCCGGCAACTCTTCCTCGACGACCTAGCAGACCTGATGGTGGACGACCGCTTCCTCTGGGGGAAGGGGTTGGTGATGGAGACCGAGCCAGCGCTCCTTGGCCGGGTGTTGGTGGAGACGGTGGCCGACCTCGAGAGTTTTCGCCCCGAGTTGCGGGTTGGGGATGGCCGCTTCCGCCACTTCGCCCTGAGCGCAGTAGCGGCGTACCGGCTGCCGGGATTCCTGGTGGCCTGGGCGGCCCGGGTCGTGGGCAACGACACCGATACCGGCGCCGGCCTGAGCGCCCATAGCGAGGCGGATCTGCTCACCAACGAGATCGGCAGGGAGTTCGCGGCGTTCGTCCGCTCGCGGAGCTTGGCGGAGTTGGCGGACGGGAGCTCGGTAGCGGCTTGGCTTCTGGTCTATTTCGCCCCGGTATAATCGCGGCATGCGGGTCAAGATCTGCGGCATCACCCGTCCTGAGGATGCCGAGCTGGCCGAGAGCGCTGGTGCCGATGCCATCGGTCTGGTCTTCGCGCCAAATTCGAAGCGGCTTATCACGCTGGAGCGGGCGGCCGCCATCGCGGAGCGGGTGGGGCCCCTGATCACTCGGGTGGGGGTGTTCGTCGACGCGCCGCTTGAGCAGGTGCTGGCGGCGGTACACCACCTCCGGTTGGGGGCGGTGCAGCTCCACGGTAGCGAGGACTCGGTGTACGCTGCGGCGGTCCGGAAGGAGACCCGGGTGATCCGGGCGGTGTCGTTCCGCCCCGGCCTTCCGCTGGAGGGGCTCGCGCATTTCCCCGCCGACGCGCTGCTCGTTGACGGCCTCCGTCCCGGGAGTGGGGAGACCTTCGACTGGTCGCAGGCGTCCTCTCTGACGGGGGGGGCACCGCACCTGATCCTCGCTGGGGGACTGGCTCCAGAGAATGTGGCGGCCGGGATTCGAGCGCTCCGCCCCTACGCTGTGGATGTGGCCTCCGGGGTGGAGGCGAGCCCGGGGATCAAGGATCCCGAAAAGGTAGCGGCGTTTGTGCGGAATGCCCGGGCTGCCCTGGACTCGGAGGCGAGTAGCCGACCTCGGCCCTTCCTGAGAGCGAGAACCGATGTCTAGGACGATATCGAAGGAGTTATCCACAGGCGGGAGGGATTATCCACAGGATTGTGGATAACGCCGCCTTATGGCTGAAATCCGTCGGCCCAGACGAAACAAATCGAGGGAATCCAGTCTAGGACGGTATATCTTGGGGTTTGGGGAGATCTGGCACCCTAGCCGATCCTGCGGGTATGAACGAGTTATCCACAGATGCAGTTCGGTATCCGCAGGGCCGAGAGATGCCGTAGAGTAAGGCAAAAATCGGCAGTAGCCGAGGTCGTGGAGGGAGGCCTGTGTTGAAAACCGTAATCATTAGTGATGCCCGTCGTTTCTCCCTCCAGGGAGTCCAGAGAGAGCCCCTGGTGGAGACCGACGACCTCAGCATTTCGCTGCTCTGTTTCGAGGCCGGCCAGCGTGACGAGGAGTCTCGGTTCGAGCAGGGTGTGATATACGAGGTTCGCGAGGGAGAGGTGTTGATCCGCCAGGGTGGGGACCGGGTGCGGCTGGGCGAGGGCAGACTGCTGATCGTTCCTGCGGGCCAGGTTCACACCCTCGAGAATGCCGGTGGCGGACTGCTGGTGGTTGTGGCGACGCAGTCTCGCTGAGGCCGCTGCGGAACCGAGGAGGTGTTGTCTGCGATTCGCCCGGACAGGCCCCGCCGGGGGAGATGCCAGAGGGGGATCATGATCGCCGGCCATCCCTCCTTGACCCCGGTCACTCTCGACGCCTGAGGATCTGAGGCGGTTGTGGGTCAAGTGACCTCAGGAGACGGGTGGCTGGCTCGCGCAGCTGGCCTGCAGCCAGATTCTGGATGCTTGAGGGGTTGGGTGAGGTGTTCCAGGCCGCTTAAGGGCTAGCGACGACCTAGCCAGCGCCGCCCGGTGCTACGGCTCTGCCCTTGTGGCCAGGGTCGCCGACAGGCGACACTGTTGGGCGTGAACATCCTCATTAGCAACGACGACGGCATCTACAGCCCGGGCTTGCGGGCGCTGGCTGGGGTCGCTAGCGAGTTCGGCCAGGTGCGGCTTGTGGCTCCGGATGTCGAGCAGTCGGCCATGAGTCACGCCATCACCATCCTCCGGCCGCTCCACTACTCTCCGGTCCGGGTGGGCGGCTTCGAGGCTTACCGGGTCGATGGGACCCCTGCCGACTGCGTGGCCCTGGGGGCGCACCTCTGGGGCGGTATCGACCTAGTGCTCTCCGGGATCAACCTCGGCCTCAATCTCGGCCACAGCATCTGGCACTCGGGGACCGTGGCCGCAGCGAAGCAGGCGGCCTTTCTCGATATCAAGGCGGTCGCTTTCAGCTCGCCATACGGTGGCGAGGTTCCGGATTATGGGGTGTACGCCCCCTACATCCGCCAGGTCATCCGGTTGATAGCCGAGGACCCCGACCTCCCGCTCCTCAATGTCAACTTCCCGGAAGCCCCGAACGGCCTCTACTGGACCCGACAGTCGGTCCGTCACTACGACGGCCAGGTGGTGTCCGGGACCGATCCCCTGGGGCGGAGCCACTACTGGTTGGCGGTCCGCCCCGTCGAGGAGGTCGAGGAGGGCACCGATCGCTGGGCGATTGAGCAGGGCGGAGTGTCGGTCACCCCGCTCCGGCTCGACCTCACCGACGAGGTGGGGCTGCGGAGGGCGGGGATTGCGCTCGACAAGTAGGGGCCCGTGCCGGCCGTTGCCGGGGTGGGCGCAGCTACGATCTCACCTCGGCGGATTGGGCGTTGGGAGCGGCCGGCAGGCGGGGTTGCAGAGGGCTCCTCAGCGGTGAGCCTGCGGTCTAGATCTGAACCTCTGGGCCAGGTCGGCTCGGGCGATCCCCGGCACGCCCTGACCGTCGGTCAGTTGACCACCGGTTCGTTGCCGGGCTTCCACTTCACCGTGCAGCCTACGGCGTAGGTCTCGGGTTCGGCTATGTCCCCGCCGGTCACGAGGGCCTCGAGGGCGGCGCGCAGATCGGTGACGGTGACGCTCTCCGGCTCCTTGGCGTTGTCGTCGATCCTGCCGTGATAGCGAAGGGTGCGGGCCTCGTCGAAGACCAGGACCTCGGGTGTCCGGACCGCCCGGTAGACCTGGGCGATCTGCTGGCTCTCGTCGTGGAGGTAGGGGAACGGGAGCCCCCTCTCCTCGGCAAAGGTTTGCATCGAGCCGAAGTCGTCATCGGGGTAGCTCTCGGCGTCGTTCGAATTGACCATTGCGAACTGTACACCCCGGGGACCGAACTCGGTCGCTAGCGCTTTGAGCCGGTCGAGGTAGGCATGGACGAAGGGGCAGTGGTTGCAACTCTGCACGTAGACGAACACGGGGGCGTCGAAGTCGGCGAGGCTGTAGGTCCGACCGTCGGTGGCAGGGAGCGAGAAGTCGGGGGCCTGGGCACCGATGGCGAGTACTTCGGGAGAGGTATTCATAAGCGATCTCCTTAACCGTCTTTTGGCTAGGTTCAGCTTCCCTATCTATAGAGCTTCCGGGTCGGAATTAGTTCTGCCGGTAGCGGAGGGGACCTAAGGGTTAAGGGTACACTGCCCGTAGATGCAGCGGTGTACACCTAGGCGACAGACCGCCCGACGATGAATCTAACCTTCCTGGCCCCTACCTTCCTGTGGGCCCTCCTCGGGATCCCGCTCGTGATCCTGCTTCACTTCGTCCGGACCCGCAAGCGTAGGCAGGATGTCTCCGCCCTGTTCCTGTGGAGGCGGGCCTTCGAACTGGCCCGAGCGCGTCGTCGCTTCTCGCCGAGTTGGCTGCTTCTCGCCCAGCTGCTGTTCATCGCCCTGGCTGCTCTGGCACTGGCCCAGCCCCAGCTGAACTTCGAGGGGCCGCCCGACCGGGTTCTGGTCGTCGACGCTTCCGCGAGTATGGCGGCCCGGGACAGCGACGGCGTTAGGCTTGAGAAAGCGGTTCGTCGGGCGGGCGAGTTGATCGCCCGCAACGGCCGGGTCGCGGTCGTCCGCGCGGGCCTCGATGCCACCGTTGTGCAGGCCCCCACCGGGGAGGCGGTCGAGGCGAGGCGCGCCCTCGAGGGGCTGGTAGCGGCTGACCGGGGGGCCGACCTGGTTCGAGCGTTGGCCCTAGCGAGGAGCATTGCGACGGGCGCTGAGATCCACCTGTTCAGCGACCGACCTCCACCCGCTGGAGAGTCGGTCAGCTACCACCCTGTGGCCGGCGACGGGATGAATCTCGGCATCAGCACCTTCGATGTTGGCATCCAGCAGGCCTACGTTGCGGTGGTGTCGACTAGCCCGCGGCCCCAGGAGGTCGTGGTGGAGATCCTCCACGAGGATCGCCTGCTCTCGCAGGCGACCCTGCTGGTCCCCGCCGGGGGTCAGGCCAACGCCACCTTCCCGCTCGGCTTGGAGACCGGTATCTTTGAGGCGCGGCTTAAGCCCCCTGATTGGGACGCCCTCGGACTCGACGATGTCGCATTCGCCGGCAGCGAGGATCTGGTGGTAGTTCTCGACATCCGCTCGACGCCGCTCGTGAGGGCGCTCGACGCCATCCCCGGAGTGCGCTGGCGCGTCACCTCGGTGGCCGACAGAGTGCCTGCCGACGTACGGATCCTTACCGGGGTCGATCCCTCGGAGTTGGATAGGGGGCGCTACCTGCTGTTCCCCGAGCCTAGTCCCGAGGCGCAGTACAAGACGGTCCAGGACTGGGATCAGAGCGATCCACTACTCCGCTTCGTAGATCTACGTGAGGCGGTCGTCGGTGTCGACCTCGCCTGGAATCCGGCGGGGGAGGGGTGGGAGATCCTCGCCCGGACCGGAGATCTCACACCGGTCCTCCTGAGGCTGGACAGCCCCGACCTGGAGATGATCTGGGCCGCGTTCCACCCCAGTCAGACCGATATCGTGTTCCGACCCGCCTTCCCTGCCCTGATGGCCAACATCCTGCGCGCCTTCCGCGGCGAGGACAGGTTGCCGCTCGGCAGCCCGTTGCCGGCCACCGCCGACGGCCGGTCGCCGGAGCGGGCGGAGGTGCCCGGGGTTTACCGGGTGGAGGGGCGGGGCTACACCTCGAGCCTGCTGAGCGCCCAGGAGTCTCGGCTTCCTCCCCCGGCCTCAGCGATCGCACCCGCTAGCGGAGCCGGTCAGGGGCGGGCGGTCGCGCGGTCACGCTCCGCCGCGCCGTGGCTGGTACTGGTGGCGCTGCTGGTGCTGGTGACAGAGTGGTTGCTATGGGCTCGGTCGCGCGGCGAGCCCTGGCTGGCCTTCGAGAGGGGTCGGTAGTGGGCCGGGTGGTCGAGGGGGGTCGCCCACTCCTCGCCGAGGCACCACCGCTCGCCCCCGGACTGTTAGCCTGGGGACCAGGGAGATTTCGAGAGTGATTCGTAGCGACCCGAGCCTTCCGATCGTCGTCGTCCTGCTGCTAGCCCTTGGGTTTGTGACGCTGAGCACGGCGGCCCCTACCGACGCCTTCATCCGCCAACTCGCCTTCCTCGGTGCGGGTCTGCTTTGCTGCGCCCTGGTGTTGTGGCTGGGTAGCCGCCGGCTACTCCGCTACACCTTTCACCTCTACGTCCTCACGGTCGGCCTCCTCCTGCTCACCCAGGTGATGGGGACCACCGTCAACGGTGCCAAGTCCTGGCTCTATCTCGGTCCGCTTCCCGGGTTTCAACCCTCGGAGTTGGCGAAGATCACCCTGATCTTGGCCCTGGCCGCGGCACTCCACGAACGCCCGATCCGCGGCCCGATCAGCTACCTCGTACCGACCATCCTGATCGCGATTCCGGTCGGACTGGTATTCCTCGAGTCGGACTTGGGTAGTGCGCTGGTGCTAGCCATGGCCGGTGTGGGCATCGTGGTCGTGCGCGGAATCCCCTGGCTCCACCTGGTGATCCTGGCGGCGCTATTCCTGGTGACGGTGCCGACGGTGGTTTGGCCTAATCTCGCACCGCACCAGAGGGAGAGGCTGGTCTCGTTCCTCGATCCCTCGGCCGATCCCCAGGGGAGCGGCTATCAGGTGATTCAGTCGACCATCGCGGTCGGATCCGGGGGGCTTGTGGGCAAGGGCTACGGTCAGGGTACCCAGTCACAGCTGGGGTTCATCCCCTTTCAGCACACCGACTTCATCTTCCCCGTCCTTGCCGAGGAGGGGGGCTTTGTCGCCGCCTCGGTCCTGCTGCTCCTCTACGGGCTGCTGTTCTGGCGCTTGGTCGCAGTGGCAGCCGAGTGTTCCCACGAGCGGGACCAGCTCACTATCGTAGGAGTGCTGTCCCTCATCGGTTTCCAGGTTCTGGTGAATATCGGCGTAACGCTCGGGCTGGCACCGGTCACCGGGATCACGCTGCCACTCGTCTCATATGGCGGCACGAGCCTGATCTCGACGCTGCTGGCGCTGACCCTGGTCTTTGTCATCCACCGCGACCGCTACGTCGGCTGGTGAGTGGGGGGAGGGCCGCCCCATGCGCCTGAGAGGGATCCTCCTCACCGTCGCCACCCTCGCCTCGCTGCTGCTGCTAGTAGTCAACTGGCGGACGGCGACCTTCAGCCTGCCTGTCAACTTCCTCCTCTTCGCTGTCGAACTGCCCCTCGGTCTGGTGCTGCTCGGGGTGGCGCTGGTGCTTAGCCTGTTCTTCTTTCTGGCCTCGCTCGTGGATCACGCCAGGCAGCTCAGACAGATCAGCCAGCTCGAGCGCCAGAACGAGACCCTGCGGGGGAGGTTGGAGCGGCGCCGGCAGGAGGAGATCGAGGCGCTCGACCGGAGCCATCAGCTCCGCTGTGATGCCCTCGAGGAGAGGTTTGAGAGGAGCGTCGGCGAGTTGGAAACCCGGCTGCGCGGGGATCTCGAGGCCTATCAGGGGCGTCTCGGCGAGCGGCTGGACACCCTCCTCTCGCGGGTTACGCTCGTCCGTGACGAACTCGCCGCCGATATCGCCGAGGCCGAGGATATGTTCCGGCGGGAGCTTAAGGGGGAGGGGGCCGAATAGCTTGAGTCCGGGGACCACCGCCCGACGGCCTCCCGCTACGGGTGTCGACTCGAGGTGAGGTCTGCTACCCTAAGGAGTTATGGACGGAGTCGCTGACAAAGGACAGCTTAAGAGGGAGATTCTGGAGGCGCTCAAGATCGTGCGCGACCCGGAGATCCCGGTGAATGTGGTCGACCTCGGGCTCGTCTATCGGCTGGAGGTCAGCGACGAGGGTGAGGTCGAGATCGACATGACCCTGACCAGCCCGGGCTGCCCGGTGATGGATATGATTCAGGCCGATGCCGAGCTTGCCGCTATGCGGGTCGAAGGGGTCAAGAAGGCGGCCGTCACCTTTGTGTGGGATCCGGTCTGGACCATGGACAAGATGACCGAGGACGGCAAGAAGCAGATGCGGATGTTCGGCTTCAATGTCTGAATAGGCCCGGTGTGGCGCCGGTAGCCCGCAATTGAGAGCCGGGGGTGGGCACGTGACCCATGCGCGCTGTACCGCCTCCGCCCCGGTCCCCAGATCCTGATGATGTGTTGAGCGCCCGACGCACACCGACCGGCCCCGCCGCTTTGGCTCCCGGGCCCTACCCCTCTCGGTGGTACGGATGTCCGGCCCGGATGGCCTCGGCCCTGTAGAGCTGTTCGAGCAGCACCAGGCGCGCCAGTTCGTGAGGGAGGGTCAGGGGGGAGAGGCTCCAGCGATCGTCGGCCCGCTTAAGCAGGTCAGCGGGGTGCCCCTCGGCCCCGCCGATCAGGAGACTGATCAGGTTGATCCCGCGCAGCTCCAGCCCCGCCAGATGCCTCGCTAGGTCGATCGAGCGCCAGCTCTGCCCCCGCTCGTCGAGCGCTACCAGGTGCCCCTCGGCCCGCTTAAGCAGCGCGGCACCCTCACGCCGGCGACCGACCCCCGGCTCGACGCTGCGGGCGGCACGGACTTCGATCAGCTCCACCCTGCGGACGGCTCTGAGACGTTCTAAGTAGTGGCTGCAACCCTCGGCGAAGAAGCCGCGCTTTAGCGGGCCGACGGCGACGACGCGGTAGCGCACGGCTCTTCTAAGCGGTCGGTCCGGGTTAGGCCTTCGCGACCGGTTCCGGCTGCGCGGTCTCGGGGGAGACCGGCAGGCTGATGCCGAGCTTCTCTAAGAACTCGCGTCGCCGGGTCTTCCGCAGCCCGCTGGCCTCGAGAGTGGCCGCGAGGCGATCGGGATCGAGCGCTGCGCGCAGGAGTTCGAGTTCACTCCCCGAGAAGGCCTGCCCGTGGAGGATATGCTCCTCGAAGGCTTCGAAGGCGAGGGGGGCCACCGCCCTGACGGCCTCCGCCATGACGTCGCCGTAGACCCGGATCTCGTACTGGGCATGCCAATCTAGCCGCAGCTTCAGGAAGTGGAACAGGTTGTTGAGATCGATCTGCCAGTACATCTCGGTATAGAGCGCGAGTGGGAGGTTGATGCGGGCCAGTTCGCGGGCCAGACCGTCGTCTAGGAGATCCTGATAGCTCCCATATGCGCTCTGCTGATCTGCCTCGAGCAGTTCGATTACCCTCTGCTGCAGTTCGGCCGGGACCTCCGCAGCGCTGCCGCCCTGGCGATTTCGCTTTGACTGGCGGCGGATCTCGTGAGGTCTGGGCAGGTAGAACTCGTCGCGCATGATACTGTAGCGACCGCTGATCTCGTTGAGCCGGGCTGTGCGGTGGCGGATCCACTGGCGGGCCACGAAGATCGGCATCTTCAGGTGAAAGGTCAAGATCACCTGTTCGAAGGGGGAGGTGTGTCGGTTGCGCAGGAGGTAGTCGATGAGGGCCCGATCCTCGCGCACCGTCTTGGTCCCCTCTCCGTAGGAAACGCGGGCCGCCTGGACGATGCGGGCGTCGCCGCCGAGGTAGTCGACGAGGCGCACGAACCCGTGGTCGAGAACGGGGAACTCCCGATCCAAGAGTCGGTCTGCTGCGGGGACGCTGATGCGGGCCATAGGGCTATTCTATCTAGAGCCATCGGGAGGCGGGGCGTCGCTCCCGGCAGAGGTAGATGAGAATTGAATTAGTAGTCGAATTCACATAACGGCCTTTTTGGCGTCCAATGGCGGAAAAACCTGCTCTCATATCCCGTTCAGCAATTGACATCGGGTAGCGGAGTGTGTGATACTTGAAACCGGACTTTAGTCTCTGGTTGGGGCCGCATTGTGAGGAGGTGACTGACCCTGAACCGGTCCCGGTGAGACCGAAGTCCCGGTGGCAAGGCCAGAATATCTTTAAAATTTAAGGGCTTTTTTAAGTGAGGAAACACGGAATACTCCTTAAAAAACTTGTGTGGGATATGTGGGCCGAGCCGCCGAGTCACTAGAATTCTTAAAACAAGGGGTTAATTACAGTGAAAAAACTGCTCATTGCACTTCTAGCCGCTGTGCTGACAAGTGGCGCCTTTGCTCAGGACACTGCTTTCCCTGACATCCCAGCGAACCACTGGGCTGCCGACGCTGTTGCCCGGATCACCGATCTCGGCATCATCATCGGTTTCCCCGACGGCACCTTCCGCGGTAACGAAGCCTTCACTCGCTATCAGACCGCCCTGGTGATCAGTCGGACGCTCGACGTCATCACCACCAACATCGAGGCCATGGGTGTCATGTCCGCCGAGGACATTGCCGCTCTAAACGCCGCCTTGGAGCAATTGGCAAGTGACCAGGCTGCGCAGGGTGTGCGCCTCGCCGCGACGGAGAGTGACGTGGCCTCCCTCGGTGACGATGTGATTGCCGACGGTGCCCGCATCGACGATCTCGAAGCGGCCATCAACGGGGTCATGATGAACATGGTCGACCCGATGGTCGTCCAGGAGATGCAAGACCAGATCGCTTCGCTCGGAGTCGCGGCCGCTAATGCTGCTTCCGCTTCCGCCGCCGCCGATTCTGGGTTGCAAAACCAGATCAATGCGCTCGAGGTTGCGATCGACGCTTCCAACGCCGCGGCTGCCCCCGCCCCCGCTTTTGGGTTGCAAAGCCAGACCAATGCGCCGGGTGTTGCGATCGCCCCTTCCACCGCCGCCGCTTCCGCCGCCGCTTCCGCCGCCGCCGCCGCCGCTTCCCAGTCTGCCGCTGCCGACGCCGAGTTGCGTCGGGCGGTTGCTGCGCTCAGCGCTGCTGCCGACGCCGCCGCTTCCCAGTCTGCCGCTGCCGACTCCGGATTGCAAGATCAGATCGATGCCCTCGGTGCTGCCGCTGCCGCTGCCGCCGCCGCTTCCGAAGCTGCGGACGCTGCGCTTAGCGACGCGATCGACGCTGCCGCTGCTGCTGCCGCTGCTGCCCTCGACGACGCCGCTGCCGCTTCCGCTGCTGGCGACGCTGCACTCAGCGACGCGATTGATGCGCTCAGCGGTGCTGCCGCTGCTGCTGCTGCCGCTTCCGAAGCTGCGGACGCTGCACTCAGCGACGCGATCGACGCTGCTGCTGCCGCTGCCGCTGCTGCCCTCGACGACGCCGCTGCCGCTGCCGCTGCTGGCGACGCCGAGTTGCGCCGGGCGATTGCTGCGCTCAGTGCCGCTTCTGATGATGCCGACGCTGGGTTGCAAGATCAGATCGATGCCCTCGCTGCTGCCGCTGCCGCTGCTGCTGCCGCTTCCGAAGCTGCCGACGCTGCGCTTAGCGACGCGATCGACGCTGCCGCTGCTGCTGCCGCTGCTGCCCTCGACGACGCCGCTGCCGCTTCCGCTGCTGGCGACGCCGAGTTGCGCCGGGCGATTGCTGCGCTCAGTGCCGCTTCTGATGATGCCGACGCTGGGTTGCAAGATCAGATCGATGCCCTCGGTGCTGCCGCTACCGCTGCTGCTGCCGCTTCCGATGCTGGCGACGCCGCGCTTAGCGATGCGATTGCTGCCCTCGCTGCTGCTGCCGATGATGCTGCTGCCGCTTCCGAAGCTGCCGACGCTGGGTTGCAAGGTCAGATAGACGTACTCCGTGTTTCGGTCGAAGCTGCCTCTGCTCGGGCCGACGCTGCCTCTGCTCGGGCCGACGCGGTCGCCGCCGATGCTGCTGCTGCCCGTGCTGCGCTGCAAGGTCAGATTGATGCCCTCGGTGCTGCTGCTACCGCTGCCGCTGCCGCTTCCGAAGCTGCCGACGCTGCACTCGGTGACGCGATTGCTGCCGCTGCCGACGCTGCTGCCGCTGCCGACGCTACTGCTGCTGCCGCTTCCGCTGCTGGCGACGCTGCACTCGGTGACGCGATTGCTGCCGCTGCCGACGCTGCTGCTGCTGCCGACGCTGCTGCCGCTGCCGCTTCCGAAGCTGCCGACTCCGGGTTGCAAGGTCAGATCGATGCCCTCGGTGCTGCTGCTACCGCTGCCGCTGCCGCTTCCGAAGCTGCCGACGCTGCACTCGGTGACGCGATTGCTGCCGCTGCTGCCGCTGCTACCGCTGCCGACGCTGCTGCCGCTGCCGCTTCCGAAGCTGCCGACGCTGCACTCGGTGACGCGATTGCTGCCGCTGCTGCCGCTGCTACCGCTGCCGACGCTGCTGCCGCTGCCGCTTCCGAAGCTGCCGACGCTGCACTCAGCGACGCGCTCGATGCCCTCAGTGCTGCTGCTGCTGCTGCTGCTGCCGAATCTGCCGCTGCCGACGCTGCACTTAGCGACGCGCTCGACGCTGCCGCTGCCGCTTCCGAAGCTGCCGACGCTGCACTCAGCGACGCGCTCGCTGCTGCCGCTGCCGCTTCCGCTACTGCTGACGCTGCGATTCGCGACGAGGTCGCCGCTGCCGCCGCCGAGTTGCAGGACCAGGTCCATGCGCTTAGCCACGATGTTGAAGATGCTGCTGCCGCTTCCGAAGCTGCCGACGCCGAGCTCAGCGACGCGCTCGCTGCTGCCGCTGCCGAATCTGCCGCTGCCGACGCTGGTCTCGGTGACTCGATTGCCGCCGCCGCCGCTGCTGCTGAAGTTGCTCGCGCTAAGCTCAGCGACGCGCTCGCTGCTGCCGCTGCCGAATCTGCCGCTGCTGCTGCCAACAACGCAGCTGGCGTTGCCGACAACGCGGGCGACATCGCCAACATTCGCGAATTCGTCATCCTGCTCCGCCGTAATCAGGTAGCTATCCGCGACCGCGTAGCCGCCCTCGAGGGTGCCCACGCCGAGGCCATCGAAGGGCTTGATAATCGGGTTGGTGCGCTCGAGGCCAACCTGTTCGACCTCTCGGGCAGTATTAAAGTCAGCTACAAGATGGTTCACGTCGGCGGGCCCAATAGCCACTTCGACCTCGACCGCGCCTTCGGTAACGGCTTCGGTGCCCCCGGCCTCTCGACCATCTCGACCGGAGCGTTCGACGATGACGATCCGAAGGACGGCAAGATCGATCGCCAGCCGCACCAGGATGCCGACATCCGGGATAATGAAGAGAAGGGTGTCGACGTCACCTTGACAGTCAACCTCGGCTTCGGTGACTCCCTGGAAGGCTACGCCAAGCTCAGCCTTGCGAAGATCCCGGTCCTCGAGAAGGTTGCTAAGGGTAAAGAGGGTGAAGGCGCCGTTGCCGGTGACTACAACATCAACACCGGCGAATACTACGCGATCAAGGTCGACAAGCTCTACACCGCTGCCAAGGTTGGTGGCATGACCGACCTAGAGGTCACCTTCGGTGAGAAAGCTGGCCTCAGCCACGGCGCCTATGGCAGTTCGTTCACCGACAGCGACGGCATCAACTTCCGCCTTGTCCCCGGCATGGTGGCTCTCAACCCCGAGATCAGCGGCTTCTTTGTTCCTAAAGCCTTGGACAAAGACAAAAACATTGAGGCTGCAGCCGCCCAGGGCCTCGAGCTCCGCCTTAGCCCGATGCAGGGTGTAAGTGTCGGCGCGCACCTCAGCCGCTGGGCGTCCGAAGATACCGACGGCAGTGGAGGAGTTGACACGCAAGATACGGTCAACGCGCTCGTCATAGGTTTCGACGCCGCGTTGAGCCTGCAGCTCTTCGATGTCACGGCCGAGTGGGAGAGAGCTACCCGCTCCGACGATGCCAGCATGGCCGACGACGCCTTCTACGTCACGCTCAAAGTCGACGACATGATGGGCGGCATGATGATGCCCATCCCGCTGCTCGACAGTCTGAGCGCCTCGTACTTCGATGTCGCGGATGACTGGGCGGCCCTGGCGAGGGCGAACTCCAAGAGCTTCCCGTTCAAGGAAGATCAGGCGGGCTTGGTAGCCAACGTGGGTCTTGATCTGGTCCTTGTCGACCTCGACGCCTACGTCACCAGCTACAGGCTCCACTCGACCCAAGACTCTGCCCTCGCCTTGGGTGCCGATGCCACGGCCGCACTCTTCTCTGGCCTTAGCCTCGAGGGCTTCTTCCACACCGTTTCGGTGACCCCGGCGGGTGGGACAGCTGTTACGGTTGACGATGTCAAGACCCACATGAACGCGAATGAGGTGGCGGTCGCCAGCGACTCGCTCGAGCGCGACAAGAACTACAACACCGGCTTCGGCATCACCCTGAAGCACGACGGTATGTCCGCCGATGCGCTGGTGAGTGGTCTCGACCTCAACCTCGGCTACAAGCAGACGGAGGCCGACTTCAGCAAGCGGACCATCAGTGCCGGTGCTAAGGCTACGCTGCCTATCGACATCATCACCGTCGCCCCGTACGGATCGATCGAGTGGGTCACGGACACTGACGCCAACCCCGACAACACGACCACCATCAAGGTCGGTGCCGGCGTGACCACCCAACCGATCGACACCTTCCTGGCGCCTAGCCTCGAAGGCAATGTCAACTACCGGAACACGGCCCACGCTAACGCTACCGCCGCCACCTACTCCGCTAACGAACTCCAGTTCGCCGTAGGCCTGTCGCTGAACGAGTTCCTGTTCGACGAGAGCGTCCTCAAGGCCCGTTACGGGTTCCACCGGGGCACCAACGTCCAGCCCAACATGCGGACCGAGGCCGACGACGATCCGGCCAATGCGACCTACGCCGTCGGTAAAGATAAGGACATGGGCGGTCAGAGCAACGCCACCAACGGTTTCGAGATCATTTGGGACTACCACGGTCTCGAGCTCGTCTACGGCTCGTTCACCACCGACCCGAACACCGCTGTCACCGGCGACCACTCCATCGCCAATTACGTCACCATCTCCTACTCCGTCAACTTCTAAAGCCCTTCGCCTCTCAAAGAGGGCCCCGCCTGCGCGGGGCCCTCTTCTTCGTTCTAGCGTTAAGCGAAGACCCTGAGCGACCGGGGCCGGATCTCGAGGTCGAACTCGCTGGTCGCCGCCATCAACTCGCCCTCGAGGTGGGCAGGTCTGGGGATCCCCCAGCGAAGCTTCACCCGGCGGCCCCGGAACGGGAAGACCTGAGGGTGACCCAAGTGTCTCCCCTTCATCACCTGCGGCAGGATCGCCAGAGCGCCTAAGCGCCCGATCGATCCCGCGATGATCACATCGAAGAGACCGTCCTCTACCGAGGCCTCGGGGGCGAAGTAGAAGCTCCCGCCGACCCGGGGACCGTTGTGGGTGGAGACCAGCAGCGAGGGACCGCTGAAGACCCGGCGCCCGTCGATGTCGACGGTGAGCGGCAGGCAGCGGTGGCGGGCCAGGGTGGCCAGTAGTGCCCAAAGGTAGGCGGCTCTCCCCTTAATGAGTTGGGGAACGTGCTGCATCTGGAGGGTGATGTCGGCGTCGAAGCCGACCCCGACCGCGTTGATGAAGGGGACGCCGTTGACCAGGCCGCTGTCCACCATCCGGACCCGGCCCCGGCGGACGGTGGCGACGGCGGCCGCTAGGTCGTAGCGACCGATCCCGAGGGCGAAGGCGAAATCGTCGCCGGAGCCGGCGGGCAGCAGGCCGAGGGTCCGCTCGCTGCCGAGGCAGGCCAGGGCCGCCTCGTGCACCGTGCCGTCGCCCCCCAGCACCAGCACCCGGGCGTCGCCCGGGAGTGCCTCGACCAGCCGGGTGGCGTGACCGGGGGACTCGGTGCAGAGGAGGGTGTGATCGAGCCCCGCGTCACCTAGCAGGTGCCGCGCCGCCCCCAGTGCGCTGCGCGCCCGCCCCCGACCGGCTGCGGGATTAAATAGCAGATAGACCAAGGTTACATTTTACTCTGTTTCCACCCGGCGTCCACGCTAGAATCGGGCCATGCTGTCGACCTCGGAGCTGTTCTGCTCTGATGACCTCCCCCCTGAGTTGCGCCCCCTCCTCGCAGCCCATCACCCTTGGGAGATCCTCACAGCCCTCGACAGCTTCGTCGCCGAGCAGGGGGATGATCGCCTCGGGGTGATCCATCCGACCGCCGTGGTGGAGGGGCCGGTCTTCCTCGCCGAGGGTGCGGTAATCGGCCCTCACGCTTTGGTTAGCGGCCCGAGCTGGATCGGCCCCGGTGCCGAGGTTGGCCACGGCGCCTGCCTGCGCGGCGGGGTGGTGCTGGCGGCCGGGGCGTTCGTTGGCCACGCCAGCGAGGTCAAGCGCTCGCTGCTCCTGCCCGGGGCTAGGGCCCCGCACTTCAACTACGTCGGCGACAGCGTCCTGGGCCGGGGGGTGAACCTGGGTGCAGGTGTCAAGCTGGCCAACTTCAACACCTTTGCCAACCCGGTCAGGCTCGGCGCGACCGCCCTCAGGAAGTTCGGGGCTGCGCTCGGTGATGAGGTGTCGACCGGCTGCAACGCGGTGCTGGCACCGGGCACGATCGTGGGGCCGCGGACCGTGATCTACCCGGGGGCGGTGGTCAGGGGCCAGATCGGGCCCGACCGGGTGGTGAAGTGCAAGCCCGATCTCGAGCTGGTGCCGCGGCGCCCCCCCACCTAGATGTTCCCTTTGCGCGACGCCAACCCGCGCCACGGCCCGGCGGTGGTCGTCTGGGTCCTGGTTGCGCTCAACGTCGGAGTCTTCCTCTTCCAGACTCAGCTGGAGGGCCGCGATACCTTTCTGTTCATCCTGGAGTACGCCTTCATCCCCAGGCAGTTCTTTGGGGAGCCCGTGCGTGAGTTCGCCACCCTGATCACCAGCACCTTCCTGCACGGCAACTTCGGTCATCTGCTGGGGAACATGTTCTTTCTCTACGTCTTCGGCGACAATATCGAGGACCGGCTGGGGCACTTCCCCTTCCTCGCCTTCTACCTCCTCGGTGGCGCGGTGGCGACCCTGGCCCACGGGCTCTTCGCCGCCGACTCTCCGCAGCCGTTGGTGGGGGCTTCCGGTGCGATCAGCGCCGTCATGGGCGCCTATATCCTGCTCTTCCCAACCCAGCGGGTGCTGACCTTCATCCCCCCGCTGCTCCTCCCCTGGCTCCTGATGGCCCTGTTCGTCCGCGTCCCCCGCTTCTTCCTGATCTGGTTGCCCGCCTGGATCTACATAGGCTACTGGGCGCTGATTCAACTCACCAACGCGACCGGTCCTCCGTCGCGGGGGACCGACAACGTCGCCTGGTGGGCCCACGTAGGGGGATTTGCGGTCGGCCTAGTGGTGGTGAGCCTCTTCCTGAGGAGCCGGAAGCGGCTGGACCCGGACCAGTTCGCCTAGCTAGGCCGGCTCGATCAGTCCGTAGTCCCCGTCATGCCGGAGGTAGATGACGCTGACCGCGCCTGTCTCGGCATTGCGGAACATGAAGAAATCGTGCCCGAGAGCCTCCATCTGGATCGCCGCATCTTCGGGGGTCATCGGCCTCAGCACATGCCGTTTGGTCCGGACGATGGTCGGCTCCTGCTGCTCGTCGGGCTCCTCCTCGACCGGCGGGGGTGCCCCCTCATGCCTCCTGGCGATGAACCGGCCCTTGAAGCGTTTCAGTTGCCGCTCGAGCTTATCGACGACCAGGTCGACGGCGGCGTAGGTGTCCTGACCCCACTCTTCGGCTCTGATCACACCGTGGGGCACGTTGATCTGCACCTCTACCTTGGCCGGATTTACGCTCCGGTGCTCGGCATAGGACATCACCACCTTGGCATCGACGATCCTGTCCGAGAAGCGGTCGAGCTTGCCGATCTTCCCCTCGGCGTAGCTCCTCATGGCTTCGGTGATGTCGACATTGCGGCCGATGAACTGATAGATATTCATGATGCTCCTCTCCTACCGCTATGCCTGGGAGTGCTGCGCAGGCTTAGCCCCTACCGGGGGCTGGCGGGGCGCCCGCTCCTCCTTAGCTTAGCCCGATCTCGCCTGGCTAGGAGGCTGCTGCAGGACATGTACATGTAAGCTGACTTAAGGGGAGGTGGCTGTCGCTATTGCTACACTACCGGCGATGAAGGTCGAACCCCGCCGGCACCTCTGTCCGGCCTACCAAGCGATTCAGATCCTTCAGGAGAAGTGGGTACTCCACATCATCACTACCCTGCTCGGGGGCTCGCGCGGCTTTAACGAGTTGGGGCGCGATATCGGCGGCTGCAGCCCCACCACCCTCGCTCAGCGCCTGTCGCAACTCGAGTCGCTCGGCCTCGTCAGCAAGACCCTGCAGCCCAGCCTACCCCTGCGGAGCAGCTACCAGCTGACCCCCTCGGGGCGGGCACTCCAGAGCGTGGTCGACGCGATCGACTCCTGGGCCGCCGACTATCTGTACAGCTAAATTGCCAGGGACTTGCGCTAATCGCCTCAGTGCTCGGAGGCCGCCGCCGCTCGCTGCAGGGGGACGTTGGCAACGAACACCATCCGGTCCTCCTTCTGCTCGAACTCGACCGTGTAGTCATCCTTCTCCGCCGGGAAGTAGCGGCCGATCACCTCGAGGAGTTCCTCCCTGAGCTCCTCCATCCGGCCGGGGGCGAGTTGGGCGCGGTCGTAGGAGAGGACCAGCTTCAGGCGGTCACGGGCCCGCTCCCTGCTCTTCACCCGTTTGAAGAGTCCGAACATCAGCCTCCTCCGAACAGGCGCCGCAATCCGGCGAATGGGCCCCGCTCCTGCTCGAGCAAGGGGTAGGGGATCTCCTCACCATGGATCCGGCGGGCGATGTCGCGGAAGGCGTGACCAGCGCCGGTTCGCACCCCTCCATCGAGGCTCGCTGGGCTGCCGAGGTTGGTCGACACCAAGACTTTCTCATCCTCAGGCACTACCCCGATCAGTTTGACGCCCAGGATGTCGAGCATGTCGTCGACCTCGAGCATGTCGCCGCGCTTGATCATCTCCGGCCTGAGGCGGTTCACCACCAGCCGGACCTCGTTGATACCGTTGGACTCGAGCAGGCCGATGATCCGGTCGGCGTCGCGGACGCTGGAGACCTCGGGGTTGACCACCACCAGGGCACCGTTGGCGGCGCTGGCGGCGGTGCGGAACCCCTTCTCGATCCCGGCAGGGCTGTCGATCAGCACCCGATCGAAATCCTCCTCCTCGAGCAGGGTTCTCACCGTCGTCTGCATCCGCTCCTCTGAGAGGGAGGACTTGTCCTTGGTCTGCGAAGCTGCGATCAGATAGAGGTTCTCGACCCGCTTGTCGCGGATGAGAGCCTGCTTAAGCCGGCACCGCCCCTCGAACACGTCGATCAGGTCGTAGACCACCCGACCTTCGAGTCCCATGACGACATCGAGATTGCGGAGCCCGACGTCGGTGTCGACCACGGCAACCCTGTCGCCGAGCTTGGCGAGCGCGACTCCGACATTGGCGGTGGAGGTGGTCTTGCCGACCCCCCCCTTACCGGACGTGACAACGATAGCGTTGGCGTTCACTAGTCACTCCTCTAATAGCCCACATCCTAGCCAGCCTAAACTATACCACCCTCTCCGCACGGTCGGGGGCGGCCGAGGCTTGGTGGGGCGACACCGTGAAGAATATCACTATGGGCGGAGTTCAGTGGGGCTGCAACCTGGCGTAGCGGACCAGCAGATGCTTGAGTCCGACCCGCTCGAACTGTACCGACACCTCGGCCTGAGCCCCCTGTCCCTTGATCCCCACGACGGTCCCGAGGCCGAACTTCGGGTGCTTCACCTTCTCCCCGCCCCGGTAGGTCACCCCCGCCCTGCCGGCCTGGCCGCTCGGCACCGAAGGGGGGGTCCAGACCGGGTGGGAGTACCTCCCCCGGTCTGCCGGGGCGAGCAACTCCCGACCCAGCACGTCGACCGTCACTAGGCTCCCCCGGGGCAGATCCTCCAGGAAGCGGCTGGGCTTGGCGTACTCGGTGCGGCCGAAACTCATGCGGGATTCGCAGTGAACCAGGAAGAGCTCCTCTTGAGCCCGAGTCACCCCTACGTAGAGGAGCCTCCGCTCCTCCTCGATCTCCTGGAGGCTGCCGGTCGAACTGCGGTGGGGGAGCAGGTTCTCCTCTAGGCCGACCAGCAGGATCACCGGGAACTCAAGACCTTTGGCGTTATGGAGTGTCATCAGGGTGATCGCCTCGTCGGGTAGCTCCCGGTTGGCGGCCTTCACCGCCCGGTCATCGACACTCGTGAGGAGCGCCGCCTCATCGAGAAAGTCGTGGATTCCGCCCCCTGAGTTCTGCTCCCACTCGGCCACCCCGTTCAGCAACTCCTCGAGGTTCTCAAGCCGCCCCTGCGCCTCGTAGGAGGCCTCGCTCTTAAGCGCCTCCAGGTAGCCCGACTGGTCCATGGCGGCCTTGAGGAACTGGCCGGCTGGCAGGGTTTGGGCCTCTTCGGCGAGGTCGTCCATCAACTTAAGGAACTCAGCGATGCGCTTTGCCGCAGGGGTTCCCCGCAGCAACTCGTCCGCCTGCCGCAGCATGTCCAGGAAGCGGACCCCCCGCTCTGCCGCCGGGGCGGCCAGCCTCTCCTCGCTGATCTTGCCGATGCCACGCTTGGGTCGATTCAGAATGCGGCGCCAGGCCATGTCGTCCGCCGGATTGAGCGCCGCCCGCGCGTAGGAGAGGATATCTTTGACCTCGCGACGCTCGTAAAAGCCGACCCCACCCACGATCCGCACCGGAATCGCGGCGCGCCTGAGCGACTCTTCGAGCACTCGGGACTGCGCGTTGGTGCGGTAGAGGACCGCGAAATCCTCGAAGCCGTAGCCCTGCTCCACCATCAACCGCTCGACCTGCCGGGCGACGAAGTCGGCCTCGCCCCGGTGGTCTATGGCCTGGTAGATTCGGACCCGCTCGCCCGCCCCCTTGACCGGTCGCAACTCCTTCTCAAGCCGGCCCTCGTTGGGCTGGATGATGGCGTTGGCGACCTCGAGCACCCTCCCCACACTGCGGTAGTTGAGGTCGAGGCGGTATACCATCGCATCCTCGTAGTCCCGTCTGAAATCGAGGATATTGCGCACATCGGCACCCCGAAAGGCGTAGATCGCCTGATCGGGATCCCCTACCACCATGAGATTGCGGTAGCTCTCGGCCAGCTGGCGGGTGAGTCGGTATTGGGCATGGTTGGTGTCCTGGTACTCGTCGATATGGATGAACACCGCCCGCTTCTGCACCCGGTCGAGCACGTCCGGATGGTCGTCGAACAGCTCGACGGTGCGGCCGAGGATATCGTTGAAGTCAACCGCGTTGCTGCGCTTCAGCCGCTGCTGGTAGCGCGCGTAGATCTCGGTCAGCAGTTGGATCGGTACCCCCGCGATCATGCGACCGAGGTGCCGCTCGCCTTCGACCTCGAGCAGGTCGGGGCTCCACAGGTTCGATTTGGCGCGATCGATCAGCGCCCGTAGCACCCGGGGATTCGCCCCCTGGAGACCGGGTACCCTTTCGAGGAGTTCCTTGAGCAGGTCGAGCTGATCGCTTTGGTCGTAGATGGCGAAGCCCGAGCGGAGCCCGATCCGATCTCCGTAGGAGCGCAGCACCCGGAGGCAGGCGGAGTGGAAGGTGCTGACCCAGAGTTCACGAGCGGCGTCGCCGGTAAGACTCTCGACCCGCTCCTTGAGTTCGCCAGCGGCCTTGTTGGTGAAGGTCACGGCCAGGATCTGTTGGGGGTAGACCCCGTGCTGATAGATCAGGTAGGCGATCCGCTGCACCACGGTACGGGTCTTCCCGGAGCCCGCTCCCGCCAGGACGAGGGCGGGACCATCGTAGTGGGTGACGGCCTGACGCTGGGCGTCGTTGAGCGAGGCGAGGACGGAGCGATCGGACACGGCCCGGCCATTCTAACGCGTCCCCGGACCGGCCCCTGCCTGACGCCCGTAGCTGCCAGAGGCTGCGACCGGGGGAGCCAGGGGGCGATCTAGTGGCTAGCGTGAACTCCGTCCGGCGGGATAGATTGAGGTGTGGCCGCACCCTTCGAACCGACCGCTGCCGACTTCTTGCAAGATCCCTATCCCACCTACGCCCGGCTGCGGCTGGAGAGCCCCATATTTCATTATGGCCCTTGGGACAAGTGGGTGTTCACCCGCTACCAGGACATCGATGCGCTGCTGCGAGACCGGCGCCTCGGGCGGGTGATCCACCACCTCCAGGAGCCCCACGAGCGCCCTCCGGCCGATCCCGGACTTGCCCCCTTCAACGCTATTCAGCAGGGTTCGCTCCTCGAGCTGGAGCCGCCGGATCACCCCCGGATCCGGGGCGTGGTCCACGAGGCGTTCACCCCTAGACATGTGCGGGCCCTCAGCGGGAAGGTCGAGGCGCTCTGCCGGGAGTTGGTCGATCGCTTGGAGGATCTTCCGGGTCGCGAGGCAGATCTGCTTACCACCTTCGCGGTGCCGCTCCCGGTGACCGTCATCGCCGATCTGCTCGGCGTGCCCGAGGGGGAGAGGGGAGCGCTGCTCCCCTGGTCCAAGGCGATTATCGGTATGTTCGAGCCGGACCGGACCTCCGAGATGGAGAGGGGGGCCGTAAAGGCCGCTGGCGATTTCGCCGCCTACATTCGCACCCTGATTGCGCGGAAGCGCTTACAGCCTGCAGACGACCTCATCTCCCGGATGGTGGCCGCTCACGATGCCGACCCAGGTCGGATCAGCGAGGGGGAGATCGTTGCCAACAGCATCCTGTTCCTCAACGCGGGACACGAGGCGGTTGTGAACGTCATCGGCAACGGCATGAAGGCGCTGCTGAGTCGCCCCGAGCAGCTCGCCCGGCTGCGCGAGGACCCGGAACTGATCCCCGGGGCGGTAGAGGAGATGATGCGCTTCGATACCCCGCTGCAATTCTTCGAGCGGTTCGTCCTCGAAGACTTCGAGTTCGGCGGCCGCACCTTTGACAAAGGCGAGAAGTTCTGCCTCTACTACGCCTCCGCCAACCGCGACCCGGAGGTGTTCGAGGATCCCGACCGGTTCGATGTCGACCGCACGCCCAACCCCCATATCGCCTTCGGTCTCGGCCTGCACTTCTGCATCGGCGCGCCGCTGGCACGGGTGGAGCTCGCCGCCGCAGTCCGCGAACTCCTGACCCGCCTGCCCCGGCTCGAGTTGGCCCAGGACCGATTCAGCTACCACCCCAAGAATGTGTTCCGCTACCTGACGGAGCTGAGGATCGCCTACTAGCGGAGTCGCCGGGGCTACCCGGCGATGCAGTAGACTTGGGCTCATGACCGAGAGGGATACGGCCTTCTACCGGGTGTGGGCTGAGGTTCTTGAGTGGATGCGGGCCTACGCCGCCCTGCGGAGTGGGGTGCTGTTCGAGAAGGAGGCCGACTTTCCCGATTACATCTACCGGATGGAGCGGCCTTACGATCTCCCGACCACAGTGATGAGCGCCAGCCTGTCGGATCTCGAGGGCAGACCGGTGCTCATGCTAAGCGCCAGTCCACGGCATGCGGTATTCAAGGAGGTGGTCCTCCACCCCTTCGAATCACACAGCTACCGAAAGCTGGAACTGGCTGCTGAGGGGAAGGCTCTGGCCGAGGGCAAGCGGGTGTTTACCAGGGAGATGCTCTTCCGCCTCGCCGACGACCTCTTTGGGGTTCCGGTGGAGGTTTAAGGACCGGCTCGCTGCGGGTTTGCTCGGCCCCGGTGCAGAGGTGGCCTGCGAGTTGCACCATCTGCCGAACGCTGACCGCTTGATGGTCCAGGGTGGGGGACCATGCCGCCCTCGGCAACCAAGAGAGCGAGCAGGGAGGCGACCTGTATAGTGGCCGGTTCAGTTGGCAAGGTCGGCGCAGACGCCAGCGGGCCGACGGTCGGAGTCGGGGCGTTGGCGAACTCCCTTGGTAAGGAGGGCCCTGTCGGACTTCAGAGCGAGAGGCGAGATCGGCAGTGGGCGCAGTACTGCTGTGCAGGTACTCTGTGGCCGCAGTCGGGACAGGTCTGTGATCCGAGGACCACTACATGTGCACCTAGCTCGCGGAGTTCGCCCGCAATAAGGGTGGCATCCTCCTCGGTAACGTCCTTGATGGTGACCTCGACGTTGCCCGAGGTGGCGGTGACTATGAAGGTGCCGGAGTGGTAGGGGAAGGGGCCTCGACCCTCGTTTCCCTCCTGGATCGCCTGCCGGACCTCGCGGAAGAACACTTTGAGAGCCTTCTCGCTCACCCCTCTATGCTAGTCGATGGCAGCCGGTAGACTGGCGATATGAGTGGTGAGGGGATCGGCTTGGAGTTGCAGAGGATGGACGCACTGATCGGCAATACCCCCGTGATCAAGCTGCACCGGGTGGCTGGCGAGGGGATGGCCGAGGTATGGATCAAGCTCGAGGGACAGAACCCGGCGGGGTCGATCAAGGATCGGACCGCCCTGGGGTTGATTCTGGACGCAGAGGAGCGCGGTCTGCTCACGCCCGGTTCGGGCCAACGGATTGTGGAGCCAACCAGCGGTAACACCGGCATCGGGCTGGCCTTCCTGGCCGCCGTCCGAGGCTACCGCTGCACCATCGTCCTCCCCGACTCGATGAGTGAGGAGCGCAAGCGTACCCTGCTCGCCTACGGTGCAGAGTTGGAGTTCACGCCGGGACCCCTCCGGATGCAGGGCGCCATCCCCCGGGCGCAGGAGATCGCTGAGGAGACGGGCGCCTGGATGCCGAATCAGTTCGAGAACCCGGCCAACCCCCGATACCACCACCGCGTGACTGGACCCGAACTGTGGCGTCAGCTGCAGGGGCGGATCGACGCCTTCGTCTGGGCTAGCGGGACCGGGGGATCGATCAGCGGAATCGGACGCTACCTTAAGGAGCAGAATCCTGAGGTCCAGGTGATCGCCGTAGAGCCTGCGAGGAGCGCCGTGATCAGCGGTGAGGAACGGGGCCAGCACCAGTTCCAGGGCATGGGGCCGGGGTTTCTGCCCGGCAACCTCGATCTCGACCTGCTCGATGGCGTCCGCAAGGTATGGGAGGAGGACGCCTTCCCTCTGGCCCGCCGACTCGCCCGCGAGGAGGGCATCTTCGTCGGCATGTCCTCGGGGGGGAGTGTCTGGGCCGCGCTCGAGGTGGCGCGCGAACTCGGTCCCGGAAAGGTGGTGGTTGCGCTCACGGCGGATAGCGCCGACCGCTACATCAGCACCGAGCTGTTCAGGGACTAGTGGGTGACAGCTAGGGCCGGTCGCTGTCTTGTGGATTCTGGCCGAAGGCTTCGCAGGCTTCTGCCCGTTCGCCCCTCGCCACCAACTGGATGCACTATATAACCAGAGGACTGGGGGGCGCCCCGTCATACTGCGAGCCCACTCGGTTGTACCTAGGTCGCCACGCGGTTCCGTGACTAGCGGTGGTAACGAACCACCCTCTTGGGAGCGTCGGGTTTCGCTAGGGCGGACGGGTCTAGCGTCGATAGTCGCGCTCGCGAAGCTGCCTAGGTGGCCTCCTGAGGGCATCCCGCTTCGAGAGGAGTAGCGTCAAGATCTGTGTGTCAATTTCTGTCCCGGTAGGGGCCCGTCGCTACTCGAACAGAGGTGGGCTCGAGGCCACCATCTCGGCTCCCTCAACTCGGTCGAGTCGGAAGGTGAGCACCTTGCGTTGCAGGTGGCAGAAGGCGCGGATGTGGGTGCCGTTGAACCGATGGACGTCCACCAGGCGCTCCTTGGTGCCGTAGGTCATCCTGACGCTCGACTTGCGCCGAGCCGCTTCGCGAAAGATGCCCTCGAAGGGGCTCTCGGCGAAGCTGACCGCAATGACCCCCCTGCGGTCCCCGCGCCGGTAGAGGAGGTGTCCCCGCTTCTTGGCATACTCGTAGAGGTCCCGGGTGAGCCGCACATCCTCGAGGCAGTAGCGCTCGAGCCTCTCCCAGTCGCCCTGGCGGTAGTATTCGAGGGCGTCCAATCCGGAGCCGAGCTTACCGACTCCGAGAGTCTCCCGAGCGATGGAGTCGAGGCTGACCCTGTGCCCGAGCGACCTCTGGGCCTCGACCATCAGGTCTCGGGTGGGGAGTTCGAGCACCCAGTCGCCCAGCACGGCGGCGAGCACGGGCCAGTCGAAACCGATCAGGTTGAACCCCACTACCCGTTCGGCGGCTCTCAGAGCTGCCGAGAGACGCTCAAACGACTCCGAGGTCGGACTCTCCGGGTCCCGATAGGCTTCGAAGCGGTCACCCTGGTAGTGATAGACCCCGACTACGCTCACACCTAGGGCGGCCCGGTTGTGGCTGCCCCCCACCTCGTCGAAGGAGTGTTTCGTCTCGAGGTCGACGACCAACTCGTTCATGCCGCCTGCTCCAGACCGATGATGGGGAGCAGCTTGCTGTGCAGGTGACCGTTGCTGGCCACCAGGACACGGTCGCCGAGCCGGTAGGGTTCGCCGCCGCCGTCGGTTACGGTTCCCCCCGCCTCCTGGATCAGCAGGATGCCGGCAGCTACGTCCCAGGGGTTGAGTTTGAGTTCCCAGAAGGCGTCGAGCCGCCCACAGGCTACGTAGCTCAGGTCGAGCGCAGCCGCCCCCGGCCTGCGCACGCTGCGCACCTTGGGCAGCACCCGTTCGAAGACCCTTATATTCTCGGAGGCGGACTCGGGGTTGTAGGCGAATCCGGTTGCAAGCATCGCCCTGTTTAGCGCGGTCTCGCAGGTCACCCGTATCGGCCTGCCGTTGAGGTGGACCCCGTGGCCGCGCTCGGCGGTGAATAGCTCGTCACGGCTGGCGTCCATCACGACCCCGACCTCGAGCCGCCCCTCGATCTCGAGACCGATCGAGACGCAGAAGAAGGGGAAGCCGTGGGCGTAATTCAGGGTGCCGTCGAGCGGGTCCACGATCCAGCGGTGGCTGGCAGCGTGATCCTGCCCCCCCTCCTCGCCGAGAACGGTGTGGTCGGGGTAGGCACTTAGCAGGATCTTCCTGATCCGCTCCTCACAGATCCGGTCGACCTTGGTGACGAGGTCGGCGTCGGTCGACTTTGTCTCGATTTCGAGGTCGCCGCCTAAGTGGAACTTCTGGATGCGGGCCGCTTCCCGGGCGGCCCGGATGGCGGTGTGGAGAAAGGGGGGCGAGGTCATGAGGCCATGATACCGGCCCGGATGGTCTTTGGCTCTCAGCCAAGGGTGGTGTGACGGCGTGGCTGTCAGGGTAGGCACCAGGGGACCTTGCAACCTCTGGTAGTGGTGAGGCGGATCAGCCGAGTTCCGCCAGGCGAAGGTCGCTCGCTCCGGGCTCTTCGTAAGCGGCAACTCTCTAGCTCGGTATGATAGATCATTGAGGCTTATGGAGGATCTGGTGACCCAGAGACGGCTTGAGCGGGCGCGGGACTTCATCTGGCGGAACGCGCGGCTGATCGACAGGCACCTCTTTGCCTATCTGTTCGATGACGGTCCGCGGGGACCGATCTTGGCGGCTCTCCGGGCCTACCGGAATCCGGACGGCGGCTTCGGCAACGCCCTCGAGCCCGACAAGCGCTGCCCCGACAGCCAGCCGGTCGACGGTGAGGTCGCCCTCTGGCTCCTCGACCTGATCGACGGCTTCGCTGATCCGATGATCCCCGAGCTATGCGACTGGTTGGGCCGGACCTCGACCGACTCCGGGGGCCTGCCCTTCGCCCTCGAGAGTGTGAATGACTACCCGCACGCCCCGTGGTGGGAGGTGCCTGCCGGTCCCCCCGCCTCGCTCAACCCGACCGCAGCCATCATCGGCCTGCTCACCAAGCATCGGGTCGACCACCCCTGGGTGGAACGGGGGACCGAGTTCTGCTGGCGTGCCCTCGAGGCGGGCCAGCCGACGGGGTTCCACAACCTGATGCCTGTTATCACCTTCCTCGAGTATGCCCATGACCGGGCACGGGCCGAGCGCGGGCTGGAACAGATCCGGGCCCACCTGCTCTCCTCCGACGAGATAGAGCGTGACCTCCAGGCGAAGGGCTATGTCCACCCCCCGCTCGACTGGGCCCCCGCTCCGCGCGGCTTCAGCTATCGCCTATTCCGCAGAGATGAACTCGCTGCAGGCCTCGAGGCGCTGGCTGAGGCCCAGTGCGACGACGGCGGCTGGCCGATCAAGTGGCCTACCGTTAGCACGGCTGTCGAGCTCGAGTGGCGGGGGAGGGTGACCATCAACGCCCTGCTCACGCTCCGCGCCTATGCGGAGGTGGGGCTGCCCGGGCCCGGCTGAAGGCAGGGTCAGAGCCTCGACAGTTCTGCTGCCGCCAGCCTGGCGACGGCTAGGGCCGGGGTGGGCTCGTCGCCGGCCTCGAGTGCCCAGACTGCAGAGAGCCCAGCGTAGGCCAGAATCCATTTGAGCAGCCGCGGACGCTCCAGCCCCGCCGCTTCAGCGACGACCTGTGACTGCCGCACAAGCCGCCCAGGTGCCGTGGCCGTCGCCCGATCGGGGTTTAGGAAGGTGTTGGCGAAATCGAAGCCGCGCTCGCCGACGAGGCCCTTCGGGTCGATGGCGAGCCAGCCGTGAGAGCCGAAGGGCAGGATGTTGCCGTGGTGGATATCGCCGTGCAGGGTAGTTAGCTCGCGTGGAGCGGCCAGCAACTCCTGAGCCGTCGCGGCGGCTCGTTTCAGGATGCCCTCGGTGGCTCCTTCGAGTGCCCGGAACCATCGGGGCAGTGGTACCCGCTCAGGCGGGGGGTCGCGGCGCGGCGCGTGAAGCCGGGCAGCGACGCGGCAGATGATCCGACTTGCCTCGTCATCATGACCCCCCTTCGCCAGCTCGACCAGCTGGCCCCGGTCGTCGCTGCGCTCTAGGAGTAGCACGTCCCCCTCGTGGGCCAGCACGCGTGCCGCTCCATCTCCACACCACCAGACCATGAGCAGTCCGCCCCGACTCTCTTCAGCTATCTTGGCGATCTTGAGCATGGCAGGGGTGTCGCCCCGGCGTACGGGGAGCAACCGGCTGCTGTTGGTGATGATGGGGTCGCCGTCCGGTTCGAGCTGCCAGCGCTCGAGGTGCTCGTCGAACACGATAAGGCTAGCCTTTCATGGCGAGATAGTCCGGCTGGCTATTCGGCGAACCGGGCGCTGAGCCCCCCGTCGATCACAATCTCCGTGCCCGTTAGGTAGCTGGCCTCGTCACTGGCGACGAAGGCGACCAGGTTGGCGACCTCCGCAGGTGCGGCGATCCTGCCGAGGGGCTGGTTGTCGAGGACCCGTGCCCGGAACGCCTCGGGGTCCTCCTGGCGGTTCAGGAAGTCCTCGACCAGCGGCGTCCCCACCCAGCCGGGGCTGACCGCGACCACCCTGACCCCCCGCCTGCCCCAGTCGAGCGCCAGGCTCCGGGTCATGCCCACCAATCCCGACTTCGCCACTGCGTAAGGGAACACCCCATAGGTGGTCATGGTCGCGTGGACGCTCGCGATATTGACGATGACTCCCTTGCCCAGCTCAAGCTGGGGGAGGGCGTACTTGCAGCAGAGCCAGGCCCCCTTGAGATCGACGCCCAGGGCGCATCCCACTCGCTTGAGGTCATCTTAGTAGCGTCATAGAAGAAGGTGGTTCCGGCGTTGTTCACGAGGATATCGAGCTGTCCGAAACGGTTTAGGGTCGCCTCGACTGCGGCCCGCACCGAGTCTTCGTCGGTGATGTCGGTGCGGACGGCCATCGCACTCAGCCCGGAAGCGGCGATCTGGCTGGCGGCCCGAGCGCCAGCGCCCTCGAGCAGATCGGCGACTACTACCGATGCACCCTCCCGGGCCATCTTTTCGGCGATCGCTCGGCCGATACCCTGCGCCGCCCCGGTGACGAACGCGACCTTGCCTTCCAGCCGCAGGCTCACTTAAGACCTCCCGTCGATCCCCTCTTCAGGGCCAGGGGGCGTGATCATGGGGGAGCTGCCGAAGAGCTGGTAACCCCGTATAGCCCGGGTCATCGGCTGCCATCATAGCCAGTTGGGACTGTTGTTGTGCCGGGGTGCAGATCTCGGACTTTGGCAGGCGCCTTAGCTCCCTAAGGGGGCCCGGCAGTTTCAGGGATGCTTTGGCAGAGTCGAACTCGACCTCTCGCGACAGCAGCCGACCGGTCCAGAGGCCGCTGCAGAGTCTGTTCGGGAGTCGTACTGTAGATTGTGCGCCAGGAGTGGATGGGTGGGACCCCCCACCTCTTCGAGGCGAGTCCCGGACGGTCGTACCCTATCAGTATGGAGTAGCCGGTCGGATCGGACAGGCGCGAGGAGGTTGCCTATGTTGACGCCCGAACAGGTGCAGCAGTTCCGCGAGCGGGGCTACGTAGCCGTGGAGCGATTCTTCGATGGGACCGAGTTGAGCGCCATGCTCTCCGAGCTCGAACGCTTCCGGCGCGAGGGCTTGGGCCGCAACGTCGCGACCGATGGCGATGGGAGAACCCACTCTGCCACCGCAGTCAACTACCAGATCATCCCCTTAAATGACAAGAGCGACCTGTTCCGGGCGCTCCCGTTCCACGCCGACGTGCTCACGGCTGTGGGACAGCTCATCGGTGAGCCATTCATGCGTCAGCTCGATCAGATTTTCCTCAAACCGGGTCGGAGTGGGGCCGGCACCGACTGGCACCAGGACAACGCCTACTTCGAGATCAGCGACCCCACCATGGGGACCGCCATGTGGATCGCTCTCCACGACGCCACCCTTGAGAATGGCACCCTTCACGTGGTGCCGAATAGTCACCGGGAGGTGTTCGAGCATGAGCGGGACCCAGGGAGTGATCACCATATTCGTATGAGAGTCGATGAGGAGCGGGCGGTCCCGGTAATCCTGCCGGCCGGGGGGGCGGTCTTTTTCAACTACGGGATCGCCCACGCAACCAAGCGGAATGACACCGACCGGGAGCGGGCGGGTCTGGCATACCACTTCCTGCGGACCGACTACCTGATCCCGGGTTGGGAGAGTAGCTGGGAGTTAGTCCACCTGACGGGCCCGGAGGCGAGCGGGGGGGAGCGCGAGTACGGTACGCGGGTGGCAGGGTCTTGGGCGGACGAGGTGAGGAGGCTCACGGAGAGATAGGCTCAGATCCTGGCCCAGACCTCCTGCAGACTCTTTGCCGTAGCGGCACAGGCCTGATCGGCGGTCAACTGCTGGAGTTTGGGGCTGAAGGGTTCGACGCCGACGGGTCCGTCGTAGCCGATCTCCGACAGGGCCCCCAGGAAGGTGGCGATGTCGATCACGCCGGTCGCGCCCGGCAGGGTGCGGACCTGATCGAGTTGCTCGTCTCTGGGAACATCGGGTGCGTCGTTTAGGTGCACCTCGACGACTCGCTCCGGGTCGAGGCCGCGCAGATCCTCCACGGTCTCGTGCGCGGTGTGCCAGTGGAAGCTGTCGAGGAGGAAGCCGGTGTTGGGTCCGACCGCCGCGCAGAGCTCCTCCATCTCGGCCATCGTGTGTGCAAACGGGTAGCGCTGGCTCGACCACAGGGTCTTGGGCCCTACGTACTCGAGACCCAGCCGGATCCCGTAATCTGCGAGCACCTCCGCAGCGGGCCTAAGTCGGTTCGCGTGGAGGTCGAAGTTCTGGCGGTAGGTGAGGACATCGGAGCAGGGTACGATCCAGGTGGAAGTCCTTAGCACGCCCAGCTTAGCGGCCGTCATAGCTAGCTCCGGCAGCGCTGCCATTCCGCTGGCGTAGTGAGCCTCGTCGCTGCGGAAGTCGACAGGGAAGCCCCAGGCGGCGAGCCGGACGCCGCGCTCGGTGGCGAGGTCGGCCACCTCAGCGACACCGAGGTCGGTGGCCTCGCGGATGTCGATAGTGCAGCCCTCAAAGCCGTGCTTCGCGGCGAGGTCTAAGGCTTCTGGAAGTTTCACCCGGAGTCCGATGGCGTCGGGGAGGAGGGTTGGGTACATGGGGGGTCCTTTCGCTGGGCTGGTTATGCGGGCCCGGTATGGGCTGGTAGCGGCGGATGGGAGGGCGTCTATCGTGCTCCTGAAGGCTACCTCTTCTCGAAGTGGACTCTGGCGATATCAACCGCCCCGTCAGCGTTAAGGACTTGTGGCCCCGCTCGGGCTGGGTAGCGGGTCTGCACCTGCGAGACTTCGCCGGGGAGCCTCGCACCGCTACTGAGGGTTGGGTGCGCCTCTTCGAACTCTCGCTGCCACTGAGCCGAGGCGCTCTGGGTGGAGAGGTTAGTGCGGTGGCTTTGGCGGCGCGCCCGCTGACAGCTTAGCGAGAGGCTGTCGAGGTCGGGCTGCACCTTCAGCGGGGCTCTCCTCGCCTGATCCAGGGGGTCGGGAGAGCTAGGTCGTTTCGGATGCGGTCGCTGAACTGACCGGTATGGTGCTGCAGGTGCCGGATGTTATAGAACTGGAGCTCGAGCTTGCTAAACGGCAGCCAGGCAAAGCCGGAGTCTCCCTGAGCAAGGTCGAGCGCGTCGACCGCCGCCGGTACTCCGCTATGGACACAGGTGGCGTAGTCGAGAACGTCGGGCTTGCTGAGCACTGCTAGATCCTTGCACGAGAGATCGCCATAGTTGTCTTTATGCAGAGGCGATGGCGTGAAGGCGGACTCGGACGCCTGCAGGTAGAGGTCGGTGTAGAAGAGGGCGTGGTAGGCCACGTGCCAGAAGGCATTCTGGTAGCGCGGGTCGGTCCAGAGCTGGTCACTGCACTGCTCGATGGTCGACTTGAGCATGTCGAGCGCGGCCTGGTACTGGCTGGTAACGGCCTCTTTCAAGGGCGACCTCCGGGGGCATGAATTCGGCTGGTAATCGGCCTCATCATATCCGGCCTGAGCGAGCTCCTTAGGTCCTGTGTGGAGCTTGGCACTTCGCAGAGGGGCGCTGTCGCTCGGTGCTAGCGGTCCCTGGAACACGCCAAGGGGCTAGAGCTCCTCCTCGGCCTCTAGGTAGCTAAGAGTTTGAACGGAAAGTCATTGTTCCCAGGAGCAACCGAACTTTCCAACCAGTTGACATCTTGCTACCCGCCGCATCAGAAACCGGCAGATGGCCAGCTTCACCCAAGCTACCGAACTGGCAACAGTTCGAAGGGCGGATTCTCGCTTTCGCTCGGATCTCGAAGTCCAAAAACAGACTCTTCGGGTTGGCTAGACGCCGACAGCGACCCAGCCAGGCAAAGGTCCTTAAAGACGGACTCTTCGGGTCAACCACCCAGCGACGAGATAGAACGGTAAAGCCCTAAAGACGGACTCTTCGGGTCTCTCCCTTGGGTTTGACCACGATCTCGAGTAGATCGGAGAGTCCCAACTTCTTTGACCTCCCCGCTAGTTTCGGACCCGCATAGCCACCATCGGCAAACAGCTTCT